>JAZKYK010000018.1:0-9799 GCA_045612125.1 Alloprevotella sp.
CAAAGAGCGTTTGGAACTTGGAAGGCATCGCCATATTAAAGAATGGACAGACGCTCATCTCTCTCCGAATTTGGTTGTCAAACGACTAAAAGTATTAGTGAAAAATGGGTAGATTTTTGATGTCTATTTTGAACACCCTACCCTTCAGGGCGTACCATTCGGCTTTGTTCTTAAATGACGATAAAATACTCTGGATTTAACTCCTGATTCAGACGTGTAATATCAATTTCAATAGTCCTCGTGCTCTCGTTGGGGCACGCCCTTCTGGGTGCTTCTATGGGATTCTGTTGGGTTCAGGGTTAGGCGCTTTGTATCAATCGCTGCAGAGCGGAGACACCGCCGGCGTCTTGCCATACGGACTGTTGATGCTTAGCGATAGGGCTGTAGAGGGTATCGACAAGGATTGACGACGGGCTGACACAGATTGGCGCGATTTGCGAGTTGATTGACGACGGGCCGACACAGGGATCGGCCCCTACTTCTCCTACTTCCATTGTTTGAGTGAGAACGTACTTTCAATGCGTTCTTCGAGTCGGTCATCAATATTGACGAAGAAGTCCATTCCAGTGCGTGCCTCAATGTCGTCAACTGTCGTTGCCGTGGCTTGCATGGTTTGCTTGGCGTTAGAGTTGGCATAGTAAAAGCCGATGGCTTTCTCTTTGCCTTTGTTCATTGAAAGTACAACCTTGAAGAAACCTTCGGGAACCGTGATTTTTAGATGCTGTCCTATTGTTTTATGTTTTGAACCTTTATATACAGGACCGCATACGATATAAACCGCCCCTTCTTGTTTTGCCCAACGACGGCAGGCACTTTCTAATGTTTCCCATCCGCCTGCATTTAAGGTGTGTGTTTGTGGACAGATGTTGCTCATGTAGAAACACTCAGCCATGGCACGACTGCTCCATTTCATATCGGCAGCGGGCACCATGTGACCACGATCGTAGCCCGAGCCTTTATAGTCGGCATGTACCACTTGATGATTTTCAGCGACCTCGGGGTCGGGTTGGAAGTTATCGTCACGAGGCAGTTTTCCGGAAGCCTCCTCAGCTGTAAGTTCCCAAGCCACCCAATTGGGGTTGTTGTGTTCTCTGTTGAATGACAAGGTATAACCTGTGTGTGTGATAATCTTTTCGGGTGTGTGGCGCATCTTACCAGGTAATTCCAGTTTGCGCTCATTGTTTTTGGTGGTTTGCTTCTCTGGCGCTTTGGCTTTTTTCTTGCTTTTCTGGGGTGGTGGCGCAGATATTTCGGCGGCTTTGGCCATTGCTGTGTTCAACACATTGTCGTTGTGTTGGTACACGAAGCAGGCTAATCCCAAGATAAGTATGAATATAAAGGGAGTGATTTTAAATTTCATCAGTTGTGTTTGTTTGATTGCATTGGTTGCAAATGCCTTTTAAAACAAAATTGGCAGAATGTAATTGAAAACCTTGCGGGATTTCCATGTTAGGGATGGTTAAGTTATGGAGGCACACCGTGCGTTTACAGCATTCGCAATAAAAGTGGGTGTGTAAATCGGTGATGGGCGATGGCTCGTGTTCGCCGCAATGACAGTCCTCTGCGCACAAGGCATACTTCGTGTGTCCGCTGCCGTCTTCCACCTGGTGCACCAAGTGGTGTTGCAGGAACAATGTCAGCGTTCTGAAAATGGTGGATTTGTTTACCGTTATTAAAATAGTTTCCAAATCACTGAGGGAGACAGCGCAATTTTGCTGGAGCATTGTACGCAACAGCAATAAACGGAGGGAAGTGACGCGAATACCACGTCGTTCCAATATAGTTTCAATATGATTCATTTTTGTTGTAGAATCCATCTTAAACGAATAGAGGATGTGCCAAAATAATAGTCTTGACGCATCCTCTATTTTGTTATTTGTCTTAACTTTCGCAAGTGTATAAAACTTTCTGTCAAAGAATTTCTAATGGTTTTAATCTTTTCGGAGGGAAAGGGGTGCGTCCGGATGTCAATTTAAGGTGATCTTAAATTAAAACCTTAAAAGTTGAGCACTTGCGAAACTTGAACTATTTGTTTTCAACAACCTCTACGCAGTCGGCCAATCGTTTTGCCTTGTCGCGCACTTGGTTGAGGTCGGTACCTAAAGGTGCGTTAACCACAACAACGCCCATGCGACGACCTACTCTTGTGGTGGGCTTTCCGAAGATGCGAACATCGGCATCTTCTTCGCATGTTAATTCAAGACCTTTGTATGAAGGGGCATTTTCGCTGGCGAATGTAGAAAGAATCACTGCGCTTGCACCTACACGCAGAGGTTTGATGCAAGGAATAGGGAGGCCTAAAACGGCACGCAGGTGTAGTTCAAATTCATTGAAGTTTTGAGTGCCAGCCAAAGTGACCATACCTGTGTCGTGTGGGCGGGGGGATAATTCAGAGAAGTAAACGCCCTTTTCGTTTGACAGGAAGAATTCAACGCCCCAAAGTCCGGCGCCTGTAAGCGCTTCTGTTACTTTGGCTGCCATATCTTCAGCTTCCTTAAGATGTTCGGGTGAGATGGCTGCTGGTTGGAAACTTTCGCGATAGTCGCCACCTTTCTGAACGTGTCCGATAGGCGCGCAGAACAAGGTCTTGCCATTCTTCTGGGTTACGGTGAGAAGCGTGATTTCGCTGTCGAACTTAATGAATTCTTCAATGATGAGTTCTTTGAGGTCGCCGCGGCTGCCCGAAATACCATATTCCCATGCGTGTTGGAGGTCGTCTGCTGTTTTGACTACGCTCTGTCCCTTGCCCGATGACGACATTAAAGGCTTAACAACACAGGGGAAACCGATCTTGGCTGCTGCTTCCTTTAATTCCTCAAAAGAGGTTGCGTAAAAATACTTTGCGGTTTTTAATCCCAAGTCTTTAGCAGCGAGGTCGCGAATAGCCTTGCGGTTCATGGTGAAGTTCACTGCACGGGCTGAAGGGGTCACTTGAATGCCTTGTGCTTCAAAATCATAAAGGCGTTCAGTACGGATAGCCTCAATTTCAGGCACGATGATATCTGGTTGATGTTTTTCAACGGCGCGTTGAAGTGCTTCGCCATCAAGCATAGAGAAAACTTCAAATTCATCGGCTACTTGCATGGCTGGAGCTCCTGCGTATGAATCGCAGGCGATGACATGTTGACCTAATCGTTGCGCGGCAATAACGAACTCCTTACCGAGTTCACCACTGCCAAGAAGAAGTATTTTTTTCATGTTTCTCAAGGAGTTTCTGAATTCAATATAAACCTACAATCGTGTTTGTGCATTGAATGGCGCAAACACGATTGCAAATTTATAAATAAAAATCATAACAAGCGAAAAATAGACTCAATTATTAGAGCACGACATAGAGTTTGGCGTTGGGTGTTTCGCGAAACCATGCACGGCACTATGCTCTTTCGTCGCTCACCTTCGTGCTCGGTGCTCGGTTATAATCCAAGTCTCCTCGATATGCTCGGGCAAAGGCGCGGATTTGGTTCAAAAGTCTTTCGCTGGGTTTGTAATAATAAACAGGAGTAGAATCTATCATAGGCAAAAGAAGTTGGTGTGACCTGGTTTTACTGATTGGGATACATTAACATAACGTACAGTTTGTTTGAATATTATATATTTCATAAGATTTTTTTGTGAGTTCTTCATTGA
Organism: Alloprevotella sp.; assembly: GCA_045612125.1. Classification (GTDB taxonomy): domain Bacteria; phylum Bacteroidota; class Bacteroidia; order Bacteroidales; family Bacteroidaceae; genus Alloprevotella. The sequence goes on from JAZKYK010000018.1 coordinate 3,628, forward strand.
TTACCTAACTTTGCATTATAAAGGGTGCTTGGCGCGCTGACCAAAAGAGCATGTTGTTCAGCTATCCCTTTTACCCAAAGCGAAACAATTAACATTATATTTTATATATGAAGCATCTTATATTTCTGTTGTTATTTCTTTGTGACGCATTGTTCAATGTTTCGGCACAGACGTTATTGCCCAAACCCACAAAGGTGGAATATGGTAAAGGCACATGTGTGTTGGATCCTCAACTTCAAATCAAGTATGCCGCTGATGTTCCCTACACGTCGGCCTATTTGACCCAGGTTTTAAAGGATTGTACCGCACCAAAAGGCAAGGCCGTTGTGTGCATTGAAAAATGGAATGGCGCCCCCACGGCTGAGGCTTATCAACTCCGTATCACTCCCGATACGCTGCTTCTGCGCGTGGCGCACGAGGACGGTTTGGTGCGTTGTGCCGCTACACTCAAACAACTCTGCTTACCTAAAGGTGGGTTCCCAGTTGTTGAGATAGAAGACATCCCAACCTATTCATGGCGCGGGGTGATGCTTGATGTGTCGCGTCATTTCTTTACGCTTGATCACATCCGCAAGCAAATTGATATTATGGCGCAATTTAAGCTAAATACCCTTCATCTTCATCTGACGGATGCTGCAGGGTGGCGTATGGAAATCAAACGCTATCCACGATTGACTCAAGAGGCAGCATGGCGCACACATGAAAGTTGGAAAACGTGGTGGAATGGTGGACGTGCATATATGAAGGAGGGACAACCCGGTGCTTCAGGCGGTTATTACACCCAGGATGAATTACGTGAACTCGTTGCCTACGCTCAGGAAAGAGGTGTTACGATTATTCCAGAAATTGAAATGCCTGGTCACTCTGAAGAGGTGTTGGCTGTTTATCCCGAACTCTCATGTACGCATATACCTTTAAAGGCCGCCGACTTCTGTCCTGGCAATCTTGGTACCTATGAATTTCTGGAAAATGTCCTACTCGAAGTGATGGACGTGTTCCCGGCGCAGTATATTCACGTTGGGGGCGATGAGGCAGGGAAGGCCGCTTGGCCCACATGTGAATTGTGTCAGAAGAAAGCAGAAGAGGTTGGGCTTGAAAAGGTGCAACAATTGCAAGGCTACCTCATTCGCCACATGAATGATTTCTTGTTGAAGCACGGACGTACGCTCGTGGGTTGGGATGAGGTCTTGGCTGATTCCTTAGTGCCAGGTACGCACATTATGAATTGGCGCGCCACAACATTGGCACGCGAGGCAGTGCAACGTGGATTGAAGGTTATTCTTACCCCAAGTGCCTATTGCTACTTCGATTATTACCAGGATGCGCCACCTTTCCAACCCGAGGCGATTGGTGGTTATCTTCCATTGGAACAGGTTTATAAAAATGTGTCCATGGATGAACTTAATGCGGAAGAACGTAAGAGCGTAGTCGGTATTCAAGGCAACCTTTGGGCAGAGTATATCCCAACCCCAGAACATGCTGAATACATGCTTTATCCCCGTGCTTTGGCTATTGCGGAAATTGGCTGGAATGGTGAGCAACGCCCCGCGTTTAAGGATTTCCATAAAACGGCTTTAGCAATAGTCGCTACACTTCGTCAGCAGGGTGTGAATAGTTTTGATTTATCGCAGGAAATAGGACTTCGTAAGGAGTATAAAGAACCCGTAAAACATAAGGCCGTGGGCTGTAAGGTGCAGTATAATTTGCCTTATTCGCCATATTATACAGCAGGAGGTGACGCTACGCTTACAGATGGTTTGCGTGGTGGTTGGACTTATTCAGATCAACGCTGGCAGGGATTTATAAAGGGCGATCGTTTTGACGTAACCGTCGATTTGGGTAAACGTCAAAAGATTCGTGAGGTGTCAACAGGCTTTATTGAAGCCAATGGGGCAGAGGTATGGTTGCCCGCGACCTATGAAATCTATGTGTCCGACGATAATGAGAACTTCACGGAAGTTGGAAGACAAACCTTTACCATCGGTCGTCACGACCGTAAGGCTTGTCAGACCTATACCTGGAAAGGTAAGGCTGAAGGTCGCTATTTACGGGTAAAGGCTCATCGCTCGGAGCACGGTGGATGGATCTTTGCAGATGAGATTATCGTGAAATAAAAACGTAGTTTACGTTACTAAAAAAACGAATAACATGAACTAAGGTGTGAAAGTTCTGTTGCTCGTTTTTTTGTTTTTTTGAGATTTATACCTCATATATAAATTATTAGGTGTAACTTTGCAAGGTTAAATCATCATTATTAAAATTTTATACATGAAAAAAGTATTGTTTTTGCTCCTGATGTTGACCATGACATTAGGCGTGAGTGCTCAGGACAAGAAGGTGGCGATAGCTTCGGCTTCTGCCAGCACCTATCAACCTGGTGAAGAAGCAAAGAAAGCCATTGACGGTGACTACAGCACGATGTGGCACAGTGCCTATAATGGTACAACATTCCCAGTGCGCTTCACTGTGAAGTTGAAGGAAGTTTCAGTGGTTGATTACGTTAAGTACATCCCTCGTTGTGATGGCAATCAAAATGGTAACTGGATCAAGGTGAAGGTGGCTTATGCGCCCAAAACAACAGGCTCTACTTTTAAGGAAGTTGGTGAGTTTCAGCCCAACGGCACCTCTTCAGCTTCAGAATTTGACTTAGGTGGTGTAGAGTGTGGACAGATTCGTTTTGAAATCACTGGAGGTTATTTTAATGTTGCTTCAGCGGCTGAAATAGAAGTGTATCAAATCGACAATACAAAGCGTGATGCGTTTGCCGCATACTTTGTGGACGAACTTTACACCGAACTTAAGCCAGAGGTGACGTCAAGCGAAGGTATTGAAGATGCAGATGTTAAGCAACTCGTTGACAATATCCTTACAAATGCCGACAAATACAAGAAATTCCGTGTGGGTGAGTATGAAGCTTATATGCCTACAAGCACCCTTCGCAATATGTTGAAGGTGAGCAGTCAGTACAACAACTATGAAAACCCAACAGGGGTTTACCTCAAGAAGGGTGAATCATGTATTGTTGTTGCCAGTGGTATTGAAAGTGCTTCGGTTGGTTTGAAAATTAAGAATTGGTACACGAACGAAAACTACAGTGAATATGGTCTTAAGAATGGCTTTAACTACATTACAGCTGCTTCAGAAGGTAACGTGTTCGTAGATTATTACACCAACAACTTTGAAACAGCACCTAATGTAAAGCTTCACTTCGTTAATGCGCCTGTTCAGGGTTATTGGGATCAAGAAACAATGACCAATGCTGATTGGGTGGAACTCTTGAAGGGACGTAGTGCAGATGACCACACAATTTTGGTGACACGTTCTAAGCACGCACAGACAGCTTATCCCGTAAGCGCATGGTTGCAACACTGTCCTACGGATGTTGACTCTACCATGACACTTTATCAACAGGTACAGTGGGCAGAACGCGATATCCTTGGTCTTGAACGCTACGGTAAGCAAGTCAAGAACCGTCAGCTCTTCTATGCTACCGACTATGGTTTTATGGCTGCCGGTGGCGAAGGATCATACTGTCATTACAATAGTCTTGGTGGTATTATGTGTCCTGATTCAAAGCGCTTCGACTTCTGGGGCGTTGGGCACGAATGGGGTCACAATAACCAGGTAACACCTGGTTTCAAGTGGAGTGGTTGTGGTGAAACAACCAATAATATCTATGCGGCATGGGCTCAGCTTCATGGCACAGGCAACCGTCACAGCCTCCGTCTTGAAGACGAAAATTCAGGTATCAACGACTACTCAGGTATGCGCGGTGGTCGTATGCAAACTTACTTCGAAGAAGCATTGCGTAAGGGTGTTGCATGGCAATTGCAGGATGGACCTGACTACCACGGTGCAACTCCTGAAACAAAAACCGTTCAAGGACAGGATGAAAAGGGCTTTAATATTGGCACTGTAACAACAACAAGCCGTAACTACGACCACTTCGTGAAGCTCGTGCCTTTCTGGCAACTCACACTTTGGGGTACACTTGCGGGTAAGTGTCCAGATATCGTGCCTATGGTGATTGAATCTATTCGTACAACTGAAAATTATGGTTCAATCTATCCAACAAATGGTATGCAGCAGATGAATTGGATGAAGATTGCATGCGATAGCACTAAGCTTAACCTCCTTCCTTTCTTTGAAAAGGCAGGTATGCTCCGTCCTATCCACGCTTATATTGAAGATTACGGCGCAGGTTGGAACATCATCACAGAAGAAATGATCGACAACTTGAAGAATCATGTAGCAAAGCAAAAATATGCTGAAGTTACTGAAGAACTTAACTTTATCAATGCCCATAACTTCCATATTTATCGTGACAACTTGAAGTTGGAAGCTCCTGAAGAGTTAGGTTCAGGTTGCTCATTAAGCGGAAATTATGTTGTTGTTGATCATAACGTGGTTAAGAATGCTGTTGCTTTCGAAACTTATAATGCTGCAGGCGAACTGATTCGTATTACGATGTATGGCCTTGCAAGTAACGACGCACATAGCTTCACCAAGGTCCTTTACCCTGGCGCAAGCAAGGAAGATCAAGCTGCGGCTTATATTATGGCTGTTGGTTATGATGGTCAGCGCGTTAAGATCTTTGAAGAAATGAATTATCAAAAGTCTCTTGAAGGCAATAAGTATTACCGCATCATCAGTAAGGCTCAGAAACAAACAGCTTTAAGTTGTGGTGTGAATTCTTCTGTTGATCAAAATGGTAAGGTAACTTGGAGTTTGGCACGTGCTGCAGTTTCATCAAAGGCGCCCGATCAAATTTGGGATCTCCAGGGTGAAGATGGCTCTTTCTATATCTATAGTCCCCAAAGTGAACATTATCTCGGTGGTAATGGCAGTCAGCAAACTACAGCGTTGGATGATAAGAGCAACGCTCAAAAGTGGAATGCGGTTTGCGTTGATGAAGCGAATGGTTATTACACCTTTAATATTGAAGGCACAGGTAATAACCTCAATGCCTATTCAGATGTAAATACTGGTATGTGGAACGGTGGCGCTTCTGACCAGAATAATATTTGGAAAGTTGTTGAAGTAACTACGTTTACCATCTCAACGCCTACATTAGGCTACCTCAATGCTTGCTATCCTTTTGCTATGAAGTTGCCTGAAGGTGTTGCGGCATACACTATTGAAAAGGTAGGCGAAAAGACTGTTGAAGGTGAAGTGTACGATATTGCAGTGATGGATTCTGTTGAAACAGGTGTTGTTCCCGCTTATGTTCCCGTTATTTTGGTGGCGCGTAAGGGCGATTACACTGCAGAAGTTGTGTATGACGACCAAACAGAAGTTCCTTCAACTAATTTGCTTCACGGTACAACATTAAAGGAAACAGGTTTTACTAAGGGTACTTTGTTCCCCTCATTAACATCTTCAAGCGTTGCAGGTGCACGCTCACGTATGCGCGTGGCAACCACCACAACTTCGATTAAGGCTAACACGGCTTATTTGGTTAAGGAGGAAGTTAATGATTCAAAGGAAGTTTATTTGATGCCCGAGGATACATACCTCACTGGTGTTGAAAATATTCTTACCGAACAACCCAATACGACCGTTCTTTACGATCTTAATGGTGTTAAGGTGAATAAAATTCAGCGCGGTCAGATTTATGTGACTCAAGATGGCAAGAAGATCTTCATGAAGTAATTTTAATGATTAATATATAAACGGCGGGTGTATCAAGATCGAGTTGATATACCCGCCGTTTATAGGTCGTTATTGATTAGTGACGTTAAACTTTTCGTTCCCTTAATATTTCTTTGGTGGCTTAAATCTGTTCTTTTTAGTGATTATTTGGCTGTTTTTCGCTCTGGACTTCTTTTTTCTATTTTGATACACATTACGTCTTTGTGCTTTCTCGTTTTTTTTTAGAATTAGAGATTTAGTGAATTTATTATCTGTCTGAATCAGGAGTTAAATCCAGAGTATTTTATCGTCATTTAAGAACAAAGCCGAATGGTACGCCCTGAAGGGGCATCAGCTATCAGCCCAGGGTAAGTGACCGTAGGGAACGGCACCCTGGGTGGGGGTATCCCGGATGGTTCGCCCTGAAAGGGCAAAAGCTTTTGTTTTACGAAAGCTGGGCGGTTCGGAAATGATTGAAAAAAATTCATCATTCTCTCACCTTTTTGCTTTTGTTTTACGAAAGCTGGGCGGTTCGGAAATG
>JAZKYK010000019.1:0-13484 GCA_045612125.1 Alloprevotella sp.
TGGCGAATAATTTGGCTCCGCTGTGCATCAATAAATGTCTAGAATTAGAGAATTAGAGAATTTTGGCTCCGCAGTGTGTATCAATCAATAAATTCATCTTGATGAATAAAAAATTCTCAAATTCTCAAATTCTAGAAAAAACAAGAAAACATTTGATTTTAAATCTAGACGGTTTGATGAGCCATAGCGAATAATTAGAGATGGTTTGATGAGTCTTGGCGAATAATTTGGCTCCGCAGTGTATATTGATAGATAGAAAAATATTCGATTACTCTCATCAAAACGTCACAAATTCTAGAAATAAAACATAGGTTTGAGTCACCCAAACTTATCCCGTTTAGAATATCTAACTTGATGATTTTCAATCTTCGCTGTTTAATAGCACTAAAAAGTGATGAAGTCAGGACAGAGGACAACTGTGCTCTTTACTCTGTCTCATTGATTTTTACAATTTTGAACACCCTACCTTAATGACCTCAAAAACCTCATCTCCACCACACGACCTTAACGAGCTTATCACCAAAGCGCGACCTTAAGATCTTATCTTGCAATCTGCACCAACCATTTTAGAACTTTCAACGGCACATGCCGACTGCTTTTTTTCACGTTTTGTGCTTCATAATGAATAATATGCGTAATTTTGTTGTGATATTGCGTATTACGCTCATTTACGAACTAAACTCTATCCTGATATCCTTATGAGATTATTTACTTCATTATTGATCTTTATCCTGTCGCTTCAGGTTTTTGCTCAGAACAGTGGGTTCTATAGAGTACAAAACCACAAGACAAGTCGTTACATCACCGTAATCGACAATAAGGGCGGTGTGGATATAGCAACAACAGATGCCGACCTCGGTGCTTTAATCACCCTGAAGGGCTTTGACAATGTGGTTTCAAAACCAGGCGCGATTATCTACATTGAAAATGTAGGAAACAGCAACTACAATTTGAAATCGCAAGGTATTGACACCTACAGCATTATCAATTACTACATTAAGCTTAAAGCCAGCAGAAGTGTTAAGGGCGCTTACCAAGCCTATGCTCAGGCTTCAGGCATTGTTAAATACCTTTGTGATGAAGATTGGGATGGCGATGATGGGGCGGTCATGACCAGCGGCACAAAAACCCGCGATTGGTACTTACACCCAATAACAGCTGATGGTGATAATTACTTCGGTTTGAAGCCAGGCATCGCAACCAGCAAGGGTCATTTCCAAACATTCTATGCCTCGTTTGCTTATCAACTGCCTGCAAACATGAAGGCCTACTACGTGGATCGCGTAGAGAAGGGTATGGCGGTGTGGAAGGAAGTGAAGGACGGATTAGTACCAGCTGCTACGCCCGTGATCATTCAATCCAATTCTGCAGAGGCCAGCAAGAATCGCTTGACCTTACTTACCTCCGCCTCAACCAAGGTGAGTGGCAACCTGCTCAAGGGTGTTTATTTCTGCAACGATGTTAAGGGGAAACACAATAACGTGGTGGCATACAACGCAAAGACCATGCGCGTATTGGGCAAAATGGCAAATGGCGATTTAGGATTCATCACCGATGCTAACCTGAAGAACATCCCTGAAAATACGGCATACATCACAGTCGCTGAAGGCGCACCAGCAGAAATCAAATTGGTGACTGAAGATGAATTCAAAACGCCTGCAACCCACACCATCACTTACATCGTAGATGGTGCGGTTTATGAGCAACAAACCGTTGAAGCAGGTAAGCCCATCACACCACCTACAGCCCCCGCAAAGAAGGGTTACACTTTCGTGGGATGGAGCGGAATGCCTCAAGTCATGCCCGATGGCAATATCAGTGTTGAAGCACAATTCAAGGTAAACTCATACACCATCACCTACATGATTGATGGCGCTGTTGTAAGCGAACAAACCGTGGAATACGGTGCAAAGGTAACAGCACCTGCAGCACCCGAAAAGACGGGCCACACCTTCAAGGGATGGACCAACGTACCTACAACCATGCCTGCTGAAAACGTAACTGTAACAGGGGCATACGAGGTAAACAAATATACCTTAACGTTCACCATTGATGGCGCTGTCGTAAGCGAGCAAACCGTGGAATACGGCGCAAAGGTAACAGCACCTGCTGCACCCGAAAAGACGGGCCACACCTTCAAGGGTTGGACCAACGTGCCTACAACCATGCCTGCTGAAAACGTAACTGTAACAGGGGCATACGAGGTGAACACATACACCTTAACCTTCACCATTGATGGCGCTATCGTAAGCGAGCAAACTCTGGAATACGGTGCAAGCGTTACGGCACCTGCTGCACCAGAAAAGGAAGGTCACACCTTCAAGGGATGGACTAACGTACCCACGACCATGCCTGCTGAGAACGTAACTGTAACAGGCGCATACGAGGTGAACACATATACCTTAACATTCACCATTGATGGCGCTGTCGTAAGCGAGCAATCCGTGGAATACGGTGCAAGCGTTACGGCACCTGCTGCACCAGAAAAGGAAGGTCACACCTTCAAGGGATGGACTAACGTACCCACGACCATGCCAGCTGAGAACGTAACTGTAACAGGGGCGTACACCAAGAATAAATACCTCATCACGTATAAGGTTGACGACGAAGTGATCCACACCGACTCTGTTGAATATGGTGCAGTGGTCAATGCGCCTGAGAATCCAACGAAGGAAGGATACACCTTTAGCGGATGGCAAGGCTTACCCAACACAATGCCTGCAGAGGATGTAACGGTAACCGCAAACTTTATTATGAATGGCTACACCTTGACTTACGTGGTTGATGGTGAGGTGTACCGCACTTACGCTTACGAATACGGCTCAACCATCACACCTGAGCAAGCCCCACAAAAGGAAGGACACACCTTTAGCGGATGGAGTGAGATTCCAGGAACGATGCCTGCCGAAGACGTAACCATTACAGGTTCATTCACCGTCAATAAATATCTCGTAACCTTTAAGATTGGTGAAGAGATCATCCAGGCAGACTCATTAACATACGGCTCTACCATAGTAGCCCCCAATGCACCAGCAAAGGAAGGTCACACATTCAAGGGATGGGAAGGCATGCCTGAAACCGTACCTGCTGCCGACGTTACTGCAAATGGGGTTTATGAAGTGAACAAGTACAAGTTGACTTACATCCTCGACGGCGAAGTCTATGAAGAACAAATGGTGGAATATGGCACAAGCATTAACCCCATTAAAGTAGAACTTGAAGAAGGCAAGACCTTTGAGGGATGGCAGGAAGTACCCGAAACCATGCCAGCTAACGACGTGGTGGTGTACGGCACAACAACCGTGTCAAGCATCACAGCAGTCAATGGTACCAACGCATTGTCTGACGTTTATTCACTCACCGGACGATTAATCGCCAAGGGCGTGGATGCAACATGGATTCGCACAAACCTCAAAACAGGTATTTACATCATCAACAACAAAAAGGTGATGATTAAGTAATCACCACCAGATAAAAAAATATTGAGAGCGGTTGCCCAAGGTAACCGCTCTCAATGTGTTTATGAATTGCTGTTGAGAAAAGTCTGAAAGAAGCACTTTTAACCCATGTGCTTAGATGTGTACTTGGTTCATATTTATTAGTATCCGGTAACCACCTTAAATGCTCCAGATATGTAGTCATGCTAAACGTACAAATCTCCACGTATCACGAGTATTTAAGAACCATATTTACGACATTATAATGCGTAGATCCTCGTAATCCGCCGGAGTTAAACTTATAAAGTCCTGTTTTGTTTTTTCACGCAGAATGCGCGGAATACGCGGAAACCATCCGGATAGGAATGCTCTTATATTGGGGAATACGCGGAGGCGCACGCTACACTTGCGCCACCTTCCGGATGGCAAGCACAAACAAAGTATGCGCACTTCCGCGAATTTTGCGTATTCTGCGTGCGACATTTTTACCAAACAGTAATATCTTTTATTCGTCCACGGATCTCGTGGATCACACTCTGCTCACGATATGAGCCCATGCGGTTTGAGTTGAGAGATGGTAGGGGCCGATCCCCGTGTCGGCCCGGTGTCAATCCACGTGCTTATCCAATTTATAATTATTAGTGTCCGGTAACGTTTTTGAGGAGCAACGGCCTGAAGGGCCAATAAGCACCCAGCCCAGGGCAGCGCCCTGGGTTTATGAATGTTTTGGGGTTTCGCCCTGAAGGGGCAAAAGCGTTGTTATCCTGATATTTATAATTATTGCGGTCCTACAAAAACCTCAAACTATTCAACTATTAAGTTGTTTATAACGTACAAATCTCCATGTATCACGAGTATTTAAGAACCATATTTACGACATTATAAGATACGCGTAGATCCTCGTGATCCGCCGGAGTTAAACTTATAAAGTCCTGTTTTATTTTTTCACGCAGAATATGCGAAAATTGCGGAAACCATCCGGATGGCAAACACAAACAAAGGATATTGGCGCAAAAAATGGGGTTGAGATTGCATGTCTATCTACCATTTTACGTTAACGATAGTCAAAAAGGGAGATATTAACACTAATTAATAGTCAAGTTGTTGTTAGGTTGTTATTTGTATCTACTTTTGCTCCGTGAGCGCTCAACAACAACAATTCTTACTAACTTTAAAATGAAAAGACTATGAAAAAGATTTTTACTATGATGGTTGTTGCAATCATGACATTGACAGCTAGTGCACAGGTTTATGTGGGAGCAGGCGCCAAGGCATGGCGCGATGCCGATGCCAACAAAACCACATTAGGTTTAAGTCCAGAAATCGGATATAAAGTGTCAGACCAAGTGGCTGTCGGCTTAAACTTAGACTACCAATACACCTACAAAGCTGGAGCTAAGAACAATGCGTTTGCCGTTTCGCCTTACATGCGCTATACCTTTGCCAAGATGGGTAACGTAAGCTTATTTGCAGATGCTACGGGTGGCATTGCTTATAGCAAGACAAAGGGACAAGACGATAATACGTGCTGGCAAGCAGGTATCCGTCCGGGGGTAAAGGTTGGCCTCACCGATAAGTTGGACTTCATTGCGCATGCTGGTTTCTTGGGTTATCGTGACTCTGATGAAAATGGCTACTTTGGTGACAATGGATTTGGATTAGACGTCAACTCATCAAATCTTATGTTTGGTTTGTATTATAATTTCTAAAACATTGTATAAAAAGAAGAGGGGTGTCAAAATTGACGCCCCTCTTCTTTTTATGCTACGTCGTGGTTGTACGAGTCTCAACATGTTGTCCTGTGTTTCTGCGGTCAAGTTCCTTGAAATCTGTAAAATCGTAGTATTTTTCCTCTCCACAGATGTTACACTTATGCCAATGTCTTTCTTCGGTGATCAAGAACAGGATTTCGTAATCGTCATACAATGCTGTCGTTGTCGTATCAACATGTGTTTGATAGTCATGGTCACTGACTTCCTTATGTCCATCGCTGTAGGTGCGTGTGGTTCGGGTCCAGCTTCTCCATTTGTTTTTTGACTCGCTCAACACCTTGCTCATCTTGGCATATGGGCGCCATTGCTTGTACTGTTTCAAAACTTCCTTGCCTTTATAATCCATGGTTTCCAAACCGCCACACACATAGCAGCGGAAACTGAATATCCTGAAGACCATAAAGAATGTTTTGACCACAATGTATAAATTAACCAGTCCCACAAAGTCAAACATACCCCATGCATACATAATTCCCAACCATAGATACAAAGATGCAAGAGTAATCACAAACAGGATGAGTATCATATTCCTGTTTCCAATTCCTTTAAACACCTGACGCTTATGGAGAAGGATGCCTATCAGCACTGTTGGAATTAAAGGCGGTAAGAAGAACCACATCAAACAGGGTATCAGAATCAGTATCGCCAAAACAAATTTAAGTGCTGAATCAATCGTATCGTCGCCTATATCATCCATTGACATCCATGAGAAGTAGTCAAACATGGAACTGTTGATGACTCTGCCCACGACAGGATTGTCCACGATGTAGCGCAGGCCTGGAAAGTTCTTGGTAATCCATTGTGTGTTTGAATTCTTTGATGCCCATTCGTAAGACACAGCCTTGCCTGTGATGTCGTATGTCACAACAGGTTTGTGGCGAAGTCCTGTCTTTGTATCAATGACGGTAATGGGGTAGGTGGCACACATGTTTCCCTTGCTTATTGCTGTGTGAAGGGCAGGGCGGAACTTCTCATCATTTTCAGCATATGTGCTGCCGATATACTCGCGCTCAAACTTTTGGAGGGAGATGTATACGTTATTGTTGTTGGCAAGTACTTTCCTTGTAAATGAGTCGGGCAATAGGGGGCGTATATCATCTAATTTAACTTCAGCCTTCGTGCCGTCTGAAAATTTGCAGATGTATTTGTCGTACACCCCTGAGTCATCAAAGCCTGTTACCTCTATGGTGTCTAATGTTTCGGAACTTTCATTCCACGCCACCACGGGTATGTCTGTGTCCACGATGTAAAGAAATCCGCGGACGCCATTTGCGGTTTGCACCCAAAGCGAGGGTTGCATGTGACTTTCGCTTGCTGGCCGATAGGCATATACAGTGAGCACTTCGCCCTTCTTGACGCGTGTCACTACCGTGTCACTGCCCAGGTTTGAGTATATTTTCAATGCCTTCTCAGCAGTGTACGTCGCGGGATTGTTGGGTAAGTCATGGTCCTGAAAGAACATTGGAGGCACCACCACCAATACAGCGAGAACAAACAAGATGCTGCACTTGTACAAGTGTGCCTTGACATCACCCATTTTGGAAAATAATTTTTTTGTGAGTTTCATAATAGACATTGTTTAGAGTTCACGCTACAAATGTAAACGAAAAATCCGGGATCGTATGAGTTTCAAAATGCTACGCCACTGCTGACGCTACTTAAGGATTTCCGAATATCAAAAACTGGCGTAAGTTATTTTTTACTGTTACTTAACACCCCTTTCCGTCCAAACTACATGCTGCTCCTGTAGGAACATCATCGGTTGTAGCATCAAGCACGGGGTGATCTTTCAAACGGTTTAAAGAGAATACAATGTCACCATCCTCCTGAACGAAGCAGGGAATACCTATCGCGCCACGCTCCTTCACACGCTCAAAGGCGGGATGAGTGTCGCGCAAACGCAAAAACTCCTTGAGGTTGCGAGGACTTTCAGCGATATCTATAAGCGTGAAGCGCGCATCGGTCTTTGCGAGTTCTTTAACTTGGGTACAGTCGGGGCACCCCGACATAACATATACTATCATAGGACTATCTTCTTTTTTTCTTCTTACTCTTCTTGCCGAAATCCGGAGCAGAGAACTTAGGAGCAGGTGTGCTGAAGATGTCTTGTGCATCTTCGTCTACAATAATAAAGTCCAACTGCTTGCGTTCAAGGTTGGCGCGCTCCACGCGGATCGTTACTTTATCGCCAAGGGCGTAGGTGCGGTGCGTGCGACGGCCAACGAGCTGGTAATTACGCTCATCAAATTCATAGTAATCGCCCGTAAGTTCACGCAGGGGCACCATGCCTTCGCACTTGTTTTCATCCACCTCAACATAAATACCAAATTCCGTCACACCAGAGATTGTGCCTGCAAATTCCTTGCCCAAGCGCTCTGCCATAAACTCAACTTGCTTATATTTGATAGAAGCGCGCTCAGCCGCCGTTGCCAATTGCTCCATCGATGAGCAATGTTCGCACAAGTCCTCATACTTCGTTTGACTCACGGTACGTCCACCCTCTTCATAGCGGGTGAGGAGTCGATGAACGAGGGTGTCGGGATAACGGCGAATGGGGGAGGTGAAGTGCGTGTAATACTGGAACATCAAGCCGTAGTGGCCGATGTTGTGGGTAGAATACTTAGCCTTCATCATGGCACGCAAAGCCACCATCTCGACCATATTTTCTTCCTTATGACCTTTCACATCTTCAAGGAGTTTGTTGAGGCTCTTTGATACTTCGGTCTTTGTGCCTTCGGTGCGCACCTTATAGCCAAACTTCGCCACGAACCCTTGTAGCTTTTCCAACTTTTCGGGATCGGGCACATCATGCACACGGTAGGGGAGAACCTTGGGTTTCTTACCCTTGGGCACCACGGCGATGCGTTCAGCCACCGAACGGTTGGCGAGCAACATAAATTCCTCAACCAGTTTATTGGCATCCTTAGCCACCTTGACGTAAGTGCTTATGGGCTTGCCCGTTTCATCAATTTCAAAGCGCACTTCGGGGCGATCAAAACCTATAGAGCCTTCCTTGAAGCGCTTGTTGCGCAATTGCTTAGCCAGGCGATTCAGCACGAGGAGTTCATGCGCATATTCGCCAATGGGATTTTCAAAGTTGCCAGTGATTTCGGGATGTTCGCCAGGCAGGTTATAGTCTTGCTCAGACGCCTCGCCATTCTGTTCGAAGATGGTCTGCACCTCTTCATAGGCAAAGCGGCGGTTTGAACGAATTACGGTGTGCACCAACTGCCACGAAAGCACATCGCCCTTTTCATTCATTCTGAAGATGGCTGAATAAGCCAGCTTATCCTCATCGGGGCGCAACGAACAAATGAAGTTGCAAAGGCGCTCTGGAAGCATCGGTATGGTGCGATCAACGAGGTACACGCTTGTGGCACGGCGCTCAGCCTCGCGGTCGATGATGTCGCCCTCTTGCACGTAGTGCGACACATCGGCAATATGCACCCCGACTTCCCATTGCTTATTGCCCAATTCGCGGATAGACAGGGCATCGTCAAAGTCCTTGGCATCCTTGGGGTCGATGGTAAAGGTGAGCACATCGCGCATATCACGACGGCGCGCTACCTCCTCGTCGGTAATTCCTGGATCAATCTTCTCTGCTGCGCGTTCAACGTTTGCTGGGTATTTATAAGGCAAACCATATTCGGCAAGGATGGCGTGCATCTCTGCATTATTGTCGCCCTGCTTACCCAGAATATCGACCACCTTTCCAATCGGACTTTTTGAGTCCTTGGGCCAATCTACAATCTTAACCACCACCTTATCGCCATTCTTACCACCCTTGAGGTTATCCTTGGGAATAAAGATATCGGTCGCCAAAGCTCTGCTCTCAGTCACAAAGAAGGCGTAGTTGCGTTCCACCTGGAGTTTACCCACAAACGTGTCGTGCGCTCGTTCTACGATTTCCGTCACCTGCGCCTCGCGGGTGTGACCATAGCGACGCGCCAACATCGTGACGCGCACACGGTCGCCATCAAGGGCATGCATGGAATTACGTTCGCACACCAGGATATCCTTACCGCCATCATCGGGCACAAAGATATTGTGGCCATTGCGTTTGCGGCGGAACGTGCCCACCATATCGTTATTGAGGTGCACGCGTTGGTAAACGCCCTCAGCCTTGCGTGCCAGATAATCGTCAAGCACGAGGTCGTCAATCACATCCATCACCAGCATCTTGGCAGGGTGGGTGAGTGCTTTTAAATATCGAAAAATGGTTTTTATACTCAGTTCCTTATCGGCATTCATTTCAAACAAGGTCAAGAGACCTTCGTGGATGTCGCTCTTCTTCAAGCGAACAGGCTTTTCTTTTTTCTTACTCTTTGACATAACAATATTTATTAATGAGTAGTGAGTAATTAGTAATGCGAATCAGCAATTGAAATTACGGTCTTGTTTGAAATTGCTAATCTACTAATCCGAATGGGCAAGACACCGAAGGTGTCTCCGCTCAGTAACCGCGGCGGTAGCCGCTTCGCGGCAACCCCCGGACACAGATGCTCCCCATCGATGCACCCCGAAGGGTGTGCCCCATTAATAGGGCCAAGTGCGGGGGCACCCCTTCAGGGTGCACTCCAAGAGATAGCCTCACTCCGGGGGTATTCGCTACGCTCAAACCGCCCGGTTATTGAGCGGTGACGCCTTCAGCGTCATTACTAAGCAAATGTTAGGACTGAAAATAAAGCAGTGAAGCATTTCTGTAGCAAATGTAAGGATATTTTTTCGCCTCAAACGTGGGTTTAAGAAATTATAACCTTAAATTTCGCAATTTCTTAATAAATTTGCGCTTATGAGAATGTTTTCCACACATATCGCAATGCTTTTGCTCTGCTTTTTCCTCTCGTCGCACCTCTGTGCACAAGAGGTAATGCCTATTGCGGTTAAGGTAGAGACCATTGCTCATGAAGGCGATAGCATTCCACACATCACCCTGCCTGCACTACACAAATATCCGCACTTCACGTTTAAGAACGATCGTGCCCGAAAGAAATACAGCCGTTTGGTGTTTAACATCAAGAAAGTGCTGCCCATTGCCAAGCTGGTGCGTGCCACGATTATTGAAACGTATGAGTTTCTGCAAATGCTGCCCGAAGACCAACGTGCTGAGCACTTGAAACGTGTGGAAAAGGGATTGTTTGAGCAATATGGCAAGCAGATGAAGAAACTGACACGCACCCAGGGGCGATTGCTCGTGAAACTCGTGGACCGCGAATGCCACAACTCAGGATATGCCATCACTAAAGCCTTCCTGGGGGTGGTGCGCGCCAACATCTATCAAGGCATCGCTTTATGTTTTGGCAATAGCCTTGCCAAACGCTATGACCCAGAGGGCGAGGACCGTGAAGTGGAGCGCATCGTACTGCTGATTGAAAGCGGACAACTTTAAGGGAAAGCACCCTGAACGCATGAACAGAATCGTTATCAGAATACATTATGGAGAAATACATACAACGCTGTATAGAGCTCGCACTTCAGGGCGAACAGTATGCAGCACCCAATCCTATGGTTGGTGCGGTGATTGTGCACAACGGCCGAATAATTGGCGAGGGTTATCACGCCAAATGCGGCGAGGCTCATGCCGAGGTAAACGCCGTACGCTCGGTGAAGGAAGCAGACCGCCATCTCTTGCCCGAGAGCACAATTTACGTCAGCCTGGAACCTTGTGCGCACTACGGTAAAACACCACCCTGCGCTGAACTGATTATCAAAGAACGCATTCCCAAGGTCGTTATTGGATGCGTTGATCCCTTTGCCAAAGTCAAGGGCAAAGGCATACAGATGCTCCGCGATGCGGGGATTCAGGTGGTGGTTGGCGTGTGCGAGAAGGAATGCCTGGAGCTCAACCGAAAATTCATCACGTTTCACGAAAAGAAACGCCCTTACATCACCCTGAAATGGGCACGCACGCCCGACGGCTATATCGATGCCCTGCGCACCGACAGCACGACACCCCCTTTGGCCATCTCCAATGTCGTCACACGATTGAGGGGACATCGCCTGCGCACCACACACCAAGCCATCCTTGTGGGGCACAACACCTTATTGCTCGACAAACCCTCGCTCCTGCCACGCTATTGGCATGGACCATCGCCCTTACGTGTGGTTTTAGGGCATGTGTCTGAAGAAGAATTGCCCGAAGGTTTTGTGGCTTACGAAAGTATTGAAGAGGCTTTGTCCGATCTTCACACCCAAAACATCCAATCACTCCTTGTGGAGGGGGGCACGAAGGTGCTCCAGTCATTCATTGACCGTGGACTGTGGGACGAAGCCTGGGAAGAAATAGGCGACACACCACTGGGCACTGATGGCGTGGGTGCACCAACCATCAAACACGTTCAGGAACACCACTTCGACTACGGCAACCACCACTTTATAGAATATAGAAATTCAAAAACAGAGGCTTAAAAGCACTGCGTGCGACCTGTACATAAATGATATGTTACCCATCATCAACAACATAAAAAGGCCCTTGCGGTGGATACGGCGTTTTCGAAAACGTCGGGGCTATGGCATACACTCACCGTTTGCCTTTCAATGGGTCACGGGTGTGGTGTACGAGCGTGGGGTGTACTACGCCTACAAAGAGTTGGCAGAACAATTTAAAGCCGCGCAACACCACGTCAGACTGAAAGATCTGCAACTGCTCTTTCGCATCACCAACGCCCACAATCCCAAAGCAACGTTGGCAATAGGGCAAGGCAACGACTTTGAACAGACATGCCGGTATATGAATGCCGCACATCGCATGGCATTTCACGCTTACACCAGTTTAAAAGACTATGAGGCCCACGAAACGACCTCAACCTTTGAAATGGTTTATATAGAGGAACATTTGGAGCCCGAACACCTCGCGTTGCTGCAAAGCCTGGCACACGACCGCCTGCTCATCATCGTCAGACAACCACGACGAAACGCAACCACGAAGCAAACATGGCAACAACTGTACAAACACACCTGGGTGCGCCAAAGTTTCGACCTTCATGATTACGGCGTGTGCTTCTGCGAAGAACGCCTCAATAAAGAGCATTTCATCATCAATTACTATTAAGAAACACCTTAAGGTAAGCGACTCATAACCTCATCAACACACACTCTACCTTGACTTACAGAAACCTTTTAGACATACTCACCACGCACCATGACGCCAACGAAGCGAAAGCCATTGCCTTTGCTTTGCTGGAGGACGCTTTTGGCCTGACGCGCACGGATGTTCTTTTGGGAAAGACGGAAATGCTCAACGAAGAAGAACAACACCAACTCAAGCTCATGGCTGAACGTTTGGCGAAGGGCGAACCCATGCAATACGTTGTGGGCAAAGCCCGATTTGGCGACGCCTACTTCAATGTCACTCCTGCCACTTTAATACCGCGCCCCGAAACGTTGGAACTCGTGGAGTGGGTGGCTACAGAAGAAAAACAGCGCACGGACCTAAGCATATTGGATATCGGAACAGGGTCGGGGTGCATCGCCATCAGTCTGGCGCAACGCTTACCGCATGCCAAGGTTGAAGCCTGGGACATCTCCACAGAGGCCCTTCACGTGGCACAAGGTAATGCCACGCAATTAGAGGTGAGCGTTACGTTTCAGGAACAAAACATCCTACAGCCCATCTACACTTCTTCACGCTTCACGACCATCGTGAGCAACCCGCCTTACATCTGCCAAAAGGAACGTGCCGAGATGGAGCACCACGTTCTGGATCATGAACCCCATTTGGCTTTGTTTGTGCCCGACGACGACCCACTCCTCTTTTACCGCGCCATAGCTCAGCGTGGGCAAGAACTCCTCACCAATGGTGGATGCATTTACGTTGAAATTAATCGGGCATATGGTGCTGAAACGTGCGAACTATTCAAAACGATGGGCTACACCAATATCACCCTACGCCAGGATGAGTTTGGCAACGACAGAATGGTTAGAGCTTGCCTGTGGAAGAACGAAGAACATTAGCCGAAGGCTCGGAGAGCTCAGAATTCTCAGAGTTTTCGGAGTTTTCGGAGTTTTCGGAGTTCTCTGAAGGGGCTCATCTCCACTCTCCCCAAAATGTCACAAATTCTGCCCGTTTTTCATGAAATTTCAACTTTTTTTCAAAAAGTGAAAAATATCATTTTGTCACATTATTAAAGATTATATAGTCGTCCCTTAAAAAAACTCTAACAATCTGATATACAATAAAAGAGATTGCTATTTGTTTGGTTATTTCTGCAGAAAGTTGTACCTTTAAGGTATAAAACTTGCAGAATTTTATGATTAAAAATAGTACATCTCTCCC
>JAZKYK010000020.1:0-18723 GCA_045612125.1 Alloprevotella sp.
TCCGCTGAAGGTGTATCCTTCCTTTTGTGGCGCGCGTTCTGCTACGATGGTCGTGCCGTATTCGTAGGCATATGTGCGGTACACTTCGCCATCCACCATATAAGTCAAGGTGTAGCCATTCACCACGAAGGTACCAATGACTGTCACGTCCTTAGCAGGCATGGTGTCGGGTAAGCCCTGCCATCCGCCAAAGGTGTATCCCTCCTTGATGGGCGTTTCGGGAGCGTTGACCTTTGCACCATATTTAATGGAGTCGGTTGCAATGATATCATTGCCCACCTTAAAGGTCACGCGGTACGTATTGACGGTGAACGACCCTGTAATGGTGACGTTCTCAGCCGGCATTGTTTTTGGAATTTCGCTCCATCCGCTGAAGGTGTGCCCTTCCTTTTGTGGGGCTTTCTCAGCTGTGATGGCCGCACCATATTCATAGGTAATGCTTCGGTACTCCTCGCCATCTACAACATAGGTCAAGGTATAGCCATTCACCACGAATGAACCTGTAATGGTGAGGTTTTTGGCTGGCATCGTGTCGGGCAAATCCTTCCATCCGCTGAACGTGCTTCCTTCTTTGGTTGGTGCTTCTGGCGCCACAATGGCAGCACCATAAAGCACGGAATCGGAAGCAATGATTTCGTTGCCAACTTTAAATCGAATTAAATACTTATTCGTGCGGTAGGTTCCATAAATCACCACATCCTTAGCAGGCATTGTTTTCGGTATTTCGCTCCACCCCTCAAAGGTGTGTCCTTCTTTCTTGGGGGCCGTAGGCTTTTTGAGCGTTGTGCCGTATTCAACCTGCTCGCTGGAGTACACCTGTCCGTCAAGCATATACGTCAGTGTGTATTGGTTGGGCGTAAAGGAGCCCTTCACCACTACGTAATGGTTGGGCATGGTTTCGGGAATTTCGCTCCATCCACTGAAAGTGTGTCCCTCCTTGTTTGGTGCGGGTTCTGCGTAGATGGTCTCGCCAGGATTCAGTTCTGTGCGTTTATACTCTACTCCATCCACCAAATAAATCAACGCATACTTGTTGGTTTTGTATTGGCCGTATGCCACCACATCCTTGTCGGGCATCACGGTGTAACTGTTGGGCCAATACAAGGCGTAGCCCACCACTGGCAATGTCGTGGGATAAGTGATGAGGCTACCATAGGCTAATGATTCGGTGCGCAGCACCTCGCCGTCCACCACAAATTGGATTTGATAGGTGTTGGCGGTGAATGAACCATTGATATACACACTGTTATGGGGCATTGTTGTGGGAACATTGCTCCATCCGTTAAAGGTGTGCCCCTTTCGAATGGCATCAGGCAATGGCGTTATGGGCGTTCCTGGTGCAACCTGCTCCGAGTGGTAGTCGTAACCATCTATGCGGTATTGCAACGTATAGGTCTGCACCTGTCCACCTTCGGTAGGGTCGCCAGGCATTGCAGGAGCATATTCAAACTCCGCCACGAGGTGCACATCGCCATCGGTCATGACGAAGTGATACCTGGGTTCGGTTGACACCAGTTCGTCCTCCAACTTCCATCCTTTAAAGCGATACCCATTGTTGGCACGGGCCTGTACATAGGTGCTGTTTCCAGCTGCCACCTTAGTGCTTTGTTGTGAAATACTTCCCCCGTTGGTGGGTGAAGCCACAGCGCTTAAAGTGTATCTCTTTTGTGTGGCGGCGGGATCATCGGGCGTTGAGGGATTGTAGTCGCCACCATATCCACCGGGGGCGAATTCAAACACTGCCTTTAGCACCACATTCTGAGCAGGCATGGTGAAATAGGTGGCGGCTTCAGTGGAAATGATGGAGTCGTTTTGCAACCAATGCACAAACTTGTAGTTTGTATAGGCTTCTGCCTGGATGCGTATGCGTGCCCCCTCACTAAAGACTTGGCCTGATTGACTCTTCCCAACCGTGCCCCCAGCGGTTGATGTCAATGTCAACCGATATGTGGCAATGGGTTTGGCAGGGTCATCGGGATGGGAGGGGTGGTAATCACCCCCATACCCACCATCGACCGACTGCCCCCACATACAGAGGCAGCAAGCCCAAAGCAGACATAAACTTAGATAACGTTTGATCATATTCTTTATCTCGTCTGAGGGTTCTTACTGAGTTACAGAAACTTTATAGGTCATGTTGCCAGCCTTAACCACGTACACACCTTGGGGCACGTTGAAGCGCACCACGTTGCCGCTCTTGCTGCCTACGAGTGTACCTGTCAATGTGTAAAGCATAACGCTACCAGGCGCGTTGGTGATGCAAATGCCGTTTCCTGTATTGCTGATGTTCAGTTCTGCAGTAGGTGCGCTTTCAATGTCGTTCACCATGCCGTTTTCGTTCATGCGGATGGCAAAGCGGTTGCAGTGTGTGCCGGCTTCTGCGGCAAAGGTATAGGCCGTACCTGCGGTGAGGTTGGTTTCAATGTTCAGGAGTTTATCCACGAGCACAACATCAAAACCTGTGCTGCGGGTGTCGATGCTCAGGGTGTAGTTGCCCGAAGTACCAGCGTAAATACCTAAGGCAATTTCGCCAGAGCCCATAGGGCGTTCGTTGATGGCAAGGCGTTCGCCGCCCTCGATACAGAAAATTTGGGGCACCGAGGCATCGTCGCTCATGAACTTAGCCGCATCGCAAGTCATTTCATACGTCATGGCTGCCATGTCGTTGATCACGAAACGTGTGCGGTCGCTTTGTGTATCACCAGTAAGGTGAACGTTAAACACATGGCGTTCGTGGTTGGCATTGCGGCTCATGTGGGCTGAGCGAGCGATGGCTGTATTGTCGTTTTGTCGGCCCTCGGGCGCAAAGCCCACGGTGTTGTTTTCAACCGAGCATTGCACGAAGAAGGCTTCGAATGGCGAGAGGATATAACTGTCGTCGGTGGGTGAATAGGCTGCATACGAATTACCGTTACGCACGGTGATGGGTGCATTGAAACTCATGCAGCGGGTGTCGTAGAAGCAAGGATAAGGATTACCAATAAGGTTCCATCCGCTGTTGGCAGCCTGCTCTGAAGTGTGTTCCTTGAGCTGGATGTATCGTGTGTCGTTCGCAAAGATCAAGTTGCGGTTGTCGTTGTCCATGGCGGGCACGCTGAATGTGCCATTCACGCTTTGCCAGATGTAACCTTCGCCGGTATGGAGGATGCTGTCGTAGGGCAACGTCTTCCAGTTGTTGCCCAATTGACCTTGCGCACGTGAAGCGCCGTCGTAGTAGCTAATAATCCAACTACCTACAGTAGTGATGTCTGAAATTTTAACATCGTAGGGGAAGGTCAAGAAGTGCCATTGGTTTGCGGAAACATTAAGCTCAGTCACCACTTGGTCGGCTGTGATGGTGCTGTAATTGATGAGCGAAGTCATCGTGTTTACATCGTTGGTGTGCGCCATCTTAAACGCAGTGAGTGGCAATGTTTGCTCGCCGCGAATGCTGAGACGACCAGCGCCATTGTTTACATTGTTCTTAATGAGTGCCATCGAGGGCTTGTAGTCGGTGGGTAATCCCGCTTCAGGAATCGCTAATGACGCATTTGAGTGAACGGTGATGTTTTCAGGGTATAAATCGCTGATGGGCTCAATGGCGCTAAATAGGTTCCAGTTGTTCGCCAACTTATAATTGTTGATGGTCCATTCAGGCACGTAGAGCGTGCAACTGTTGGTGCCAATAAGGTCGCCAGTGGCGATTGGCGGGAAAAAGGCTGAGCAGGTCAATGACGTGAGGCCTGTATTCAAGAAAGCGTTACCCTCGCAGTACATCAGGGTGCTGGGCAACTGCAGGTTTGTCAAACTTCTGCAACCCTCAAAAGCATTTGAACGGATTTGGGTTAAGCCTTCAGGTAAGTTGATGCTGCTTAAGTTTGAGCAATAATAAAAGGCTTGCGATGTTATGGCTTTAATACTTTGGGGCAATTGAACGGTTGTTAATGAGTCGCAACCGTAAAACGTAGCAGACGGCAGTCCTGATACTCCTTCAGGTATAGTGATAGACTTCAGGCGATGGCAGTTCATGAAAGTACCATTACCTATTGTTTTTAAAGAATCGTTTAAAACCACGGTTTCAAGATTAATGCAGTCTTTAAATGCCTGTCTTCCCACGCTGGTTAAACACTTATTTAATTCCACAGTTTTAAGGCTATAGCAGTATTCGAATGCATATTGTCCCATGCTGGTTAAGCTGTCGTTAAACACAACACGGCTAATGCCCTCACAACTTCGGAATGCCTGAGTACCTATCGTTTTTAAATGTTGAGGTAATAACAGTTCTTTAAGGTTCTTGCAATTGTCAAAACAATTGTCTTCAATCGTTTCCAAACTTTCGGGCAATGTGATTTGTTCTAAATTATTGCGGAAATCATAGCCATCCAATGACTTGCAACTATTGGGGAAGTTGATGCTGAAGAGTAACTTGTGGCCCAATCCAGATATGTGTTCCAATTTGAGTTGCGATAAGTCAAGGTGCATCAAATTCACCAAACTGTTGGTGATGCATTCTTTGTCGGCATCGTTGATCGTACCGCTGATGGTCAGTTCGTTGACATCGCGCAAATTTTCTACTTGACTCAGAATCTCTTCGCCCAGGGTGCCTGGCACTGATACCGCCACCGAAACCTTGTTGATGTCGCCATCCACAATGATGTTGTTGGGAAAGGTGGTGCTGTAGTCGTTGTAGCAACCTTCAGGAATATAAACAATGGTACTTGAGGGGATACTACCTGAGTTATTAATGGATAATGGTTCTTCAGCGTGGCAAACGATGGTCTTCAATCTATGGTTGTTGTTGCTAAAACTCAAGTTGTGAAGTTGGAAGTTGGGTGCAGACACTTCAATGCGTTCCAGGTATTCACCAACATAAGTGAAAACATCGGCAGGGGCAGACTTGACTGTAGAAGGAATAACGATTGTTTTAATCCTAGTGCAATTGTAGAAAGCATAGGAACCAAGCGTTGTTAAACCCTCAGGGAGTATTGCAGAGGGCAGATTTCGACATTCGTAAAATGCCCTATCTCCAATATGTTGAAGCGATTGTGGCCAATTGATGGTATTTAATGACGCTATGTCATAAAAGGCTTGATCACCGATGTGTTCCAAACTTTCAGGTAACTTCACAGATGTTAATGCATCGCAATCATAGAAAGCATCGTTTCCAACAGTCGTTAAGCCTTCTTGGAAGATAAGAGACGTTAATGCATCACAATCCCTGAAAGCGCTGTTCCCAATAGTCGTTAAGCCTTCTTGGAAGGTAAGAGACGTTAATGCATCGCAATTATAGAAAGCATACTCCCCAACTGCTCTTAAGCTACTGGGCAAGTTTACTATTCTTAAGTTGTCGCAACTGTAAAAGGCGCGTTCGCTGATTTCTAACAGACCTTCTGGTAAAGTGATGCTTTCTAAACCGTCATGATTTTCAAACAGTTTTTTCCTCATTAAGCGCGTGCCAGCTTTTAGCGTATATTCCGACAAATTCTCGGTTCTTTCTACCGCATACCAATCGGCATAACGGATGCCATTTTCCATAGGTAAAGCAGAACAGTTATTAAATGTAAGCTCGTGAATGGATGTAAGGCTTTCTGGCAACGTGATGTTGGTTAAAGAAGAGCAACTACCAAATACATATTCTTCAATTGTGGTGAGTCCTTCTGGCAACGTGATGTTCGTTAAAGAAGAGCAATGCTCAAAGGCGGCATCTTCAATCGTCGTGAGTCCTTCTGGCAACGTGATGTCGGTTAAAGAAGAGCAATACTGAAAGGCATGCGGTCCAATCTTAGTGATTCCTTCTGGCAACGTGACGTTGGTTAAACGATTGCAACGAATAAAAGTTTGACTTTTTATTTCTTGAATGCCTTCGGGAATGGTGATGCTTTCTAATTGCTGACAATAACTAAACAAACCGCTATTTAAGAAACGTGTGCCTTCCTTGAGGGTGTAGGTGCTTTGTCCTTGATCTGTAACCTCAATGGCAAAACAATCGGCATAACGGATATAACCCTCAACGGGCAATGAGGAACAACCAGAGAATGCATTGTCGCCGATTGAAACCACGCTGCTGGGGATGCTGATGCTGGTCATGTTTGAACAACCATTAAAGAGGTCGTTGTTGATGTGTGTGGTTCCCTCCTTAATGGTGTATTCGGTGCGTTCGCGGTCAGCCAACTGATAGGCTACTGTTCCTCTGTAGATAATGCCGTTCTCGGCGGTCACTACTTCAAGGCCAAAGTCCATATAAGCCTTGCCGCCAACGCTGTTGCTGACATAAACCGCCAATAAATTTTCGCCTTCGTTTAAGTAAGCTATTTGTTCCTCGGTAAGGAGCACTTCGTAATTTGCATCATATTGAACATCATCGTATTCGTAAATTAAATGACCATTCAGGTAAATGAGGCAACCATCGTCATGAATGGTTCTTAGGTAAACGGCACCGACTTCAGGCAGTGCATCTATGGTGAAGGAACGACGAACCCAATAGGCTGTGCGATCGCCTTCCCATGGGGTATGGTAGGTGTAGTCGCTGGTGTTGCTGATGGGGCCTGCAATTGTGCCCCACGCGCTGTCGTCAAAATCTGTGGCATACCAATTGTCGCCAGGATTTATTCCTGACGCAATGGTTGCATGGAAGTATTTCGCCTCCCATGGTTGACCATTGGTTTGTCCATAAGGCGCTTGCGCCCAAAGTGCCATGATGCTGCAGGCATAGAGTGCAACTATGGCGGTGATTGTTTTTAAATGCTTCATATTTTTTTTGTGTTTTGTTATAGATGCGGAGATTAAGATTTGCCATAACTGAATGTGCATGAATGCTTAAGACACATAAGAACTTTATTGCTCAATGCACATCGCTTAAAATGGTATGACCTGACAAATTTAATGAAATATCACAAAAATACTTGTTTATTAACAAATTATATCATTAATTTTGTAAAAAATGTTATCTTTTTAACAATATGACCAGTCAAAATACAAGTGAAGTTTATTTAAATGCGTTTGAGCAACGCCTGGAGCAGCAATTGCTGCGTGCGTTGCACGCCAAGGGTGTTATGGGCACTCAGTTGCTGAATGCTGAAGATATTGACCAGAAATTTGAAACGTTCCTCTCGGAATATGTGGCTGACGCTGTGCCTCAAATTATTGATTACCCCATGGTATCAATAGCTTGGGCAGCCTACCTCGGTATGGGGTTGGCACAATTGTGGGATGCCGATTTCGAACGCTTCACATCAGTCCCCTACCCTTCTTTCTACGGCCCTCGTGGCTTTGATGATATGGACGAACATATTCTCTTCAATATCTTAGGCGTGGAAGCCCAAAGCCAAGAAGCAAAGCGTTGGGAGCAATTGATCCAAAGCGTGTCGCAAACGTGCCTCACCGCCATACGCGCCGAGCAAATAGAACCGCAAAGTCCGATGGCGTTCCACGTGTTTGTGCGCACTGTTAAAGTGGCAGCACGCATTGGCGCTGCGTTGTGGCTAACGAAGTTGGGGTATAAGTACGAACAGGTCCAGTTGTAGGTTTTGAGAGTAGAGAGAGGAGAGGAGCCTGCGGCTCGTTCAGAGGAGGCTGCGCCTCGTTCTGAATAGTTGAGAGTTACAAACCCATATTTATCCATTTCTATTGCTTCTATAGTCTTTATAGCATCTATACCCTCTATCCCCCACCCTATCGCTTTCGTTATAAGTTTATAACGCTTATATATCAAAAATAAAAACCGAGCAATCAGCGATTGCTCGGTTTTTTGTATCCGTGTATTGCGTTGAATCAATACTTATGCTGAGGGGCTTAAGCCTGCTTGTTGGCTTCAACCCACTTGCGTGCGTTAACGAAGGCTTCCATCCATGGTGTGATGTCGTCGGCAAGGCGATCGGCAGGATAATGTGCGTTTTGCCAAGGATAGAATGCGCGTTCAAGGTGAGGCATCATTGCGAGGTGACGACCATCGGCAGAGCAAATACCTGCTACGCTGTAGTCCGAACCATTGGGGTTAGCGGGATATTGGTCGTATGAGTACTTGAGCACCACGTTGTACTTGTCTTCGCTGAGTGGTAAGCTGAACTTTCCTTCACCGTGTGCCACCCAAATACCGAGTTGGTCACCACTGAGCGAACCAAACATCACACTGCGGTTAGTGGTTACCGTGACACCAACAAACGAACTTTCGAACTTGTGAGAGTTGTTGTGGAGCATGTGTGAGCGCTTCTTGTGGTCGGGGTTGATGAGGTTGAGTTCAACCATGAGCTGACAACCGTTGCAAACACCGAGTGAAAGCGTGTCCTGACGGGCATAGAAGCGATCGAGCGCAGCCTTTGCCTTGGGGTTGTAAAGGAAGGCACCGGCCCAGCCCTTTGCAGAACCAAGAACGTCGGAGTTAGAGAAACCACCGCAGAATACAATCATATTCACATCATCGAGGGTTTCGCGACCTGTGATGA
The DNA here is from genome assembly GCA_045612125.1 of Alloprevotella sp. Taxonomy (GTDB): domain Bacteria; phylum Bacteroidota; class Bacteroidia; order Bacteroidales; family Bacteroidaceae; genus Alloprevotella. The sequence continues at coordinate 8,421 of JAZKYK010000020.1, forward strand.
GGTCGGTCATCATCACGTCCTTCACATCAAAGCCAGCGAGGTAGAGGGCATACGCCATTTCGCGTTCACCATTTGTACCCTTTTCGCGGATAATCGCTGCGCGAATGCCGCTTGGCGTGCGGCGGTCAGGATTAAGGCCGAGGCTTTCGAATGTGCCCTTAAATTCGGGATGGAAGTGGAATTCAAGGGGTTGTTGCTTATAGTTTTCGTAGCGTTGTGCTGCACAACCGTGGAAGCTTTGCTTGGTGTCGAGGAGGTATGATGTTTCATACCATACATCGCGAAGGTGATCAATGCCGAACTGGTAAGTGGCACCATCCTTTTCAACAAGAATGTGGCGCTCATCAGTGGGCGCACCGAGCTTGAGGTAGCTTACGCCTGCTTCATCAAGGATAGCCTTGAAGGCAGCCTTGTTTTTGTCGCTTACCTGAACCACTACACCTGGGTTTTCAGCAAAGAGGATCTTTATGAGGTCAGCTTCCTTGAACTTGTCGAGGTTGATGCAAAGACCACCTTCAACGTTAGCGAAGCACATTTCGAGCAAACAAGTGATGAGACCACCTGCTGAAATGTCGTGACCAGCCATAATCAAACCTTCGTTGATTAACTGCTGAACCGCATTGAATGCATCGCGGAAGTATTCTGCATTCTTAACCATAGGTACATCGCTGCCCACCTTGTTAAGGCTTTGAGCGAATGCAGAACCGCCGAGGCGAAGGGTGTCGAACGAGAAGTCGATGTGGTAGAGTGATGACTTGGGACAGTTGACCACAACAGGACCAACAACCTTGCGTACGTCGCTGACTTCACCACCTGCACTAACGATAACCGTACCCGGAGAGATGATCTTTTCATCGCCAGGATATTTCTGAGTCATTGAAAGTGAGTCCTTACCTGTAGGCACATTGATGCCCAATTCACAGCAGAATGTAGAGAGTGCTTCAACACCGCGGTAGAGGCGTGCGTCTTCACCCTTTTGAGAGCGGCAAGGCCACATCCAGTTGGCTGAGAGGCTGATGCTGTCAAGACCATCTGCTAAAGGTGCCCATACGATGTTGGTGAGGGCTTCAGAAACAGAGAGTACTGAACCTGCAGCGGGGTCGGCAAGACCTGCTTGTGGCGCGTGGCCAATGGCTGTAGCGATACCGGCGCGTCCGCGATAGTCGAGGGCTACAACACCACAGTCAGCCAAAGGCAATTGGAGTTCGCCCTGAGTTTGTTGTTGTGCAACCTTACCCGTTACAGAACGGTCAACCTTATTGGTGAGCCAGTCCTTACATGCCACGGCTTCCATTTGAAGTACGTTGGTGAGGTATTCCTGGAGGTTGGCTGCATCGTAAGTAACGTTTTCGTAGTTGCGTTCAACCGTTTCGTCAACCATGATGGTCTTAGGTGAGTGCCCGAACATTTGAGCCACGTCGAGGTCGAATGGACGTACGCCATCGGCTTGTTCGAAGGCGAAGTGTGCATCGCCCGTACATTCACCCACAACGTACATTGGTGCGCGTTCGCGCTCAGCAATCTTACGTACGTGTTCGAGGTGTTCTTCCTGAATGAGGAAGCCCATACGTTCCTGACTTTCGTTGGCAATAATTTCCTTTGCCGAGAGTGTTTGGTCGCCAATGGGGAGGTTCTTCATATTGATGACACCACCACATTCTTCAACCAATTCAGAAAGACAGTTAACGTGACCTGCTGAACCGTGGTCGTGGATAGACACTACGGGGTTGATATCTTCTTCGCAAAGTGCACGAACGAGGTTGTTGGCACGCTTTTGCATTTCGGGGTTGGCGCGCTGAACAGCGTTCAACTCAATACCTGAACTGTAACGGCCGGTATCTACTGAAGATACTGAACCACCGCCCAAACCAATGCGGTAGTTGTCACCACCAACGACTACAACCTTATTGCCCTTTTGAGGAGTGCCCTTAAGGCAGTCGCGCTTCGTGCCATAGCCCACACCACCAGCAAGCATAATCACCTTGTCGTAACCATACTTTTCGTTGTTTTCCTGGTGTTCGAAAGTCAATACTGAACCTGTGATTAAGGGTTGGCCGAACTTATTACCGAAGTCGCTCGCACCATTTGAAGCCTTAATCAAGATTTGTTCGGGCGTTTGGTACAGCCATTGGCGCACAGGGAGGATGTCCTCCCAGTTGCGACCGCCATTGAGGCGAGGGTAAGAGGTCATGTAAACCGCAGTACCCGCGATTGGCCATGAACCAACACCACCGCCCATACGGTCGCGAATTTCACCACCTGTACCTGTAGACGCACCATTGAAAGGTTCTACGGTTGTGGGGAAGTTGTGCGTTTCAGCCTTAATAGAAATCACCGATTCAATATCCTTAACTACGAAGTAATCGCTTGTAGCATGGTCTTTTGGCGCGAATTGTTCAACAATAGGACCTTCAGCAAAGGCTACGTTGTCCTTGTAGGCAGAAATAATCTTATGAGGATTTTCTTGAGTGGTCTTCTTAATCATCGCGAAGAGCGAAGAAGGCATTTCCTGACCATCGATGATGAACGTACCACCAAAGATCTTGTGGCGGCAGTGCTCAGAGTTGAGCTGCGCAAAACCGAATACTTCAGAGTCGGTGAGCTTGCGGTTGAGTTGTGCCTCAACCTTGTGGAGGTATTCTATTTCTTCGGGCGAGAGCGCCAAACCTTCCTGTTCGTTGTAGCTTTCGAGGTCTTCAATTTGCTCGATGGCTGCAGGCTGGAGGTTGATGGTGAAGATGTCTTGATTCAAACCTTCGTACATGCGTTGGAGCATGGGGTCGAAGTCAGCATCTTTGCTTGACACAGGGAAGAACTCTTCAATGCGCATGATGCCTTGAAGGTTCATGTTTTGCGTGATTTCTACGGCGTTGGTACTCCAAGGCGTAATCATTTCACGGCGTGGACCAACGAAGAAACCTTCGAGCGTTTCGCCTGAGAGGGGTGTGGCTTCACCATAAAGCCAACACAATTTTTCAACTTCATCGTTAGCAAGAACGTGATCAACATGAGTAGCGATCACCGTTTGTTCTTTGGTTTGGAAAAACAGAATCATAATTCAGTTTATTTAAAGGTGGGTTCTATAAAATCCCACAGATTTTTTATAGCGGTGAGAACTTAATATCTTTTTGCCGTAAGATCGGTTTTATCCAACTCTTTTTGCCACCCGCATCGGTCGTGTAGCCCGCTACACTTCCTCTACGACTGACAAAAATAGTTCGGCTAAATTCCAATTTTCCGACAAAGCGAATTTATAGAACCCACCTTAAAGGTATTTTCAATTGCAAACTTACGTAAAATTGCTGAAAGAAACGCAGTTGTTTTCTGATAAAATCAATGGATGGTTTGTGGTCAAGGGCGTTTCTTGCATCTGGAGTTGCTATAGCAACGCTTACTCAACGCCCAAATAGCCTTGATTTTTGAGTTGTTGCACCATCTCTTCTAATTCAGCATACCACGCCTCGCCGAAACGCTTGATGAGTGGATCTTTCAGGAATTTCCACAGCGGGAGATTGATTTCGCGTCCCTTTATGACAGCGTCCTTACACACCTTCCAACGGTCGTAGTTTAAGGCAATGGTGCCATCGGAGAGCGTCTTTTCGCGAATGGGGTAGAGGTAGCATGAAATGGGTTTGCACCACGTGGTTTTTCCGGCACGGTAGGCGCGTTCTGTGGCGCACAGGCAAATGCCGTTTTTGTCGTAGCATGTGAAGCAGCAATCCTTGCCATCGACAATGCTCGTGACGAGGTCGCCTTCAGGGTCGGTGTATGCCACGCCTTGGGCTTCAAGCACTTTTAAAGCCTTGGGCGAGAGGTCGTCAACGATGTGCTCCACCACGTTTTCCAATTCTGTGATTTCCTCTGGTGTGACGGGTGCGCCCGCGTCGCCTTCAACGCAGCAAAAACCTTTGCATGCCTCGAGGTCGCAACAGAACTTTTCGGTGATGATGTCGGAACAAAGCAGAACATCGCCTACTTGCAATATTGAGGGTAGGGGATAGCGCATATGAATGGAGGGATTGTAGGGGTTAATGAACGGGCAGAAAAGAATCTGTAGAGGTGAACCTGTGAGGTTCTTCTGCCGTCAAAAATGGGATGTTTTTTGTGCCACGCAAAGGCTTATTCGCTCAGGAACTGGAGGGCGCGCTTAACAATGTCGTCGCGCTCGTTGAGGAGGCGTATGAACTCGTTTCTGTCCCACAATTCGTAGGCAACCATGGCACGAAGCATAAAGGTGAGTTGCTCGCGGGTGTCGTTCAGCTCTTGCTCGTCGGTGGGCTTGATGTTTTTATCGTTGGCGCGTTTGAGTATGTCCTCAACGAACGATTCGGGCACTTCAAAGTGCGTGTAGAAATTTTCGAAGGTGGGATAGTCCTTCTTGAGGTTGTTGCGCTCTTTTTCCATGAATTTCGCCACGCCGTCGATAATGAGGTTTTGGCGTGATATGGCACTGTACATCTTGGTGTAGGCCATCGTGTCGAGCGGCACGAAGATGTCGGGCATAATGCCGCCACCACCGTAAACGGTGCGTCCTTCCTTAAGGGTGTGGAACACCTTTGCGGAGTCGAGCCTGATGCTGTCCAAACAGGTGAGCTCGCCTTGGTTGAGGCGATTCAGGATGTCTTTGCTGTATTCCTGGCCTTCGCCTTTCTTATAGGGTTTTTGGATGCATCGTCCTGAAGGGGTGTAGTAGTGCGACACGGTGAGGCGAATCATGGATTGGTCGGGCAAGATAATGGGGCGTTGCACCAAACCTTTGCCGAACGTGCGGCGACCGATAATGGTGGCGCGGTCGTGGTCCTGAAGGGCACCGCTGACAATCTCAGCTGCCGATGCAGAATATTGATCGACCAATACGACGATGCGTCCCTCGCGCATGAGTCCGCCACCATCGGCTTTAAGGTCCTGGCGGGGTTGGGTGCGGCTTTCGGTGTACACAACGAGGTCGCCTGAATTCAGAAATTCGCCCGCAATCTCAACAGAGGCACCGAGATAACCTCCGCCATTCGACTTGAGGTCTAAAATCAAGTCCTTCATGCCTTCTTTCTTGAGTGCTGCGATCTTTTCTTTCAGTTCTTCGCCCGATGTGGCGCCAAAGCGTTCCAAAAGGATATAGCCAATGCCAGGGGCAATCATATAAGCGGCATCAATGGTGTGGAGGGGGATTTTATCGCGCACCACATCAAAGGTGAGGGTGTCCTTAACATCGCGGCGAACCACTTTAAGCAGGGCATGCGAGCCTTTCTTGCCACGCAGCTTGCTCATGATGCTGTCTTGGTTCATCTTGACGCCTGCAATCACTTCGTTGTTGCACGACACGATGCGGTCGCCTGCCAGGATGCCCACTTTTTCACTGGGGCCCTTGGCCACGGTTTGCGTCACCAGTAAGGTATCTTCCACCATGCGGAACTGCACGCCAATGCCCTCGAAGTTGCCCTTAAGGGGTTCGTTCAGTTTTTTGGTCTCTTCCACATTGGTGTACGAAGAGTGGGGATCAAGTTCTTCCAACATGCCCTTAATGGCATCTTCAACAAGTTTGGTGGTGTTTACGGTGTCAACGTAAAGCGTTTTGATATACATCGTTGCCCATTGCAACTTCTTGTAATTCTGCATGTCGGCTTCGGTTTGCGAAGCTATGTTCAGGCAAAACAGAAGGCAGAGGATGAGTAGGGGAAATCTTTTCATGTTTGAGGGTGGGGAAGTGGTGGAAGGAACTCAGTGACGTCCTTGCCAAATCGAAGGAGTTCGCGCACAACACTTGATGAAATGCTCATGTACTGAGGTTCGGTGAAGAGCAGAATCGTTTCAATGCCCGATAAACGCTCGTTCATGGCAGCAATGTCGCGTTCGTATTCAAAGTCCTTTACCGAACGTATGCCACGCAAAATGAAGCTGGCACCTTCACGGCGAGCCAGATCGACGGTCAAGTCGTTGTAGGCCGCCACAGAGATGCGGGGTTCATTGGCGTATATTTCACGGATAGCACGCACGCGCTCTTCATTGGTGAAAAGCGTGCGTTTATTGTCGTTGATACCTACCCCAATAACGATGCGGTCAAAGAGGGGGAGACCACGATTAACAATGCTGGCATGACCTACGGTGAAGGGGTCGAAGGTGCCAGGAAAGATGGCTATCTTCATGTGATGGGTGTTTTTACAAGGTCGGACTTATAGTCGTTTTTACAGGTAGGTTTCTTCTTGAGCCAAATCTTCTTCAACCACAAGGTTGTTGATGATAAAGCCTTGGCGCTCAAGGGTGTTCTTACCCATGTAGTATTCAAGCAATTCCTTGACTTTGTCGCTTTTGTGCAAAGTGAGGGGTTCAAGGCGCATCTCAGGACCGATGAAGTGAATGAACTCATCGGGCGAGATTTCACCAAGCCCTTTAAATCGAGTGATTTCAGGGTTGGGCGACAGGCGCTCAATCGCTTCAATGCGTTCTTCCTCGCTGTAGCAGTACACCGTTTCGTACTCGGCACGGTCGCTCGTTTTGGCTTTCTTCAGAACTGCATTTCCTGCTTTGTTTTCAGTCTTTTCGCCTTTGCTTTCAGCGTTGCGTGTGGTGCGTTCCTTGCGTTTCTTGTTGCGCACACGGAAGAGGGGCGTTTGGAGAATGTAAACGTGTCCCTTCTTGATGAGGTCGGGGAAGAATTGCAGGAAGAAGGTCATCATCAGGAGGCGGATGTGCATACCATCGACATCGGCATCGGTTGCAATGATGACTTTATTGTAACGCAACCCGTCAAGGCCGTCCTCAATGTTCAGCGCCGCTTGAAGGAGGTTGAATTCTTCGTTTTCGTACACCACCTTCTTTGTTAATCCAAAGCAGTTGAGCGGTTTACCGCGCAATGAGAAAACGGCTTGCAAGTTCACATCGCGACATTTGGTGATGCTACCACTCGCAGAGTTACCTTCGGTGATGAAGATTGAACTGTCCAAACGTGGGTCGTTGACATCCTCATCGTTTTTCTTGCTCTTTGGGGGGGTGTCGTTGAGGTGGATGCGGCAGTCGCGCAACTTACGGTTGTGGAGGTTGGCTTTCTTGGCGCGTTCGCGTGCCAACTTCGTGACGCCGGCAATGGCCTTGCGTTCCTTTTCGTTTTCCACAATCTTTTGTTGCATCACTTCAGCCACATCGAGGTTTCGGTGCAGGTAATTATCGACGTTCGATTTGATGAAGTCGCCCACAAACTTATTGACGCTGACGCCTGAGAGTGGGAAGGGGTTGCCCTGTGCATCTTTGTCGGGCGCCATGACCAAGGAGCCTAACTTAATCTTGGTTTGACTTTCAAAGAGCGGTTCGATGACGCGCACGGCAATGGCAGCCACAAGTCCGTTGCGCACGTCCTGCACGTCGTAGTTCTTACCAAAGTATTCCTTGATGGTGCGTGCGATGTGTTCCTTAAAGGCGCTTTGGTGCGTACCGCCCTGGGTGGTGTGCTGGCCATTGACGTAGGAGTAGTACTCCTCGCCATATTGTGCGGTGTGGGTGAATGCAATGTCAATGCCTTCGCCCTTGATGTGTACGATGGGGTAGAGCGCAGGGGCAGTGAGGTTGTCGGTGAGCAAGTCCTCAAGTCCGTTTCGGCTCTGTATGCGACGCCCGTTGTAGGTGATGACCAAACCGCTGTTGAGGTAGGTGTAGTTGCGCAGCATAAACTCCACAAACTCACTATGAAAGCGGTAGTGCTTGAAGAGGGTGTCGTCGGGCTCAAAATAAATGTATGTGCCGTTTTCTTCTTCTGTTTCGGCATAAACATCGTTGACGAGTTTGCCACACTCGAAAGTGGCTTCGTGCATTTGTCCATCGCGCACGGAACGAGCGATGAACTTGCAGCTCAGGGCATTGACGGCCTTCAAACCCACCCCGTTAAGACCCACTGAGGCGGTGAAGACGGAGGTGTCGTACTTACCTCCGGTGTTCAGTTGCGACACCGCAGGGATAAGGGCACCCAAGGGAATGCCACGTCCGTAGTCGCGAATAGCGCATGTCTTGTCGTTCTCTATGTCCACTTCAATGCGCTTGCCGAAGCCTTCGTTAAACTCGTCGATGGAGTTGTCGATGGTTTCCTTGAGCAACACATAGATGCCGTCTTCGGCATGCGAACCATCGCCCAAACGGCCGATGTACATACCCGGACGCATACGGATGTGTTCGGTGCCCTCAAGGTGGCGTATTTTACTTTCGTCGTAGTTGACGGGTGTTTTCTGTATGATTTCTTCCATGGTAGGGGAGTGGTCTGTTGTTTTTGTGAAGGTGCAGAGACGGGGTAACGCGTTTTCAGACATTGCGTAAATGCCTTATGCCCATTTGTTTGCACCTTGTATCGCTAAACCTTAGCTTTGAAGCAACGGCGGCGTTTGTGGTCTTCCGTGTGGAAGTACTGCCATTGGCTGGATACCTTGTCGTTTTCTTCCAATTGGGGGTTCGACTCAGCATATTCAAAGCCCATTTCCTGATAGATGGGAATGAGGTCGGTGAAGAGTGGGGCATTAACACCCTTGCTTTGGTAATCGGGGCGTACCGCTACGAGCAAGAGGTCGAGCACCTTTGATTTTTTCCAAGTCAGTGCCTTAAATAAGTGCCACCAACCGAAGGGGAAGAGCTTACCCTTACATTTTCTTAACGCTTCAGCGAGCGAGGGCATGGACACACCCACGGCAATGACTTCGCCTTCTTCGTTTTCAACAATGGTTACCATGCGTAGGTCAAGCACAGGAACATAGGCCTTGACGTAGTAGTCGATTTGTCGCTCTGAGAGGCGTGAGAAGCCAAACAGAGGGGTGTACGATTCATTGATGAGTCGGAAAATGTCGTGCACAACGCCTGATTTCTTAACCTCAGCCTTGCTCTTGAACTTGCGAATGCGCAAACCGTATTTCTTGAGCACAATGTCGGAGATGCGCTTGTGCTTTTCGGGCACCGCTTCAGGAATGTAGATTTTACGTTCCATCCAGTCGGTGGCTTTCTCAAAGCCCATCGCTTCCATGTGCTCGGGGTAGTAGGGGTAATTGTAAATAGTAGCCATGGTTGAGAGTTGATCAAAACCCTCAATGAGCATACCTTCGGGATCGAGGTCGGTAAATCCTAAAGGACCTTCAATCTCGGTCATGCCTTTTTTCTTACCCCATTGGCGCACGGTGTCGATGAGTTTTTGACTCACTTCACGGTCGTCAATGAAGTCAATCCATCCAAAGCGTACCACCTTTTGATTCCAGGCTTCATTGGCGCGGTGGTTGATGATGGCTGCAACGCGTCCTACGAGTTTGCCATCTTTGTAGGCAAGGAAGTAGTCGGCTTCGCAAAATTCAAAAGCAGGATTCTTATCGCGCGACAGCGTTGACTGAACATCAATGAAGAGTTCAGGTACACTATACGCACAATCTTTGTAGAGTTCGTTGTTAAAGTTGATGAATCGCTTCAAGTCCTTTGAAGAGTCCACTTTTCGAATTTCAATAGCCATATGTTTGTTAAATTTTTAACTATAGATGAGTGCTGAGTACCTCTTTAGGTGGGGTTGAATAATGAATAAAAAACCACCTTGAAATTGAGGTACATATTTATGCAGTGTACAAAATTACAAAAAAATGTAAAAACATAAAGAAAAAAATGGATTCTAAGCAGAAAACCATCCATAAAGTGAGTTGAAATGAATAAGATGCTTCACTTTTTGTTTGATTTTTAGACAGATTTTCTCCTGGCTTCGTCAATGCGAATCATTAGCGAATTAAATAATTAGGTTCCGCAGTATGATAAACCATTTGTGGGATTTTATAACTTCCACCTATGGATTAATCAACGAAGTTGCTTGATTCTTTAAGCACAAAGTGCGCTGTTTGTGAAAATACCACGGTTGGTATAAAAAATACCACGGCTGGTACTTTTAATACCAGGCTTTGGTATTTTTAGTACCAGCGCTGGTACAAGAAATACCAAGCCTTGGTATTTTTACTCAAAAGGACTTAGAAGTTTTTATGTGCCCGATGGTTTGCAAATAACAGGAGGTGGCGTTCTTTTTCGTAATCTCTGTGTGTTGCATTAGGGGGTCTTACCCCTGACTTCATCACTTTTTGTTGCAATATTATGGCGCTTATTGATTTTTAGGCAGTTACGGCAATTTATTGGGTGGTTTGGGTGGCGCAAACCTATGTTTTATTTCTAGAATTTGTGATGTTTTGATGAGAGTAATCGAATATTTTTCTATCTATCAATATACACTGCGGAGCCAAATTATTCGCCAAGACTCATCAAACCATCTCTAATTATTCGCTATGGCTGATCAAACCGTCTAGACTTAAAATCA
>JAZKYK010000021.1:0-35716 GCA_045612125.1 Alloprevotella sp.
CCTTCTCGTGTTGCGCCTTCTCGTGTTGCGCCTTCTCGTGTTGCGCCTTCTCGTGTTGCGCCTTCTCGTGTTGCGCGGCACCGCCGCGCAATCCCCGCCGCGCGTCGCTCACTCCACTATCCTCACCCGCTCCCACTTCACATTATCCATATCATGTGGCGCCGGGTGTTGCCCCTTATGCCCAATAGCCACAACGCACAAAGGTTCTTGATAAGTTTCTAAATTAAACATTTCCTTCACCGCCAACGCCGCGGGTGTCCCATCGGCTTGGTTGCGCTCACGTATTTGCACCCAGCATGCACCTAAGTTAAGATTCTCGGCCGAGAGCAAAAGGGTGCTTGCCGCAATGGAAGCATCCTCGATCCACACGTCGGAAACGTCCATACGTCCACACACCACTACGGCCAAAGCCGCACCAGCGATGAGCGTACCGAATCGGGGTTTTACCACCGACAAGCGCTCCAAAATCTCTTTTTTATCAACAACAATGAATTCAACACTATCTTTACCCTTCGATGTAGGGGCCACCAACACGGGCTTGAGCAAGGCTATGACCTGCTCTGAATCGAGGGGTTGATCGGTGTAAACGCGCACGCTTCTTCGGTTACGTACAACTTCTAAAAAATCCGACATATTTAGACCAATTTAACAGAATCTAAAACATGCTCACGACCACAATAATGACAGAACACAACCTTTTCAGACTTTTCAGATACATGAAACTTAGTGTTCATCGGCTCATTGTTGGTGATACATTTAGGGTTGGCACATTTAACAACTCCTATGATCGGATTGGGCAATTCCACTTGTTTCTTTTCAACCACTTCATAGTTTTTGATGATTGACATGTTTACATTTGGAGCCACCACGGCCAATCTATTCAACTCTTCATTTGAGAAAAAGCGATCGGCAATTTTTATCAAACTCTTAGTGCCCATTTTCTCGCTCACCAAATTAAACCCAATCATCACGGTTGAGTTAACGTACTGTAAACCTAAAAGAGAAATTACTTCAAAAAGTTTATTGCTGGGTATATGATCTATGACTGTACCATTTTCAATAGCAGCCACCATTAATTCTTGATTCATAAAATATAATACTTAAGATGATATATGTGCACAATGTGTAAATACGAATGTAGCACACGCAATCTAAATAATTAAGGAATTATCGTGGTTCAATCCTAAAGATCTAAAACATCGCATATAATCGCTTCGCGAGCATAAAGCCCATTCTGAGCTTGTTGGAAATAATAAGCGTGTTTATCATCGTCCACATCGTATGCTATTTCATTAACACGGGGTAATGGATGAAGAATCTTCATGTTATCACGAGTCTTGCCAAGCATTGAAGCCTTTAAAATATAAACGTCCTTCACGCGTTCGTATTCCATCAAGTCGGTAAAGCGCTCACGTTGCACACGAGTCATATATAAGATATCCGCTTCAGCTATGATATCTTCATTAAACTCCTCATGCTCAATGTATTGAATACCACATTCACGACAATATGCCTTATACACCTCAGGCATAGCCAATTCCTTGGGCGCGATAAAATGGAACGTAGGGTTAAAATGGCGAAGGGCCATAATCAAGGAGTGAACCGTACGTCCGTATTTTAAGTCTCCCACAAGGAATATATTTAGATTGTCCAAAGTTCCTTGAGTTTTATAAATGCTATAAAGATCCAACATCGTTTGAGTAGGATGTTGATTGGCACCATCACCAGCATTGATAATAGGCACATTAGCCACTTCGCTGGCATAAAGAGCAGCACCTTCCAAATAATGGCGCATAACGATAACGTCAGCATAATTCTGCACCATCATAATCGTATCTTTTAAAGTCTCTCCCTTTGTTCCACTGGTAATTTTGGGATCAGCAAAACCGATCACCTTTGCTCCTAAACGATTGGCAGCAGTTTCAAAGCTTAATCTGGTACGTGTTGAGGGTTCAAAAAACAACGTTGCAACAATTTTGCCGTCCAATATTTTGCTATTAGGATTGGCTTCAAACGCTTCAGCACGATGAATCAAAGACAAGATCTTTTCGCGCGACAATGTGTCTATTGATACTAAACTTCTGTTTGTACTCATTGTGATAAAGATTTAAGTATAATCATGATTTAAATTGGAGCACCTGTCCTGCACACATCATTCTTTTTGAGGTTCAAACACAGAACAGCATACATATTTCCTCCAAAATTAGTTTTTTTTTATTTCTCAATTGGATAAAATTCAAATAAAATTTTTTCATTGCATTTATTTTTACGTTTTATCATTACATTTAACTGAAAATTCATAAATAACCATGATGTAAGCCTATAAATTTCAGACCATCAAAAAAAAAATGATACTTACACCTCTAATAGGAGCCTAGATTTAAATACTAGGCATTTATTCGTTTAATCACATCTTTAAAATCTATTGCTTTGATCTACACTGAAATCAAGAAACGACAAAAAAGTGTTACAAATCAGGCAAAAGGTTAAAAATCAGCAATTTTTAAGATTAAAAATTTTGCCTTTTTAAATAATGTACGTAACTTTGCAACGTCTAAATTTAAAGCCAATGAAAATATTAAACATAAAGCACCTAATCACGGGGCTTTGTTTTTGTGCAGCATCGTTTTCGAATGCTGCCGCTCAAGATATGATAGCAAAACAAGCACCGATTGACGACAAACTACGTGAAGCCGACTCTGTTGCTATCATGTTAATGTTTGAAGAAGAAGATGCTATTGATGATTTTTACAAGAATTGGGACACCCAAAATACACATTGCTACAATCGCGCAGACGTTCCCGACAGTTTGGTCATTGACCTAAAAGGTTTTTGTATGCCAACCAAAAGCCGAAAAGTAACAAGTAATTTTGGCTATCGCCGACGTTTTCGCCGCATGCACAAAGGCATTGATGTTAAAGTTTACACAGGCGACACAATCTACGCAGCATTCGACGGTAAAGTAAGAATCGTAAAGTACGAAAGAAAAGGATATGGTAAATATGTTGTTTTGCGCCACAACAATGGTCTAGAAACAATTTACGCCCACATGTCCAAGCATCTTTGCAACACAGACGACGAAGTAAAAGCCGGACAACCTATCGGGTTGGGAGGAAACACTGGTCGCTCGTATGGTTCTCACCTTCATTTCGAAACTCGAGTAATGGGTGAAGCAATTGACCCTGCCTTCTTGTTTGACTTCCCCAATCAAGACGTCACAGGAGACTTCTACACATTCCACAAGCCTAAAACAAGCAAGAACTTTACAGGCCAACTTGCGAAAGGAGATATTAAGGACAACGACAACAGATTTTACAAAGTTAAGAAAGGCGACAATCTATCGCGCATAGCAAGTAAAACAGGAACCTCTGTCACCCAACTTTGTAAAATGAACAGAATCAAAACAAACACTGTTTTGCGTTTAGGACAAATCCTAAGATATTAAATAAAACAATTGTAAAGAGGTTGCCAAATTCCATTGACAACCTCTTTATTTTTTTTGAAGACCTTGATCAAACTTTCTGATTTTTAAGATATCACAACTATTTTTAAAAAAAATATAATCACAAGGCGAGCATTATCGCCATTCACCATTTATAACCACTTTATTTTCACTTAACAACTATGAAGGTATCGGAAAACCCTTTTAAAAACCGAAACATCAACCCCATGCCGTTGATGATTGTTACTGCGCTTTTTGTTACGCTCTATTTAGTTTCAAACATCATGGCTGTAAAAATTGTAAGCTTTGCCAATCTATGTTATTTTGACGCAGGAACCATAACCTTCCCCTTCGCCTACATGCTTGGCGATGTTTTAACCGAGTTATGGGGATATCGCACTGCTAAAAGAGTGATATGGCTCACCTTTATGTGTAATATACTTCTGGTGCTATGCACACAAGTAGGCGTATGGATGCCGTCACCAGAATACCTACAGGAAACAGCCGACTCATATAACCACATATTCAGTTATGTACCCCGAATCGTCATAGGCTCTTTAGCAGGTTTTCTTTGCGGGGAACTTTCCAATGCTTGGTTTATGGAACGCCTTCGCATAAAGACCAAAGGCAAACACCTATGGTTTAGAACAATTGGCAGTTCTATGATTGGCTATCTATTTGATACACTTCCGTTTGTTTTAATTGCATTTGCAGGTTTAGTAAGCACACACGACCTACTCATGATGATTGCGTTTCAATACTTTTCAAAACTTTTTATAGAAGCAATTTTTGGAACACCAATGGCCTATGCAGTTATCAAGTGGGTTCAAGCTAAAGTGGAATTATCAAATAACACCCAGCATTAACATATGAGCAAAAGCAACACTTGCTTCATACAAAGGTGTGAATCAAAAATTATTTCACGCACGAATCAAGGTTGTCATATCTAAACAACACTATCATCATGCAACGCTACTCATTAATTCATAAAAATCTTCCTCGCGAATTTATACTTTTACAGGGCACAGGTTGCAAATGGAAACGTTGTACCTTTTGCGATTACCACGAAGACAGCAGCGCATCCCCATTCGAAATCAACCAAAAGGTTTTGAAACAAGTAACGGGCACATATGGCGTTTTAGACATAATCAACTCCGGTTCAGCCATGGAGCTTGATTCAAAAACCATAGACATGATCAAGCAGGTTGTCAAGCAACACTACATTCACACCCTATGGTTTGAAGCTCACTACATGTACAGAAATGAATTAAATGAATTTGCCAAACAATTCGAAAACACCACCGTGAAATTTCGATGTGGCATAGAAACCTTTGACCCGAATCTAAGATCAAAATGGCGAAAAGGTATCCCTAACACAGCAACCCCTGAAGACGTAGCCAAACATTTCCAAGGCGTATGCCTGCTATGCTGCACAGAAGGAGAAACAAAAGAGCGTATTCTGACCGACATCAACATAGCGAGAAAACACTTCGAATATTTCAGCATAAACCTTTTCTGCAACAACAAAACAGTTGTTAAACGAGATAACAATTTAGCACAATGGTTTATCGCAGAAGTTTACCCCACACTGAAGGATCTAAATGGAATAGAAGTGCTCATCAACAACACCGCTTTAAAAGTAGGAGCATCATCAGATAATCTCAATTAAGTTCTAATACAACCCAGAAAGAGAGGACATCATAAAAAACTGTCATTCATTTATTTTGCCCCAAATTTCTCAATTCAACGAATAATATGTATATTTGCACGAAGAATCGATACAAAACACAATAAATAAATCAATTATGACTGCATTTGTATTTCCCGGACAAGGATCACAATTCGTTGAAATGGGTAAAGACCTTTACGAAAACAATCCTTTAGCAAAAAAACTCTTTGACCAAGCAAATGATATTCTCGGTTTTAACATCACCGACATCATGTTTAATGGCACAGATGAAGAACTGAAACAAACCAAAGTAACTCAACCTGCAGTTTTTCTTCACAGTGTTATTTCAGCATTATGCTTAGGAGAAGAATTCAAACCAAGCATGGTAGCAGGTCACTCTCTTGGAGAATTGTCGGCACTCACCGCTGCTGGATGCCTCTCTTTTGAAGATGGTTTGAAATTAGTTGCGACACGTGCTTTAGCGATGCAAGCTGCTTGCGAAGCGATCCCAGGCACTATGGCTGCCGTTATTGGTTTACCCGACGAACAAGTTGAAGCCATTTGCCAAGAAGTTTCTACTCCCGAAGCGTTAGTTATTCCTGCAAATTATAATTGCCCCGGCCAATTAGTAATCTCTGGTGAAAAAACAGCTATAGAGGCAGCATGCGTAAAACTCAAAGAAGCAGGTGCAAAGCGCGCCCTTGTACTCCCAGTGAGTGGTGCATTCCATTCGCCATTAATGCAACCGGCCAAAGATGAGTTGGAAACTGCAATTGAAAGAGCGACTTTCAATAAGCCCATTTGTCCTGTGTACCAAAATGTAGATGCCCAAGCGCATACATGCCCCGAAGAAATCAAAGCAAACTTAATTCAACAGCTCACAGCGAGTGTACTTTGGACTAAAGAAGTTCAAAACATGATTGCTGCAGGAGCTACAGAATTTGTTGAATGCGGCCCAGGAAAAGCCTTACAAGGTATGATTACAAAAATATCACGCGACGTCACTGCACGTGGTTTGTAACTCAACTAAATAATTCAATGAATGTGCAAGTACTACCCCTTCACCATTCGTAAGTAGTACTTACACATTCATATTTTTGTACGTAAAACACAAAAACAAACATGAATATTTACCAAGTATTACCACGATTATACGGCAACCGAAAAGGGAAAAACCTCAAATCGGGAACCATCATTGAAAATGGTTGTGGCAAAATGAATGATTTCACCGCAAAAGAACTCACACGCATTAAAAATTTCGGATTTTCACATATATGGTACACTGGACTCATTGAACATGCCACACAATCCACCTACACAGAGTTTGGCATCTTAGCCGACAACCCTATCATTGTCAAAGGGAAAGCTGGTTCACCATACGCCATCAAAGATTATTATGACATCGACCCCGATTTAGCAGTTGATGTTAAAAATCGTATGAAAGAATTTGAGGCTCTTGTAGAACGTACCCATCATGCTGGCTTGAAAATGATTATTGACTTCGTGCCTAATCATGTAGCACGCCAATACAAATCCGACTCAAAACCGGCACGCGTGAAAGATTTAGGTGAAAACGACGATCTTTCTAAATCATTTGACAATCAAAATAATTTCTACTATATCCTTGGCGAGCAACTGCATGTTGAATTTGCACAAATCGATTCTTTAACTTACGAAGAACTCCCAGCAAAAGCTACAGGAAACGATTGTTTTCACGCTTGGCCCAATCGCAACGATTGGTATGAAACGATCAAGCTCAACTATGGAATCAACTACTGCAATGGCGGAACTAAAGCGTTTGCCCCAATTCCAAACACATGGAAGAAAATGACCGCCATACTTCTCTTTTGGGCCAAGAAGGGTGTAGATGGTTTCCGTTGCGACATGGCAGAAATGGTACCTGTAGAATTTTGGAAATACGCCATCAAAGAGGTTAAAAAGAAATTTCCTCAAATTGTATTTATCGCTGAGGTTTACAACCCTGCCGAATACAGAAATTACATTAAGATAGGTGGTTTTGACTATCTCTACGACAAAGTAGGCTTATACGACACTCTGCGAGCCATTGTATGTCACCAACAACCAGCGGCAGCCATAACAGGTGCATGGCAATCTGTGGACGACATCTACCCACATATGCTTAATTTCTTAGAAAATCATGACGAGCAACGCATTGCATCTGATTATTTTGCACACAACCCCGAAAAGGCAAAACCTGCTTTAATCGTGAGTGCATTGATGCGCGAAACGCCATTAATGATTTATGCAGGCCAAGAAATTGGCGAGCGAGGCATGGATGAAGAAGGATTTTCAGGACGTGATGGGCGCACCACCATCTTTGATTATTGGTGCTGCGACTCATTAAAGAAACTGACTTCAGGAATTGAAGCCTTTAACGAACAAGAAAAATCGTTATATGACTTCTACAGTGCAATCTTAAAATTACGCCAAAATGTGCGTGCATTCAAAGATGGTTTATTCTACGATTTAATGTATGTCAACTACGACGGAGAGGAAAACTTGAACCCTTCTCGTCATTTTGCTTTTTTACGCAGAAGCGAAACTGAAACAGTTCTTGTCGTGGTCAACTTCGAAGAATACCCCTGCACCTTAGGCGTAAAAATCCCTGAACACGCATTTGAGTTTCTCTCATTACCACAAGGCACTCAATGCGCAACAGATTTACTGACCGATGAAGTTCAAATATTAGAATTAGCACCTGATAAGTTTACGAAAGTAACAGTCCCAAGTTGGGGAGCTGCCATTCTAAAATTCTAAGACGTAAAAAAGCGAATGATCACCCAATGCGATCATTCGCTTTCTATTTATCACACAACCTACAAGGCAAAAGACTTGCCACGTACACGATGCGAATGTTGTAAATAGGTATCTAAATCCTTGTCGCCTCTACCCGACAAAGTCAACACAACCACATCAGTTGACTTAAAACTAATCTTATGAAGAGCCGCAAGAGCGTGAGCAGACTCTATCGCAGGCAAAACACCATCCAAGCGATTAAGTTCGTACGCTGCATCTAATGCCTCGACATCAGTTATCGCTATCACAGAAGCTCTACCCGTAGCAACAAGATGCGCTGGTAATGGTCCAACTCCAGGATAATCCAAACCAGCCGAGATACTATAAGGTCCCTCTTCCGCTCCATTAAGATGCTTAAGAACCATAGTATGAGCGCCATGCAAAACACGTTCCTCGCCACAACTTAAAGATGCAGCATGTCTTCCAGAAGGCAACCCCTCCCCACCTGCTTCCACAAGCACCAATTTAACAGAAGCATCATCTATAAAATTAAAGAAACTACCAGTAGCGTTACTACCGCCCCCAATACAAGCAATCACATAATTTGGCAATTCCGTACCTTCCTTCTCCTTCAGTTGCACTCGAACTTCCTCACTAATAATACTTTGCAAACGAGCCACTAAATCAGGAAAGGGGTGAGGTCCCACAGCAGAGCCAAGCATATAATGAATCTCTGTTGGATTTGAACTCCAAGCCCTTAGAGCTGCATCTACGGCATTCTCAAGTGTTCTGTTTCCCTCTTCAACGGAAACCACCTTTGCGCCAAGCAAACGCATTTTTTGAACATTCGTATGTTGTCTTACAACATCCTCTGCACCCATATACACAACACATTCCAACCCCAACAAAGCACAAGCCGTAGCTGTTGCAACACCATGTTGTCCAGCACCAGTTTCGGCAACGATGCGTTTAGCACCCATTTTCTTGGCCAACAATGCCTGTCCTATAGCATTATTAATTTTATGCGCGCCGGTATGACATAAGTCTTCACGCTTTAGATAAATAGAACAACCGTGAAGTTTACTTAACTTTTCTGATCGATACAAAGGAGTTGGACGCCCCACGTAATCGCGCAAGAGTTGATTAAACTCAGCTTTAAAATCAGCATCATTTAAGTACTTTATATAGTTAGCAGCTAAATGCTGAGTGCATTTCAACAACGTTTCTGGCACATGAGCGCCACCAAATTGTCCATAATAGCCCTGTTCTGAGACAGTGAATAGATTTTGTGTTTCCATCATTTATTAATAATAAAAAAGGAAAAGAGACATTCACATCGTAAGTTCAATGGAATGTCTCTTTTCGTACATATAATAATTAAAGATATATACGGAAGTTCCTACTTACGACCAAATAGTGATAAGTAGTGCCACCAACCTGTATTTAAATTAAAATTCTTCATCATATTTGCATTTTCTGGTTGCAAATATAATGAGGTCATTTGAATCAACAAAATTTTTTTCAAAAAAAAGAGTGCGCCTTTCAAAAGACGCACCCCGTGTTTCATTCTTGAAGATTATGCTTCTGCATTTTCTTCAGTTGCTTCTTCAGTTGCAACTTCTGCTTCAGCCTTAGCTGCAGCAGCGGCAGCCTTCTTTTCTGCAACCTTTTCTGCAATCTTCTTGTTTACTTCCTTTTCAGCTTCAAGACGAGCAGCAGCTGCAGCCTTCTTTTCAGCAGCAGTCTTATCTGCAGCCTTAGCAGCCTTAGCTACCTTTTCTTGCTTCCAAGCGTCAAACTTAGCTTGTGCAGCAGCTTCGTCAAATGCACCCTTACGAACGCCACCCTTAAGGTGCTTCATAAGAAGTACGCCTTCTTCTGAAAGGATGTTACGAACCGTGTCTGTTGGTTGAGCACCACACTCTACCCAATGAAGAGCACGTTCAAAATTCAAATCTACTGTTGCGGGATTGGTGTTAGGGTTGTAAGTACCAATCTTTTCAGTAAACTTACCGTCGCGCGGAGCTCTTACGTCTGCAATCACAATGCTGTAGAAAGCATAGCCCTTACGGCCGTGACGCTGCAATCTAATTTTCGTTGCCATTTTTTTTGAAAATATTTTAAATAGGTTTGAATTATGCTATTATCTCGTAATAGCGGGTGCAAAATTACAACATTTTTTCGATTCAAACAAAAAAACGCAATAATTTTCCACGTTTAAAGAAATTCGTTGTATTTTTTAATCGCTCCAAATGTTTTTTACGTATTTATACCTTTATAGTTTTAAGAATAGATTGTATCTTTGCGTTGAAATTATGTCTTTCATCCATTTGAATCACATTAATTTTACGATTGACAGTTTTTTATTTTAACATATTGATAAAACTAAATATTTTAACATGAAGAAATTTTCATTTTTAGTTGTAGCTTTATGCGCTGCATCTATGTTCACATCCTGCAAATCTAAGGAGGATTTATACCGCAAGGCTTACGAAGAAGCCAAGAGTCAAGAAACTGCATCTACCGACAACACAAAGACCGTAGTTGTAGCACCTATCAACCAACAAAAGCCAGCTGAAACAGCCCCCACAACAAATACACCTGTTGACTTAAGTGGCACACGCACGATCGAAGGAGGCATCACTGTTGTCAGCGGTAATCAATTAAAGGATTTTAGCGTTGTAGTTGGTAGTTTCCAAACACAAGCCAATGCTGAAGGTTTAAAGAAGTTATTACAAGACAAGGGTTACGATTCACGTGTTATCAAAACTAATGAAACAATCAACGGACACACAGGTTGGTTCAGAGTGATTGCAGCTTCTTACACAGACAAAGCTTCTGCAGCGCAACTTCGCGATCAATTAAAGAGTGACTATTCAGGCGCTTGGTTACTCTACAACAAATAAAACGTCACAAACGGGTTAACGGGTTGACACGTATCGACTCGTTAACCCTTTTACTTTTTTAGTGAAAGTTCATAAAATTTCTACTCAAATTAAGTCCTCTTATTTCATGAAAAAGTCGCTTTTGGGTTTTACCATTAATGAATTAAAAATCGTTGCCCAAGAATTAGGTTTACCACCATTTGTTGGCAAGCAGATTTCTGATTGGTTGTATCGCAAACAGGTAAGAACTTTTGAAGAAATGACAAATTTATCAAAAGTAGCCCGCGAACGTCTCAACGAAAACTATCAAATTGGATGTTCCACTCCTGTTGACGCTCAACATTCTATTGATGGCACAATTAAGTATTTATACCAAACCATCCAAGGCGACTTCATCGAAACAGTTTATATCCCAGATGGCGAACGCGCCACATTATGCGTCAGTTGCCAAGTTGGTTGTAAAATGGGATGCAAATTCTGCATGACAGGCCGACAAGGTTATGTTGCTTCTTTATCCGTAGCCGACATTTTGAACCAAATCTACTCCCTACCCGAACGCAACAAATTAACCAACGTTGTTTTTATGGGACAAGGTGAACCTTTCGACAACTACGACAATGTATTAAGAGCCACTGAAATTTTAACAGCAGATTGGGGATACGCCTGGAGTCCAAAACGAATCACTGTTTCAACTGTAGGCTTAAAAAAAGGATTAGAGAAATTCCTTGAAGAGAGCAAATGCAGTTTAGCTATCAGTTTGCATCATCCTATCCCCAAGGAGAGAAGAGAAATAATGCCTGCCGAAAAAGCATATTCCATTATAGAGATGATCAACCTACTGAAACGATACGATTTTTGCAGTCGACGGGCAAAAAACACGGACAGTCCCAAGCAACGACGTCTCACATTTGAATACATTGTGTTTGGAGGCATGAACGACACCAAACACCACGCTGATGCATTGCTCGACTTACTCAAAGATTTAAATTGCAGGGTAAACCTCATACGTTTCCACACCATACCCGATACCCCCTTCCACAGTTCTGATGAAAAAAACATCAATTGGTTTAGAGATTACCTGACAGAACATGGATTAACCACAACCATACGTGCATCACGCGGACAAGACATCTTTGCGGCTTGCGGTCTTCTCAGTACAAAAAAACAACAGGAACAAAAAAAGAACCAAGTTTAAGCTTTTCGTCAGTGACCTAAAAAGAATACACACCTCGGTTCTCGATTGATATATGATTGATTTATTTTGTTGAAAGAGCATTGCTAACTACAAGATTAAAATAAGGTAAAAAGCGACAATACTACAACCCAACCATGTTTAATCGTGATAAAGCAATCATATATAAAGTGCCTCAAACTATGTTGAGATCACTTTACTCCAATCGTCTTGAATAAACTGCAAGAAAATTTAACATATAACAGATAAAAGTAATTTAAACCAAATGGAAAACGAACACATACAAGAAGATACAAATATTCAAACTCAAAAGGTACCTATCCGCGTAGCCATAACTCATGGCGACACCAATGGTGTGGGCTATGAACTCATATTCAAAACATTTGAAGAAAACAATATATTTGACATTTGCACACCTATTGTTTACGGATCTGCAAAGATAGCCACTTACCATCGCAAAGCTATTGATAGTAACACAAACTTCTATGTTATCAACAGTGCAGATGAAGCAAGAGATGGTCAATTAAACCTCGTCAACTGCTTTGACCAAGAAATTGTTGTTACGTTAGGTCACCCCAGTGAAGAAGCTGGTCTTGCGGCATTAATTGCCTTAGAGGCTGCTGTTGAAGACCTTAAAGCTGGAAAGGTTGACGTTCTGGTGACAGCTCCTATCAACAAAGCAACAATACAAAGCGAACATTTCGCTTTCCAAGGTCACACGGAATATCTTCAGTCGAAATTAGAAGGCAACGCCTTAATGATTTTGACAAATGAAATGATGAGGGTTGCATTGGTAACAACGCATCTCGCGGTAAAAAATATTGCATCAGCAATAACAAGCGAAAAGGTTGAAAGCAAAATTCGCCAACTGTATCACGTACTGCGACATGATTATTTAATCTCTTCACCACGCATTGCCGTATTTGGTCTTAATCCACACAACGGAGATGCAGGCACTATAGGAACGGAAGATACCGATATTATAGCACCCGTCATTCAGAACCTTCAAGAAGAAGGACTACCTGTGTTTGGCCCATACAGTGCTGATGGTTTCTTTGGTGCTGGACATTTCACAAAATTTGATGGCATTCTGGCTATGTACCACGACCAAGGTTTAGCACCATTCAAAGCACTATCCATGGAAGACGGTGTCAATTACACAGCTGGTTTGAATTTTGTACGCACCTCGCCCGATCATGGCGTCGCTTACGATATTGCAGGTAAAGGAATTGCATCTGAAAGTTCATTCCGACAAGCACTATATGCTGCAATAGACATCTATAGAAACAGACTCATAGACGAAGACGTTTCTAAAAATCCATTACCTAAACTTTATCAAGACCGCCGCGAAGATGAAAGAAGATCCTTTACGCCACGACCAGAAAAAGCCTCACATGAAGGTGGCGAAAATTAAGCAATTCGCGATTATTGCTGCGGGCGAAGGTAGCAGGCTACAACTAGAAGGAATAGAAACACCCAAACCATTGGTTTTAGTGAATGGCGAAACATTGATTGATCGTTTAATAAGAATTTTCATCAACCAAGGGGCCGAGAAAATCATCATTGCGATTAATAGCATTTACTCACAAGTTGAACAGCACCTCAAAAGAATAGCGCAACAAACATCAAATTGTAAAATTGAGTGGGTTGTAGCCAACACTCCGAGCTCAATGCATTCTTTCTATGAGTTGTCTCACCTTATTGATGATGCACCTTTTTGCTTAACAACCGTTGACACCATTTTTACTGAGCAAGATTTTGCCAAGTATTTAAATATCTTTGAACAATCAGAACACGACGGAGTTATGGCGGTAACGGATTTTATTGATGACGAAAAGCCATTATACGTTGAGGTAACCAAAGAGCATAAAATTCTAAACTTTCACGACACATCGTCAAATTGCCATTTCATTTCAGGGGGTATATATGGTTTAAAATCCAATGCGATTAAAACCTTGAAGCATTGTATTGAAACCAAGCAATTCAGAATGCGCAACTTCCAACGTGCACTAATTGCTGATGGGCTTTATCTTCAGGCATACCCTTTTTCAAAAATACTTGACGTTGACCATGCAGAGGACATCAACAAGGCTGAATCTTTTTTGCAACAAACGTAGTCAAACGTTAAGACGATAAAAAGACAAAGTTTGACCATAACTTCCATTTTCACACCAATTAATCATGAAAATCTTATGCATTCATCGAGCGAAGCGTTTTTCACCTAATTCAGAACAACGCGATGCGCTTATCATGGATGCGATACAATGCAAGTTATTACTGAATGGGCATCATGTCGTGTCGTGCAATGAAGACGAATTACACACAATCTCCAATATTTCGTCCTTCCAAGTGATAATCAGCATGGCGCGCTCCACGCAAGCTATTAATGCATTACAAACCATACAAAAGCAAAACATTATCATTTGGAATAATCCAAGCCAAGAATCTTTAAGTCGTACGAATTTATTAAAAAAGTTCGTTGAGCATGGTATCCCGATGCCCGACACTCAGTTTGTGACACACCCCACACAAATCAAAATCAAGCCGCCTTTTTGGGTAAAACAAGGCGGATCAGGCGCAGAAACGACTAACGATGTTGTTTTCATCCATGATTGTAGCGACATCGGTAAAATTTCTATTCAACGTGTAGAATGCGCCATAGTGTCACACGCTCAAGGCGACCTAATCAAGTTCTACGGCATCCAGGGCACTGATTTTTTCTATTATTACTACCCAACAATGAGCGATAATAATTTCAGCAAATTCGGGTTAGAAAAGCATAATGGACTACCGAAAGGAATCAAATTCTCTGAATCTGAACTAAAAAGTATTGCCAACCACGCTGCAACCATTAGCGGGTGGAGTATTTACGGAGGAGATTGCATCATATCAGAAAAAGGAGATATTTACCTGATCGACTTCAACGATTTTCCAAGTTTCTCAAGTTGTCGTCAGCAGGCAGCACATGCCATAGCAACAAGAATTGGGCAATAATTCCCATGACCATAAACACCACATAATTACCTTATGTCTAACCATTTAAATGCAACCTTTAAAAGTCAAGACACAGAAGAATGGCTTGATATTTATTTTACCCGCCCCATCGGTTTATTGTGGGCAAAGTTTTTTCGCAGGTTTGGCATACACCCTAACGTTGTAACCATATTAAGCATTATTTTGGGAGCTTTAGCTGGAGTCTGTTTTTATTTTAATGACTACACATACACCATTATAGGAATATTACTTTTAATGTGGGCCAACTTTTATGATTCTGCTGATGGGCAATTAGCTCGCATGACTGGACAAAAAACGCAATGGGGAAGAATTTTAGATGGGTTTGCAGGTGATGTATGGTTTTTCGTGATTTATGCTGCTATTTGTTTGCGTTTGCAACACATGCCTTTACCATTTGGCATAGAAGGACATTGGGGTATTTGGATTTGGATTTTAGCGGCGTTTTCTGGACTAAAGTGCCATGCTGAACAATGCCGATTAGCCGATTATTATCGAAACATACACCTCTATTTTTTAAAAGGGGAAAAAGGTAGCGAACTTGACGACACCTATACGATGCAGCAAGAGTTTAAAACAACATCCTGGAATGAAAAACCAGCATGGAAAACATTTTTATTCTTTTACATTCGCTACACAAAAGCTCAAGAAGTATCTACACCAAACTTCCAAAAACTTCGCAAAGCCTTAAACACACGTTATGGGCATAACATTCCGGAATCTGTTTGTCAGTTATTCCGCGCCAAAAGTCTCCCTTTAATGAAGTGGACGAATATCCTTACGTTTAACACGAGAGCAATTGTGCTATACATCTCCTTGCTTGCCATGCAACCATGGATTTATTTCATTGCTGAAATCACGGTGTTTAACATACTTTACCACCACATGCGCACGCAACACGAATCATTTTGCAAACATATTTTTAAAACCTTATAAATAAATAAACAATGAAAAAAGTAACAAAGAAAATCATGATGATGGCGATTCCAGCCATGCTTATGAGCTGCGAACCCACAAACTACACCATCACAGGTACTGCTAATGAAGATGTAGAAGGAAAGAATATTTTCCTTGTCAAAGAAAACGGCACAGTATTAGACTCTTGCTTGGTCAAGGAAGGCAAGTTTAGCTTCACTGGACAATCAACCAATCAAATACTCTGTAACGTTGGTTATGGTCGTACAAAAACGCCTGTGGTTCTTATTAATGGAACAGACGTAAATATAGACCTCACAAAAATGCCACCTACAGCAACTGACAATGGAGGTTTAAACGATGTGCTTTACAACACGATGAGTAATATCATGGAGCAAACCATTGCCGTTCGAGATGCAGCAAGCAAAATGCGCGATGAAAACATGTCACCACAAGACATCAACGATTCTTTAAGAGCCAGCTACGACAGTATCTATAATATGTACCGCCAAGGTATTACTGACAACAAGGACAATATGGTTGGCGCCTATATCCTCAGCATGTCAGCACAAACACTATATCCAACAATGGCTTTGCTTGATTCTATGCGCCAGGAAGTTGTTTATGCCGACTCGCTTCAAGCCATTCAAAGTTTCTATGCTTCACTCAAGGCTATTGAAGCCACAAAAGAAGGTCAAATGTTTGTTGACTTTGAAGGTTTAACCACAGAAGGCAATGCTGTAAAACTTTCCGACTATGCTGGTAAGGGCAACTACGTGCTTATTGACTTCTGGGCTTCATGGTGTGGTCCTTGCAAGGGTGAAATCCCCAATCTCCTTGAACTTCAAAAAAAATACGGCAAAAAGAATTTTACAGTATTGGGCATCAATGTTTACGACAGCGAAGATAAGTTCAAAGCGACTATTGAAAGCGAAGGTATTACTTATCCTCAAATGTTTATCCCCAACAACCAGGAAAATCATGCTGCAAAGATGTATGGTGTATCAGGTATTCCTCAGATTATCTTGATTGGCCCTGATGGCACAATTCTTAAGCGCAATCTTCGTGGCGAAGCCATGAAGTCGTATGTTAAGGAACAAATGAAGTAAACGTCGTAATAACACAACGATAATAAAGGAGGCATTGCAGGCGTAACGTCTGCAATGCCTCCTTTATTGGACCAATACGGGCGACTACACTTTATTGGAAACACAAGAAGTCTCCAAAATAAAATTATTAATGGCTTGTTCTACCTCATTAATATTATAGACCACGAATGAGGCTGCGTCAGATGTTTCTGAATTCGAAGAGTCCCAACCCTCGCCTTTAATCCATATTGTTTGACATCCCAAACTTTGAGATGGAATAATATCTTTGGTATATGAATCGCCAACAACAAAAGCTTCTTCCGGATGTATTCCCAAATGCTCTATTGCAAGTTTAAAAATTGCAGGATCTGGCTTTCTCACTCCTACAACCGCACTTTCAACCACCTTACAGAAATAGCATGAAAGTTCAAATTCATTTAACACGGAATGAATATTGCCATAGAAATTACTGACTAAGACCAAAGGATAGTGTTTATTCAACCGACCAAGAACCTGCTTGCTTTCTTTAATATGATTTAATGCATATTCATAAGCATAGCTTACCGCCACATCTAGTTTGGCACAAACCTCCCCCTGAGATACACACCACAAGGCATTATCTCTTAAAAAACGAAATTCTTCTGTAATTTTCTTTCGGAGTACTTCTTTAAAAGTATCGTTTGGCACAACAATGGGAGATTTTGCAAGAGCTCGTTCGCCATAAACGTAGGCCTCTTTAAAATCCTCCCATTCAACAGGAATTTCGGCATGTTGATATGCCTCCCACAACACATGAGCCCAATGACGCCCATTGGTATCTAACGTAGCCCCGTAATCAAAGATTATCCCTTTTATCATTTTTTATTAATTCATTGATATTCCCCTAACAGCAAATACGTATGGCAGAAACGCCGAATAACAACGAGTTGTCGAAACAATGAAATAGCTAACTTACCATGATTAACAAGCACTTAAAACATACGCATCTCGTCGCCTATCGTTGTAGAAGGACCATGTCCTGGATACACCTTTGTTGACGGAGGCAAACAAAAAAGTCGCTGCTTAATGCTGGTTATAAGTGTTTCGTAATTTCCACCAAATAAATCGGTTCTACCTATAGAACGGTAAAATAACGTATCGCCACTAAGCAACACATTTTCTGCAGCACAATAATAGCATACCCCACCCTGTGTATGTCCTGGGGTTGGAATTACACTCAATACGTGTTGCCCACACTTCACCTCATCAAAATCTTTAAATAATTGACCTGCAGGTGGAACGATAAGTCGAAATGCATTCCCTATAAAACTTTGCATTTGTGCTGCAGCTTGCTCATACGTTAGCAGCTCTGCCTCATGCATTGATGGCTTCACACCATATTGTTTATAAATAAAATCGGCACCAAAAATATGATCAAAATGACTATGGGTTAACAAATGCCCTACCACCTTTAATTGATGTTTATTTATATATTGCCTGATGCGTTCTTGTTCTTCTTCATATAGTGCACCACAATCCACAATCAATGCTTCACGCGTGTCATCATGCAAAATATAAGTTGACTCCTCTATAGGATTTACCACAAATTTCTGAATCATCAACATTGTACGTAAACAACTTTTTTGGTTTCAAAAAACTCATCCTTAAAATAATCCTTCAAATCCCATGTCATTGATGTTTTTTTGAAGGGTGCTAACTCTGTTGACAAATCCCCTCCTTTTAAAACAACAACACCATTCGGTAATGCATTTTGACTAGCACGGGCCACATTTTTACGTACAAGTTTTAATAATTCACCCATATCCATGACGGCACGACTGATAACAAAATCAAATTTACCTTTTTCTTCAATCACATTCTTATGCGCCAACACCACATTTTTTAATCCGATAGCATCTGCTACAGCTTGAGCCACCTTTATCTTTTTCCCGATACTATCAATCAAATAAAACTTACATTGAGGGAATAAAATGGCCAAAGGTATTCCAGGGAAGCCGCCACCTGTTCCAATATCCATCAATGTTGTACCTTCTCGGAAATTAATAACCTTGGCTATACCTAAAGAATGAAGTACATGGTGTAAATACAACTGATCTATATCTTTTCTTGAAACAACATTTATCTTTGCATTCCAATCTCGGTATAACTCATCCAATTGCTCAAACTGCTGCTTTTGAATATCCGAAAGATTCGGAAAATGATCGAATATAATTTGTACTGACATTTTGTATATACATTTAACGTTACTTCAAGCAAAATTAATCACATTTGAGTGAATAGAAAAATTTGTCAGAAGCATTTTTCAAACAAAGTATGGCATAGCACCAGAACAACGTGCAGAAAATAAAAAATACTGCTTAAAAATAATTTTTCTTGCTCTATATTTCGCTAAAATCAACAGATGTTGTAACTTTGTGCAAAGATTTAACACTCTTTTAAATTTAAAAGTTAAACAATCATGATTAATTACAAAGAACTCGGCTTGGTGAACACTAAGGACATGTTCGCTCGTGCCATCGACGGAGGTTATGCAATTCCTGCATTCAACTTCAACAACATGGAACAAATGCAGGCTATCATCAAGGCTGCAGTTGAAACAAAGTCTCCTGTTATCCTTCAGGTTTCTAAGGGTGCTCGTCAGTATGCTAACGCTACATTGCTCCGCTACATGGCTCAAGGCGCTGTAGAATATGCAAAGGAACTCGGTTGCGAAAATCCTGAAATCGTTCTCCACCTCGACCACGGTGACACTTTCGAAACTTGCAAGAGCTGTATTGACTCTGGCTTCTCTTCAGTAATGATCGACGGTTCACACCTTCCTTACGAAGAAAACGTAGCACTCACTAAGAAGGTTGTTGACTACGCTCACCAGTATGGTGTAACTGTAGAAGGCGAACTCGGTGTATTGGCAGGCGTAGAAGATGAAGTTTCTTCTGACCACCACACTTACACTGACCCCGAAGAAGTAATCGACTTCGCTACACGCACAGGTTGCGACTCTTTGGCTATCTCAATCGGTACTTCTCATGGTGCTTACAAGTTCACACCCGAACAATGTACTATCGATCCAAAGACTGGCCTCATGGTTCCTCCTCCACTCGCATTTGACGTGTTGAAGGCTGTTGAAGCTAAGCTTCCTGGTTTCCCCATCGTTCTCCACGGTTCTTCTTCTGTTCCTCAGGACGAAGTTGCAACTATCAACAAGTTTGGTGGTGCATTGAAGGCTGCTATCGGTATCCCCGAAGAATGGTTGCGTGAATCTGCTAAGTCTGCAGTTTGCAAGATCAATATTGACTCTGACTCTCGTTTGGCTATGACAGCTGCTATCCGTCAGACATTCGCTGAAAAGCCAGCTGAATTCGACCCACGTAAGTACCTCGGTCCTGCTCGCGACAACATGGAAAAGATGTACAAGCACAAGATCATCAACGTACTTGGTTCAGACGGTAAGCTCGCTAAGTAATCATTGCTTACGAAACTGATAAAATTTAAGGTGCCTCCCTTCGCGGGAAGCACCTTTTTTTATTCTCAAACGAAAGTAAAGGAAATTTTAGAGATATAAAATAATATGATTTACAGTTTCCTCTTTACCAAAAATTCAATCTCAAAATTATTGTTAGGATTGTTTGGACGTTTTCATTTTTTCAACAAACCCTAAATTGTTTTTCTCGGTTTTAGACAAATCCGTTTCCACTCAATATAAAAATGTAGTTCAAAAAAGATTCTATGTTTTACTGTATCAGAAAATATACCCCAAGCAAAGTTCGGCACACAACGTCTCCCTACGTTAAATGTCTTCCTCTGCGATCAGTTAAAATTAAATCCTTGATAGTTTTAACTAAATCCTTAATAGTTAGAACTAAATCCTTGATAGTTTATTGACGGATTGACAAAGCACGAACAAACTAAAAAAATACGCCGAGCATCTACTTCAAAGGTATTCTTTGTTCACAAAAACGTACATAAGCTATACGATAAGCGCACCAGAAACACACTAAAGAAAATAAATCTATAGAAGCAGCATTTAAGAAAATAAAAATTTGTAGGACACAAAACTAAAGCCTAAACTCGCAGACACCCTTGTAGAGCAAGAAATGTGTTCTGACATGTGTGAAAGTTGTGGTAGATGACAAATCTAAAATAACTGGAATTTTGATTAAAATTGAATAAACTTCAATACACCACTAAAACAAAGGAACAACATCATTTTTGCTATTTTAATTCATAAATCTCATGCCAATTGATTATTTTCTTGTAAATTCGCAAAGAATGAGTCTTTGTCTCTTCAGTGCGAACAAGGATTGCTCAATCTATAAATTGAATTTATCAACAAAATTATATTTATGAATCATTCACATCTATTCAAAAGAGTATTCAAAATGCTCATTGCCACGCTATTCTGTTTACTCACCACACATTCACTCTATGCCGAAGGTCTCCCGAAAAGCGGAGAGACTTACCAAATTCTGCACGTTGCAACAGGCAAAGCATTTACCAATGGTAATGTTGCTGAACACGACACATACCTAACTATTGGCACAGCAGAAAGCACTGCCCCTGGGCAAGAATGGACCTTCCATCAAGTAGATGCCAAGAATCCTATTTTTGTCATCTTCAACCACAATCATGGTCAAGCAGCCGACATGGCATTGGGTTCTAAAGCACCAGGTAAACTGTTGCAATGGGAACCAACAATCTCATCTAACCAAAAATTTTATGTTCAACTTGTTGAAGGACAAACTGACGTTATTCAAATTTTAAATAACTCTAATCGCTCAGAAGTTGTTACGGCACTCGAAGATGGCTCACTTCAACTCAAAGAGAACATCAACGATCCAAATTCATATTTTAAACTACAA
The DNA here is from genome assembly GCA_045612125.1 of Alloprevotella sp. Lineage (GTDB taxonomy): Bacteria > Bacteroidota > Bacteroidia > Bacteroidales > Bacteroidaceae > Alloprevotella. Next base: position 21,820 of record JAZKYK010000021.1, read on the forward strand.
AGTTTAAACAAATCCTATCCTTGTCCATTTATACTCCCTGGACATTTTTACATCATTAAGAACACAGCCTCTTCACGTGTATTGAGCAATCGTGGAGATGGCAATAACGACGCCTTGATCTTTGCTGACGAGTATAAAGAAAGTGATGTTGATTTTTACACTTGGGAACTGCGTCGAAATAAAGAATCTGTCAATTACTTCCAACTCTATAACCCATTTGTTGGAAAAGCTTTGGACTTAGCTATGGGCGGAAGCCAAAAGCCTTTGCAATGGAATCCAAATTACGACAACGAAAATCAACAAATATATTTTGAAGCCGTTGAAGGATTAGGCGACGTTTACCAAATTGTTGGTTACAAAGGCTGGAACAGCAAAATGTATTTAGCGGTTGAAGGTGAAAACACCTATATGACCGATGCTTCTGATGAGGGAAAAACCTACTTCACACTTGAAGAACTCACTCCAAACCAACTGCCCCAACCCAACTATTGGGAAGACGAAACCATTTTTGGAGAAAATAAGGAACCTGGCCACGCATGGTACGTACCCTATGCTTCAACCTCACTCATGCAAGCCGACCAGAATTACCACAAGCCTTGGCTTGATGCCGAAAAAGCTGAAATTTTAAGCTTAAACGGAACATGGCGTTTAAACTATGTGGATGCACCAAACAAACGTCCGGGCGAAGAAGATTTCTGGGGTACAAATGCCGATGTTTCCTCATGGGACACCATCACCGTTCCTTCATGCTTAGAAATGAAGGGCTACGGTGTGCCGCATTATATCAACGTGAATTATCCATTTACGGATAACCCACCTTACATTCAAATGAAAGAGGGACTTACGAACTCTGTAGGTTCATATCGACGCACATTCAATCTTCCTACCACATGGGACGAAAAACGCATTTTCTTACATTTCGATGGTATTTACAGTGCAGCTTATGTATGGATTAACGGCAAATACGTTGGATATACCGAAGGCTCAAACAATGACGCTGAATTTGACGTAACCCAACACGTAGTAGCCGGTGAAAACAACATCAGCGTACAAGTATTCCGCTGGTGTGATGGTTCATATCTTGAAGGACAAGACATGTGGCACATGAGCGGCATTCATCGTGATGTTTATTTGTTCGCCACCCCTAAAACTTACATCCGAGACCACTACATCAGTAGCACTTTACAAGCAGCCGACAAATATCAAAGCGGCAAATTGAACATTGAATTAACAATGAACAATCGCGACTCGGTAGCAACAAGCAAAACTGTAGAGATCACGCTATTATCGCCCGAAGGTTCTGAAATCAGCAAGCAAACCCTGAATGTCGGTTTTGAACAAGGCACAACGGAAAAGGTAGAAACCATTACATTTGATGTAGCTAACCTCAAATTGTGGAGCGCAGAAACCCCCACTCTCTATACCCTTGAATTTGTGCAGAAAGATGCTAATGGACTTGAAGAAATGGCATTTGCCACAAAGTATGGGTTCCGTCATGTGGAAATCAAGAGAAATGTAGTTTACGTTAATAACAAGAAGGTGCTCTTTAAAGGTGCCAATCTGCAAGACACCCACCCGCTTACAGGTCGCAGCGTAGATGTGCCCACGATGCTCAATGATGTGATAATGTTTAAGCAATCAAACATGAACACCGTCAGAACCAGCCACTATCCACGACAAGCCAAAATGTATGCGATGTTCGACTATTACGGCTTATATTGTATGGACGAAGCCGACTTGGAATGTCATTACAACTGGGAAAGCAATGGTCAAAGAGGTGGCATAACAAACATGGATTCGTGGAAACCTCAATATATTGACAGAAACACCCGCATGGTGCTCCGCGACAGAAATTTCCCCTCTGTAATTTTCTGGAGCTTAGGTAATGAGTCTGGTGGTGGCAAAAACTTCAATGCCACATTTGACGCAGTTAAACAATTGGACAACCGCATTATCCATTATGAAGGTGCCACACGCGGTGGTACTGCACCAACAGAACTTTTCTCTGTCATGTATCCCAGCGTTGATGAATGCGATCATGATGCAAACAACAACAATCGCCAGCAACCATACTTCATGTGCGAATATGCACACGCTATGGGTAACGCCGTTGGCAACTTAAAAGAATATTGGGAAATTATAGAGAACAGCAAATATGGTATTGGCGGATGTATCTGGGACTGGGCAGACCAATCCATTTATGATGCTGCCGACATTAAGGCTGGAACGCTCCAGGTTGAGGGCATGAACAAATACCGCACGGGCTATGATTATCCTGGCCCTCATCAAGGTAATTTCGTCAACAATGGTCTTGTCACAGCTGATCGTGCTTGGAGCCCTGAACTCACAGAAGTGAAGCACATCTATGCTTACATCAAGAAAAGGGAGTTCAATAAAAACACCAAAACGCTCACAATAAAAAACACCTATAACTTCATCACTTTAGATCAATTCTTCCTTAAATATTCAATTCTTAAAGATGGCGAAGTTGTAGAAACCGCAGAAATAGCCCTCGAGGCAACAGCACCAGGAAAAACAGCTGATATAGAAATTCCATACACCACCACTCCTGAAGGTGATAGCGAATATTGCATCAACTTTGAATTCTGCGTCAAGGATGGTTGCTCATGGGCAGAAGTAGGTTATCCCGTAGCCGCATTCCAAGATATCATCCAAAAAAGAAGCTACACTTTTGCCACACCAGACGTAAGCAATCAGCAACTGACGCTGAAGCGATCAGGTAATCAATACATCATCAGCAACACAGATGTTAAATTCATATTCAACAACAACGGAGATTGGTTAACATGGAACGTGGAAGGTACCGACCTCTTGACCAGCACACCTGAATATGACAATTACAGATGGATTGAGAACGACGGCCCCACAGAAAGCTTCAACAATTACGGTCCAGACTCTGGTATCAACACCAAGAAATTGTCGGCGTCTTCACTGAGTGTTGATAAAACATCTGCAACTGTTGTGGTTAAGGCTACAGGTCGTAATTGCGATTACACCTTTAAATACACGCTCTATGCCAATGGCGCTGTTGATTTACAAGCTTCTTATGATGTCCAGATTAATAATCTGCGACGTGTTGGTATGAGCATGGTCTTCCCTGCTGAATTTGAACAAGTCAATTACTATGCTTTGGGCCCATGGGAAAATTACGCCGATCGTAAGAGCGGTTCGCTTTTAGGTCGATACAACACCACCGTTACCGACATGTTTGAGCCCTATCCAAAACCTCAGAGCATGGGTAATCGCGAGGCTTTGCGAGACCTTACACTCATCAACCCTGACACCCAAAAAGGCATTAAGGTTGAAACTAAATCCGACGACGTGGCCTTCTCGTTACTTCACTACACCGACGTCATGTTGAAGAATGCATCACACACTTGGGAACTCACACCTGGTGATGTTTATGCCCACTTTGATTGCATTCAGCGCGGTTTGGGTAATGGTAGTTGTGGACAAGGCACTGGCACGATGGAGAAATACCAAATTCCAGCGTCAGGCACATTCAATTATGACTTGCGCTTCTCGCCTGTTGGTTTTAAAACCGTTGGCATCACAACCGAAACGCACACCTCAACCCCACAAGTAAAACACGAAGCCTTGTCTCAACAAATCATTTGCACAGCAGACGACGCTGAAATAAAGCTCTACAACATGGGAGGCGCTTGCTTAGCTACAGCCTATACCTGTAAGGCTAATCCCACAACAGTGATTTCAACAGCACATTTACCACATGGTTCATACCTTGTTGTTATCAAAGCAAAGCAATCGCAAAAGAATTTCAAAATCGTATTGTAGAAATATAATACACTAAGAATTTAGAAGGGGTGTGTCGTAAATCATGACACACCCCTTACTTATAAACCATCACACATCCTATAGGTCGGTTCTATAAATTAGTTGTTTTATATTCGGGTTTATGACAAGCTTGGTCGCCTTACATAAGATTCTACCAACGAGGAATGAAAATCATTTTCAAATTTCCACGTGTAGCTAAATCTTATGTAAATCGATTCAAGCAAATTTAAAGAACCCACCTATAATTTAAAATAATATATTACCTTTGTTGAAAAATGAAATACCACAAAAAACAAAGGTTTATTAAAGTATGAAAATCAAAGTCTTCATTTTATTAGCGTTCACCATTTTATCTCCACTTGATGGTCAAGCACAGAAAGAAGCCTATATCTCCCAAAGACCGCCAAAAGAAAAGAGGCTGTTCACGTCTCAAGCCATAGAACATAAAATTAAAGAAGTCGTTAAACTGCTCAAGAACCCAAAACTTGCATGGATGTTTGAAAATTGCTTTCCAAACACATTAGACACAACTATCCACCCAAATGGCGATAATGACACGTTTGTTTACACTGGCGACATTCATGCTATGTGGTTGCGCGATTCTGGAGCACAGGTATGGCCCTACGTTCCTTTTATTGCCGAAGACGAAGATCTACGCAAACTTATTGCTGGCGTAATCAACCGACAATTTAAATGTATCATTCTGGATCCCTATGCCAATGCATTCTACAAGGAAAGCAATAAACGCGGTGAGTGGGCCACTGATATGACGCACATGAAACCGGGTGTGCACGAGCGCAAATGGGAGATTGATTCGCATTGCTACCCCATACGCTTGGCCTACGAATATTGGAAAGTATCGGGCGACACTTCAATATTCTCTGAACATTGGTTAAAAGCCATAGAACTGACTTTACAAACGTTCACCGAGCAACAACGCAAAAATGGGGTTGGTCCATACCGTTTCCTGCGCACCACAGCACGTTCGTTCGATACATTGAGTAACGGTGGCAATGGTTCTCCTGTAAATCCTGTGGGACTTATCGCATCATCGTTCCGACCATCTGATGATGCCACAACATTTCAATTCCTCATCCCTTCAAACTTCTTTGCCATCACATCCCTACGTAAAGCTGCAGAAATACTCACCGAAGTCAACAAACGCACAGACCTTGCAGAACGATGCACCACACTGGCTAACGAAGTAGAAATGGCACTAAAAAATCATGCCACTTACACACACCCTCAGTTTGGCATGATTTACGCCTATGAAATTGATGGCTTTGGTAATCACATGCTTATGGACGATGCAAACGTTCCAAGTTTATTGTCAATGCCTTACCTTGGAGATGTATGTACAACCGACAGTATTTATCAAAACACCCGACGATTCGTGTGGAGTGAATCAAACCCATATTTTTTTAGTGGAAAATGTGCCGAAGGTATTGGCGGTCCCCATGTAGGCTACGACATGGCATGGCCAATGAGTATCATGATGAAAGCCTTCACAGCGCAGGATGATGAGGAAATCAAACAATGTCTACTTATGTTAATGAACACCGATGCCGACACAGGGTTTATGCACGAATCATTTCACGTGGACAATCCTAAAAATTTCACGCGATCATGGTTCGCATGGCAAAATGGACTATTTGGTGAACTGATTTTAAAACTCATCAATGATGGAAAATTGAATCTACTCAATGAAATAGAAAACTGACATATCGGTAAAAGCTACAATCAAAATGGTGCAAGTGAACAAACATCACTTGCACCATTCTTATTTTTTCGTCTGTAAAACGTAGCAGTAAAAGACATTATGAAATAGTGTTGCCGAGTAAAGTTGAGAAAGAAGAAACAAACATCTAAAATGCGAAGAGCTTGACATTGCGAATAAATAGCTCAATACAAAACTTGTTCAAACAATTTTCAAACTTATTATCATAAAAAGCCAAATATTTTGGAGCCTAATTCAAAGATTCTGTCAAGGTCGTTTTGTCACATTTTCTACCCCGTTTTTTATGAAAAATGAACTTTTTTTCATAAAGTGAAAAATATCATTTTGTCACATTGTTAAAGTTTATGGAAAAAAGTTAAACAGGCTTCGAGGGGGCAAAACCGGACCTTCGGCGAACGACTCGGCGGGAAAAATTTCCTAAGTCGGACTAAATTTTTACTACATCAAACCAAATTTTAACGACATCAAACCCAATTTCGCAATATTTTTGATCCTTTTGACACGAAAAAAGGGGGCGTTGAAGCCCCCTTCTACTTTCTACACAAATTTACTATATATTGCAGAAAATTCCAAATTTCAGAAACCGTGCCAAAACCCGAAAGGATCAACGCCTTTTTCAAAAACTTTACAAAATGAAACTTTTTTGATACTTTTACTTTCATTTTGATTTTTCGCCCTTTTCAGAAAAATTCCGAAAGGATCAAAGCAAAATGTTAAATGTGTTATGGGGCGTCTTTCGATGTGTTTTCGTTCTTGGACGGGGACATTATTGCGCGCGCGCTCCTTTTTCAACTCTTAATTCAGAACTCTGTACTTTGTACACTATTCCGCGTTCATATGAACAAACAAAAAGGAGGACAGGCTAAAACATTGCATTTCAACACATCCTCTATTTTATATTACTTTTTTTCTGGTTTGATGTAATCAATTTTATTTAAAGAACCTGTTACAGGAGATAGAACCACGCTCGTTTGCATTTTGGGGTTAAACAAATCACCACCTAAATGTTCTACGCGACCGAATTGAGAGAGTAGCATTTCTACTTGTGCCAAAACATTTTGGTGGTCGTAAACCTTTACGTGGGCTTTACCTGGGAGCATGTAGCGGAGGTCTAAATTCTCCTTGGATGACTTTTGCTTTTTTAATTTATCAAGTATTGACTTTTTTTCTTCCACCTGCGGCACTTCAATAACTTCTGGCAAAGCGTTCATGTTGGTGATGTCAATATAATATGGAGCACCAGCTAAATCATCATTATCAACCATCCCCTTTCGTGTTGAAAATCTAAAGAGAACATCTCGGTTAACGTCGTCCGCTTTAGGAGTATAATTAAAAACAAAAGTATGAAGTTCTGATTCTGATGTACCTTCAAAAAGTTGCAAAAGTCCTTGTTCTTGCTTATCAAGACTTTCGAGCATGAGTTTCAATTGCTGACCATCTTTAGGCATGAAATCAGCTTGTCCTTTGGCCAAGAGACTTCTGTTTTCACGAATATCGTAAATTTCCGCTGCTGCCAACTCTGCCATTTTTATTTGACTTCCAGCAGAAAGCATTTCGTGAGTTTTATATTGGCTAGTATTTTTTACCGCAGTTGTTAGTTGAGTCACAGAGGGTTGTGCAGGCTTAGCAAGTTCAGGCGCATCGCAGTTGATAGACAATAAGCGGCCATCAGGAGCTAAACGCACGAGGGGCACTAATGATTTGACGTTGTGTGTTATTGAAAACGCCAATTGTGGATCAGCCGCGCCAAAGGTTGAAAGTTCAATGGTTTTCAAAACCCACTTTTCGGTTTTGGTTTGCGTAACGTTTTTGTTACGTAAGAACTTTTCAGCATACATTGAAAACTCACCAGGATAAGAAATGGTTCGTTCAGCCGTAACAATGACTTGTATTTTTGTTTGAGGTAGAAAGTAGCTTATGCCCGATTCGGTCACGCCCGGCTGAAAAGGGCGAACCTCTGTTTGCGCTATAGTTTTAGTAAAAACGCCAGCTATAGCACAAGCAAGAAGGATTATTTTTTTCATTTTTATCATGTATTTATTTCGTTTAATTTTCTTTCTGGAAGAATTACTATATCAACTCATTTTTGCAAACATTATGATCTGTTTGGGCTGATTTCAAATAACTAATTGCACGTGGCAAACTACGCATAAGGTCTGAAGCAACAAGGGATTCTTCAGCCCCATGCTGCACAACGCAATCACCGGCTAATCCATGAAGATACACCCCAAGTACACATGCTTCGTGAGGCGGATAACCTTGAGCCAACAATGATGTCAAGATGCCAGTTAAGACATCACCGCTTCCGGCTGTGGCCATACCAGAATTGCCTGTTGTGTTAAAACAGACCTCTCCATTTGGCTGGCAAATGGCTGTTCGATGCCCCTTCAAAATAACATAAACTTGATGTTTAACAGCTAAATGAAGAGCAAAATCAACTTGTTGAAATGTATGGTCTGACTGACAACCTAGTCTTTTTAATTCACCCACATGCGGTGTTAGGATTGATCCTTTTGGTAGATATGCCAGATAATCTGGATGACAAGCCAAGATATTTAAAGCATCAGCATCAACCACAAGTGGAATGCGAGATTGTTGAAAAAATTGCAAAACGGCATTGACCGTTGAGGGATTTAACCCAATTCCTGGTCCTATGCCTATGGCATCGTAGGTGTTTATGTGCTCTGGAAATGAAGACATACACACAGCGTTTGCATCGTGCGAAAGAATAGCTTCGGGCACTGATATCTGAACGATATCGTTGTTTTTAAAAGGAGTGTGCACCGTAATTTTACCAACCCCCATACGCAAGCAGGCCTTAGCAGCTAATATTGACGCACCAGCCATACCATATTGTCCCGCTATTAGAAGGGCATGCCCAAACGTGCCTTTGTGCGACACAAACGGACGCTGACGGAGCATCTTTCTCGCATCAAGTTCTGTTACAAGGTGGTAGGGTGTTTTTAAACGTTGTTCTTCTTTTTGCGACAAATCAATATCCAAAACGTGTACATGCCCAGCATACCTGGCCGATGAATCTAACAACAATGACAACTTATAACCATGGAACGTAAAGGTATGGTGCGCATGAACAATGGTTTCGGCCGATACATGCGAATTATCTTGATCCAGCAAACCTGAAGGCATGTCAATGGACACAACTATAGCACCTGAACTATTGATTTTGGCAACACAGGAGACATATCCGCCTGATAAAGGTTGATTTAATCCCGTGCCAAACAAACCATCAATAATAAGTTCTGCATCTTCAAAGGAAGGTAATCCATCAGTATTAATAAGTTCTTTAAATACGGATGACTCATTCTGAAGTAAGCGTTGTTTATTGATTAAACAATCTTCACTCAATTTTTGCTTTAAATTGAAAAGGTAGGTTTTTACGTTGTAACCCCACCCATGTAGCAGACGCGCCACAGCTAAAGCATCACCACCATTATTTCCTGGACCTGCTAAAACCGTAATTTTTGTGGATACTTGCCACATACTCGCTATTTTCAAACTTACGACATACGAGGCATGCTCCATGAGTTGCCATGAAGAGATTTTTAATTCTTGAATTGTCGCTTGATCAAGCTGACGCATCTGAGAAGAAGATAAAACTTTATGCATATGTCCTCACTATAAATAGCAATTCGTTAAACAACGGTTTAGTGACATAAAAAAATAATCAGCTTCACCTTTTTATTCTGAGAATAGGCACTTACATCAACCACCGCGGTTGCAGGACAAAGACGCATTCTGCGTCTTACCATGCGTAATAATAGATGCTTGGCGATAGAAGCTATAGGCGTTATTGAGGCTATAGATTTTGAAACGGCAGCAGTACTCTCAATCTCTCAACTTTAACTCTCAACAGCACCTTATTCTTTTTCACGTCACTTAAAAGAACTTCCAACGTGATTTTTTCTTGGGCGTTGCCGTTTGATGTAAGTTTTCCTCTCGCAAATAATCTTGATATGAGATACGGCGCGTTATTAATTGATAAATAACGCCCCAATCGGGCAATCCACCTATATTTCGGTCATCAATGAATATTTGAGCCTTTAATTTTCTTGAATATTCATTATTTGATGTTTGTGCTTCATTATCCCTATCTTCATCAAAATTCTTATTAACGGCAAAGAAGTGTAAGCCACGTTCCTCACACCACTTCACTGCTTCATCCAATAATTCGCCTTCTCTGACCGTCCACAAGACAAGCGTATGTCCATCCTCAGAAAGTTTTTTAAGTGTAGCTACAGCAAAGGGTATTTCTTTTCCTATCTGCGGATAACGATGTTCTACGATCGTTCCATCAAAATCTACTGCTATAATCATAATATATTGAGCTATGATAAGTGATCGTTAGCGATTAGATATAGAGCACCAACTTAAGCATGTTCAGCCAACTTAAGCAAGTATTGACCATACTGATTTTTTATCATTGGTTGCGCAAGCTCAATGAGTTTCTCGCGTGTAATCCATCCTTGTTCATAGGCAATACCTTCAAGACAAGCGACTTTCAGACCTGTTCGTTTCTCTATAACTTCAATAAAGGTTGAAGCTTCTGAAAGACTATCGTGCGTGCCAGTATCAAGCCATGCGAAGCCACGTCCTAAGGTTTGAACCATAAGTTCGCCAGCTTCAAGGAAATGCTGATTAACAGTTGTTATTTCCAACTCACCACGCGCTGATGGTTTGATATTTTTAGCAATATCAACAACCTTATTGGGATAGAAATAAAGACCGACGACAGCATAATCCGACTTTGGCTTTAGCGGTTTTTCTTCAATACTCTTGCAATTTCCCTCAGCATCAAATTCAACAACACCATAACGTTCGGGATCGTTCACTCGATAGCCAAAAACGGTTGCTTTATTATCCTTCTCAGCTGTTTCAACTGCTGTACGCAAAAGGTGGCGCAAATTACTACCATGGAATATATTGTCGCCTAAGACCAAGCAAGCACAATCATCACCCACAAACTCCTCACCAATGATAAAAGCTTGAGCCAAACCATCAGGCGAGGGTTGTTCGGCGTAGGCAAAATTAACACCATAATCGGAACCATCGCCAAGCAAACGCTTAAAACTTGGCAGATCTTGTGGTGTTGATATAATCAAAATATCACGAATTCCAGCAAGCATTAACATTGATATTGGGTAGTAAACCATGGGCTTATCAAAAATTGGGATAAGTTGTTTACTTACACCTTTGGTAATCGGATAGAGACGCGTGCCACTACCACCTGCTAAAACGATTCCTTTCATAGTTTATAAGGTTATGGGGTTAAGAGGTTATGGGGTTAAGAGGTTATAACGTTGAGAGAAAATTGAAAATCCTGAAGATCTATAAAGTCACTGACCATGGTGTGTAATATTGTCGTAATTAATCCGCATGGTCGTTGTCCTCTGATCTCTGTACTCTTTTATTCTTCCAACTTGCGATAGCGAATACGCTTGGGTTCTTCAATACCGAGGCGCTTAGCCTTGTTTACTTCGTAGTCTGAGTATGAACCTTCGAAGAAGAACACATTGCCATCGCCTTCAAATGCGAGGATGTGTGTACAGATACGGTCAAGGAACCAGCGGTCGTGGCTGATGACAACAGCACAACCTGCAAAGGCTTCAAGACCTTCTTCAAGCGCACGAAGCGTATTTACGTCGATGTCATTGGTAGGTTCGTCGAGGAGGAGAACATTGCCTTCCTGCTTAAGAGCGAGGGCAAGGTGCAAACGGTTGCGCTCACCGCCCGAAAGTACGCCGCACTTCTTTTCCTGGTCAGCGCCCGAGAAGTTGAAACGGCTGAGGTAGGCGCGCGCATTGATTTCTCTGCCCCCCATGCGCATGAGTTCCGAACCACCACTGATCACTTCGTACACCGACTTTGCGGGGTCAATGTCCTTATGTTGCTGATCAACGTAAGCGAGTTTCACGGTTTCGCCCACTTCGAAAGTGCCGGCATCTGCCTTTTCGAGTTCCATAATGAGGCGGAAGAGCGTTGTCTTACCTGCACCGTTGGGACCAATCACACCGATGATGCCGTTAGGTGGAAGCATGAAGTTGAGGTCTGAGAAGAGTTGCTTTGTGCCAAAAGCCTTTGCCACATGTTGCGCTTCAATAACCTTGTTACCGAGGCGTGGTCCGTTGGGGATAAAGATTTCCAACTTCTGTTCCTTTTCTTTCTGGTCTTCGCCAAGAAGTTTGTCGTATGAGTTCAAACGCGCCTTACCCTTAGCTTGGCGAGCCTTGGGCGCCATGCGCACCCATTCCAATTCTCGTTCAAGAGTCTTGCGGCGCTTGCTTGCCACCTTTTCCTCCATCTCCATGCGCTTGGACTTTTGTTCGAGCCATGAAGAGTAGTTGCCCTTCCAGGGAATACCTTCGCCACGGTCAAGTTCAAGAATCCAGCCTGCTACGTCATCAAGGAAGTAGCGGTCGTGAGTAACGGCGATGACGGTTCCTTCGTACTGGTTGAGGTGCTGTTCTAACCAATCGATGCTTTCTGCGTCAAGGTGGTTGGTAGGTTCGTCAAGCAGGAGGACATCAGGCTTCTGCAACAAGAGGCGGCAGAGGGCCACGCGACGGCGTTCACCGCCCGAAAGGTTTTCGGCAGTGCGGTCGGGTTCGGGGCAGCGAAGTGCTGCCATTGCGCGCTCAAGGCGGCTATCGAGGTTCCACGCATCTGTGGCGTCTATAACATCCTGAAGTTCACCCTGACGAACGAAGAGTTGGTTCATCTTGTCTTCGTCCTCGTAGTACTCAGGAAGTCCGAACTTCTGGTTGATTTCTTCATATTCAGCGAGTGCATCAACGATGTGCTGCACACCTTCCTGCACAATCTCGCGTACAGTCTTCTTGTCGTCGAGTTGGGGTTCCTGAGGAAGATAGCCTACGCTGTAGCCAGGCGAGAAAACCACTTCGCCTTGATAGTCGTTGTCAATACCAGCTATAATTTTCATCAAGGTAGATTTACCCGCACCGTTCAGACCGATGATACCAATCTTTGCACCGTAAAAGAAGCTGAGGTAAATATCCTTAAGAATTGTCTTGTTCGTTTGTTTGATGGTCTTCGTCAAACCAACCATCGAAAAAATAATTTTCTTATCGTCAACTGTTGCCATATATATGGATAATTTAAAAATTCATAATAAAAAATTGTAAACGCTCATATTATAATATGTCTCGTCCACTTCAATACATGCAAAGTTACAAATTTGTTTCAACACTCCTACAAAATATTCCTTTATAGTACAGAAAATAACCAAAAATATTAACACTTCACTTTCCAAATCAAATAGATTAATGGCAAACTTTTACTGCTCAAAAAAAATATGAATTATTCTGTAAAAAAAATCATTTCTCCTTTTTGCAGAAAAAATGAAAATCTGTACTTTTGCGCTGAAAAAATTATTTTTTATACAGAAGCCTTATGAAACAAGACATGATTGTCATTCTTGACTTGGGTAGCCACGAAAATACAGTGGTAGCTCGCGCCATTCGCGCACTCGGTGTGTACAGCGAAATCTATCCCCACGACATTACAGCAGCAGAACTCAAGGCGTTGCCAAACGTGAAGGGTATCATCATCAACGGTGGTCCTAATAACGTCATTGACGGCGTTGAAATCGACGTTCTTCCCGAAATTTACGAAGCTGGTTTCCCCGTTATCGCTGCAGGCCATGCTAAAGCTGCTTGCGCTGTAAGCCTTCCCCAATTCGAAAATGACGAAGAAGCGATTAAGGTTGCTGTAAAGGACTTCGTTTTCGAAACTTGCAAGGCTGAAGCCAACTGGAACATGAAGAACTTCGTTGCTGACCAGGTGGAACTCATCCGTCGTCAGGTTGGCGACAAGAAAGTGCTCCTCGCGCTCTCTGGTGGTGTTGACAGTTCAGTTGTTGCAGCGCTCCTTCTCAAGGCTATTGGCGAAAACCTCGTTTGCGTACACGTAAACCACGGTCTTATGCGCAAGGGCGAATCTGAAGATGTAGTTGAAGTATTTCGCAATCAGCTCTGCGCAAACCTCGTTTATGTAGATGCTACAGAACGCTTCCTCACAAAGCTCGAAAACGTAGCTGACCCCGAACAGAAGCGTAAGATTATCGGTGGCGAATTCATCCGTGTATTCGAAGAAGAAGCACGCAAGCTCGAAGGGATCGACTTCCTCGGTCAGGGTACTATCTATCCCGACATTGTGGAAAGTGGAACGAAGACTGCGAAGTGCGTAAAGAGTCACCACAACGTGGGTGGTCTTCCTGAAGATCTCCAATTCGAACTCGTTGAACCCATCAAGCAACTCTTTAAGGACGAAGTACGCGCTTGTGGTCTCGAACTCGGTTTGCCCTAC
>JAZKYK010000022.1:0-31131 GCA_045612125.1 Alloprevotella sp.
GTTAATCTTTTTACGTACGAACATGGCGCAAATTTACTAAAAAATAGGTTTGCGTCACCCAAAGTCACCCATTCAAAATAGTTAACTAACTGATTTTCAATATCCGCTATTTAATAGCAAGAAAAAGTGATGAAGTCAGGAACTTTAAAGGTTAAATCATTTAAAATTAAGTACTATTAACACTTCAGATTTCACTCAACACCTAAAACCACAATACATTTGCAGCACAAGAACCTCGAGGCATTAACACTAATCTATTAAAATCACTATGAAAACACTTACCCTCCACCTAAACATGCTGCTAATGGCATTAATCCCAATATGCGGGTGCACAATGGACGAAGCAGCTACCACAAACAATCCAACAAAAACGCTAAACACCTCAACGGTAAAAAGTCTTGACGTGATGCGCTACATGGGCAAATGGTATGAAATAGCACGCTTCGACCACCGTTTCGAACGCGGCATGGACAATGTCATGACAACCTACACACTACTGCCAAATGGAAAAATAGAAATTATCAACGAAGGTTTCAAAAAAGGCAAACGCTCCATAGCGCGAGGCAAAGCATTCGCTCCTGATGCGAAAAACAACCCTGGACAACTGCGCGTTAGTTTCTTCTTGTGGTTCTACTCCGACTACTACATTTTAGAATTAGACGAAGCCGAATATTCATATGCCGTAGTAGGCAGTAGCAGCAGCGACTATCTATGGATATTATACCGTTATCCCGAAATGCCTAAAGAGTTATTAACAAACTTGCTACAGCGAATTGAGCATCGTGGATACGACATAACAAAATTAGAGATGGTAAAACACGACACCACAAATCAATAAAAGTCACCTAATGGTATTGAAAGAGGGCTCAGAGTGTATACTTTCCTCATCGCTTTTTCATCTTCACGCACCCTCGATATTCGTATGTGAGCTATGCTGATTTTGCAAAACAACAATGCGCTTTGCAGGTTGACGAAGAAAATGAATCTTCACACCAGCAAAACGCATTTGTTTTCATATTGTTTCAGACTTCGTTTTTGGGGATTTCAGCTACAATATTATAAGTAATAGCAATACGATTGTATTCGCCTTTATATCTGTATGTTAGCCATACTTTCAGTGAACATGAATTTGCAGAGAAAAGAAAATAGTATCACCTGAGTGTCACAAACATATAATTTCTGTAAGCCAAAGAATGATGTCATATTTTTCTTTTGGCCAGCAAATATTTAATAGAAATATTTCGTTCAACACCTCGTTCAGATATACGAAGGATTAATTTATGGAAGCGTTGGGATTACCGACAAGCAG
The DNA here is from genome assembly GCA_045612125.1 of Alloprevotella sp. Classification (GTDB taxonomy): domain Bacteria; phylum Bacteroidota; class Bacteroidia; order Bacteroidales; family Bacteroidaceae; genus Alloprevotella. Next base: position 1,310 of record JAZKYK010000022.1, read on the forward strand.
AAGACAAAATCGAGGGTTGAAACTATAAAATATGCCGCCCCGCCACAGTAAAATTTTGGCGGGGCGGCATTACACTTAACAAATTCCACAAGAGCACTTAGGAATCTCTCTCTTCTGTATTTGAGTGATGTAAAATTCAGCGAACCTTTGCTTGATTTCATCCCTTACCCTGCGGAACTCGCTCATCACAAATTCATCTGTACCCACAGCATCCGATGGGTCGTCGAAGCCGATGTGAAGTCTGTGTCTTACATTCCCCACGAACATGGGGCAACTCTCGTTGGCTCCTCCACAGACAGTAATCACATAGTCCCACTCATCGTTCAAGTAGTTTTCCACGTGCTTGGGATAATGATCTGTCAGGTCGATAGCCACCTCTTTCATCACTTCTACGGCTCTCGGATTCACCTTCGAGGAAGGCTTTGTTCCAGCCGAGTGTACTTCTAAACTCTTGTCAAACGATTGCAAAAAGCCGTGTGCCATCTGGCTGCGGCAACTATTGCCTGTGCATAAAATCAATATTCTCATAATATCCCATTAAATAAATAACCTGAAATAATAATCAACCATGTCACCACCCCGAAGAAGATGCCTATCAAGCGCCAAGTCATCACCTTCTTAAGCATTGTAGCTTCGGGAATCGACAAACCGATAATCGCCATCATAAAGGCAATGGCCGTTCCGAGTGGAATGCCCTTTGCCACAAACACCTCAATGACGGGAACGACACTCGCTGGGTTGGCATACATAGGTACTGCAAGGATAACCGCCAAAGGTACGCCCCACCAATTCTCGGCCGACAGGTATTGCTCAAAAAATCCCTCGGGCACATAGCCGTGCATGGCAGCACCTATGCCGATACCGATGATGATGTAGAGCAACACGCCACGCACAATGCCCCAGGACTCTTTTGCGATAGCTGGCAAACGCTTCAAGAAAGGCGTTTTCTCAGCCTCCCATTGTTCGCTCTGGGCATTGGATTGCAGTTGTGCGTTCTTCACCCAATCACTCAAATAGCGTTCAAGCCGTATTTTGCCCAAGATATAGCCTGCAATCATCGACAACACCGTACCGCTAACCGCATAGATAAGCGTTACTTTCCAACCAAACGAGCCGAGGAACATGGCAATCGCCACCTCGCTGACCAATGGCGAAGCGATAAGGAATGTAAGCGTAACGCCCAATGGAATACCACCCTTGACAAAGCCGATGAACAACGGCACTGACGAGCAGGAGCAGAACGGAGTAATGCCCCCGAACAGTGCTGCGAGGAAGTAATCCAAGCCATAGAGTTTGTGGGTGGTGAGGTATTGCCTCAGTCGCTCAATGGGGAAATAGGCATTGATGATACCCATTACCAAACTGATGGTGAAGAGCAGCAGGACAATCTTTATCGTATCGTAGAAGAAGAAATTGACTGCCACGCCCAATGGGGTGCCGTCATCTATACCAAAGATGCCGTACACCAACCAGTCTGCAAATTGCTGTATCATAAGCCTAACAACTCTTTTATTTCACTTTCCGACGGTACACGCCCCTTGATTTTCGCCACGCCGTCTACTACGACAGCAGGAGTCGAGAGGATGTTGTAACTCATCATCTCCATAATGTCATCCACTTTCGAGAGCTTTACATCTAGGTTATTCTCCTTGATTACCTTCGCCACTACATGGTAGGTTGTTTTGCACTTGGCACAACCCGGACCTAAAACTTTAACTTCCATAATCTTAAAAATAAAAGGTTATACAATAATAAAGTCCAATCACTATAAACAGAATGCCGACTACTATATTTAGCCACCGCTGAATGGTCTGCATTCGTCCATAAACCTTGCCTATCTGCCCTGCACTGAAAGCCAATACCCACGCCACAATCAATACAGGCAAGGCGGTGGCGATCGCGAAAATTGCAGGCAGTAGATAGCCCATTGTAGCCGTTGCCGACATCGGTATCAGCATCCCGAAATAGAAGACTCCACTTGTGGGGCAAAATGCCATAGCAAACAATGCTCCCAAGAACAACGCTCCCCAACTTCCGCTTCTTGCCAAACGCTCTCCGTTGCCACCAAATCCGAATGAAGGTAGTCGGAGTTTGCTTCCAAACAACATATACAAACCAATGAGCAACAAGGCAGGAGGAAGAATCAGTTCGCCATACTTGCCGATAAACTTCTGAATACCAAATAGGCTTGAACCACCTTTAAGCAAAGCAATTAGTACCACGCCAAGCAGCGTATACACCACCACTCTTCCCAATGTGTAGAGCAATCCGTTACAAAATATCCGTTTGCGGTCGTTGATTTTTTTACCAATATAACCAATTGCTGCAATATTGGTTGCCAATGGGCAAGGCGAAAGGGCTGTAAGCAAACCTAAAAGGAACGCAGTCAGGACAGGGGTTGAACTACTCTCCAATAATGATTGTAAACAATCCATAGTTCTATTTGTTTAGCATTGTATTGATTTGTTCCTCAACACCCTTCTTGAAGTTGTCGGGATTGTTACGAGCATTGCCAAAGGCAAACTCTGTCAGATTAGCGGCATCTTCTTTTCCGTTCTTGTCATAATCGACAATAATAAGCGATGACCAACTCACTTCATACTTGTCGGCAAGCGTTTCTTCTTCGTTGATATCCACCGACTTGAATACCACCTCTCCAGTTTTTAGTTGATTGGAAAAAGTAGTTTCCAACAAATCCTTGGTATTCTTCTCAATAGCCAAACAGGTAGCACAACGCTGCTTGCCGTGAAAGTACAAGACCTCTACGACATCCTTCTTCATTTGCCTTTCTGCTTCAGATTCATTCTTTGTATTGCCATTACCGCAAGCAAGCATACCCAGACATAAGGCAATCAACAATAATTCTTCTTTCATACGCTTAACATTTACATGTTTATTTGTAATTCGTAAAACAACGAACATCGTTTCTAAAAAAAGAGGCTGTTTATTCACAGCAACTCTCTTTCTTGTTCTTGCAGGCACAACCGTCAAAAAATTCTCCGAAGAGAGTCTCTGCAAGTTGCCAATTTTCCCGATCGATGCAATACTTCACCTTGGGAGTTTCCACCTCGCCTTGTATCAAGCCAGCATCTTTCAACTCCTTCAGATGCTGCGAAACGGTAGCCTTGGCAATGGGCAATTCTTCGTGAATATCACCAAAATAGCATTGCGTCTGTTTCGCCAAGAACTGCAAGATTGCTATTCGGGCAGGATGCCCCATCGCCTTTGCAAAGCGTGCAACTTGCTCTTGCTGAATGCTATATTCTTTATTTGCCATAATCGAATGTTGTTTGTTGTTCGCAAAAGTACGAATAATATTTGATGTAGCAAAGAAATTTCCTACACACATTAAGCAATATTATTCTCCATTCAACCATTTTTCATCATCCCAATCACCAAACCGATTTGTTGCGGGTGTTCCACTTCCGTTTGGATTCACATCTAAGAAATCTGAACTTACAGCAAGCATCCCTTCTGTTTTCACTTCAATCACCTGAATTTCAGGCTTCATATATTTATAATTTTTCATTTGTTTTCTTTTTTATATTATTCAACCATAAATGATTTAAAAGTTGTTTTAAATTCGGAATTATTTGAGCACTATTTTAAAGTAGATTTTACTTATTTTTTTGCCTTGTTATCCTCATGGGAAACTTACTGAAATTTCGTCATGTAATTTATTGTTGAGCTATAACAAAGAATACTCCCACAGGAGCACGCAAGTGCTACTATGGGAGTATTAAAGTTTAGCAATGAACTTTGCTGGTTTTGTGGGTCATGATGTGAAGCACGCGCTTATCGGTTTCGTTCATGGAATCGGCACCGATCGCCACGAGGTTGCGCACGCATTGATCGACATCGTCGTCGATAATACCTTCTACACTCGACACGCAGTTGCCTTGCATCGCCAGCATCGCGGAAAGGACAGATGTGCTTACAGCCGAAGTGAGCTTGAGCGCACACGACGGCTTGGCGCCATCGCAAATCATGCCCGTGAGATTGGCAATCATGTTTTTAACGGCTGCGCTAATTTGTTCGTACTCGCCACCCATTAAATACGTTATGCCACAACTTGAGCCCGTGGATGCCACAACGCAACCACACAAGGCTGAGAGGGTGCCAAGATTTTGCTTGATGTAAATGGCGGTGAGATGGCTGAGCATTAAAGCACGTGTCATTTCCTCGGGCGTATTGTGATTTTCCCTGGCAAAGACAACGACGGGATTGGTGGCACAAATACCTTGATTGCCACTGCCTGAGTTGCTCATCACGGGAATCATTGCCCCTGCCATGCGTGCATCGCATGCGCAGGATGTGCTCGACAGTATATGCGAGAAGATGCTTTCGCCCATAATACCCTTGCCTAAGGGGCGACTTAAGGTTTTGCCCAGGCAATGGCCGTAGTTGCTTTGAAGCGATTTCGCCGCAGCTTCCATATTCAGCACGCCTGCTTCATTAATAAATTCTATTTCCGCGAGCGGCGCCGTTGTGGCATATTCATAAACGATTTTTAACGTCAAGATGGGCTGTTGCTCATGGGCTGAATGCTCAACAGCACGCTGACCTTCATGTGATGACAAGCCGACAGGCGCTCCGTTCTTTTCAACACAACAAATATTGGTATGTTCGCGCTCAATCAGGACGCGCGAATGATTGCCATCGGCATCCTTGCACAGCACCTCGACGTATAACTTTTCCTGCGTTTCGTTGTTTAGATCAATATGTATGCAGTCGGTTGCCATATAAGCTTTGGCCTTTTCAACATCCTTTGATGTGCAATCTTTAATCACTTCAAGTCCGTAGGCCGACTTTCCGACAACGGCCCCTAATGCTATGGCGATGGGCAGGCCTACCATACCTGTTCCGGGAATGCCGACACCCATAGCATTTTTCAGGATGTTTGCGCTCAACGACACATTGATGCTTACGGGCATAGTGCCTAAAACCTCAGTGGCCTTGGCGGTGGCCAGAGCCACACAAATGGGTTCCGTACAGCCCATTGCGGGAACCACCCAGCGACGTACAAGTGCAGTTATTTGATTGCGTGTTTCAAGAGTTAGCATAATTCAATGTTTTTGAAGTAAGGCGGGTTCTATAAATTAGCCCGGAGTCGATTTTCATGTTTTTTTGAGGATTCTCGCTTTTTAGCGACGACGAAGCGCGGCGGGCTATGCGGTAAGGCGTCAGAGAAAGACTGAGAGCCACCCAAAGGATAAGCAAAGCGACCGGGCTCTGAATCAACCGAGAGAATAAAACAAATAATTTATAAAACCCAGCGTAAATTATTCTAAGGTGCAAGTATCTTCACATTTGGCAGAGAGTCGATACTGCCGGGGTGTTGTTTGATAAACTTTTTCGAAAGCCCGATAAAAAGATTGTCGGGAAGAGAAGCCTGACAGCAAACCGATTTCCTCGGCCGACAAATGTGCGTGTTGCTGGCTTGTGAGCATCTTGCACGCGTCATGCAAGCGCAGGCTATTGACGAGGGTGTTAAAATTATCGCCCGTGCTTGTAAGGACTGCCGCGGCGATATAACGGGTGTTGGTTTCTAAATCCTTAGCTAATTTCGACGCTGTGTATTTAGGATCTCTATAGAGTTTTTCCTTTTTCAGTTTCTTGAGTATGTCTGCATAAATTGCAGCTGCACGATCTGCCCTTAAGCGTTTACAATAAGGGGGAAGTTCTGTTCGCATTGTTTTTATTTTTATAGGGTAGCTCGCGAACTATTCTCATGAAAGCCAGCCTACCCTAATTGACATAAATCTTATTCTTTTCACATCCCTAAGGCATTTAATATAGCCTCGCCTTTCTGCTCTGCCTCCTCGTTTAAATCCATAAACTTCAACAAGGTTTTATAGGCTGCTTGCCGGATGTGGTAATTGGTGTCGTGCAAAGCGGCCTGGAGTTGATCCAGGAGTTCTTCGGCATCGCGCGCAGAGGGCGTGGCGCCTTTCGCGAAAAGACGACCTAAGATCATCCATCCACAGATTTGCGGCATATCTTCAGCACGTGCTATCCACTCAAAGGCTTTGCCGGAAGCATAAGGCAGATGTTGAAAGAGGAACATCACAAGGCATTCGGCTTCTTCGGGAAATTGAATTTGCTCAACCCACAGCTCTGCCATATCTTCTTGAAAAGCTGAAGGCGGCATCAACATGGGCGCCAAAAGACGGCACTCCCTTACTTGTTCTTTCCAGAGCGCTAAAGCCAAATCTTCGGTATGTGGCAACTGCGTGGAGAACGCCTGCAAACGGGGGAGTTCGACGCCAAAGTTGGTGCGGTAGGTCAGTCCCTTTTCGCGCATCGACTGGCTCACCACCCCATTCATCATCAAATGAAACTCGCGCTTCAGGGTGCGTATTTGTTCAACTAAAGGAAGGTCATGAATATTTTGCATACCTACAGTTTGGCGTTTATTACACTTAGTTGTTTCTGCGTTCTTGCTTAAATGTTATGGGTGTAGCCACACCATTTGAAGTCAAAACAAGGGTACCGACACGTTCCTGTGGCTCAGTGTTTGGTTCGCAAGCCACCTTCACATAATGCAGACCTGCGCTGAACGTGGTTTGCTCGGGTTTAAGCCATTCGACATTTGAGGTCAACGTTGCATCGTCGGCATAAACAACAAAGTTTATCTCATAGTTGGCTTGATTGTGGGTCAAGTTTGCTTCAAACGCCTCAAATTGTTCATCCTTTGCAATGGCATGGCCTGCGTCGTCGGTTGCAACAAGCTTGCCAATGGGATTCTTGATGTGTAACCATGTGAACTGATAAACACTCATGCCGATGTTGTAGTAGCTACTGACTTGAATAATACCACTGCGTATTTTGCTCGTTGTATTGGGCGTGGCATGGATATCAATTCGCGTGTTGCGCATGGCTTCCCCTTGAACAAACTCGCACGAAGTGGGTGTTATTGTGAACCAGGCATCGCCCTGAATGTTTGTTGTGGCCTGCCAGGGGTCGTATGAAATGACGCGCACGCTATCAACAGTTTGGTCAGCGTACAGGCGCAAGCCATCGGGCTGCATCGGTGTGAAATAGGTTTGGTGGAATTCGTATTCATCTTCGCCACATGAAGCAAAAAGTGCAGTGGCAAGCCATATGATTGAAAATATTCGTTTCATTGAAATCAAGAAGTTTAAAAGGTTTTAAGCATTAAGGTCTAATTTTTCCTCAGCGCGATTAATACCACTCAATGTTGCTGCTGTAGCTGCTTCGCTTGTCCCATTTCAAAGCATCTGCCAATTCTGAAGCTCTGGCTCTAAAGCTGAAGTTGAATGAAGAATAGGGACGAAGCACTACGTTGCACGACATTTCGAAACAGTGAAGATCGCGTGAGAGTGATAGTGTTGTCATAGACAACTCTTTGTAGTTAAAGTCATAACCTGAAGAGTAAGAGATGTTCCAGCCATCTGAAATACGCACATAGCCTGAGAAATTGAGGTTTTGCGTGTACTTATAAGGATAGCGCATGTTCTTGACACGAATGGGCTTTGAGCGGTCTTCCGACATGGTTATACCATAGGAAACGGTAAGTGCCCAGGGCAAGCTGAATGACAAATAACCATCATCATCAATGGTGGATTTTGTTTTTGCATTTTTACTTGCTTCGCGATTTTCCTTGATGGTTGGGTCGATATTAGCGTCTTCTATACTTTCGTAACCATCTTCGGTCGTTTCCTGGTCGTCTTGTTTTTCGTCGTCCTTATCTTCTCCCCGAATCTTACCCCACAGTTTTTGGAACGTTTGATTGTTGAATGTGTAAGAGAAGTTTTGCGACATACCCTGGAAACGTCCGAAGCGACCATGGCTCCATTCTGTGCGATCGCCCACGATTACATTGCCCTTTTCATCAAATTCATAGGCATATGTTGCAAAGACTGCCGACATTGAGAACGTGTATTTCTCAGTCAGTTTCAAACGAATACGCATTTGCAAGTCGCTCCATGGTTTGCGCTCGGCCGCAAGGTTATACGACAACGATCCTGAGAGTTCATCAATAAGACTAATCTTGCGAACGCCCGTACTGTCCTTATCGCTCTTTACCTTCATTTCCAAATTATTGGACACCGACATCGAGATGCTTCCCGTTTTACGCCCCGAAGGATAACCATAGGCTTGCCCGGCATAAGGCGAATAACTTACGGTTGACACATCACCATTGGCATCCGTTTTGGTGTAGAAGGTGGTATATCCATAATGCGATGTCGTGAAATCGGGTGCATAGCTGAACGAAACCGAAGGTTTAAACATATGGCGCACCATCTCCACCTTCTTACTTAAGAATTTAAATGTTGGTTTATAAAAACCATAAAGCGTGGTATTGGCAGAAAGCGACGCACTCCAGTCGTAGAGATTGTAAAAGCCGTAGATCGTGTCTTGCACTTCGCGTTGCTTTTCAGTGTCCCATGAACGTTTCACCTTACGGCTGTACATGATATCACGGAAGTTAAACGAAGGGGTGACGTTGATGTACTTAAACAATTGGAAGGTGGCATCAATAGGAATGCGATGCTGCATACCGTTGCGCCAATCTTTAATCATATTCGACTTGAAAAGCTCTGATTCAGTTGTGGTGATGCTGTTTGTGAGCGAACCGGTGTAGGACATTGAAATCTTTTCGTACCATTTATCCTTACCCGCAGCATGCTTGCGCTTAAAGGGATAAAAACGATTTAAAGAGATTGACATATCGGGCAACGTCACAGCCACTGATGAATCGCGCATGTTCTGCGTAAGGTTGGTTGACAATGCGATGTTCAAACCAATCTTGGGGAATGTGCGCGAATAACTTACGGCACTGGCACGCGTACTTTGAGAATACGCCACGGGGTCGTAACGGCTCTGAAGGTTATTGCGCTCGTAACTCTGCGAAGCAAAATTCACACGTGCAGAAAAAGAGGTGTTAGGAATAGCCTTGCTGTCGAGCGAGTGGGTCCATTGAACTTTCAAACTGGTTTGCTTTAAATAATCAGGCATATTCTTTTCGCCTTCAACCGTATTCAAATAACTCACGTAGAAATTACCATTATGGCGATAGCGCTTGCGATAGTTCGTTTCAAGACTTAAACCCCAGGAACCCTTTGTGTAGATTTCTCCGAGAAGGCGAAGATCCATTTTATCATTTAAAGCAAAGTAATACCCCCCATCTCGCAAATAAAATCCTCGAATCGTTTCATCACCAATTGTAGGCATCAAGAAACCTGAAGAATATTTTTTATTGAATGGGAAGAAACCATAGGGAATTGCCAATGGCAAGGGTACATCCTCAACCACCAAATGGGCTGGTCCGAAAACAACGTCCTTGCCTGGGCGCACTTTTGCGCGCGACAAAGCTAAGTAGAAGTGTGGATGTTCCGCATCGCAGGTGGTGTACTTTGCATGTTCCAAATAAACAATACCTTCGTCAGTACGCTTTGAACGCTCACTTTGCATGAAACCATTACCCTGCTCGGTGTAGGTGTTCTGAATAAACCCTTTCTTCGTCTTAAAATTGAAGCTCATGTTATGGCTGTCATACTGCTCGGAGCCTTGCTTGAAAAGTGGTTTTTCCAAGACCACACCAGCCGTGTCTTTCTTACCCTCAGCACGCACCATACTGCTGTCCATATTCATGGTGATCTTGGCTGCGGTGAGCTCCATATTTTGATAATTCACCTTTGATTTACCAAAAAGATAAGCCAAACCTACTTTAGCATCGTAAACCATAGAATCCTGCGCCACAAAATCAATAGGCGCTTCAATACCTGCAGTACGTTCCTCCTTTGCGGTATCAGCTTGCAATGAGTCAACCAACATTGAATCAGCACGAAGTGTATCTGCAAGAAAAGCCCCGATGGTGTTGTGCGACAACGCCATCGAAGCTTTTACGGAGTTTCCATTCAAATTTGAGCCACTTGCCATAGTTGACAAGCCAACCAGACAAAGAAGTATTGTAAATATATAGGTTTTCAAGGGATTGCTGAATTTTGTCAAAAATCTTCTGCAAATTTACACAATAATTTGTTGACTACCCACTGAAATGCCTGAAACTTACAACGCTTTTTTAGTTTTTTAGTAACGGGGAAAGAATAAGGCGCATCTACCCCCGGAATGAAGCAGATTATTTTTAATGGCACTTATTATGCAATGTAGCAAAAAACATCACAACAACTCAGCCATTGGCCGCTGACCACGATCTGTTAAGCAACCTTCAAGTAAAGTCGGCTATTTTCTAAAGGCATTTACCGCATCCACAACTTGCTTGGCTTCATCCAAAGTCATCACCGGACTTATTGGCAAACTAAGTTCTTCGGCATGTATCCTTTCGGTCACGGGCAAACACAAATGACCATAAAGGGAATTATAGCAATTTTGTTTGTGGGGCGGCACTGGATAATGAATTCCTGTTTCTACGCCATGCTGCTTGAGATGACTTTGCAATTCATCACGTTTGTCGCAACGAATGGGAAACAGATGATACACATGGGCGTTTTCATCGCACAAAACTTTTGGAAGACTCACCAATGGATTAGAAATCTGAGTGCGGTAGTAATTGGCAATCAACCTTCTATGAGCATTAGCTTCATCCAGGTGTTTTAACTTTACGCTTAAAACAGCGGCTTGAATTTCATCCAACCGAGAATTACAACCACAACGATCGTGTTTGTATTTCTCACTTTGCCCATAGTTTGAAAGCTCACGTATGGTTTGCGCCAACAGTGAATCATTCGTGGTCACCGCACCGCCATCGCCCAAAGCGCCGAGATTTTTCCCTGGATAAAAACTATGCGCTGCTGCATCACCCAAACTCCCTGTGCGTTGTTGTTGATACAAACAACCATGGGCTTGAGCATTATCTTCAATCAAAAGCAAGTGATTGACTTTACAGAAATGCGCGATGCGCTCATTATATGCACATGCCCCATAAAGATGCACTAACAACAGAGCGCTCGTCTTAGAAGTAAGAAGCCCTTCAAGCAACGCCTCATCCATCTGGCCATCACAATCTTTAGCATCCACAAAGACAGGATTTAAACCATTTTCTGTAATTGCTAAAATCGTGGCTATAAACGTGTTAGCAGACACCAGGATATCATCACCTGGCTTGATGCGTCCCATTTCAATATAAGCCTTCAAAACCAACGAAATGGCATCCAAGCCATTACCACAGCCCACGCAGTGCGTTGTGCCGATATACTGAGCATAGGATTTTTCAAACGCCGTAAGAGCCTTGCCTTGAACATACCACCCTTCATCCGCCACACTCAGCAATGCTTCATGGATTTGGCTTTGATATGAAGCTGTTACTTTTTTTATATCAAGAAACTTTACCATAACCTCTAAAAAAAGACCTTGAATGATTAGCGTTCAGCCGCCATGGCATCGTAGTCGTCGTCATCTAATTCATCGTCATCCACGTCAAAGCCAAAGAACACGGGCACAGCATCCTCTGCCGCGAATTGATCCATGGCGCGACGATCTTTCTTGGTAGGACGCCCCGTACCACGCGCACGATCAACAAAGCCTGATATCTTACTCATCTCCAGCAATTCATATTGCTCGGGCGATGTAATATTTTCAAGAATTTCAGGCAATAAGCGAGCACCGACACGTTTTTCGATGGGCTGTTTTACCAAAAAAGTATAAGTGATTGGCGATTTCTTAACACCTACCTTATCGCCAGCCTTAACGGTGCGCGATGGTTTTACCTGACTGCCATTGATCGTAACACGACCATTCTTACAGGCATCGGCCGCCAAGGTGCGTGTTTTATAAATACGGGCAGCCCACAACCATTTATCAATACGTGCTTCCATGAATTCTTACTTCTTATTAAAATGACACATAGCGTGCTGTATGCCCTGCAAAGCATAATCTTTAATCATGTCGGCAGCAACCTGCAAGCGCTCATCCATCTTTTGCATATCCTCAGCACCAAACTCGCCAAGTACGAAATCAACCTGCCCCCCACGAGCAAAATCATTGCCAATACCAAATCTCAAGCGTGCATAACCCTGCGTACCAAGAACTGAGGTAATATGACGCAAACCATTATGACCGGCTTCAGAACCCGAGGGTTTCATGCGCAACTGACCAAAAGGAAGCGCTAAATCATCAACCACCACAAGCACATGATCCAAAGGTATTTTCTTCTCATTCATCCAATACCTGACGGCATTGCCTGAGAGATTCATATAAGTAGAAGGTTTAAGCAAGGTCAGCATACGGTTCTTCACGCGCATCGTTGTGACAAACCCGTAGCGCTTGTCCTCCCACTGAGCATTAGCTCCCTTTGCTAAAAAATCAACCACCTTAAATCCGATATTATGACGGGTATTGGCGTATTCATCGCCAATATTTCCAAGTCCGACTATGAGATAATGCATAAGTATGATATAAAGATAAATAAAAAAATGTCAATGTGCTCATGCAAATGTTCTAATGAACAAAGCGTGTAGCACATTGACATTTATCATCATAATGTTGTTTTCTTATTCACATTACTTCTTTGCAGCAGCGGCAGCGGCAGCAGCAGCACCCATAGCGGCACGAGTCATCTTAACTGTCACTACAACTACTTCCTTGGGAGTAACGAGTTCAAGACCTTCGAAGTGGAGGTCACCAGCCTTGATAGACTTACCGAGTTGGAGGCTTGTTACGTCAATGTTAAGCTTTTCAGGAATTTGTGAATAAAGAGCCTTAACCTTGAGCTTACGTACCATTGCAACGAGCTTACCACCAGCACGAACACCTTCAGCAAGACCTTGAGGAGCGATGGGCACACCCATTACGATAGGCTTTTCAGGAGTTACTTCGTAGAAGTCAACGTGGAGCACATTGTCCTTAACAGGGTGGCATTGTACTTCCTTAACCACTGCAGTCTTGTTTTGACCATCGAGGTTGATGTTTACGAGGTAGATGTTTGGTGAATAGTAAACCTTGTTAATTTCCTTTTCAGAAACTACGAAGTGAGTTGCTACTGGGAGACCATTTTCACCCTTTGCTTCACCATACAAGCAGCAAGGAACGAGACCTTCTGCACGAGCGATCTTAGATGCCTTCTTACCGATAGCATTACGAACAGATCCGTTGATTGAAATTTCTTTCATCGTTTTTAATTTTTTTGTGTTACTCTAAATTAAGTATTTAATTTGCTTAATTCGCCATCACACTTGCCCTTTTAAGAGCTCTGTTTAGACAAATCGGCGGCAAAATTACTGTTTTTCTTTCATTTAAACAAGTTTTGCCTTTGTTTTTATAAACATTTCACAGGCGTAAAACTCATTTTGAAACATCATCTTTATAATTCCTCGCTTTTAACACCTAAGGCACTAATCAGCGAATAGCCCAAATTTTCCTGCTTAAACCCGCGCTCTTCTGTTGGCGACATCGAAAACAGAACCACATCTTTTCCTTCTGCCTTTTGCGCTTGTTTTTTAACCTGGTCGCCATATTCATCCATTGACGCCACAACCATCACGGTCTTAACCGATTCAGCCGCAATAATTGCCTCGAGCGACTGCTCAAAGAAATCAGCCTTTGACACAACCTCTTCAACGGGAAAGCTTGCCAATTCAAACTCACCAAGATGATCCTTAAAGGCTTGTCCATTCAATTCATCAGAAAAACGACCTGGAGCAAAACAATCTAATTGTTGCTTTTCCTTATCATGAATAAACACCACCTGAATTTGATTTTGACCTTGACGTATGCCACCATCAAGAGCCACACAATCCAACCAATGACACAAATCAGCTTTAGGAATAGGACGATTAATCATTCGCTCAAAATAAACCGTGAGATTAAGCGCCGTGACATCCAAATGATTCGCATCAACGATAATTACATTTTCTTTCCAATTTGACATCGTGTAAACATTGTTTTCAATCAAAACAATTAGGACGATTTGTTGAACGCCAACAAATCATCCTAATTATCTTGAAACGCATTGTTCTGTTTCTTTATGCTTCAACTGTTTCTGCCTCTTGAGCTTCTGCTGCCGAGAATTCAGTATAACCATTTGTTACAAGGATATTGTACCATTGCACGAGCTTACGAATATCGCTGAGGTGCACGCGGTCAGCATCATAGTTAGGAACTACAGCCGACATAAACTCATTCAATTGAGCTTCGCTTGCCTCTTTGTGCGAGAAAGCTGTGGGTTGTGCTTGCATGTACTCCTTGCAACTTTCAAAGATTTCCATCAATGGTTTGTCATCTTCAAGGGTGTACATAGAAATATCATTAAGCGCAGTAACTCGGTCGCGTGCACCGACAACCATACGCTTCTTTTGAGCATCAATTGCTTCAACAATAAGATTATTCTTACCTTGCGCTACAAGGCGAAACAAACCAGGTTTTCCTGATATAGAGAGAATTACATCCTTCATAATGTATGCTTTAAAATAGGTGAATTACTTTGTTGTATCGTCAAAAACGTCGCAAAGATAATTCTTTTTTTAATTTTCTATGGCAATATCCAAGATAAAATTCAAGCATCTTCTTCTTTTCACGCTACTAAGAAAATCCCAGAACTGCTTTTTTACAAGCCTCCATCAGCCATTTCGGCGTGCTCGTAGCCCCGCATATACCAACGGTTTTGGCATGAGCAAACCATGCGGGATCAATACATTCTGGATTATCCACCATGTAGCTATGTGGATTCACTTTACAACATGCTTCGAAAAGGACTCTTCCGTTTGAACTTTTAAGACCGCACACAAAAAGAACCACATCATGACGCGATGCAAACTCCTGAATGTTTGGCAAGCGGTTCGCCACCTGGCGGCAAATGGTATCAAAGTATTGGAAGTGTTCGGGATCGTGGATATGTTCGGTTATGTACTCCACAACACGCTGAAATCCTTCAAGCGACTTTGTCGTTTGCGAAAACAAACAAATACTTTTCGTAAAGTCAAGGTTCTCAGCCTCCTCTACATTTTCAATCACAATCGCCTCACCTTCTGTTTGGCCCACCAGCCCCAGTACTTCAGCATGACCGCGCTTTCCGTAAATAACGATTTGAGGATGGTCGGGTTGTGAATACACTTTTTTTATACGGCGTTGCAATTGAAGCACCACGGGGCAAGTGGCATCAATAATTTCTATATTATTTTGCTGCGCCAATTCATAAGTACGAGGTGGTTCGCCATGCGCACGCAACAACACTTTGGCATCGCGCAAATGCGAAAACGTGTCATGATCAATGGTCTTCATGCCCAATGCATGCAAACGTTCGCATTCACTACCATTGTGAACGATATCCCCTAAGCAATACAACAAATCACCATGCGACAGTTCTTCTTCTGCCTTACCAATCGCTGTGGTTACACCGAAACAAAAACCTGAAGCTGAATCTATTTCTATTTGTATCATATGCGTTATTGATCAATTATTGCACAGCTTTGAGATAGGCGTCATAAAGCCATTGACTTTGTTCTTCGCGCGTCATCGAGCTATTATCCAGCACCAAAGCATCATCTGCCTGGCGCAGGGGAGCCACTTCACGGTGAGAATCTATATAATCGCGCTCTTGAACATTCTTCAAGATTTCTTCGTAGCTTACTTTATCGCCCTTAGCAACGAGCTCGTCGTATCGGCGTTGCGCGCGCACTTCGGCTGATGCCGTAACAAATATCTTTAACTCAGCCTGTGGAAACACCACTGTACCAATATCTCGTCCGTCCATCACTATACCTTTTTCTTCGCCCATCTGCTGTTGCATTCTGGTCATAGCTTCACGCACAAAAGACAACGCTGCCACAGGACTCACGCGCGAAGAAACTTCCATGGATCGAATTTCTTTCTCAACCACCTCGTCGTTAAGGCAAGCCAATGGCAAGTTGGTTTCAGGGTCCAACTTAAAGCTTACCTTTAACATTGGCATGAGCGACTCCAAACGTGCCGCATCAAGTTCCGTGCCATTAAACACACCATGACGCATAGCAAACAACGTCACAGTGCGATACATAGCACCTGTATCCACATATATATAACCAATGGACTTTGCCAATTGTTTGGCCATCGTACTTTTACCACATGATGAGTGGCCATCCAAAGCGATAATAATTTTTTTCATATTTCAATATATATAATTACGTACTTAGTGACGCAAAAGGATTAAAACACGTTTTTGTCGGAGCACACAGTTGAATGTTAAACATCCGCCTTACCATGAATAGCTGGCATTGAACATCAAAGAACCTTGCGCTTTATGATACTTAGCATAGGAAGCCGAGAGACTAAACTTCGACAAAGTCAAACCACCACCAAAACTCAGCCCTGCACCATGCGCTGAGCCTGCGGCCTTAAGTTCATAAGCTCGACGAAAATTATAACCTGCAGAAAGGTAAATATTGGTAGTTAGGAAATAATCTGCACCAACCACAAAATGATTAAGCAACTTTTTAGAAAACGAAAGTTTCTCTTTCTCATCCTCTGCGATATAATAATAGCGTGAGCTCCAACGCGTCAGGTCGGTCAGCGTCACAGAAATTCGGAGTGGTAAATGGTTTAGTCCTTTAGAAAAACCAACCTGAGCTACAAACGGCAGATGTTGCTCCTGATCTTGGAATGACGACACTTCTGCACCTATATTTTTGAGCGTTATTGACGCCGACAAATCACGTTCTTCGTCGTAATAATTCAACCCCAAATCCACACCTAAAGCCAAAGCCGAGTAGGAATCATAGGAGGAATACGCAAATTTCAATGTTGCGCCCCCACTCCACTTATCATTGAGCAAATAGCTGTAAGAAGGCGCGACAATAATGTCCTTCGCCGAAAAATCGCCTAACACTTGGCCCGCTTCATTCATTTCTTTTTGTGAACCATAATTCATATACTGAATGGCCAAAGAACCCGTATGACGTTCACCAAAGGCCCGAACATATTGCGCACCCATCCACTGCGCATCAGCAAAATAGGTCATAAACGTCAAACCTAAAGTTTGCGATTGCACATTAGCCAACAACGCTGGATTATGCCAGGCAATTGCTGCATCATTTTCTATCAACGATATATTCTCACCTCCCAAAGCCGCCACATGGCCAGAAGTTGGAAGTTTTAAAATATTGTAACCCGAACTACTTTCTTGAGCACATACAATCAAGGAATTCAAGAAAACAAAAAGCAGTATAAGCGTTTTTTTCATTTGTCAACTAAAATTGTTTTCAAAGTTAGTAAGTTTTTTGCTTTTAGAACGTAACTTTGCCTTTGAAAATAAAGAAGCGAAAGAAAAGCCATTCATTTCTTATCATTCGCCACCGTATAAATCACTTTCACAAAGATCACCTGTAAGATAAAACGTGCTCAAGGTTGATTTAGTATCAAAAAAATGGTGCGACCTTGTTTTTGAACATAAAAATAAGGCGTATGGCGCTTACCAACTTCGTTCAGAAGTAGGCAAGCGAAATTGGCGTGCACTTTGTGGCATTGGTTTGTTTTGCCTCATTTCACTCGGCACGTACATTGCAGGACACACTTATTTGGATTTGATTTGGCAACACGACTTAAACCTGGCGATGGAAGCCATTCAAAAAGATCGGCTTTTGAAGCACGATGACGTACTGCTACACTTTGTTGACTTAACGCCTCAACCTCAAGTTATGGCACAAGAACACAAACCACAAATTACCGTCCCTGAGATTGTTGAGACGGTTGAGCCACAAACACAGCACGCCGTCCCTGAACCTTCAACCGAAGAACTTGAAACCGAACCACTTGAAGAAACATCAACGCCAGAACCTAAGCCCACACAAAGCCCAACTACCTCTGACGCCCCATTGCCAACAACAACACAGAGCGCAGAGGATGTCGTATTTTCGATGCCTGAATTTCCAGGAGGAATACATCAACTCATTAAGTGGCTGGACACCAACATCATTTATCCGCCACTATTGATGAAAAACGGTATTGAAGGAACCACGCATCTCACCTTTTATGTGGATACAGCTGGCATTGCAAGTCAGTTTGATATTGAAGAGGAACTTCATCCTATGATTTCAAGCGCCATACTTAAAGCGGCTGAACGCATGCCAAAGTGGGAGCCCGCAAAAGGAAAGGTAAACTTCTCTAAAGTAAAAATCACAATCCCTGTGACTTATCACAAACGATAAATTCTCATCTACTCATTTTATAAATATCCCAATACTATGCTTAACACCATTGAAAAATTCATCGCTAATCTTTCTTTTCCCCAAAAACCGGAAGGATTGTACGAACCCATATCATACGCACTTGAAATTGGCGGGAAACGCATACGCCCTGTACTCACGTTGTTAGCGCATGCCCTCTATAAGCCATGCGATGAAAACACATTGCGCGCAGCCGTTGCCGTTGAAATGTATCACAACCACACGCTTCTGCACGACGACCTTATGGATGGTGCAGAAATGCGCCGAGGCAAGCCATCGGTATATAAGAAATGGAATGCCAACACCGCAATCCTCTCTGGCGACACCATGCTCATTGAAGCGTTCAAACTAATTAACGATTGCCAGTGCGAACGTTCTGCTGAAGCACGTCAACTCATGATTGAAACCATGATTGGGGTGTGCGAAGGGCAACAATACGACATGAACTTCGAAACACGTAGCGATGTTACCGAACAGGAATACCTTGAAATGATTCGACTCAAAACATCAATCCTTTTAGGATGCGCCGCAAAATTGGGCGGCATCGTAGCCAATGCGCCTCAAGCGGATTGTGAAGCCTTGTATCATTTCGCTGAGAAAATTGGTATTGCATTCCAAGTACAGGACGATTATCTTGACGTATATGGCGACCCCGCTGTGTTTGGCAAGAAAATTGGGGGCGACATCCTGTGTGGCAAGAAAACGTTCTTGCTCATCAATGCCTTACAGCGGGCCAACGAAACCCAGTACAAGGAACTCACCAACCTCATTGAAAGTTCCGACATTCCTGCCGATGAAAAAATCGCACGCGTTACGGCCATCTACAACGACATAAACATTGCAGCAATTACCAAGCAACGCATGGCAGATATCTACGATGAAGCTCGCACCTATTTCAATGCCATCAACTTGCCAGCAGAACAAAAGCAACCGCTTTGGGATTTCGCTGAAACATTGCTCGGTCGTAAAAACTAACAGAAGTCATCATAATGATTGATACGCACACACACATCTATGCCATAGAGTTTGCCGAAGACCGCGAAATAGTCGTTGAGCGAGCCCTGTCGCAAGGTGTCAGTAAATTGCTGTTACCCAACATTGATGAAGCATCTATCCCCGATATGCTTACATTATGCGAGCAACACCCACAAGTGTGTTTCCCTATGATGGGACTACACCCTACCGACCTACCAGGAGACCCTACAGAGACGCTTCTGCGCATGGAACAACGACTATCCACGCCAAACCACCCGTTTATCGCCATTGGCGAAGTTGGCATTGATTTGTATTGGGACCAATCAAGACGCGAAGAACAAATAGAAGTTTTTCGCCAACAAATTGAATGGAGCTTACGCTATGAACTACCGCTTGTAATTCATTCACGTTCATCACACCGCGAAGTCGTCAATACCCTCCTACCCTATGCCAAACACCTTCAAGGGGGAATATTCCATTGTTTTGGTGGCACAGAAGAGGAAGCGGAAGAACTCCTTTCAAAATTTCCCAACTTTGCACTTGGCATAGGAGGGGTTGTGACCTTTAAAAAATCAACACTACCCGAAGTGCTGAAAAACAAAGTTCCCCTGCACCGCATCGTACTTGAAACCGACGCGCCATACCTTGCGCCAACACCGCATCGAGGCAAGAGGAATGAACCAGCCTACCTACCACAGGTCGCATCTCGCTTGGCAGAAATCTACGAAACCACGACCCAAAACGTCATAGACACAACCACATTAACGGCAAAAAACATATTCAAGAAACTCCCCAAATAAAAAAACACATCAAATAATTTTGCCATTCTATTTTTTAGTCCTAACTTTGCACTCGCAAATAAGCGAGGTGCCATAGCTCAGTTGGTAGAGCAAAGGACTGAAAATCCTTGTGTCCCCGGTTCGATTCCTGGTGGCACCACAATAAAAGCAGTTGTCTCAACAGACAACTGCTTTTTCTTTATGTATCTTTTCTTGATAAGGTTACTACAGAATTAGAACTTCTGATACGCCCCATTACCTTGAACGGCTCCTCTGTCAAAATACGTGGCAAACTGATACCGCCTTTATGCCCCATAAATTGCTGATTTATTGGCAGGGTGGACAAAAAGTGGGACATGTCTCACCTTTTTGGATAAGACAGACACTAAGAGTTAATCAAATACGCAAATTTACCCTCAATCTATCATAAAATAAAGAAAAATCTCTATATTTGCATATTATATGATATATTGAGATTATGACAAAGAGTACGATGGGGACAAAATTACCCCGAAAATTAGAACATAAAATGCAAGTTGTTGGTGAGCAGATAAAGCTTGCCCGCTTGCGTCGTAATTTAAGTGTGGCACAGGTGGCAGAGCGTGCTACTTGTTCTCCACTTACGGTTTCACGCATAGAGAAAGGTGTCCCAACTGTGGCGATAGGCATCTATCTGCGTGTGTTATATGCACTGCAACTCGATGATGATATTCTCACTTTGGCAAAAGATGACGAACTCGGTAGAGCTTTGCAGGATATGAACTTACCACAGCGTGAAAGGGCGTCTAAAAAACAATAAGTTTATCTCAGATATGGAAATATCGTTACGCAAAACCAAAATACAGAAATTGAATTTTGTCATATCTTCATGTCCTACAGAACCGGGAGAAGATGTCAATATTGCTTATAACTTTATTAAAGAGATGTTTTGTAGAGTATGTAAGCAATCGTTATTGTTCAGTAATAGTAAATATGATATTATCGAATACCCCTTCTTGTTTAGAGAGCGTCAGTTAGACTCTATTGTATTACCCATTATATCCTCTCTCTGCAAGGGTTTAGTAATAGCTGAATATCCTATTGTTAGAAACAGCACCATAAAAGGTTTTGAAAAAGAAGATTCAAAAGGGCGTATTGATTATTGGTGTATCTATAAGGATTATAGTATCGTTATTGAAATGAAGCATAGTTACGATGCATTCAAGACTGATTTGACCCATGATGAGAGGCTTATTAAAAGATGGGAAACTATGACAATAAGTCAACTTCAAGATGTCCGAAAAAATGTGAAATACTTTAATGAAAAAACAAAAGGGGTAATAAGAATAGGTCTTCATTTTATAACGCCTTATTCTAATTGTGATAACAATATGAATGATGTTGTCTATTTTGAGAGTAGACAGAAGGAGATATTAAAAAGATTAGCAAGGGATGTCAGCCGTTGTAAACCTAAAACAACGACGCCAAATTTCTTGGCAAGTTGGGTTTTGCCAGATGATAAAAAATACTTTGAAGTTCCTTATAAAGGCACTTATCCAGGCTTATTACTGCTGGGAAAGATTTGTTCTTCCATTGCACACGAAGGATGTGCAAAAGTTAACGATTAGCTATGAAGAAGTTGTATGTATATGCCGATTTTGATTGGCTCAAAGAGGTTGAGTTGGTTGGAGAACTTGGTTACGAATCACTTCGTGGTTCGGATAGTTATAGTTTCAAGTTTGCCGATAGTTGGATAAAGAAGTACAATGCCATTACCCTCAGCGAAGATCTTAACAACTATCCGGGAATACAATATACTCAGCCGAATAAGGATATTTTCGGATGCTTTGCAGATGCTCTTCCCGATAGATGGGGACGAACCCTTCTCCTCCGTCGTGAGCAAATAATGGCACAAGAGGACAATCGCCCTGTTCGCCGCCTTTCATCGTTTGACTTTTTGACGGGTATAGACGATTTTTCCCGTATGGGTGGTTTCCGATTCAAAGAAACATTTGATGGCGAGTTCATAAATGCGGACAACTCTTTGCGTATTCCGCCATTGACAGACTTGCGCGAACTCATTGCAGCGAGTAAAGAGATTGAGAAAAGCGAGGAGACCAATGAACTCCCCGAAAAACGATGGATTGCTCAACTTGTGCAGCCGGGTTCTTCGCTTGGTGGCGCAAGGCCAAAGGCAAATGTTGTAGATACGGACCGTAGTATATATGTCGCAAAGTTCCCATCATTGAAGGATGATTATGATGCAGGACTATGGGAGCATTTCTGCCATCTATTAGCCAAAAATGCGGGCATAAACGTTGCCGAAACAAAGGTACTTGAAGTAAACGACAAGCATCACACGCTCCTTTCTCGTCGTTTCGACCGAACAAATGAAGGCAAACGAATTCATTTTGCATCTGCAATGACACTGCTCGGGTTAAATGACGGCGACAACGCTACAACAGGGCACGGATATATTGACATTGTTGATTTTATCATTAGCGGTTGTACCGATATTGATGCGAACTTGCGAGAATTGTTTCGCCGAGTTGCATTCAATATATGTGTCGGCAATAGCGACGACCATTTCCGCAATCACGGATTTCTGCTAACTGCAAAAGGTTGGACCCTTTCGCTTGCTTACGATATGAACCCAACGCAGAATGACCACCAAAGTCTGCTTATCAATAGCAAGACCAATAAAGCAGACTTATCTATTTTGCTCAACTCTTGTGAGGAGTATATGCTCACCCCAGAGGTAGCAAAGAGTATCATCAACGAGGTGGTAGCGGCTGTTAAAGACTGGCGCGTATTGGCAAATAGATTAGGCATTGCAAAACGAGAAATGACGTTGTTTGAAGGAGTGTTTAATAATAGGATTAATTATTTGTGAAGTAAGGAACCTAATCGTTATCATTCAATCCTATAATAGAAGGGACACATTCTATATTTTTAATCAAATAATCAATATATCATAATGCAAGTTGTAAATATCTTTTTAGGGTCATCTTTCAGATTAATGTCTATGCGCAGACTAATCGGTGACAGTATTAGAAAAATAAACGACCATTGGATAAAGAATGGGGTT
Organism: Alloprevotella sp.; assembly: GCA_045612125.1. GTDB lineage: Bacteria > Bacteroidota > Bacteroidia > Bacteroidales > Bacteroidaceae > Alloprevotella. The sequence goes on from JAZKYK010000022.1 coordinate 24,250, forward strand.
CAAATAAAACTACACATTTGGGAGGACTTTATTATAGGCTATAGTGGAAAGCATAAACAGCAAGAGTATATAGATGATATGGTTCTTCCTAGTGATATATGTATTTTTATGTTTTCTCACAGGGTTGGGATATTTACACAAATGGAACTTGAGGCAAAGCTAAAACAAAACAAAGATGCAGTTTTTTGTTTTAGAATGCCCCATAAAGGAAGCCTACAGCAATCAGTTATTGATTCTTTAAATGAGATAGATGTACAAGCAAAAGATATTGTTGATGAGCATATGATGTGCCAAGAGGTAAACGATATTGTTGAAAATTACATTTATAGAAATATTACTACTAATAGCAATATTAACAAAATCGAAGAGATGTATTTCTATACAACAATACCTGATGATTTACCTAAAGTTCAAGAAGAAATAGGAACTACGATTCGTGACTTTGATGATACGACAATAGATGAATGGGGAATACATTGTATTCTTCATCCAAGGAAGCAGTTGCACTTAATGGATGAAACGGACCATTATATACCAATATTAAATAATGAAGTTTCTAATGAGGATTTGTCAGAATTGTCAAATGGAATAGATAAGAGTTCAGATCTGACTCATAGAATGCAACGTATGAGCGTGTTTGATATGGGTAATATATTCAAAAATAATGTAAAGGTGCATAAGTTATTAGAGAATGCGGGGATTTTTACTGATAAAATAACCGATATGAATTCTCTAAAATGGAAATTGCATAAATGGATGAGAACGGAAAGAAAAAAAATACTTTCCGCATCAACATGTTTATTCGAGCTACAAAATGGGCTCATAAATATCAATAATACCCCTATTGCTTCGCTTGCAGAAATAGATGAATCAGGCAAACTTGAAAAATCTGTTTCAGAAATAGAAAGGCTTAACCTCAATATACACAATGCAATAGACAATAAAAGTTCTGACTTGGTTGTTAGTTCTATTGTTGATGAAAGAAATCGATTGAAAAGTATTATAGATGCAAGAATAACATATGGAATCAATTCATGGACTAATGATATTATAAAAGATTCCGAGGAGTTTAAAGAAATAATAAACAAATGTACACAACTAGAAATAAAAATCAACGAATTACTTGAGGTGCATTCTGGTTATGATGAGCAAGAATTAAAAGCTACGATTCTTCAAAGAGAGAAGTTGGAGTACTGCTTAACTGTAAATAACGTAACCTCGCCATTTAGATTGCTTTCTTATCAATTATACATGGTTGCCATATTTGATACTTATTTGAATGGAGTAGTTCAATCCCCTGATGAAGATGATTTATATAAAAGAATTATTGCTACAGCCGAAGAATTCCACATTAATGACCCAAATGTGGAAATGATACGTATGAATGTTGGGAATATGTACGCTCGCAACAATGATTATTTAAATGCTCGCAACTTATATATAACTGCAATTCAAAATTTGCAGGTCATGTACGATAAGAGTGTTTCGGTTGCAAGAAATATTACCTATGCTATCACTCATTTAGCTCACTTGGATTTAGATATGGGAGATACTGATTGGGTTGATGAGTCGCTTATGATGTTTAAAGAACATATTAGTCGTTTAGATATTCTTAATGACTCCTATCTCATTGATCAATGCATGTATATAACAGCAGAGTTATGCAGTATTGATATAGAAGATGAAACGACACATGATATTGTTGCGCTCGCAGAAGAGATGTTCGAAAAAGTGAATAAGAAGTTGTATTTAAATCCAAACGACTATGCATATGGCGATATTTTTGTATATCTTCCTAATATGATTGCTAGATATTATATAGACCATGATTCTCCAAAGGATGCAACAACTTACTTTCTAAAAGCCGAAAAATATATTAATGCTTCATGGAATAATTGCCTTAAACTTACAGAATACAAGTATGCGGAAGGGTTATTTCATCAAGGGGAATTGAAACATCAATTAGGATATTTATATGCATCAAAACCGAATACATGGAAAAAAGCGCTTGATGCATATGAAGCTGGGTTGAATCTTAAAAAACGCTCATTTGAACTTACAAAGTACCCCTCGGAAGAAGAAAGAATAGCACAAACACTTGTAAATTATGGCGCGTTAGAATTACTCATACTTGAACACACACAGTATTTTCAACTAGCAAAAGAGCATAAATTTGACCCTTTTAACAAGGCTCTAAGCGCATTGGATATTTACAAAAGGCACCATAGCGAACTAGAATATTATCAAGCTTTACAATTAAAAGCAACAGTTTTGGATTATATGCATAAACTGAACAAAGACAATATTCTTTTGTATAACGAAGCTACTGATGCATATTATCAGTGTTGGATTTGGAATAAGGCTAATCCAAAGAATCAATACCGAATGAAGTTTGTCGATTATTCAGGAAAAGCGTTGTTGCAAAGAAGTATTATTTCTAAAGAAGAGTATGTTACAATAAGAGATATATGTATGACTGTATTTGATAATTAATTCCCTATAATAAGAATTATATCTTCTAATGTGACATAAATTCAGTACATTTGCTTGTATTTCAAAATAAAGCATTACTTTGACTTCGCCGAAGGTAGGCTTCTCCTCGGATGAAAAAATAAACTCATTTATTTTGTTCTTCTCTTGGCTTACACTACCTTTGCATCGAAGTAGGAACTCGACTCTGTGAGACACTGCAAAATGGTGCAGAATTTAGGTAGAGGAATAGGGAGATTACGTTAATTGCGATTCTTTAACGCAAAGATATAGAGCCATTTAGAAATGAAACTCATTTTCTGGTGGCACCACAATAAAAGCAGTTGTCTTAACCGACAACTGCTTTTTTGTTTATGTGTCTTTTTCTGCAGAGGTAAACATTAAGACAAAATTCAAGACCATACTAATAAAGTACCAACAATCTACAAACAATTTACAAACAATTTATTTTGCATTCCACTTATGCAATCTTACTTTTGCACAAAATATCATTAATATATAGAAGATTAGGAACCGTAAATTGACTATCGTATAACATTATCAAATTTTTATAATCCTTGTAAATTGAGTTTGAAAAACTAATAAACGAATTTAGATAAAAACTAAACCAAGAATTGCCATGAAAAACATATATAATATCAATAGAGGCCCCAATGATACCCCTCAAGAAGTGTTTGATAGACTTTGTGAATCAACAAATGGCACTCCATTCGTTTTTAATATAATAGCAACAATGGGGTGGGCAAATATTATGTCCCAAATCATACATCTCAAAGATGAACTCTCATACCCTTCTGCAGGAATAGCATTATCTGCATTTGCCATTAACTATATAAATAAAGTTACTAATTGTAAACTCTCAAAAAAATATCTAGAACAAGGAACAGAATGCCTAAAAAAACTAACAGAAAAGAGAATTGACTGTAAGGCAAACCCTTCTGACGCAGAAAAGAATTGGTGGAATACCTTCCTTGAAATATGGAAGAAGTACATGAAAAAACATCTTGAACAAGAGCATCTACTAATTGACTAAATTTACGAATTGATAATTCATTGCAAAATAATGTCTCACACCTGAAGTAAGCAAAGATATTGTAAAAGAAATGTGGAGTGGTAAAGAGTTGACAAGTAATAGCGATTTGATTAGAAATTTTCAAAACGTAAAACAGATTTATTTGAGGGGTATATTGACAAGAAAACTATATGATACCTTTATTTTTCTCACCCCTACTGAGAAAATCATTTCCAAGTTATGAAAATAAAATTATCTCTCAAGAAAATAAAATTATCTTACTTGGAAATTTTAGAAGGTCTAACTACACAACACTATATTAGATTCTGATTGTTAAAATTTCAAGAGAAAATAGTTTTGTACCAAGGTCTGGTATTTTTTCTACCAGTAGTGGTACTTTTTGTACCAAGCCTTGGAACAAAAAATACCAGTATTGGAATTTTAATCATAAACGAGTTGTAGAGGATAAATTTAACTTCTAATGAAGCAACTCTCTTGACAATTCAAAAGGAGATTTCATTATACGCCAGAGCAAATTTTACGCCTCCACTCCACATTGTTTTTGCTTATTATGCAAATAGGTTCCAACCTCATCGTTAATCGTTTTGTCATTCCATGTGTAATCAATTCCACAGGAACATAACCATGATTTTGTAACACTCCTTCGACTTAAGAGAATACACTCTTGGCCTACAAATAAAAAACAAACAATTTATTTTGTTTTCCCCTCATAAACTGTTAAATTTGCGGATAACACCAATAAGTTGGATATATAATGAAAGATTTGAATAGACTAAAAGTAGTATTGGTTGAACAAAAGAAAACCGGCAAATGGCTTGCTGAGCAATTAGGAAAAGACCCAACAACGGTTTCCAAATGGTGCTCAAACAAGATGCAACCTTCGTTGGAGATGCTAGTAAATATTGCAAAAGTGTTAGATGTTGATACCAGAGAACTAATCGTTATTACGAAACAATAACTATGGGAACAAACTTTTTCACAAATGAAAAAGAAAATACTCTTCTTGAAAAAATAGAAGGGGTATTCAAATATAAAAAAGTGCATTTCTTTGATGCACTTGTCGGATATTTCCGAGCATCAGGATATTTCCGTATTAGGAAGTTTATACAACAAACTCCCAAGATTCGCATTTTGGTTGGTATCAATGTAGATAAACTCACTTATCAAGCAAATCAGCAGGGTCTACTTTTCAATCCTAATGCAGAGCAGTCTCAGGAGGAGTTTTTTAACGATATAAAGCGTAATATTCAGGAAGCGAAATACGACAAAGAAGTTGAGGATGGTATGTATCAGTTCATAGAAGATATTGTAACTGGTAGAATAACTATGCGCATACATCCTAAACAAAATATCCATGCTAAGATTTATATTTTCCGTGAGGAAGTTTACCATCCCCATGGTTATGGTTCTGTTATCACAGGTTCTAGCAATTTAACTGAGGCTGGACTTGAAAAGAATTTCGAGTTCAATGTGGAGTTGCGCTATGATGACGACATACAATTCGCAACCGAAACATTTGAAAAACTATGGGAAGAATCTGTAGAGATTGACATAACTCATATAGATAAGATTAAGAACGACTCGTATCTTAATCCAAACTTTACCCCTTACGAGGTTTATCTAAAATTCTTATTGGAATACTTCGGTAAGAATATTGACTTTGACCCTAACTCTGTGTCCGATTTGCCTACAGGATATAAAAAATTATCTTACCAGATAGATGCAGTCAATGATGGATATGCCAAGATGATGAAACACAATGGATTTTTCCTTTCCGATGTTGTCGGATTGGGAAAAACAGTCGTTTCTGCACTTATAGCTAAGAAATTCTTTTTCTCAAATGGATTTCCGACCCATCGTTCTCATATTTTGGTTATTGTCCCTCCTGCTATGAAAGATAATTGGGAAGAGACTCTTACGGAATTCAAATTAGATAATTTCAAAATCATAACTAACGGAAGCCTTCATAAAGTTAAGAATCCCGAACTCTATGACCTAATTATAGTTGATGAGGCACATAAGTTCAGAAGTGACACCGCATCAATGTATAATGAATTGCAGAAGTTGTGTAAGACTAAAGCCAAGCGATATGATGGTAGCTTGCATGATAAAAAGGTTATACTTGTGTCTGCTACGCCGCTTAACAATAGGCCGGAGGATATTGCCAATCTTGTTTACCTTTTCCAAGACTCAAAAGATAGTACCTTGGAAGAAGGTAATTTGCAGCGTTTCTTCCGTGAGCATATCGATAAATATAACAAACTGAAGAAACAAAAAGATCTATCCCTTATTGCGGAAGAAATAAAGGCAATATACGAGAGGATCCGTCTCAAAGTCGTTGAACCATTAACTGTACGCCGAACTCGTACAGACTTAATGGAGAACGATGCATATCGCAAAGATTTGGAGGGACAGAACATTCATTTCCCTGACGTAAAATCTCCTCGCAAGATATATTATCAATTGGATACAGAGTTGGAGACTTTGTACGATAAGACTATAATGTATCTTAGTGACAAGATAAACGGACTTAAATATTACAGATATCAGGCAATAAAATATCTAAAGTCTCCTAAGAAGAGCAAGTATAAAAAGGCAGATATGATTTCTATCCAATTGGCAGGCATTATGAAGACACTGCTTGTCAAGCGAATAGATAGTAGTTTTTATGCCTTCAAGCAATCATTGTGTCGATATTATGAGGCCAACAAGGTGATGCTTGATATGTTTGCCAACGGTACTATATACATTGCTCCCAATTTGAAAGTCAATGAGTTCCTTAGTGAAGGGAAGGAAGATGAGTTGATAAAGTTGATTGAGGAAGCAAGATATACCGACCCAACAATAGAAGTTTGTACGCCAGATGACTTTGAAGATGGTTTCGAAGATGGCATTAAGGCTGATAATGAGATATTGAAAGAGTTGGTTTCTATGTGGGATGCTGTTAATGCAGATCCTAAGTTAGATATATTTATTCAATATCTTAAAGATACGTTATTGGATAAAACCATTAACCATGAAGGGAAATTAGTTATATTCTCAGAATCAAAAGAGACCACCAAATATCTCTATGACGCTCTAAAAAATCATGGTTTTGATAAGATTATGACTGTACAGAGCGACAACAGAGACACACAAATGCTACTCTTGAAGGAGAACTTCGATGCTAACTACAAAGGGGATAAGAGAAACGATTATAACATAGTTATTTCTACCGAGGTACTTGCCGAAGGAGTAAACCTCCATCGTGCCAATGTTATCGTAAACTATGACACACCTTGGAACTCTACAAGGCTTATGCAGCGTATCGGTCGTGTGAATCGTATCGGCAGCACTGCCAAAGAGGTATATATTTTCAA
>JAZKYK010000023.1:0-7807 GCA_045612125.1 Alloprevotella sp.
TATATAAACTATAGATTTTCAAGATAATCTAGATATTCTAGAGATTCTATATGTCATAGATATTCTAGAGCTTCTAGACACGGTTTAATGCGATTTCTGCCTTGATCCACCACGGGCCGACACGGAGATCGGCCCCTACATGCCGGATGGATTCTCTAAACTCTCAACTCTCATCTCTCAACTCTCGTTAGTGCGTTGTTCCACCACGGGCCGACACGGAGATCGGCCCTTACATGCCGGATGGATTCTCTAAACTCTCAACTCTCATCTCTCAACTCTCGTTAGTGCGTTGTTCCACCACGGGCCGACACGGGGATCGGCCCCTACCTCTCAACTTTGAAAAAATAGTAAAAAATTTTATCTCTCACATTTTCAAGTAAATAAGTGCTTATTTTTATTTTTTTATTTTCAAAAGGATCAACGAGGGATTTGCCGTGTACGTAACTTTGCATTGTCAATTGGCAAACAAATCATCTTTTATTAACCCTATTAAAAATTTAAAATTATGTTGAAGTACAAAGTTGTTGGTCGTAAGAATCCCCAAACTAAGGAAAAGAAGTTTTATGCTCAGTTGCTTGAAGTAACCCCCATTACTCTTGATTCACTGGCGCAGGATATCAGTAATAGTTGTACGCTCACGCTTCATGATATTAAGGCGGTGGTGTCGGCACTTGAAGAGCATATCTCACGTGCATTGCGCAATGGTCAGAGTGTACGACTCCGTGATTTGGGTTCATTCTATCCGATTATTATCAGTAAGGGTGCCGATACGCCTGAAGAATTTACCAGTAACTTAATTGAATCGGTAAAGGTGCAGTTCCGTAAGTCTTCAAAGATGCAGTATGCTTTCTCTTTGAATAACCCTGAGATTACGTTCCATCGTCAGGCTTTGGTTGAAGAAGCAGCAACAGGCGATGAAGAAGCATAAGTCTTGCCAATGTTTAGTCATTGAAGCATAAAATTAACGGTGAATGTTTAACCTGCGTTGAACGTTCACCGTTTTTTTATTGGGTTGATCGTGTGTTTTTTTTGAGAGTTCAGAGATGTAGGGGCGATCTCCGTGTTGGCCCGTCGTCAATCAACGTTTCAATCGCCCATGCAATTGAGATGAGAGTTAAGGGTTAAGGGGTGGGTGTTGCGTTGTTGATTTCTTGTATTAATTGTTTTAACTTAGGCTTTTCTTTTTCGTTGTGGATGTGTTGAATAATGCCGTCGTGGTTGCTGATGAAGATGTGGGGGATGCCTGAGTAGGCAAAAAGGTTAAATAGGGTGCGGTCGGCTTGCGGTGCAACGGGCATGGCGAAGTGGTGCGCCTGCCAATATTCGAGGATGGATTCGGTGGATTCTTCGCGTGCGATGCAGATGAGTTGAAACTTGGGATTGTTGCTAAAGGTTAAGTGAAGAGAGTCGATTGTGGGGAGCTCTTCGCGGCAGTCGGGGCATTGAGTGTTGAAGAAGACGATGACTGACGTTTTGTTTAGCAGTGTGTCGGTCGTGATGGTTTTTCCATCTGTGGTTTCAACTTGAAAGTGGGGTAGGTGGTCGCCAATGCGCAGTCGTGAACCTGAAAGCGTAGGGGATGAGTCGTCGATGCACGACGTGAGGCTTAATATGCTGAAGAGTAAAAAGAGAAGGGCGACGTGGTGTTTCATGGTTGTGGGTAAAAATAAAGTGTGGCGAGGTGAGGGTTGCTTTTTTGTGATGTTTTCGCTATCAACTGCGAATATAAATGAAAAATGGGAAATAGTGGATTTTGCGGCCAAAAAGTTAAAAAATAGAGGAGAGTAAATGTTGCACCGTCGTTTTTATGAAAATATTTTTTAGTTGTACGTTGGATGTCGTTTGATGTTGTTTGTTATCTATGGGTGACGAAATCGGGATTAGGGTGGTGTGGAAGTGTGCATTTGATTTTACAATTTGAGAAATTGAGGCTCATTGAGGTTCTTTCGGTTTGTGTGTGAATTTGATAAACTTTTCAAATTAAAGATTAAGAATGTTGTTTGTTCCAAGTTTTTTGTGTAACTTTGCACCCCAAATAGGCATAGTGTGCGCTTATGTGAGCGGATTGCACTATGGAAACTTCCTCATTGATAATAAAATACAATATAAATAACAAATAAAAAATTAAACAAAATGCCTACTATTTCACAATTAGTAAGAAAGGGTAGAACAGTTGCTGCAGACAAGTCTAAGTCTCCTGCATTGGATTCATGCCCTCAGCGTCGTGGCGTTTGCGTTCGTGTTTATACGACTACGCCTAAGAAGCCAAACTCTGCAATGCGTAAGGTTGCACGTGTTCGTTTGACAAACTCTAAGGAAGTTAACTCTTACATCCCAGGAGAAGGTCACAACTTGCAAGAACACTCAATCGTTCTCGTACGTGGTGGTCGTGTTAAGGACCTCCCAGGTGTACGTTACCACATCGTTCGCGGTACACTTGATACTGCAGGTGTTGCAAACCGTACACAACGTCGTTCTAAGTACGGTGCTAAGCGTCCTAAGGCAGCTAAGAAGTAATCTTTTGAACGCCTAAAATTGTAGAACTTTTTATTTATCTTGGTTTGCAGAAAGGTTGAGTAAACTCAATAAAACACTATATAAGATGAGTTGAAGACAAATTTTGCAGCCTACAAAACCAAAATTTTTTAAAATGAGAAAAGCTAAACCTAAAAAACGCTTGATCCTCCCCGATCCCGTTTACGGAGACCAAAAGGTTTCTAAGTTCGTTAACCACCTTATGTATGATGGTAAGAAGAATATTTCTTACGAAATCTTCTACAGCGCCCTCGCTATCGTAGGTGAAAAGATGAAGGACTCTGAAAAGTCAGCTCTTGAAATCTGGAAGGAAGCTCTTGCAAAGGTTACTCCTCAAGTGGAAGTTAAGTCACGCCGTATCGGTGGTGCTACTTTCCAAGTTCCTACTGAAATCCGTCCTGACCGTAAGGAATCAGTTTCTATGAAGAACATGATTAACTACGCTCGTAAGCGTGGCGGTAAGACAATGGCAGATAAGCTCGCTGCTGAAATCATGGATGCATACAACGAACAAGGTGGTGCATTCAAGCGTAAGGAAGATATGCACCGTATGGCTGAAGCTAACCGTGCATTCGCTCACTTCAGATTCTAATCCTTAAATACTGAATAAAGTCATGGCTAAGAATGATTTGAATTTGACGCGTAATATCGGTATCATGGCGCACATCGATGCTGGTAAGACAACAACGTCTGAACGTATCCTTTTCTACACTGGTAAGACTCACAAGATCGGTGAAGTACACGAAGGTGGTGCAACAATGGACTGGATGGAGCAGGAACAAGAACGTGGTATTACTATCACTTCAGCTGCTACTACTACATTCTGGAATTACGCAAATACTCAGTATAAGATCAATCTTATCGACACTCCGGGACACGTTGACTTTACTGCGGAAGTAGAACGTTCACTCCGTGTTCTCGACGGTGCTGTTGCTGCATACTGTGCAGTAGGTGGTGTTGAACCTCAGTCAGAAACTGTATGGCGTCAGGCTGATAAGTACAACGTACCTCGTATTGCATACGTTAACAAGATGGACCGCTCAGGTGCTGACTTCTTTGAAGTAGTGCGCCAAATGAAGGCCGTTCTTGGTGCTAACCCTGCTCCTATCGCAATTCCTATCGGTGCAGAAGAAACTTTTAAGGGTATCGTTGACCTCATCGATATGAAGGCTATCTTCTGGCACGATGAAACAATGGGTGCTGACTATAGCATAGAAGATATTCCTGCTAACCTCGTTGATGAAGCAGAAGAATGGCGCGCTAAGCTCGTTGAAGCTGCTGCTGAAACTGATGAAGCGCTCATGGAAAAGTTCTTCGAAGATCCTTCTTCAATCACTAAGGAAGAACTCGTTGCAGCTATCCGTAAGGCTACACTCGCAATGGATATCGTTCCTATGACTTGTGGTTCTTCATTCAAGAACAAGGGTGTACAGAAGTTGCTCGACTACGTTTGTATGTTCCTCCCTTCTCCTATGGACGGTGGTGCTACAATCGGTACTAACCCTGAAACAGGCGAAGAAGAAAGCCGTATGCCTTCAGAAGACGAAAAGACTGCAGCGCTCGCATTTAAGATTGCAACTGACCCATATGTAGGTCGTTTGACATTCTTCCGCGTGTACTCAGGTAAGGTAGAAGCTGGTTCTTATATCTACAACGTACGTTCAGGTAAGAAGGAACGCGTTTCTCGCCTCTTCCAAATGCACTCAAGCAAGCAAAACCCTGTTGACGAAATCGCAGCTGGTGATATCGGTGCAGGTGTAGGTTTCAAGGATATCCGCACTGGTGATACACTCTCTTCAGAAGGTGCTCCTATCGTACTTGAATCTATGGACTTCCCCGATCCAGTTATCGGTATTGCAGTTGAACCTAAGACTCAGAAGGACCTCGATAAGCTCTCTAACGGTTTGGCTAAGCTCGCTGAAGAAGACCCAACATTTACTGTTAAGACTGACGAACAATCAGGTCAGACAGTGATCTCTGGTATGGGTGAGCTCCACCTCGATATCATCATTGACCGTTTGAAGCGCGAATTCAAGGTAGAATGTAACCAAGGTAAGCCTCAGGTTAACTACAAGGAAGCTATCACTAAGACTGTTAACCTCCGTGAAGTTTACAAGAAGCAATCAGGTGGTCGCGGTAAGTTCGCTGATATCATCGTTAACGTTGGTCCTGTAGATGAAGACTTCACACAAGGTGGTCTCCAGTTCGTAAACAAGGTGACTGGTGGTAACATTCCTAAGGAATTCATTCCTTCAGTACAGAAGGGCTTCGAAAACGCAATGAAGAGCGGTGTGCTCGGTGGTTATCCTCTCGATAGCCTCAAGGTTGAGTTGCTCGATGGTTCATTCCACCCCGTTGACTCTGACCAGTTGTCATTCGAAATCGCTGCCCTCCAGGCTTACAAGAACGCTTGTGCTCAAGCAGGTCCTTGCCTCATGGAACCTATCATGAAGCTCGAAGTTGTTACTCCTGAAGAAAACATGGGTGACGTTATCGGTGACTTGAACAAGCGTCGTGGTCAAGTAGAAGGTATGGAAAACAGCCGTTCAGGTGCACGTATCGTTAAGGCTAAGGTGCCCCTCGCAGAAATGTTCGGTTATGTAACTGCTCTCCGTACAATCACTTCAGGTCGTGCTACTTCTTCAATGGTTTACAACAACCACGCTCCATTGTCAGCAGGTATCGCACGTGAAGTACTTGAAGAAGTTAAGGGTCGCGTTGACTTGATCAAGTAATCTTTTTATTAAGATCTTTTATAAACTACTTTCTAAAGCTGCGGATTAACGAATGACTCTTAATCCGCATGCTTTTTGAAAGATTAATACAAAATACAAAAATGAGTCAAAAAATTCGTATCAAATTGAAGTCGTACGATCACACGCTCGTTGAAAAGTCAGCAGCAAAGATCGTAGCATCTGTAAAGGCAACTGGCGCTACTATCAGCGGTCCAATTCCCCTTCCTACTCGTAAGCGTATCATCACTGTTAACCGTTCTACATTCGTTAACAAGAAGTCACGCGAACAATTCGAAGTTTCTACTTACAAGCGTCTTATCGACATCTACAGCTCTACTCCTAAGACTGTTGATGCTTTGATGAAGCTCGAACTCCCTTGCGGTGTTGAAGTAGAAATCAAGGTGTAGTTTAACGACTTCAACTTGAATCATTGAGTGCTTAATACTTAATGACGAAAGATATAGGTTCCTGTGAAAGTTCTCTTTTGCAGGAACTTTTTTAATGTTTTTGCCCACGGATGACTATAGTTGAGAGTTTAGAGGATGAAAGTTTAGAGTTTAGAGTTTAGAGTTGAGAGATGAGAGTTGAGAGTTGAGAGAATCCATCCGGCCTATAATCTCCTATTATTTCCTATTATTTCCTATTTTTTTCTATGACCTCCTATGGCTTCCTATAACTACCTTTAATTTCCTATACCCTCCTATTAATATTCCGTTTAATCCGTTGACAAATAAATTGCATCCTTCCCTTCTTATCCCTCCCTTTCTATAAATTCCTATTATTATGAAACCTATTCCTTCTCCAATCATATCCTTTGTGCCCTTGATTGTGCTTGTGGCTTTATTGTCGGTAACTATTACGGCGTTTGGCGATGCTGCGTTGTCGGGTGCGAGTCAAATCTGTTTGCTCGTTGCTTCGGCGGTGTGTGCCACGATTGGGATGTGGCGTTATGCTATTCCCTGGAAGGATTTTGAGTCGGCGATTCAAACCAATGTGAAGCGTGTGAGTGAAGCGCTGTTTATCTTGTTGGTTATCGGTGCGCTCTCTGGGATTTGGATGGTGAGCGGCATTGTGCCGTCTATGATTTATTACGGGCTGCAATTGATTCATCCGGCCTTTTTCCTTGTGACGACATGCACGATTTGTTCGGTGGTTTCGGTTATGACGGGAAGTTCGTGGACTACCATTGCGACCATTGGTGTGGCGCTTCTTGGTATTGGTCAGGCGCAAGGCTATCATGAGGGTTGGATTGCGGGCGCGATTATCTCTGGTGCTTATTTCGGTGATAAGATTTCACCACTCTCCGACACGACGGTGTTGGCTTCCTCGACGAATGGCGTTCGGTTGTTTACGCACATCCGTTATTTGATGTACACGACGGTACCTTCGCTTGTTGTAGCGCTTTTGGTTTATTTTGTAGCAGGTTTCTTGCTGCCTGTGGGTAATGACGTTACGATACAGCAATATTCTGAAATTTTGGCTAATAAATTTGAGATTAGCTTATGGGCGATGGTCGTGCCACTGATTACGGCTTTGATGATTGTGAAGCGTGTGCCCTCTTTGATTACCCTCTTTTTGTCGGCGGTGCTTGCTGCGGTGTATGGCTTGTTGTTTCAAGCGGATGTTTTGGTTGCGATTAACCCATCGACGAATGAGGCGATGTCGCTGTTTAAAGGCGTGATGCAAGCCGTGTTTGGTGCGACGCAGGTGGAGATGGGTAGTGCAGAACTTAATGAACTTGTTGCTACGGGCGGTATGGCAGGAATGATGGATACAATTTGGTTGATTCTTTGTGCCATGTGTTTTGGTGGTGTGATGCAGGCTGGTGGATTTCTGGATGGTGTGTCCAGGGTGTTCTTGAAATTCGTGCGTAAGACATTGAGCTTGGTGACCTCTACGGTTTTGGCAGGGCTTGTATTTAATATCATCACTGCCGATCAGTATATATCTATTATCCTTACTGGGGGTATGTTTAAGCAGACGTATCAAGATCAGGGTTGTGAGGCGCGTTTGTTGAGTCGAACAACGGAGGATGCTGTGACTGTAACTTCTCCCCTTATCCCTTGGAATACGTGTGGTATGACCCAAGCCTCGGTGCTTGGCGTGTCAACATGGACTTATCTGCCATATTCGGTGTTTAACTACCTCTGTCCGTTATTCTCAATTTTGATCGCTGCCACAGGATTGGGGATTGTAAGGAAAATGCGTCAGTAAGACGGTTGGTTCCGAAGTGGATGTATCATATATTATATATGCGAATCAGGAGTTCGAAATTACGAACCTAATATCAGTAAAACTTTCCTATGTCCTAAATTAGGGGCGAGAGAAGAACGGCCTGAAGGGCCAACCACCCATCAGCCCAGGGCAGAGCGACGTAGGAGCGACACCCTGGGTTTATACGACCGCATGGCTTCCGCTCTGTAAGAGCAAAAGCAAAAAGGTGAGAGAATGATGAAAATTTATTTTCAATCATTTCCGAACCGCCCAGCTTTCGTGAAACAAAAGCTTTTGCCCTTTCAGGGCGAACCATCCGGGAT
>JAZKYK010000024.1:0-19879 GCA_045612125.1 Alloprevotella sp.
TTTAAAAAAACTCTCAACTTTAAATCTAAAAAACCATGTTCAAGTACAGAATTATCGGACGCAAGAATCCTCAAACGAAGGAAAAGAAGTATTACGCTCAGGGCGAACCTGTGAACCCCGTGAGCCTCAGTGACATTGCCAATGAAATCAGCGGTATGTGTACGCTCACCGCACACGACATCAAGGCAGTGCTCTCAGCACTTGACGAAGCGCTTTTGCGCCACGTCGTGAACGGCGATAGCATTCGCTTTGGCGATTTCGGTTCGTTCCACCCGCGCATCGTGTCGAAGGGCGCAGATACGCCCGAGGAGTTTGAACCCTCATTGCTCGAAGGCATCCGCATTCGCTACACCCCTTCGGCAAACACGCAACGCCAGCTCTCGAAGAAGTTCATCACCTTCCAGTGTGTGAACAAGCCTGAAGCCACCGACGAGGCGGGCGAGTAACCTAAAAAAACGACGTGGCGGGCAGTGCCATTTTCAGGGAATCCTTTGGCTTAAATCCACGACCTCCTTTCCCTAAAAAATAGCAAATTATAAACTGCATAGATTAGGGCAAATTCGAAAGGATTGCCCTATTTATTTGACTTCATCACCTTCTTGTTTTTTTCTAGAATTAGTGAATTTGAGAATTATTTTAATCAAATGAATTTTCTATTGACATATACTGCGAAGCTAAATTTTTCGCTAGGCTCATCACTCTTTTTGTCTTTCTAGATTAAAAGAATCAAGTCCTTCTACCTTCAAGTGTTTTTCTTGACTAAAAAACGGAAGGGAAGGAGATAAAGGAACAAAAAAAGAGGGGGGCTGTGTCATCAAACTGGATGTGACATAGCCCCTCTGCTTAATATTCAAAAAAGGTTGCTTAGAAATTACCTTCTTCTTCTTCAAAATCAAAATATGCCTGAACAACGAAGAAAACATCGTCGGCATTGAATTTGGCGAAGTTGTCCTTATCAGCCGTCTTCACAATGTAAGCTGAGATTTCAGCTAAATCAATTTCGATGTACTCATCGTCGGCCTGGCTCAATGTTGGGCTTTCGGCAAGGAAAGTTTCAATGAGGTCGAGGCAATAATAAAGTTCATCTTCACTGAATGTTTCTTGCAAATCGGCAGGGATGTGCGTTTGCATGTATGCTACGGCCGAAGCATCGTGCTGGGCGTCAAGCATGATTTCATCTTCAAATGAAGCCATAGTGCTGTCAGGATTTTTTAGAGAATAGCTTGTAATTTTTCAATCAATACGGCTTTTGTGGCAGCACCTACTTGCTTGTCCTTAACCTCGCCATCCTTGATGTAAAGGATTGTGGGCACGTTGCGAATGCCGAATTGCATGGTGAGGTCGTCGCATTCATCAACATCGCACTTGCAGATGATAACCTTGCCTTCGTATTCAGCTTCAATCTCGTCCATGATGGGTGCAATTTTCTTGCAGGGGCCGCACCATGCAGCTGAGAAATCAAGCACGATAGGTAAACCTTTTGCTACGACGTCTGCGTAGTCCTTGTCTGTAATGTGTAACATAATGATTAATTTAAAAGTTGAATAATGTATTAAGAATTTTAATTGATGCTGTAGGTCATCGTGGTGCTTTTGTCAAGATAGCTTATTAGCTTTTTCGAGAGGCTAATCTTGTATTTCGACGAGAGCAAACGGAGGTTGGCCTTCGTTTCGTGATCGGTGATGTGAATTTGCAATTCGGTGTTGCCTCGTTCTTCGTATTCCTGAATGATGGTGATGAGTTCGTGCACCTCATCCTCGTGCGCATTGGCCAGGGGCAGATGAATTGTAATCTTATTGATTCGATTGTTTTTAACGTCGCTCAGGAATTCTATTTTTCCGATTCTGATGTCGAAAGCGTTGGGATTAAAGCGTTGTGGTTCGACCTTGGCGGTGATGAAAAGGGCATTGCCTTGGGTGAAGTAGCCACCCCAATGTGCCCAGTCTTCGCCAAAGAGCGCCAGTTCGCTCGATCCGCTATAATCTTCAATCTTCACGATGCCAAAGGGCTTTCCGGTTTTGGTGACGCCGTTGCGCACGATTTCGGTCACGATGCCGCCGAAGGTGATGTCCTGATTGGCATAGTCGGCTCGGTTTTGTAGTTTATCGAGCGACACTTGGCACATTTTGTTGAGTATCACTTTATAGGCGTCGAGCGGATGAGCGGAAATGTAAATGCCGATGAGGTCGCGCTCTTTGTTGAGCCGTTCCAGGTCGGACCATTCCTTGAATCGTGGTGCGGGTTTGGGCTTTGCAATTTCAATGTCGTCCATCGTGCCAAACAACGTTAGCTGATTGCATAGCTTGTCGGCTTGATATTGTTGCCCGTACTTGACGAGAAGGTCAAGGAACGTGTCGCCCGAATCGGTGGGTGCGAAGTATTGCTCTCGTTTGAAGTCGGTAAAGTTATCGAAGCCTCCAGCCAGGATGATGTTTTCAATGTTCTTCTTGTTGCACGCATTCAGGTTGATGCGCTCAAAGAAATCGTAAACCGACGTAAACGGGCCCTTTTTGTTTCTCTCCTCCAGGATACTTTGAACGGCGGCTTCGCCCACGCCCTTAATGGCTTCAAGGCCAAAGCGGATGTCGCCAAGCGCATTGACGCTGAATTTTCGTCTTGACTCGTTAATGTCGGGTGGGAGCGTGCTGATGCTCATGGCTTTGCATTCTTCCATGAGTTTGGTGATGTCGGTGATGTTGTCCAAGCTTCGGCTCATCACGCCCGCCATGTACTGAGAGGGGTAGTTGGCTTTAAGGTAAGCCGTTTGGTAGGCCACCCAGGAATAGCACGTGGCGTGACTTTTGTTGAAGGCGTACGATGCAAAGGCTCGCCAGTCCTCCCATATCTTCTCGAGTATCTTGGGGTCGTAGCCGTGGCGCTTTCCGCCCTCCAGGAACTTGGGGTACATGTGGTTCAGCTTGTCGATGAGCTTCTTACCCATGGCCTTGCGCAGGTTGTCGCTTTCGCCGCGCGTGAAGTCGGCTATTTCTCTTGAAAGGAGCATCACCTGCTCTTGATACACCGTAATGCCATACGTGTCCTTGAGGTATTTCTCCATGCACGGCAGGTCGTAGGTGATGGGGCTTATTCCCTTCTTGCGATTAATAAAGTCGGGAATGTATTGCATTGGCCCCGGACGATAAAGGGCGTTCATGGCGATGAGGTCCTCAAACACGGAGGGTTCAAGCTCTCGCAAATACTTTTGCATACCGGGCGATTCAAACTGGAATGTGCCCACGGTGAGGCCGTCGCAATACAGCTGATACGTTGCGGGGTCGTCGATGGGGATTTGGTCGATATCCACCTTCACATGCAGGCTGTCTTCAATATTCTGAATGGCTTCCTTGATGATTGAGAGGGTCTTAAGCCCCAGGAAGTCCATCTTGATCAGCCCTGTTTCTTCAATGACCTTGCCTTCGTATTGCGTGCAGAGCAGTTTTTCTTTTGTCGTTTTATCGTCGGCTGTAGAAACGGGCACCCAATCAGAAATGGGATCCTTACAGATGATTACACCACACGCGTGCACGCCCGTGTTGCGGACGTTGCCTTCAAGCATTTTGGCATAGCGTATCGTGTTGTGCAACAGGGGGTCGGGCGACGCTTCTGCTTCTCTTAACTCGGGAATGGCGGCAATGGCGTTGGGCAAATTCATTTTTGGCACTTTGCCATCGGGCCCTTCAGGCAGTTTGTCGGGAATGAGCTTACATAGGTAATTGCTCTTGTCGAGGGGTAGCTTTTGCACGCGTGCCACGTCCTTGATGGCCGATTTTGTGGCCATGGTGCCGTAGGTGATGATGTGGGCCACGCGGTCGGCTCCATACTTTTCCGTCACCCATTGTAGCACCTTGGCGCGCCCGTCGTCGTCGAAGTCAACGTCGATATCCGGGAGCGATATACGGTCGGGGTTAAGGAAACGCTCAAAAAGCAAATCGTATTTGATGGGGTCGATGTCGGTAATTCTCAAGCAATATGCCACCGCACTACCTGCCGCCGAACCACGCCCGGGGCCTACGCTCACGCCAAGCTCCTGGCGAGCCACCTTGATATAATCCTGAACGATCAAGAAGTAGCCCGGGAAACCCATGGTTTTCATGATGTGGAGCTCGAATTTTATTCGTTCTCTCGTGTCGTGATCCAAGGGGTCGCCATAGCGCCATTTCGCCCCTTCGTAGGCTAATTTGGCAAGGTAGTCGGCTTCAAGCTTAATTCTATAGAGCTTGTCGTAGCCGCCCAATTTCTTAATTTTCGCCTCGCCCTCTTCGCGCGACATCACGACATTGCCGTTTTCGTCTTGCGTAAACTCATCGTAGAGTTGCTCTTCAGTGATGTTCTTGCGGTACTCTTCTTCGGTGCCAAACGATTCGGGAATTTCAAAGTTTGGCATGATCGGACCGTGGTCGATTGAATAATTTTCGGTCTTCTCGGCCAGTTCGCACGTGTTGGCTAAAGCTTCGGGAATGTCGGCAAAGAGCTGATTCATTTCTGCTTTTGTTTTGAACCACTCTTGCTTGGTGTAAACCATTCGGTTGGGGTCGTTCAGGTCCTTGCCCGTTGAAAGGCAGATAAGGCGGTCGTGGGCTTCGGCGTTTTCTTCGTTCACGAAGTGCGTGTCGTTCGTACACACCAGCTTCACTCCGTGCTTCTTGGCCAATTCCACGATTTTCTGATTGCATGTTTCTTGCAGGGGATAGACCTCGCGGTTGGCAAATTGAAGCGGGTCGGTCACCTTGTGGCGCATCAGCTCCAGATAATAATCATCGCCAAACACGGTTTTGTACCATTGGATCGTTTCTTCAGCCCCTTCAATATCGTTGTTTGCAATTTTCTTCGACACTTCGCCCGCCAGGCACGCCGACGAAACCATTAAGCCTTCCTTATACTTGAGCAGCTCATCGTGGTCGGTTCTGGGGCGCATGTAAAATCCATCAATCCAAGCGTTGCTCACCAATTTGATGAGGTTTTTATAACCTGTTACGTTCTTGGCGATCACGATAAGGTGATTCCCTGATTGGTCGATCTTGCCTTCCTTTCGTTTTAGCCCACGTCGGGCAACGTACATTTCGCACCCTATGAGGCGCTTGAAATTCGCAATTCGGCTTTGTTTTTCGATCGCTTTTAAAACCTCGGCTTTAATCTCGTCGATCGATTTGTTGGCTTCGGTTGGGGTGGGGGTGTATTCGCCATTATTGATGGCTTCTAATTGAGCGTTCAGGCTTTTTAATTCTTTTTTAGCCTTGCCAATAATCTTTTCGGTGTAATTATAAAAGTCTTTTATCCCCATCATGTTTCCATGGTCGGTCAGCGCCATGCCACGCATGCCGTCGGCAATGGCTTTGTCAACCATCATGGGAATAGAGGCTTGTCCGTCAAGAATAGAATACTGCGAGTGGACATGAAGGTGGATAAAATCTTCCATGATTAAGCGGGTGTGTGAATGAGTTTAAAAAAGTATAGTTTCTGATTTCTGTGTTGATGGCGAAGCTTGTGGCGGCAATCAACGCTATATATTTTTGATGGCATTTAGTTGATGAAATTCCAACTTACCCCAAATCGGATAACTCTTTCATTCATCGGATAATGCGGCAGGTGGAACGCATGCTTCTTATTGTCGGACGAGTTGATGTGCGATGCCATGATGTAGAAGCGAGTGCGTTTCAAATGGAAATTAGCATATAAATTCACAATTGGATAACCGCCAAGCTTGTTGATTTTTGATTGATCCTGAATCACGTATTGACCAATAATTGGCGAATAAACAGGGGCTTGATAGCGCGTGAAAAAACTAACGTCGCTACCGATTTCTGTGTTCAGCACTTTTGCAATTTTAAACTTCAAGAATAAATTGCTATACACGTTGAGCGCTGGCACGGGCAGGAGGCTCTTGTCGGAAGTGGTTTGGAAGGTAATTTCATTCTCCCAATTCAGGATGCCCCAATTCAGCCAATTCGTCAATGTGGCTTGCAGGCGTTGCACGGGTTTTCCGTTTTGAGCGGCTGCGACGCTATGCAAAAACGCATTTGGTGCTTCATCCATTGACTTAGAATCTGTCAGGGTTTCCTGGAAGTAAGCTAAATCGTTGACTTGCTCGGCGTGCAGGCTGATTTGCGTGCGTTTGTAGCGTAATGTGGCACCTACGCGCAGTGAGGTTTGATGGTTGAAATGCTCGTTGTCCCACCAGGCGTTGCGGGCGTGATAGTGGCGCAGATAAAACGTGGGGGTTTCGTTAAGAATCTGTCCGTAAAGCTTTACCCTTAACGTGTCGTTCATCAAAGGCAGGTTGGCCGTTCCGTCAATCCGGATATTAAATTCACCCCATTCAACGCCATCTCTTGTGCGCAATTCGCCCATCAGGTCATAGTCAAAATATTTTCCTTTTTGACGCATAATCTGCGCACCAATGTTGAAATAGTTGTAATGATAGTTCGCGGTTGAGGTCGGGTCGCTTGGCAAAGTGAATTTTTGAAATTCGTGAGCGACAAACACGCGTGCGCCAACCTTCAGCCATTTCTTCCAACCTTCGTTTAATTCAAAGGCAAGGGTGTTTTTTATACTGATATTTTTTGTTTCATCCCTCGACGAATCGGAGGGCAGGTAATAGTCCTTAAAGTAGGTGGGCGCGTATTGGTTGGTTTTGAAGTTGCTCAGAAACAACCTGTCGTTGTGGCTTAAATTCAGTGTGTGAACAAGCGTAAACGGCGCGTCGGCACCATAGACGTTGATTTTTGCACTGTCTATTTCGGCAAGTATGGGTTTGCCTGAAATGGAATCAATGCCAAGGGTGTCGGGCGTCGCATACTTGTTTCTACCAATCAAAATGCGTTGCGAAAAAAGCAATTCGTTGATGTTCAGCTTGTTCCATGTCTTCTTAAGATTCGTGGGCATGTCCCAAGTCTCGTAGGTGGTTGAAAATGATTCGGGGTCGGTAAGGTATCGGTCGTCCTCTAAACCGCCATTTTCTGAAGTCTTCAAATGATGAAGTTGATACAAAAGATGAGCCGTGTAATAGGTGTTGATGTACGAACCATAGATCGAGCCCTTAAAGTGGGCGGTGTTTTGCGATTGATAATAACCTCGGCCATACATGTAATCCAAGTTAAATCCCAAACCTAAATGCTTATTGACGTTGGTTGCAAACATCGCCTTGATGCGGTCCTCGCCATGCTCCTTATCGCCACATTCGTGATAAGTGATGTTCGTGAAGGGCGACTTCGTGTTGGTGTATAAATGATTGGCGATGGGCTTAACAAAGAAATCGTAGGGATTCTGAAAAATGAATTGAGAGGCGAAGGGCGTGAGCTGAGCATCAACCATATATCTGCTAAATCTTGGAGCGCCCAAATTGCCCGTCGTGTTGAATTCTCGCTTCATGCCTTCCGTAAACGATTCATTTTGAAAGGCATGATGCACGGTGTCTATCTCGGCGGGTTGGGTTAAGCCAAAACGGGTGTCCAATTTCCACACGTAGATGCCCTCGGGTATATTCTTTTGATTTTTTGTTGAATCCGCATTGATTTCATTCCATCTATTTTCTTGATTGCCTGGATTATAGCCTGGATTGAAATCATTCTTAAACACACTGTTAAAGCTGCCTTTTGTTAATTGCGCATACGAGGTGTAGCAAGTGGCACACAATAATACTAAGGTTGAAAATATTTTATTCATTTACGCATTCGTTTATTATTATGCAAACTTACATAAAAAATGTTTGATTTCTGCCTTGAAAAACAAAAATCAAACATTAAAAATTTCAGACGCGATTTAATTTAGCTTGTTGGATAGACCTTCATGATGCAATTTTTGCAATCAAATGATAATTTAAATTTACGCCCATCAACGCTTTTAAGATAGAATGGTTCTTTAAATGATGTGCCATTAGGTTTCGGTGCGGTTTTCGAGCATAAATTGATTTGGCGTTTGATGCAATATTTGCAGAACATTATGGCGCTATCCTTGGATTGAGGCTCAATTTCGTAGGCTGGGTCGATATGAGCGTAACCTAATTTTTGATACACCGCCTTTGCCTTGGAATTACTCACATTGGCCGTGTAGCTAAGCCCTGAGCCCGCGTTCTTGGGGTTTGCTTGAATGTTAAACGTGGTTGGTTGGCACAGGGCGTTGGGATTGATGCCCGACAATAAATGCTCAATGACCAATCGCTTGGAATTAGCAAGTAACGACGAGGGGATGAAAAGATTTGTAATGTCCTTGTCGATATCAATGTTTTGAATGGCGTAAGGCGTTTCGCCCAATTTGCTGAGTTGCCTAATGATGTTCTCTTCTTGAGGCGTTTTGGCCGCAATGAGATCTGAGGTAACAAGCACCTCTGACGCGCGGTTTAGCTCGTCAATCGCACTCAAATAAATCCCCTCATTTTTAAGAAATATTCTAAAAGAAACCAAGAGTTTTCGAGATGCTGACGTTTGGCTCAGGTCTTTCTCAAATTGTAAATCGTGGTTGCGGTATAATTGAATATCGTGATGGATCGGCTTCTTTATTTTTGAATATTTTGCCGCCCAGATTGGTGCGTTGGGGCCAAATAAGATTTTGTATTCTCCGCCCACTCCTGTCTTTAAAACTGAGTTCGCTCTAAAACCGATTAATTTCTCTTCAAAATCAATAAAGCATAAGCCATCGCCCGCATTAAGCTTGATGTTGTTCGATAATTTTACAATAAGCGAAAGGGGAGTGAATTGAACAATTTTTCCAACATATTCGCCCATCGATTTGGGGGTGATAATGCTTGAAAGGGTGGATGGCTTATTGTCCAAGAAGTATGAAGTAAAACCTCTATTAAAGCTCTTATCTAACTGAGGATTAAACTTATATGAGCACATTCCTTTTGAAGCACGACAATATTTGTCGGGCGATTTTGCGATGATGTCGTTAAGCAATTGGCTATAGTACGACGTTACGTTTTTAACGTACGACATATCTTTTAATCGGCCTTCAATTTTAAATGAACTAACGCCCGCCTTGATTAAGTCCTCAAGATGTTCAGAGCGATTCATGTCCCTTAACGAAAGTAGATGTTTCGACTTCACGATGGGTTTATTCTCCGAATCTATCAAATCAAAGGGAAGGCGGCAAAATTGTGCACATTCACCTCGATTGGCCGACCTGCCGAAACAATGTTGCGAAGCATAGCATCTGCCACTGTAACTCACGCATAAAGCGCCATGTATGAAGGCTTCTATCTTTACATTTGGACATGCATCGTGAATCTCGTTGATTTGATTCACGTTTAATTCTCTTGCCACAACGATTTGCTTGAAACCCATCTCATCCAATTCAATCGCTCGGGAGGTACTTGAAATGTCCATTTGCGTAGAGGCATGAATTTCAATTGGAGGCAAATCCATTTGAGTGATGGCTAAATCTTGAACAATGATGGCATCCACTCCAACGTGGTACAATTTGTGTATCAGTTCTTCAGTGGCTTTTAATTCATTCTCATATAAAATGGTGTTCAGCGTGACATAAACGCGGGCACCGTAGATATGAGCATGATCGCAAAGAATTTTTATGTCCTCAATACTATTGCTTGCCGAAGCGCGTGCCCCAAAATTCGGACCACCTATATATACTGCATCCGCTCCATGATTAATGGCTTCAATACCAGTTTCAATATTGCGTGCTGGAGATAATAATTCTAATTTTTGAAGCATACTTCTATTTATAGAAACTTAATTTGGCTAATCAATAAACGATATCTCAAGATCTGATTATTGCTTGGACATGGTTATTAAAAGTTCCTCGTTGTTTTTCGTGTTCTCAACTTGCTTTAATACGCATTGCATCGCTTCGATACAATTCATGTCCGACAAGAAATTTCTAAACACCCACATTCTATTTATGGTGTTTTCATTCAGCAATAAGTCGTCTCTACGCGTGCTTGAGGCAATAAGATTAATGGCGGGGAATATGCGCTTATTGGCTAACTGACGATCAAGTTGTAATTCCATATTACCAGTACCCTTAAACTCCTCATAGATCACTTCGTCCATCTTGGAGCCGGTGTCAATTAATGCCGTTGCAATAATCGTTAATGAACCGCCCCCTTCAATGTTTCGCGCCGCTCCAAAGAAGCGTTTGGGCTTTTGAAGTGAGTTGGCATCAACACCCCCGGACAGAATTTTGCCCGATGCGGGGGCTTCGGTGTTGTAGGCTCTTGCCAAACGTGTGATCGAATCTAAGAAAATAACCACATCTTGGCCGCATTCAACCATTCTTTTGGCTTTCTCAAGCACAATACTTGCTATTTTTACATGGTTTGATGCAGGTGCGTCGAACGTTGAAGCAATCACTTCTGCATTAACGGTTCTTTTCATATCCGTAACTTCCTCAGGACGTTCGTCGATCAAAAGCATCATTAAATAGGTTTCGGGATGATTTTCTGAGATGGCATTGGCTATGCTCTTGAGCAACATCGTTTTACCAGTCTTCGGCTGAGCCACAATTAAAGCTCTTTGTCCCTTACCAATTGGGGCAAACAAATCAACAATTCTGCAAGAGTTGTCTTTACTGTTCGCTCGTGTTAAATTGAATTTTTTATCGGGAAATAATGGGGTGAGGTGTTCAAACGCAACTCTGTTTCTTACCTCTTCAGGCGTCATGCCATTGATTCGTTCTACATTGTGGAGAATAAAGAATTTGTCTTCTTCACGTGGTATCTTTACTTTACCTTCAATGATGTCGCCTGGCTTTAATCCGTATTGTCGTAATTGTACGGGTGAAACGTAAATATCATCTGGCGATGTTAGATAATTGTAGTCAGATGAACGTAAGAATCCATAGCCATCCTTTGTTAATTCCAAAACGCCTCTACCATTAAGCAACACGTCGTTGTAAATGTTCTCAAGTGAGTTTTCGTTTGAGCCTGATTTCTCATCTTCGGTGTTGCATTTTTTTGCATCTTTCTCAACGCTGTTATTAACGATGGGATCTTCGTTGAATTTTCGGAATTTTGTTTGAGAAGGAGCATCTGTATTTTGAACTTCGCTTGGCTGATTTTCTTCGTGTGGGATATCCTTAATGATATAGAAGTAATCATTAACCTTTGTGCTTGGCTTTAGATTGATGCTTAAATTTTCTTCCGCTTTCTCGTTTGTTTCAATCTCGTGTTCTTGAGCTATGGTTTGAACGTTTGTTGACGTCGCAGTTTCCATAGCGTTGATTGAAGATAAAATCTCATCTTCATTGATTTTATACGTTTCTGCTTTTGAAGGCCTACCGCGTTTTCTCTTGGGTGGGGCTACCTTTGTTGATTCAGCTTTCGTAAACTCCAAAATATCAGCAATTAAAACTTCTTTTAATTCGCTTGATTTATTGGGCGTGTTGAGTTCTTGAGTAATTGATTTTAATGTTTCTATATCAACCAAAACCAATTGTTCGTATGTGTACTGTGTCATAAAATTTTAGGGGGATGAAAATAAACATCATTTACAAGCCAAAATCATAAGGTAAATTATAAACAAAAAAGATGAGGTCTTGTAAATATGGCGCAAATATACTTCTTTTTTTGTTGAGCGACAAAATGATTTACTTAAAAATGAATCAAAGTGATCTTCGAAAATCTATTCCAAATCATTGCTTTTCTATAACGTAAATAAAGAGACGTAAATAAAAAGACACAAAAAAAGAGGATAATCGTAAAATTATCCTCTTCTGTACACCCTCAGGGATTCGAACCCAGGACCCACTGATTAAGAGTCAGTTGCTCTACCAACTGAGCTAAGAGTGCATGATGCGCGCATTCTAATTGATTATTTGTACACCCTCAGGGATTCGAACCCAGGACCCACTGATTAAGAGTCAGTTGCTCTACCAACTGAGCTAAGAGTGCATGATGCGCGCATTGAATTGATTTTTGTACACCCTCAGGGATTCGAACCCAGGACCCACTGATTAAGAGTCAGTTGCTCTACCAACTGAGCTAAGAGTGCAGCGTTGTTTTTCAATTGCGATGCAAAGTTAGATAAAAAAGTTTAATATTCACGAATCTTTGTGTGATATTTTTTTCTTTTAAAATCTTTTTTTTTCGTTTACTATTTTATTTGATTGTTAGAGGTGTCAAATCTTAAATATAACAAATTTGGATGGTTGCGTTTATGAAGGTGAAAATGATAAATGCATTCTTGTTGTAAACAAAAAAACTTAAATCACGAATTATGAGGATTCCATTTTTCATGACTTAAGTTTTTATGATGTTGTTATGATATTTTTTATGTCTTTCTAATAGGGTAACCCAACGGCAAAGTGGAAAGTAAAATCTCTTGAAAATTTAGGTGAGAAAATAGGGTAGTGGTCCTTCCTGTTTTGCTTTGCAGGATTTATGGCTTTCATACCGCCATCTAATCGTAGTATAAAATAACCAAGATTGAAACGCAATCCTAAACCATAGGCTACGGCGAGCTCTTTATAGAATGTGTTAATTTTAAATACTTCATCGCCACTTGTTACGTTCGATGTGTTCCAAATATTTCCTGCGTCTAAGAACACAGCACCATTTACTATGCCAAAGAGATGTGTACGATATTCTAAACTTAAATCAATTTTTAAATTACCTGTTTGATTTATAAAATCAGCTTTGCCATTTTTGCTTTCATAACGGCCAGGGCCTAATCCTCTGACGCTCCATCCTCTGACGCTGTTTGCGCCTCCTGAAAAATAGCGTTTTTCATATGGGAGCGCATCCGAATTACCATAGGGAATGGCAATACCAAATGCGGCATGAAAAGCTAATGAACTTTGAGACGTGAGCAGCATGCTCTTTACAAAATCAAAGTCGGCTTTAGCATATTGTGAATAGGCAATGTTAAATATTTTGTAAGATCCGTTAGCTTGCTTTTCTGCATTGATGAGCTTTCTCGTTAAGTTTAGTAAGTTGCCTGCTGTTTCAAAATTTCCTTTTAATTGCCAGGCGTTAACTTGATAGGTGCTGTTGGATGTGATTTTATTGGAATTGTACACAAAACTATACCCCGTTTTCATGATAAAAAGGTCTTCGTAGCTATAACGAAGTATGGCGTAACGTGGGTCCTCGCCTTCGAGGTAGTTTTTTCTAAATGTGTTAGAAATCCATGGCATGAACATATAGTTTAAACTTAGCACATCCCATCTGTGTTGGAGTTTTTCTTGCTCATTTTTTTTCCAATTAAATGAATAACTCAACGTAAGTAACTGACGATGAAATTCAGGTCGTTTTTGCACGTCATAAAGCAGTGAGAATTCAGATGTAGATCTATGTGTGAATCTCGTCGTGTTATCTTTTTTAAATAATGAGAGTATAGGTATTTGAAGTGCTGGTATTTTGATTTTCCCTTCAAGGCTGTACTCTGTATAGTTTTTATTGTTGTATCCTTCTAATTGTGTGATTGCTTCGTAGGCGCCTCTTAATTTTAATTCAAAGAGTTCTCCTCCGTTAAACAAGTTTCGGTGTGTGTATGTAGTTGCTGCAGCTGCTCCTAAATCTCCGGCGGTGTTTGTTCCTTCTACTTCAAAAGAAAATCCATGTGGTGTGGATTTGTGTGAGAATATGGAATAATCTATGTGTGCAGAGGTGTCGGAGATCGTAGGGATGATATTGCTGTATGATATGGCTGGTAATGTATTTAAAGCCTGGTAAGTGGATGTAACTTTACTTTCCGAGAATAAACTATCAGGGCGAATGATAATCAAACCGTCATAGGTGCTTTTCTTAATATAGTTTTGTTTGTTGTCGTAAAAATATTCAATGTCTTTATATGAGGTGCTCTCGTTTGATTCGCCTACTTTTGCGTCTTCATAAACTTCAACATTGCGAATCTTAAAGGGTTCGTAAGCAAATAGAGTATCAGCGTTTTGGGGCTTACTAAGTTCTATTTGAACGTAGGTTTCCTGACTATCAGAAAGAGTGTCTATTGTAAAAGTGATGAAATTATGATTTATTTTGTAATATCCCATATTTCGAAGCTTTTTAAGAATTGAGCTTCTTTCAGCTTCAAGCAGGGATATGTCGAGTGGCATTCCTGGTTTTAATTTAGAATCTTTCTGTATGCTATCCATTACAGAGATCATTTCTTTTTGGTCGCTTGTATAGTTGATTTGCTTGATATAGCTTTGGGGACCGCATTTGATCTCGTATTTCAGATAAAGTTTGTGCTTTTTTGTTTTGGTGCGTGTCTCAACCTTGGCTTGTCGAAAGCCTTTATTAATCATAATCTGCTTAAGCGACTCGCATGAGGCTTTTGTTTTTGTTGTGTCGTAAACGACGGGTGCTTCGCCTAATTTTCTTATCCATTTAGCGATTTTGGTTTGACTATTGCCCGTCATGCAATACATGCCTAATGGTACTTTTGAAATATTAAACCATTTGGAATTGGGCTTTTGTTTTAAGGATAAGTGTAGGGGAGCTTGTAAATTAACTTTTGTGTCTGTTTTTATATTTACATCTGCCAAGAGATATTCTTCTTGATCTAAAAAAGATGAAGAAGAACATGCCACAAAGTTTATGCAAAATAATGTGATGATTATTGTTGACGTGATATTTCTAAAAGTTTTGAAAACCATCGTGTGTATGTTAAGGTGATGATTCCGTCAATTCTTAAGTGTCGGCCTTTTGTGTTTTGTTGGCAAATGGGGCCTTAAAATTATACGGAATATCGGTTTCAAATTGAAGTAGTTTTTTTGTTGTTGGATGATAAAAATGCAACCTATACGCATGTAATGCTAAGCGGTTTATGGGATTCTCTCCATTTCCATATTTTTCGTCTCCGCAAATGGGGCACATGATGCTTTGACAATGTACGCGTATTTGATTTTTTCGTCCGGTTTCCAAGTTGAATTCAACTAATGAGTATTGTCCATTACTTTCTAATGTTTCGTAATGTGTTATCGCCAATTTCCCTCCATTGTCGGTAGGTGAGGAATAAATGAAGAAAGCTTTGTTTTCGGTTAACCAACTTCTAATCGTTCCTTTTGCGGGCGATGGTGTGCCAGCGCACAAGGCTATATATGAGCGTTTTGAAGTGATTTCTTGCCAATTCTTGATTAGGAATTGTTGTATTTCAATCTTTTTGGCAAAAAGTAGTAATCCCGAAGTTTCTCGATCTAATCTATGCACAACATGAGCGGTGCATTTTTGTTTGGAATGCCGGAAATATTCATCAAGAAGGGTTTTCACACAAAAAGTATGGTGCGGTGTTCCCATTGATAGAATGCCTGGTTGCTTTTCTATAACGATGATGTCTTGATCTTCGTAAATGATTTTAATATATTTGCTTTTTATGGTGTCTTGAGGTTTGCGTTTGAGGATTTCTACACACATACCTTCCGATAAATTGTAATCGTGTTTTTTAATGATACGTTGATTAACTCTTACGCCGCCATTGGTTAGTATTGATTTTGCTTTGTTTCTGCTTATCCCGTTCAATGCATTGATAATAAAAGGTAAGAGTGTGGTAACTTCTCGAACGAAAAATTTGGTGTATTGTGATGTGTTGTTATCTGTTTTCATGCTCAAACTTTATTGTAGGTGTTTTTAATAACATAACAAGTGCAAATTTATTAAAAAAGGAAGTTTGTGAGCTGTTTGTAAACAAATAAATTGTAATTTTGCATAACGTTATTTGTAATAATTGATATTTTTTGATCGATGAATATACCCAATAAATTACATGATTTAGATAAACTCAAAACAGATGTGTTGCAAAGTTTCTGTAGTTTTGGTGTCGAACAACTTAATTTAATATCACCTTACACAGATGCAAAGATCGTTTCAAAAGGCGATACGATATTAGCGAAGGGCCAAATAGCTCGTTATGTATATGTCATTTGTGATGGACTCCTTCGTCAACATGTTGTTCATAACAAGAAAGATGTTACTCAGAAGTTTTATGTAGAGGGGGATGTTATTATTTCGGCGGATAGCTTGTTTTCAGAAGAACCTTCAGATATAAATATTTCAGCTTTAACTGAGTGTGTTTGTGTAACGTTTGATTTTGATAAAATTATTAAACTTTCAGAAAAATCATTGGAGGTTGCCGCTTTTGTTCAAAAAATACTTAAATCATCGCTATTGCTTGAACAATCAAAATGTGACGATCGCTTGTATTCTTCAGCTAAAGATAGATACATACATTTCTGTAAGACTTATCCAGTCGTATCGCTTCAAGTCAATGTAAGTTATATCGCTTCATATCTGAATATGGCTCCTGAAACTTTAAGCAGATTGCGTTCAACGACATTGATTGATTACGATATCTCAAAAGATAAAAAACAAACTTTTTAGATTATAAAAAATAAAGCGGTCCATAGAAATATGGTTCGCTTTAATTATAAAGTGTTTACTATTTTATACAATTAAACAAACAATATGGATTTTATTTCATTAGGAAGCGGTAGTAGTGGAAATTGTTACTTTCTGATTGAAAACGAACATATATTGCTGATTGATTTAGGATTGGGCATACGCACTTTCAAGAAGAGATGTGATGAATATGGCCTATCAATGGGTAAGGTTAAAGGGGTATTGGTGACTCATAATCATGTTGACCATACGAAAGGTGTTGCTAAATTTAGTAATGAATTTCATGTGCCCGTTTACACAACCGAAGCTGTTCATCAAGGGATGCATAATCACATTTACCTACCTCAGAAGATTGTTTTGTCCAATCGTAAAATCATTAAACATGGTGAGCGTTTTGAAATTGGACCTTTTAAAATAACGGCCTTTGGGGTTC
The DNA here is from genome assembly GCA_045612125.1 of Alloprevotella sp. Taxonomy (GTDB): domain Bacteria; phylum Bacteroidota; class Bacteroidia; order Bacteroidales; family Bacteroidaceae; genus Alloprevotella. The sequence goes on from JAZKYK010000024.1 coordinate 16,719, forward strand.
CTCATGATAGTATGGGCAATAATGGCTATTTTATTGAAATAGATGATATTAAATTTTGCCTGATTACTGATATGGGGCATTGCACAGATGCGGTAAAAGAGTATGTTAGCCAAGCTACGCATTTAGTTGTTGAAGCAAATTATGACCCTGAAATGTTAGAAAAGGGCCCTTATCCATTGGTGTTGAAACGAAGAATAAAGGGGCCTTATGGACATCATTCAAATCCCGAAACCGCCGATTTGTTGACTCAGCATCTTAATCCTTGCTTAATCAAGCATATATGGTTGTGCCACTTGTCAGAGGAAAACAATTCGCCTGATGTTGCTCTAAATACGATTCGTGAAGCGCTGATTAATGCTGATTTTGATATTGATGGTGAGCTTAAATTAGAAGCATTACCTCGAACAATGCCTTCAAAGCGTTTTTGCTTGGAATAAACTATGGAAACGTTTTAATGAATTAAACTGAGTATTTCATTAATCTTGCTATCAGTGGTTTGTTCTCCATCAATCCAATGGATGGGAATACCGCGCTTTTCCATGCCTCTGAACCATGTCATTTGGCGCTTAGCGAATTGATGTATGGCAATTTCAAGGCGTTCTTTCATTTCTGAAAAACTTAGTTCTCCAATGACATGCTGAGTTAGAAATTTATATTCCAAACCGTAGTATATTAATTGCTCTGGCGAGATGCCTTCGTTGAGCAAACCTTTAACTTCGTTGATCATTCCATCTTCCAATCGCTGATCTAATCTTTGGGAAATACGTTGGCGCCTTGTTTCTCGGCTTATGTTGATGCCTATAGTTAAGGAGTTTATTGAAGGGAAATCACGATTGGGTGCGGGATGGTTTTGCTGAAAATCAGCTATTTCAATGGCGCGAATGGCGCGTGCTGTAGTATCAAAGTCGGTTGTGTTATGAATGAAAACAGGATAACTTTTAAGAATGTCTGCCAACTCATCCAGTGATTTTGATGCTAAAGATTGGCGCAATTCAGGGTTTTGAGGTACCGGGCTCAAATTATATGCTCGTAGAATACTTTCAACGTACAACCCTGAACCGCCACAAAGAATGATTTTCTTGCCTCTGCTCTTAATGTCGTTGTAAGCCTTTAGGAAATCCTCTTGAAATTGAAATAAATCGTATTTCGTGCCAGGTTCAACAATGTCTATCAAGTGGTATGGAATCTGCTTGCCATCCACGTTATAGTCGCACAAATCTTTACCTGTGCCTAAATCCATTCTGCGATATACTTGCCTTGAATCGCCACTAATGATTTCTGCATCAATTTGAAGCGCTAAACGTGAAGCAAGGCTTGTTTTTCCAGAAGCTGTGGGGCCAATTATAGCTATTAAATCGTATTTTGTGTCCATTTTGAATGCTTGTTTTGTTTGATGCAAAGATAATGAATTCCCTATATATACATTCTTCATTGATTAAATACTTTATTTCTCACATCTTATTTGTTAATTTTGACCATGATATTCGCAGAATATCACTAACTTTGCAAAATAAATAAAAATAGAATATTTTACAAACTTTATAGTTATGACTAAGCAACAACTTATTGACAACATCCGTGCGAAGAAGTCTTTCCTTTGCGTAGGTTTGGACACTGACTTGAAGAAGATGCCAAAGCATCTCTTGGAAACAGAAGATCCTATTTTTGAATTTAATAAAGCAATAATTGATGCTACCGCACCTTATACGGTGGCTTATAAGCCAAACTTGGCATTCTATGAATGCTTCGGTCTTCAAGGTTGGATTGCCTTTGAAAAGACAGTGAATTATATCAAGCAGAACTATCCCGACCAATTCATCATTGCCGACGCAAAGCGCGGGGATATTGGCAACACTTCAGCGATGTATGCACGTTGCTTCTTCGAAGAAATGGATATCGATTCGCTCACCGTGGCGCCTTACATGGGTGAAGACTCTGTGACTCCCTTCCTCCAGTATGAAGGCAAGTGGGTGATTCTCTTGGCTTTGACAAGTAACAAGGGATCTCACGACTTCCAACTCACGCAAGATGCTGAAGGCGAACGCCTCTTCGAAAAGGTGTTGCGCACATCTCAGCAGTGGGCAAACGACGAGCAAATGATGTACGTCGTAGGTGCTACTCAGGGCAAGCTCTTTGAAGACATCCGTAAGATTGTGCCCAATCACTTCCTTCTCGTTCCCGGTGTAGGCGCTCAGGGCGGTTCGCTCGAAGAAGTATGCAAGTATGGCATGACTAAGGATTGTGGATTGCTCGTCAACTCAAGCCGTGGCATCATCTATGCCGACACAACTGAACGTTTTGCGGAAGTTGCTGGTGAAAAGGCACGCGAACTCCAGCAGGAAATGGCGACTTTGCTTGATAAGATGAACTAATCCGACTATTTATTATTCAATACAGTGGATAAAAATAATTGCAATCTAAGGCAAGCGCCATTGCTGCTTTAGATTGCAAGTTTTTCTGAAATATTTAGTTTGATGCAAGAAAAAGAAATCTACAAAGGACTCTCAGAAGCCGAAGTGGCTGAGAGTCGCGCCAAGCACGGCGCAAATATTTTGACGCCTCCCGCTAAGGAGTCGCTCTGGGTGAAGTTCCTCGGCAAGTTTGCCGACCCCCTCATCCGCATTCTTATCGTGGCGGCGGTAGTGTCGGTTGGTATTTCCTTCTACGAATTTTTCGGTCATGAAGGCACGGGAATGGAAGTATTTCTCGAACCCATCGGTATCATCGTGGCGATTCTCCTTGCCACAGGACTTTCTTTCTACTTCGAAATGAAGGCCGACAAGGAATTTGAACTCCTCAATCAGGTGAACGATGACGAACCCGTGCAAGTCATTCGTGGTGGCAACACAACGGAGGTGGCGAAGAAGGACATCGTCGTGGGTGATATCATTGTGCTCTCAACGGGTAATGAAGTGCCCGCTGATGCCCAGTTGCTCGAAGCATCGGCCATGGCGCTTAATGAATCAACGCTTACGGGCGAACCCCTCTGCCGAAAGACTATCCTCAAGGAGGAATTTGATGAAGAAGCAACCTTCCGCTCTAACCACGTAATGCGTGGCACAACGGTGATGGAAGGCCACGGCGTAGCACGCGTGTTTGCCGTGGGCGACCATACGGAGAATGGTAAGGTGTTTGTGGCTGCACAGATTGACAACAGCGTG
>JAZKYK010000025.1:0-19822 GCA_045612125.1 Alloprevotella sp.
CTCGAACTTGGCAACATCGAAGTTGTCTATCAACACATCGGGGAGGATGGCACGCAATAATTTAATATGTTCCATATCGCAAAGATACTAATTTATTCTTGATTGCCGAGCTTCCACCAACCGGGTAAATCCGCTGACCCCTTTTTTTCTGTTGTTATCAAAAACGATAAAAACAAAAAAGAACTCCAAAAGCGCGCGGGAGGCACTCTTGGAGTTCGGTTTTATTGAAGGATTATTTTATGCGTTTGTGGGCGTCTTGCGCAATACAACGGCCGAGCGAGCTGGTATGTAGAGCTTTAACCAACCCTTGCCTTGCTTTTGAAGTAAGGGATCGTAGTTGGTGAAGTGTTCAATCGTATCGTCGGAAAGTCCGTTGCCACCAAAATCGGGATGGTCTGTGTTGAGCACCACATTGTATGACCCTTCGGGCACCATAAAGCCATAATCAGAGTATGAACGGTTGGGCGAGAAGTTGAATACAAAGATGAGGTCGCCACGTTTGTAAGCCAGGATTTGGTCGCCATCATTGTGCCAAATTTCCTGTACGGGGTTCTTGAGCAATTTCTTTTCGCCTTTCAAGAGTTTAATCATGGCTTCATCAAAGTCGCCGAGGTAGTGGTAGCAAAGTTCTTTATTATCCACAAGGTTCCATTGACGGCGTGCGTATTTGTGGCTCCATCCGTTGCCTTCGCGTGGGAAGTCAATCCATTCGGGGTGACCAAATTCATTACCCATGAAGTTCAGATAGCCACCATTGATGGTTGATGCTGTAACGAGGCGAATCATCTTGTGAAGTGCGATACCACGATGCGCCATGAAGTTTTCATCGCCCTTTTTGAAGTGCCAGTACATATCTGCGTCAACAAGGCGGAAGATGAGTGTTTTATCGCCCACGAGCGCTTGGTCATGGCTTTCGGCATAAGAGATGCACTTTTCGTCGGCACGGCGATTAGTGAGTTCCCAGAAAATACCTGATGGATGCCAATCTTCATCCTTCTTTTCCTTGATGATTTTAATCCAATAATCGGGCACGTTCATGGCCATGCGATAATCGAAGCCATATCCTCCGTCTTTGATGGGTGCTGCAAGCCCGGGCATACCGCTTACTTCTTCGGCGATGGTGATGGCATTGGGATTGACTTCGTGGATGAGCTTGTTGGCCAATGAGAGGTAGCAAATGGCATTGCCATCCTGGTTGCCATTAAAGTAATCGCCGTATCCGCCAAAGGCTTCACCAAGTCCGTGGCTATAATATAACATTGAGGTAACGCCATCAAAGCGGAATCCATCAAAATGGAATTCTTCGAGCCAATATTTACAATTTGACAAGAGGAAGTGGATGACTTCGTTTTTGCCATAGTCAAAGCAAAGGCTATCCCATGCAGGGTGTTCGCGTCGGTCGCCTTCGTAGAAGTATTGGAAGGGGTCGCCAGCAAGGTTTCCGAGTCCTTCTAATTCATTTTTTACGGCGTGGCTTTGCACGAGGTCCATGATTACAGCTATGCCATTTTGGTGGGCTTCGTCAATGAGTTGCTTAAGCTCTTCTGGCGTACCGAATCGGCTACTTGTTGCAAAGAAATTACTTACGTGATAGCCGAAGCTGCCGTAATAGGGGTGTTCCTGAATGGCCATGATTTGCAAGCAATTATAGCCTTCTTTTACGATGCGAGGTAAGATATTTGTTCTAAACTCGTCGTAAGAACCCACTTTTTCTTCGTCCTGAGCCATACCGATGTGGCATTCGTAGATGAGCAGAGGATCTTTGTTTGCCTTGAAGTTTTTCTTCTTCCACTCGTAGGGTGTTTTGGGCGCCCACACTTGAGCTGAGAATATTTTCGTTTCTTCGTCCTGAACTACGCGTCGCACCCATGCAGGTATTCTTTCGCCTTCGCCACCATTCCAATACACTTTAAGTTTGTAAAGGTCTTGATGCTTGAGTGCTTTAGCGGGTAGTTTAAGTTCCCAATTGCCTGATTCTGAAATTCGTTTGAATTTATAATCTTCAGATTCCTTCCAATCGTTAAAATCACCAATGAGATAGATGTCGGTTGCATTAGGCGCCCATTCGCGAATCACCCATTGGCGTGGTGTGTGATGAAGGCCAAAGTAGTTATGTCCATCGGCAAACTGCGCAAGGGTTTGCTTGCCGCCTTGTGTTAAATCATTAATTTTCCACATTAAATGGTCGTATCGACCTTGGATGGCATCATTAAATGGTTCAAGCCATGGGTCGTTTTTGACCAACTTCAATAACGGCTTTTTAGATACCGTTGCTTTCTTTGTTTTTGCCATGATAAAAGATTGTATTTAATGAGTTTAAATAGTGCGTGTGTGATGGAAATTAATTCCTATGCCTGTTTTATATATTTGTTAAATGTATTTAACCTACACTATTTGCAAAATTAAGAAAAAGTATGGATTATACCATAAAATATGATGTTTTTTATGAATTAACGTAAAATTAGTGGTTTGTTTGAATTAAACTCGAAGATACTTGGCACTCGCTGTAAGAAATATTGAAGCGAGCTTCATATTTCTTGCTCGTTTATTTGTATCTTTGAAGTAAACTCGAAGATACTTGGCACTCGCGGTGAAAAACATTGAAGTAAACTTCATGTTTCTCGCTCGTTTGTTTGTATCTTTGAGGTAAACTCGAAGATACTTGTCACTCGCTGTAAGAAATATTGAAGCGAGCTTCATATTTCTTGCTCGTTTATTCGTATCTTTGCATAACGAACGAAAAAATATTCAGCCATGCATACAAAAGAAGAAAAACTGATAGCTTTTGGTAAATTGATAGATGTTCTTGATGAGTTGAGGGAAAAATGCCCGTGGGACAGAAAGCAAACCTTTCATTCCTTGCGCCCAAACACGATTGAGGAAACTTATGAATTATGCGATGCCTTGATGAGCAACGATATGTTGAACATTTGTAAGGAGTTGGGCGATGTCTTATTGCATGTACTTTTTTATGCAAAGATTGGTTCGGAAACAAAGGATTTTGATATTGCTGATGTGTGCAATCGCTTAACCGAGAAGTTGATTTTTCGTCATCCACACGTGTTTGGTGAAATTCAGCAGGTTAATGAGGCGTCTGAGGTGACTCAAATTTGGGAACAAATCAAGCAAAAGGAAAAGGACGGTAATAAAACGGTGCTTTCGGGCGTACCTGCTTCCTTACCCTCTTTAATTAAGGCTTATAGAATTCAAGACAAGGCGCGCGGCGTGGGCTTTGATTGGGAAAAGCGAGAAGAGGTGTGGGGCAAGGTGAAAGAAGAAATTGCCGAGTTTGAACATGAAGTGGCCTCTCTTGATGCCGATAAGGCAGAAGCTGAATTTGGCGATCTATTATTTAGCCTTATCAATGCTTCACGCTTGTATAAAATAAACCCCGATAATGCTCTTGAACGCACGAATAAGAAGTTTATTAAGCGCTTCAATTACATTGAGCAAGCAGCTAAGGATCAAGGTAAGGCATTGAAGGATATGACACTCACCGAAATGGATGAATTATGGAACGAAGCCAAAGCTTTAAAGTAAAGGCGCGTTGTTTTGCCTATTATAAGTTGCCTGGCGGTGATGATTTTTTTGCTGTTGCTCAGGATTCTGACCCTGTGATATTAAATCAGCTTGCCGACCTTTCCAATGACCATCAAGGTTTTTTAATTGCTCCTTTTGATGCAACGCAAGGTCCTTTGGTTTTAATACGTCCAGAGTTTTCTGAATCTTATAAAATAAGCGATTATACGGATTCTCGTGCACTTGGTGCGTGCGATGAATTTGGTTTTGATGAGGTTGATTTTAAGGCTTATGCCGCCACGTTTGAGTCTTGCATTCGTCAATTGCAAGCTGATGAGCTGAAGAAAATCGTTTTGTCGTTTTCGTTTAATGTCAGCACCCATCATCAATCGCCTGCGTTAGAAAATATTTTTATCAAGGCTTGCCACGCCTTTCCTAAAAGTTATGTGGCGCTTTGGTCAACCCCAGACACGGGCACATGGCTTACGATTACGCCTGAGGTAATTTTAGAAAGCACAGCATTATCTCAGTTTCATACCGTTGCCTTAGCGGGCACCATGCGTCGTGAACAAGCTTCGCAACCACCCGTATGGAGTGCGAAAAACACCGAGGAGCAAAAGTATGTGGCTGATTATATTTTAAGCCAGTTAGGGGCGCTTAACATTAAAGCGCAAGTCATGCCTACGCGCACGGTTGAAGCAGCAAATTTGCTCCATTTGTGCACGGATTTCTACTTTACAAGCGATTTAAACATCGGGGCGTTGCTCGCTGCGTTGCACCCCACGCCAGCCGTATGCGGTATGCCTCAAATGGCCGCTCTTGATCAAATCTTAAAAATAGAGCAACATCAGCGTGGTTATTATGCTGGCTTTAGTGGTCCTTTAAACCTGAATCATCAAACGCATTTTTACGTCACTCTGCGATGTGCGAATTGCATCAATGTGAATCAATGGCGTCTTTACGCGGGTGGGGGATTATTGAAAGAGAGTGTTCTTCAGGACGAGTGGCATGAGATTATCGCCAAGGTTCAAACCGCTTATAAAATAATTCAGTAAAAAAAAGCATTAAAGCGCTTCAAAGAAATGTATTCCAATAAGTTGCATATAAACCTGCTCACCATGATGCTGAAGCATTATGGTGTGGTGGATATTGTGGTGTGCCCCGGTTCAAGAAATGCGCCTGTTGTGCACAATCTCCATCAAGCGGCGGGTGAGTTAGGGTTTACTTTGCATGGCGTGACCGATGAACGCTCGGCGTGCTTTGTGGCCTTAGGAATAGCGGCATCAAAGCATGTGCCCGTTTGCATTTGTGTTACATCAGGAAGTGCCGTTTTATGCTTACAACCAGCCATTGCCGAAGCTTTCTATCGCAATATCCCCTTGCTTGTGGTGTCGGCCGATCGTCCTTTAGCCTGGATTGACCAATTGGATGGGCAAACCATTCATCAAGAGGATGCTTATGCACCCTATGCATTGTGCTTTGATGTGTCGGAAGAAACGCCGACGGATGAACTTGCTTCAGCTTTTAACGAAGCTTTAAGCATGTTGCTTGAAAAGAAGCAGCCGGTTCAACTTAATCTGCGAATTAATGAGCCCCTCTTTGATTTCACGCAACCTTCTTTGCCGGATTTTACATCACATCTGTTTACGCTGAATCAATCATCAGGACCATGCGCCGATGCACGTTTGACAAACATCCTATCGTGCATTTCGCAAGCCGAACGCCCGCTCTTGGTGATGGGGCACTCAGATGTTTTTGCGCCCGAATTGTTGGCCATGCTTACCGAGAAAATGGCGTGTGTGCCAGAGATTATCTCCAATGCTTTAGGTTCAACGCATGCCGCCTTTCTTGAAGAAAAATTAAAAAGAGATCAAACCATCGATTATGTGCCCGATGTTGTGGTGCATCTTGGGGGCGCCTTGATTCATAAGCAAATCAAAATATGGTTGCGTCGAAATGAAGCGCTTAAAGTATATCGATTGAGCGATATCAATCCACAAGCCAACACCTTCGGACATTTAACGGATTCAGTGTCTATCCCTACACTTCAAGCTTTGAATGCACTTTTAAAATTGCCCAGCAAGCCGCATTGCCACAAGCAATTCATTGATAGCATTTACGCAGAGGCTTCTGCGCACTTATCGCCATCCATGGGGGTTGAACATCTCGTGGTGAAAGCGTTAGGGCAATATCTAAAGCATCATCCACGTGCCATTGGCGCTTTAAATTTAGCCAACAGCATGAGCGTGCGCTTGGCTTCCATGTACATAGAAGGCGGACATTTCCCCGTGTATTGTAATCGCGGAACCAACGGCATAGAAGGTAGCCTTTCGTTTGGCGTTGGGTGTGCCTTATCTCACACCGATGTGGTACTGACGATTATTGGCGATTTAAGTTTCTTCTATGATGTCAATGCCTTATGGAATTCCGAGTTAAAGGGTAATTATCGAATCCTGTTGCTCAATAATAAGCGCGGACAGATATTTTCCCATCTTCCTGGATTATCACAATCGCAAGCCTTGCCTCAATACATCGCGGCAGAGCATCGATTTACCGCTGAAGGGGTGGCCATGAGTTTTGAATGTGCCTATCGCCAGGTGGCCGATGCGCAAGGCTTGAACGAAGCAATAGATTGGTTGCTCAAAACCGACTTTAAACGCCCTGCGATACTTGAAATCGTGTGTTGACATGAAACCAAATAATAAAACCAAAAACGAAATAAATATGAGAACTTGGACAGAAATACGTCAATTTGAAGAAATCATTTTTGAATCTTATAATCACATTGCAAAGATAACGATTAATCGCCCCCGCTATCGCAATGCCTTCACGCCGCTTACCGTTAAGGAAATAAGCGAGGCATTTACCTATTGTCGTGATTGTTCCGACATTATGGTCGTTATTCTCACCGGTGCTGGCGATATGGCCTTTTGTGCTGGTGGCGATATGAACGTCAAGGGACGTGGGGGATATGTTGGCAACGATGGTGTGCCCCGCCTGAATGTGCTTGAAGTGCAAAAGCAAATTCGCACGCTTCCCAAGCCCGTTATCGCTATGGTGAACGGTTTTGCTATTGGCGGCGGTCATGTGTTGCACCTTATGTGCGACCTTACTATAGCGGCCGAAACAGCAAAATTCGGACAAACAGGCCCACGCGTAGGTTCGTTTGATGCAGGCTTCGGAGCCAGTTATTTAGCAAGAATTGTGGGACAAAAGAAGGCGCGTGAAATATGGTTTATGTGCCGACAATACACCGCTCATGAAGCTGAGCGTATGGGCATGGTGAACAAGGTGGTGCCCCTTGAACAATTGGAAGACGAATGCGTGGCATGGGCGGAAGAGATGATGAATCATTCACCCTTGGCATTGCGCATGATTAAGGCAGGACTTAATGCTGAACTCGACGGACAAGCCGGTATTCAGCAATTAGCGGGTGATTGCACCATGCTTTATTACTTGCTTGATGAAGCGCATGAAGGCGGACGCGCATTCCTTGAAAAGCGTAAACCTGATTGGTCAAAGTTTCCTAAACTTCCATAAGTGCTCTTAATCAGGGCAACGCTTGGGAGAGACGGTGCTTTAGCAATGAAAAAAGATAGGGGGTAAGTCAAAATTAAGAAGCATATTCTTTCGTTTTGACTTACCCCTTTTTCTTGTTGGGTTGATATGGATGTTATTCAAATCGAATTACTTTCGATGGTTGAATGTAGGCGATGATGAGCGTGGGTATGAGCAACGAGGCGCAGATAATCGCAATTGAGATGATGTTCGTGACGAACCAAGGCACAAGCGCCATGTCGATGGGCACCCGATCAAGGTAGTACGTTTCAGGGTTGAGCGTGAACCAATCCGTGAAGCTAATGATGCACCATACGCCAAGAGCCACGACATTTCCTGCCACCACACCCTTAATTGCTATTCGCGCTGCAATGCGGAAAAACAACTTTTGCAATTGCGCTTGCGTGGCGCCTAAAGCAGAAAGCGTGCCGATGGTTTGCGTTTGCTCAAGAATGAGGATAAAAGTGCCGCTAATCATCGTGAAAATGGCGATACCAAGCATCAGCACAAGGATCACCCATGCGTTAACGTTGAGCATGCTGAGCCATGAAAACACCTGCGGATACAGTTCGCGCGAGCTGACCACGGCAATGTTTGGGAACCCCGCAAGCGCGGTTGCAATTTGCTCTTGAATTTGCGTTGCCTGCGTTTCGTCGTTGACGTTGATTTCCATTTCGCAATACTTCCCCGTAGGCCAATTATTCAGTTGGTTAACCGTTTGAATGTCCGTAAGGGCGAAGGTGGCATCGAAGTGCTTCATGTGCGTCTCATAGATGCCCGTGATGGTGAATCGCCTTGTTTTGATGCTCTGTTCAAAGAAGTAGGCATATATGCGATCGCCCATCTTGAGGTTGAGCTCGTTTGCCTTTTGCTTTGAGATAATAATTTCGTTGGCAGGCTTACTCGTGTTTGGCAAACGTCCTTCAATCAGTGCGGCTTTGATAAACGCCGTGTCGTGGGTGCTGGATAATCCCTTGAGCGTTATGGGCGAGCATTGGTCGTAGGTCTTAATCACTCCCTTTTTGGCGCTTACCTTTTGGATGTGTGCCACGCCCGGCGTACTGGCAATTTTTTGCTCCAGATATGGGGGTAATTGAATCGGGTAGGCTTCGGGCACTTGCAAGGCATGGATGTTAAGCACCTTGAGGTGTGATGAAAATCCAAAAATCTTTTGTTCCACCTCTTTTTGATAGCCCAACACGATGGCAGTTGAAATCAGGATCACGAAAACGGCAAGACTCACGCTCAGCGTAGCCACCATGATTGCAGGTCTTGAGGCTTGTGCGTTGTTGTCGCTTTTAGCGAAAAGGCGTTTGGCTATAAATTGCATTCAAAAGTGATTATGCGTTTTGTTTGCGAACTTGTTTGTAGGCCTCGAGCGCTTTTTCAAGCACGATGAGCGCATGGTTCAAATCTTCCTTCTTCAGCACGTAGGCAATACGCACTTGATTTTTTCCCGCACCAGGGGTGGTGTAGAAGCCCGATGCTGGCGCCATCATCACGGTGCATCCCTCGTATTGGAAGTCGGTGAGGCACCATGCGCAGAAGTCGTCGGCGTCGTCAACGGGTAGTTGTGCCACGGTGTAGAATGCGCCCATTGGGATAGGGGAGTAAACGCCTGGGATTCGGTTTAAGCCATCAATGAGGCATTTGCGTCGCTCCACGTATTCATCATATACTTCGCGATGATAATCTTCAGTGGCGTCGAGCGAGGCTTCTGCAATGAGTTGGCCGATGAGTGGCGGACTTAATCTGGCTTGGCAGAATTTCATCACCGCTTGTCGGATTTCTTCGTTTTTAGTGATCAGTGCGCCAATGCGTATGCCACATTCGCTATATCGCTTCGACACCGAGTCAATAAGCACCACGTTTTGCTCAATGCCTTCTAAGTGGCATGCAGAAATGTAGGGCGAACCGGTGTAAATGAATTCGCGATACACTTCGTCTGAGAAGAGATAAAGGTCGTACTTCTTAACGAGGTCTCTGATTTGATTCATCTCCTTACGGGTGTAAAGGTAGCCCGTTGGATTGTTGGGGTTGCAAATCAAAATAGCTCGTGTGCGTTCGTTGATGAGGGCCTCAAATTGCTCCACCTTGGGGAGTGCGAATCCCTCCTCAATGGTTGTTGAGATCGTGCGTATCTTGGCGCCCGCCGAAATTGCAAACGCCATGTAGTTGGCATAAGCGGGTTCGGGCACGATGATTTCGTCGCCAGGGTTCAGGCAAGAGAGGAAGGCAAACAACACCGCCTCCGAACCGCCCGATGTGATAATGATATCGTCCGGATCCAGGTTGATGTTGAACTTCTTGTAATAGTGCGTTAATTTTTTGCGATACGAACTGAAGCCTTGGCTTGGGCTATATTCAAGAATGTTTCGGTCAATGTTTTGAAGAATATTCAGCCCTTCCTGTGGGGTGGGGAGGTCTGGCTGACCGATGTTAAGATGATAGATTTTAATGCCCTTCTTCTTGGCTTCCGAAGCTAAGGGTGCCAATTTGCGGATTGGCGATGAAGGCATTTCTATTGCGCGCTCTGATATCAGTGGCATATAATGAAAGCTTAAAACGTTAGTAAATGAGGCATGACCTATGGGTATAGGTGGCTTTGCAAAGTGCAAACTTACAAATTTTTAATGAATATGTAAAGCTATTGCGTCATGTTGTGCATAAAAAAATGTTTTCAAAAAAATAAGCTTCTAAATTAGGTGGATTTTATGAAGTTTTTTATTTTTGCAAATAGATCAAAAATGCAAAGTGTATTTGTCATGAAAAACGCAAACGAAACGATGAAATATTTAAGACTCTTGGCTAAAGAGTTTCCCAATGTTTCGAAAGTCACGCAAGAGATCATTAACCTTGAAGCGATTATGCACCTCCCGAAATCGACCGAGCATTTCTTGGCCGACCTTCATGGCGAGAGCGAAGCTTTTCAGCATGTTATTCGTAACGCATCGGGATATATCAAAAAGAAAGTCCATGAAATATTCGACGACACGTTGAGTAAATCCGAGATAGATGATTTGTGCACGTTGATTTACTATCCTGAGCAACGATTGGAATTGATGCTTGCTTCGGGTGTTGATGTTTCAAGTTATTATCAAACGATGCTCACCCGCTTGATTGCCGTGTGCCGCATTGTGTCGTCGAAATATTCGCGCTCCAAGGTGAGAAAGAGTTTGCCCGAGGAGTTTGAATACATCATCGAAGAACTCTTGCACGAATCGCCCGATACGCATAATAAGCAGGCCTACTATAACGTGATTATCCAAACGATTATCGGCACGAAGCGCGCTGATAAGTTCGTCATTCAGTTGTGCTATTTAATTCAACGTTTAGCCATCGACCGTCTGCATATTTTGGGCGATATTTTTGACCGTGGTCCTGGTGCCCACCTCATTATGGACACCCTCTGTAACTACCATAATCTCGACATAGAGTGGGGCAATCACGATATTCTTTGGATGGGTGCTGCCGCAGGAAATCCCGTTTGTGCGGCTTCCGTCATTCGCTTGTCGTTGCGCTATGCCAATACGGCAACGCTTGAAGAGGGCTACGGCATCACGATGGTAAAGCTGGCTACCTTTGCCATGGAAACCTACGCCAACGATCCCTGTACTATTTTCAAACCATTTATCGATCTTTCCGACATTCCAGGCGAGAAAACACAACGCTTAATCGCTCAGATGCATAAAGCCATTGCCATCATTCAATTTAAGCTTGAAGGGCAGTTGTATGAGGCTCACCCCGAATGGGGCATGCAAAGTCGGGGCGTATTGTCGCATATTGATTATGAAAAAGGTCAGTACGTGTGGGATGGTCAGCGCTATGAAATGACCGATACCATGTTTCCCACGATCGACCCCTCTGCGCCCTTTAAATTGACTGAGGAGGAGGAAGACGTCATGCGCAGCATTGTGCGCTCGTTCTGTTCAAGCGAACGACTTCAGCGCCACATGCGTTGCTTGCTCACGCATGGCGGTATGTATGCCGTGTGTAATTCCAACTTGCTCTTCCATGCTTCGGTGCCTTTAAATGAAGATGGATCTTTGCGTGAGGTTGAAGTGCTTGGCGTCAAATATAAGGGCAAGGAATTAATGACCCGCATTGAAGAAATGGTGCGCTTAGCGTATGAAGAAGGTGCTGAGGACGAGGAAAAAGCCTATGCCAAGGATTACTTCTGGTACCTATGGTGTGGGGCCGACAGCCCCTTGTTCGGCAAGTCGAAAATGACCACGTTCGAACGCTATTTCCTCACCGAAAAGGAATTGCATAAGGAAGAGAAAGGGTGGTATTACCAATTGCGCAACAACGCCGACGTGTGCGATCAATTGCTTGATAATTTCGAAGTTCAAGGCAAGCATCGCCACATCATCAATGGCCACGTGCCCGTCAAGGTGGGTAAGGGCGAAAACCCAATCAAGGCCGACGGACGCCTTATGGTGATTGATGGCGGTTTCTCAAAGGCTTATCATTCAACCACGGGCATTGCGGGCTACACGCTGGTGTATCACAGCCGCGGCTTCCAGCTTGTTCAGCACGCGCCATTCAACTCAACCGACGAGGCCGTGCGTCAAGGCACCGACATTCACTCCACCACCTCCATTGTGGAAATTACCGACCGCCGTATGCTCGTGGCCGACACGGATATAGGGCGCGAACTTCGCCGACAAGTGACCGACCTTGAGCGCCTCCTGCGCGCCTATCGAAAGGGTTGGCTCAAGGAAAATGCGTCGAATTAATTTCGCGCCTTTTTCTGAACCTATTCAAAACCATACAAACACAAAACAATCGATTAAACGTGAAATCTTTAAAAGAATTATATCGGATCGGTTATGGCCCTTCGTCGTCCCACACCATGGGCCCTCGTGCTGCCGCCGAGCAATATTTAGCGAAACATCCCGAAGCCAAAAGTTTTGAAGTGACCCTCTACGGTAGCTTAGCCGCCACAGGGCGAGGTCACCTCACGGATTGGGCCATTCTTGATGTGATCGGTGCGGAGCGTTGCCACATCGTGTGGAGCCCCCAAATCGTGTTGCCCTATCACCCCAACGGCATGAAATTCTGTGCCATCAACGAATCGGGAGCGCACTACGATGAATGGATCGTTTATAGTGTTGGCGGTGGTGCCCTGGCTGAAGAAGGGCATAGCGCCATTTCCACTCCCGATATTTATGAGCTCAATCATTTGAACGATATTATTGAATGGTGCGACGAGCGCGGACTTTCCTACTGGCAATACGTTGAGCAATCCGAAGGACCCGAAATCTGGGATTACCTCAACGAAGTGTGGAAGGCGATGTGCGAAGCCGTCGAGCGCGGATTGGAAACCGAAGGCGTTCTTCCTGGCGGCCTCAACCTGCGCCGCAAGGCACCCCATTATTATATTAAGGCGAAGGGCTATAGCTCAAATTTGCAAACGCGCGGCTTGGTGTTTGCCTATGCCTTGGCGGTGACCGAAGAAAATGCCTCGGGCGGCCGCATCGTTACCGCCCCCACGTGTGGCTCGTGTGGCGTGGTGCCAGCAGTGCTTTACCACATTCAGCAAACGCGCAATTTCTCGGTTAAGCGCATTCTCCATGCCTTGGCTACGGCAGGGCTTATCGGCAACATCGCTAAGTCGTTGGCCTCAATCTCGGGCGCTGAAGCTGGATGTCAAGCTGAGGTGGGCGTGGCTTGTGCGATGGCAGCCGCTGCGGCCAACTACATCTTTGGCGGAAGCTTGCAAACCACAGAATATGCCGCTGAAATGGGCTTGGAACATCACTTCGGCATGACGTGCGACCCCATTTGCGGCTTGGTGCAAATACCCTGCATTGAGCGCAATGCACATGCTGCCGCACGTGCCCTCGATGCCAATATCTACGCTACGTATGCCGAAGGCCAACACCGCATTAGCTACGACAAGGCCGTTCAGGTGATGAAGAAAACGGGCCACGACCTGCCCTCGCTTTATCGAGAAACCTCGGAAGGTGGATTGGCGGTTGAATACCATCGCTAAGGCATCAGTAGGGGGGCGGAATAAACCGCTCGAAGCGTTAGAGTGCAATCGTTTAAACCGTGGGTTAAAGCATTGAAGTTAAGCGCGATATGAAAATTACATTAAGTGATACTATAAACCATAAACCGCAGGGATTTTCAGCCTTTACTTCTACTTACGTCGCCTTAAAATGCCATTCCACAGGCACGTGCGCGCACTTTTTTATGCTCAACAACATAAGAATAAATTTTGCGCTCAAGTGAATTATGCATAAATTGCGCTCGGTTTTCGAAAAACAAAACTACAAACCAAATTTTACTTACCATAAATTTAAACAACCATGAAAGTTTATAATTCAAAGGAAATTAAAAACATTGCGCTTTTAGGCAATGATGGCTCGGGTAAGACCACTTTGACTGAATCACTTTTGTTTCACAGCGGACAAATTAGTCGACGTGGTCGCATCACTCAAAAAAACACCGTAAGTGACTACTTCCCCGTTGAGCACGATTATGGCTATTCTGTTTTCTCAACAGTGTTCCATACCGAGTGGAAGGGCAAGAAGTTAAATATTATAGACTGTCCCGGTTCTGACGACTTCGTGGGTGCTGCTTTAACAGCATTGAACGTCACAGATACCGCCGTGTTGTTAATTAATGGTCAGTTTGGTCCTGAAGTGGGCACTCAAAACCACTTCCGTTACACTGAAAAACTCAAGAAGCCCGTTATTTTCCTCGTGAATCAGTTGGACGACGATAAGTGCGACTACGACCAAATCCTTGAAGATTTACAATCAATCTATGGTTCAAAGGTTGTGCCCGTTCAATACCCCCTCAATGCGGGTGCAGGCTTCAACTCATTGATCGACATCATCTTGATGAAGAAGCTCACTTGGGCTGCTGAAGGTGGTGAACCAACGATCGAAGATATCCCTGAATCAGAAAAAGAAAAGGCAGAAGCCTTGCATAAAGCACTCGTTGAATCGGCAGCCGAAAACGACGAGGCATTGATGGAAAAATTCTTCGAAACAGAATACCTCACCGAAGACGAAATGCGCGAAGGTATCCGCAAGGGTATGGTGACACGCTCAATCTTCCCCGTATTCTGCGTTTGCGCCGGACGCGACATGGGCGTTGGCCGCTTAATGGAATTCTTGGGCAACGTTGTGCCTCACGTTGACGAAATGCCAGCCGTGTTCAACACACGCGGCGAAGAAGTGGTGCCAAGCGAAGACGCGCCCACATCGGTTTACTTCTTTAAGACAGGCGTTGAACCCCACATCGGCGAAGTGCAATACTTCAAGGTGATGAGCGGTGTGCTCAAGGAAGGCGACGACCTCTTGAATGCTGACCGTGGTTCAAAGGAAAGAATGTCGCAACTCTTCGTATGTTCAGGAGCTAACCGCGAAAAGGTTGAGCAACTCTCAGCAGGCGACATCGGTTGTACCGTTAAGCTCAAGGACGTACGTACCGGCAATACGCTCAACGCCAAGGATTGCGAACACCGCTTCAACTTCATCAAGTATCCTAACGCTAAATATACCCGCGCCATCCGCGCCGTGAACGAAGCCGATACTGAAAAGATGATGGCAGCCCTAACGCGCATGCGTCAGGAAGACCCAACATGGGAAGTAGAACAAAGCAAGGAATTGCGCCAAATCCTCGTTCACGGACAAGGTGAATTCCACCTCCGCACGCTTAAGTGGCGCCTTGAAAATATCGATAAGCTTAATGTTGAGTTCTATCAGCAACGCATTCCTTATCGCGAAACCATCACTAAGGCCGCACGCGCCGACTATCGCCACAAGAAGCAATCAGGTGGTGCCGGTCAGTTTGGCGAAGTTCACCTCATCGTTGAACCTTATCAAGATGGCATGCCCGATCCCACAAGCTACACATTTGGCGGTCAGGAACTCAAGATCAATATCAAGGGTAAGGAAGAAGTGCAATTGGATTGGGGTGGCAAGCTCGTGTTCATCAACAGCGTTGTAGGTGGTGCTATCGACACACGCTTCATGCCCGCCATCCTTAAGGGTATTATGGGCCGCATGGAGCAAGGTCCGCTCACAGGTTCATACGCACGCGACGTTCGCGTTATCGTTTACGACGGTAAGATGCACCCCGTAGATTCAAACGAACTTTCATTCATGCTTGCCGGACGCAACGCCTTCAGCCAAGCCTTCCGCGAAGCAGGTCCAAAGGTATTGGAACCCATCTACGATGTGGAAGTATTCGTGCCAGCCGACAAGATGGGCGACGTTATGAGCGACCTCCAGGGCCGTCGCGGTATGATTATCGGTATGAGCTCTGAAAATGGCTACGAAAAGCTTCAGGCTAAGGTGCCCTTGAAGGAAATGTCAACCTACTCAACAACATTGAGCTCAATCACCGGCGGACGTGCATCGTTCATCATGAAATTCGCTTCTTACGAACTCGTGCCAACCGATATTCAAACCAAACTCATTGCTGAAAACGCTCAGCAAGACGCTGAATAAAGTAGTCGCTTGATGCACACCTGCAATGGTGTTCACCCAATAAACAGCAGCAACCACGCAAAATGTGATTGCTGCTGTTCTTTTTTTGGGGAGTTTTCAGAGCTTTTCAGAGTTTTCAGAGCTTTCAGAGCCCCACCGAGCCCTTCTTAACTACTCACATTCCCCAAGGTATTCTTCAATCACTCTTACTTGCCTGGGCGAAAGCACGCGGCGGTTTTCTATGTATCCCACCTTAACAAGTGCGTCCATCAGTCCTCCTGTAAGGCGGAGCTCTTCTCGAAAGAGGGCTACGGCACGCTTATACCCGCGGTCGGGATAGTAAGACATGGCGAGGTTGCCAAATTGGCGAAATTTGCGGGATTTAGGCTGACTTTCAGATTTCTTTTTTGTTTCGTTTTTGCTGTTCATAATATAAATACCCCTTTGTCACGCGTGACATGTCACGCAGTTTAGTTGATGATGTTCTTGCAACTTTTTATATACACATTTCGTTCGGCGTCGTGGGTGATGCGTGAGCGCCGTTTCCATTGTCGCAACTGTTCGTTGATCGTTTTAGATGGCACTCCTGGACGCAGCGTTTGCAGCATGTTTTTGGTAAACTCTGTGGGGAGGTTTTCAAACACGTCAGCACCGTTTTTTTGCGGTAGGGTGAAGTCCCATTCGGTGGCTTTCATAAAGCAGGGGGGCGTGAGGTGTGCTTTCCTGTGTTTTGATGGTGCAAAGTTAGTGCGAAAACGGGGCAAAAAGAAACCCCTGCAAGTCTTTGACCTACAGGGGAATAATTAAGTGAAATAGTGAAGATTTGCCACCTCCTTTGGGTAAAGATTTTTCGCTCTTGGTGAGGAAGTGAAGATTTATTAAGAAACTTCACCTTGCGGGGTGAAGATTGATGGTGAAGAAACGTGATTGTAGTAAGTTTGCGTCCCTACTGGTTCATGTGAATGTTCGCTGAGGATGGGCAGAAATGCTGAATATGTCTCGGTGATTTTTGGGGTGAGGAGTTATTCCATTTCTACTCTTGACCAATCGGCATCATGACATCCTGCTACAATGACTTTTCCTTCGGTGTTGATAACGGAGCAGGCGTTGTATTGAGAGACAATGGTAAGGCCGTCATAAAAGCAGCACGCAACGTCATAAATGCAAGGAATGACCACCTCTCCCTTAGTGTTGATAAAGCCGCATTTACCATTTTGCTCGACACAGGCAAGACCGTCAGAGAACCACTCCACACCGTCATAAATGCAAGGAATGACTACTTCTCCCTTAGTGTTGATAAAGCCGCATTTACCGTCTTGCTTGACACTGGCAAAGCCTTCAGAGAATTCGTCCACTTTGTTATAAATGCAAGAAATGACCAGTTCTCCTCTGGTGTTGATATAACCCCATTTGTAGTTTTGCTTGACACGGGCTAGACCGTCAGAGAACCACTCCACACCGTCATAAATGCAAGGAATGACTACTTCTCCCTTGGTGTTGATATAACCATGTTTGCCGTTTTGCTCAACAAGGGCAAGACCGTCAGAGAAGTGGTCCATATAGTCATAAATGCAAGAAATGACCAGTTCTCCCCTGGTGTTGATATAGCCGTATTTACCGTCTTGCTCGACACGGGCAAGGCCGTTAGAGAACCACCCCGCATCATCATAAATGCAAGGCACAACTACCTCTCCCTTGGTGTCGATAAAGCCACATTTACCGTCTTGCTTGACACGGGAAAGCCCTTCAGAGAAGCCCCACGCATCGTCATAAATGCAAGAAATGACTAGCTCTCCCTTGGTGTTGATATAACCCCATTTGCCGTTTTGCTTGACACTGGCAAGGCCTTCATGGAACGGATATACTTCCTCAAACTGCTTTCTAAAGAGAAAGCGCCCCCCACTGTCTGTGAAATACCCCACGCCGTGGAATGTATTCACCGCAATAATAACTTTA
The DNA here is from genome assembly GCA_045612125.1 of Alloprevotella sp. Lineage (GTDB taxonomy): Bacteria > Bacteroidota > Bacteroidia > Bacteroidales > Bacteroidaceae > Alloprevotella. Next base: position 17,484 of record JAZKYK010000025.1, read on the forward strand.
GAGGATTGGGCGGATTGTTCCGCAACTTGTTCGTTAGGATTCGCCATAAGGGACATTTGATTATTTTTAATTTTTTATTTCTACTTTTTATGCTTGCAAAGTTAGTATAAAATATCAAATGTGTATCCAAAAGTGGGGGAGATAAAACGAAGCGGGCTGATTCTAAAAAAGACAACAACGCATCACTTGGCTGTCAAGTGAAAGTTTGTTGGGACGAAAAATATAGCCCCACCTTAGTAAATACGCTAAGATGGGGCTTCACTTGTATTCTTTGCTTTTAATTTGCCACTATGTTTAGGGCAGTGGGTGCTATTCCATTTCTACTTTTGACCAAGAGGTGTTATATCTGTCACATTCTACCACAATGACTTTTCCTTCGGTGTTGATAATGGATTCTTTGCCGTTTTGCGCGACACGGGCAAGACCGTCAGAGAACCACCCCGCATCGTTATAAATGCAAGGAATGACCTCCTCACCCTTAGTGTTGATATAGCCCCATTTGCCGTTTTGCTCGACACGGGCAAGGCCTTCGGAGAAGTCGTCCACTTTGTCATAAATGCAAGATGTGACCAGTTCTCCTCTGGTGTTGATAAGGCCATATTTGCCGTTTAGTTCAACACGGGCAAGGCCGTCTTTGAAACTCCACGCCCTATCATAAATGCATGGCACAACTACCTCTCCCTTGGTGTTGATATAGCCCCATTTGTCGTTTTCCTTGACACAGGCAAGGCCGTCTTTGAAACTCCACGCCCTATCATAAATGGAAGGCACAACTACCTCTCCCTTGGTGTTGATATAGCCCCATTTACTGTTTTGCTCGACAAGGGCAAGACCGTCAGAGAATCTCTCCGCATCATCATAAATGCAAGGAATGACCACCTCTCCCTTAGTGTTGATAAAGCCGCATTTACCGTCTTGCTTGACACTAGCAAAGCCTTCTTTAAAACTCCACGCCCTGTCATAAATGCAAGGCACAACTACCTCTCCCTTTGGGTTGATATAGCCCCATTTACCGTTTTGCTCGACAAGGGCAAAGCCGTCAGAGGATCTCTCCGCATCATCATAAATGCAAGGAACGACCACCTCTCCCTTGGGGTTGATATAGCCATATTTGCCGTTTGGCCACTCACCTTGCTTGACACGGGCAAGGCCTTTAGAAAATTTCTCCGCATGGTCATAAATGCAAGGTGCGATTACCTCTCCCTTGGGGTTGATAAAGCCATATTTGCCGTTTTGCTTGACCTCGGCAAGGCCTTCAGAGAAGCACCAGGCACAATCATAAATGCAGGGAATTACCACCTCTCCCTTGGGGTTGATAAATCCCCATTTGCCGTTTTGCTCAAGACGGGCAAAGCCTTCACAGAAGTGGTCCACACAATCATAAATGCAAGGAATGAGCACCTCTCCATTGGGGTTGATAAGGCCATATTTGCCGTTTAGTTCAACATGGGCAAGGCCGTCAGAGAAGTCCAGCACATCGTCATAAATACAAGGAATGACTACCTCTCCCTTGGTGTTGATAAAGCCCCATTTGCCGTTTTGCTCGACAAAGGCAAGGCCTTCATGGAAGTACCGCGCATCGTCATAAATGCAAGGAACGATCACCTCTCCCTTGGGGTTGATACAGCCCCATTTGTCATTTTGCCTGATAGGGGCAAAGCCTTCAGAGAATCTTCTTACCTTTTCAAACTGCTTATTAAAGAGTTTGTTCCCCTCGCTATCGACAAAATACCCAACACCGTCGGGCGTATTCACCGCAATAATCACTTTTGAGGCTTGGGGGGATTGTTCTACTTGTTCGTTAGGATTTGCCATAACGTATTCTGTTTTTAGTTTTACTCAATGACTATGCTTGCAAAGGTAGCATAAAATATGCTTGCTTCTCTATAACCAACGCATCTTTTTTTTGGGGGGAATATGCGACAGCGCCACAATAAAATAAGGACGCACGAGGCGTGCGTCCCTACTTGATGAGCTTGTTTTTTTACTTGAGCAACTCCAGCAGTTGCTGGGCCACTTGAATTTGCTTCTTCTGGGCAGTTGACGTGCCCTGTTGTGCCAGCATGTCGTTCCAACGCACGACGGGGCGTGAGAGCGAGTTTTTGGCGGCAGTGTGCTTGATGTTCTCGCTGATGTCGGTCTGCGTCAGTCCCCACGATTGCATGAGGTCGGCAAAGGCACATATTTTTGTTAAATTAATTAAAATTTTATAAACTGAATCACGATAGCGTGACATGTCACGCGTGACAGGGGGTGTTTTTGTCACCCCCCCCAAGAGATGGTCAGAAAGTAAGTAGTAATAAATAAAATATAAGTATAATAATATTATAATATTATTA
>JAZKYK010000026.1:0-41493 GCA_045612125.1 Alloprevotella sp.
TTATAAGTGATTAAAACACAATGCGTAAGCATTAATTCTCTAATTCTTAAATTCTTGATAAAAAATAAAACACTTGAATATTTGTGTGGGGTATAAGGGTAAAGATATATGTATAAGAAATTTTACCGGACACCAATAATATAAAAATCCCCCTACTGGAGCATCGGAGTGCCTCGGTAGGGGGATTTTATGATGTTTATTCTTCAGACTCATACAAGAGATCTGGATCTATAGGTTTATTGTCAATGATGCGGAAATGAATATCAGCCGTCAGATTATCGTAGGCTTTGGCTTGCGCTGACGGTAATGCAGCGGCAATAGCCTGACGTGCTTTAAGCCAGCGTGAGCAGGTTGACTTCAGGGTGGACACGCATTCTGCAACATGACTTTCGCTGGGTATCAATTCTTCGTGCTCCATCTCTTTTAAATCATCAATATCCTTTGGCACGGAATGATCCTCAATCCATTGTTCCCACATTTTAGTCGTCACGGTCTCACCCCTTTGAAGATAAGATTCATTGTTTTCAATGATTGAGCGTTCCAACTTGAGGTCCTCACGGCGTTCCGTTGCCAGTTCGGCATAATATCCATTCGTTTCCAAGGGTTTCATGCTGTACCAGGCTTGTGTGTATGACACTTCCGACCAAAACTTATAGCGCGCCATATTGAAATCGTGCCAGGCTTGATACTCCTCACGCAACAACGGCAGGAGTGCTTTAGGAGCGGCATCAAGCCATTGGTTGTAGGCGTTAATCACCTTAAAATAAGAGATGGTTGCGAGGACATAGGACAAGAAATTCATCTCCATCTGCGAGTCATTCGAGAATTTGCACATCATGTGTTCAACGTCCTGTAGCGCAGAGTCGGCACTCACGCCAACCTCATTTTGACAGAACTCATCAAGGGCGACACGCACCGCCTGTGCCCATCGTAATTTATCATCAGCCTTACCATTGGCTTCCGCTAAGTTTGACATGCGCATAAAACGGTTTGCCAAGCGCATCACAGCGGAATCACGCTTCGTGGCCATGAAATACGATGCCAGTTCGGGGTTTTCCTTAGCGCGCTCTATATTATTATAGTTACCCAAAAAATCTTCAATATCATGAACCTCAGCAAGACTTAAAAAATCCTCCACAGAGATCGGACTTTTCAAACGCTCATTTTCAAGATATACCACCCCTTCTTCGCTCGACAAATCTTCAGGCGGAACAGCTTCATAAACGACACGTTCCGATTTGTTGCCACAAGCAGCAACACCAAAAAGCAAGGCTAATCCAAAGCATGATTTCAAGATCTTCATGGTCTAATGATTTAATGTGTACGACTCAAAGCGCTGTGCCCAGTTCAAAAAGATTTCTACACCAGCTGCTCCAAACTTCTCAAGACTCTTTGCCGTTTGCTCAACGGTGCGCTCACGTTCCAAATGACTTTTTGAATAGAATTTATCGGCATAGCAAATCACCTGTTCCTCCAATGTCTCGGGGCGGAAATCACGATGCGGCAAGGCCAATCCTTGTTCTATGATATTTTCAACAGTAAGTCCTGTGCCCGTGTGGCGCTCGCAAATGCGTGCCAAGTCCTCGCGCCCCTCCTGACGCATCAGTTCTGCCCCCAGCACGCCATGCATTAAATAAGGATGAGTGCCAAAGCAATGAATCCCTGGTGCGTCGGTCAAGAACACACCAATGTCATGAAGCCATGCCCCCTCTTCCAATAATTGGCGGTTCAAACACCATTCGGGATGAGCATCCGCAATCTTCAGAGCACGCTTCACCACCTGCTCACTGTGTGTGAGCAAGATTCTGCGCAGTTCATTGTCTTCAGGATAATATTTTTCAATTAAAGGGTGGATCATAAGGTTGGTTTGTTGAGTGGGAAATAGGAGAACGTAAGAAATTCTATATATAGAGCTTCTATATTATCTAAATTCACAGCCTGCCACAGCCTCAGCACAGCGCTCGCCATCGACGGCTGCACTGACGATACCGCCGGCATAGCCAGCTCCTTCGCCACAAGGGTAAAGTCCTTGAATGCGAATGTGCGATAGCGTTTCGGGATCGCGCAGGATGCGCAAGGGGGCTGAAGTACGTGTTTCTGCCGCAATCATCAAAGCCTCGTTGGTGAGAAAGCCTTTACTGCGCTGTCCAAAGATTTGGAACCCTTCAGCAAGACGCGTCGTGATGAATTGAGGCATCCAGAAATGAAGAGGCGAGGCGACTACGCCAGGCGAATAGCTTGTGGGCAAGAGATCGGCGGATAACTTACGGTTCACGAAATCGTGCATGCGTTGTGCGGGAGCAGTTTGTTTGCCGCCAGCCTGTATCCAGCACGCACGTTCAAGGGCTTCCTGGAAATACATCATGCGCAACGGATGGTCGGCCGTAAACATATCCTTATGGTTTTCTGCAAAACGCGCATCGTTCATGGCCTCTTGCAGGAAGGGGCGCAGTTCGCCATCCAAATCCTCAAGGCGTGTTTCAACCACCATGCCCGAATTGCTCCAGGCCGTGTTGCGTGTTGAGGGACTCATACCATTGACCACCAATTGCTCGGGTCCACTGGCTGCAGGCACCACTACGCCACCAGGGCACATGCAGAAGCTATAAACGCCACGCCCTTTGGCTTGTGCCACGTAACTGTATTCTGCTGCGGGGAGGTACTTGCCACGTCCCTCACGGTTGTGGTATTGAAGGCAATCAATGTGGTGCGCCGAATGTTCCAAACGCACACCCACTGCAATGCCCTTGGCCTCTACTTCAATGCCTGCCTCAACGAGATAACGGTAAACGTCGCGCGCTGAATGACCTGTTGCCAGGATTACGGGACCATAGAACTCCTGCCCCGTCTGCGTTTGTACGCCCACCACTTGATTGTTGGCTTTAAACAACAATCGATCCACACGTTGCCCGAAATGCACCTCGCCACCCGACGCTTTGATTTGCTCGCGCATACGCTCGATGATACGGGGCAAGCGATCGGTTCCGATGTGGGGATGAGCATCCACCAGAATATCGGTAAGGGCACCATGCTGGCAGAACACGCGCAAAATCTTTTCGATATTGCCACGTTTCTTTGAACGGGTAAATAATTTACCATCGGAGTATGCGCCAGCTCCCCCTTCACCGAAAGAATAATTACTTTCGGGGTCAACAATATGCTCACGCGAGATACGCGCAATATCCTTACGGCGTTCATGCACGTCTTTGCCACGCTCTAATACAATGGGGCGTTTTCCCAACTCAATCAAACGAAGGGCAGCGAAAAGCCCACCTGGTCCGGCACCGACCACAACCACCGACTCAGCACCCTCAACATGAGGATAAACAATCGGTTCATAATCCAATGCTGGTGGATTTTCATCGATAAAGGCCTCAATGGTGAGGTTGACGAACACCGTGCGTTGGCGGGCATCAATACTGCGTTTCCTAACACGCACTGCCTTTATTCTATGGGGTGCTACGCCCAACTCCTGCGCGGCTCGCTTTTTTAATTCAACATCCTGAGCCGCAACAGCAGGCACAACACGCATCGACAACGTTTGTTGCATAGAGAATTGTTTTTTTAAGGTTAAAGTCGGGAGCAAGAAACTCTAGATGCTCTAGAAACTCTAGATTATCTAGAACATCTAGAGCATCTATAAGACTACCGTTAATCGCTAATCCCCCTTTTTACTTCAATCGCATAATATCCGCAAAGACACCAGCCGCGGTGACGGCAGCACCTGCGCCATAGCCTTGAATGAGCATGGGGTATTCGCGATAACGTTCTGTGGTGAGCAAAATAATATTGTTAGACCCTTCAAGGTCGTAGAAGGGATGACCTAAAGGAATTTCGCAAAGGCTTACTTTACCCTTACCTTCAGTCCATTCTGCCACAAAGCGCCAACGTTTGTTTTCAGCCTCTAAGCGTTGGCGTTCAGCCTCGAATTGGGCATCCAGTTCGGGAAGACCTGCCCAGAAGGCATCGAGCGTACCTTCAAACAAATGGTTGGGAATGAACAATTCCTTAGCGATTTCATCGGTTTCAACACGATAGCCACTTTCACGCGCCAAGATCGTGATTTTACGAATCACGTCCTTGCCGGAAAGGTCAATGCGTGGGTCGGGTTCTGAATACCCAGCCTCCTGCGCCATCTTCACGGCCCGACTCAAAGGAATATCCTTCGACAGGGTGTTGAACACGAAGTTGAGCGTACCGCTCAACACGGCTTTGATTTCAATAATCTTATCGCCCGACGCACGGAGATCGTTGATGGTATTTATAATAGGAAGGCCAGCGCCCACATTGGTTTCAAAAAGATACTTCACCCCACGTTGACGCGCCAGATGCTTGAGGCGTTCATAATTATCGTAGCTTGATGAAGCTGCCACTTTATTGGCAGCCACGACGGCCACATTGGCAGCCAACAGACGTTCATATTGCGCAGCAACAGCTTCGCTGGCGGTGCAATCCACGAAAACGGAGTTGAATACATTCAAGCGAATAATTTCATCCACCATTTCTTCCACACCACCCTTCTTATCGCTCTGTTCAAGGGCTTCCTTGTAACGTGCAGGATCGATGCCTTCGCGCGAGAACGCTGCCTTTGTGCGTCCACACACCCCAACGAGGTTGATCTTCAGCCCACGTTCGCTCATGAGCAATTCACGTTGAGCGGCGAGTTGTTGCAAGAGACTTCCACCTACCGTTCCTGTGCCACACAAAAAGACATTGAGTTCCTCATGCTGACTCAAAAAGAAACTGTCATGAATCACTTCCAGAGCCTTGCGTAACTGGTGCTTGTCCACAACAAACGAGATATTCTTTTCCAATGCGCTTTGTGCCATGGCATTGATGTTAATACCATTCTTGCCCAATACGGCAAAGAGACGTCCGGCAACACCCGAACTGTTCGCCATGGGTTCACCCACAACAGCCACTGTAGCTAAGTCATCCTGGTGAATGGTAGGGTTCATCGCGCCTTCAGCAATTTCTGCGGCAAACTCATGGTCCAGGAGTTGGCATGCCTTTGCTGCATCTTGCGTTGTGACGCAAAGCGAGGTACTCGTTTCTGATGAGGTTTGTGCCACCATAAACACACTGATGCCCCCACGGGTGAGGGTAGCAAAGATACGTCGGTTCACACCCACAACGCCCACCATTGAAAGACCGCTCACCGTGACGAGCGACATTTCATTGACGGAAGAAATACCGCGAATGGGTTGCTTGCTCGTTTTGGCATTGGCATGGATGATACTGCCCTTAGCCTCGGGGTTAAAGGTGTTCTTCACCAAGATGGGAATATTCTTGACGCACACGGGATAGATCGTGGGGGGATACACCACCTTCGCCCCGAAGTTGCAAAGCTCCATGGCTTCGTTGTACGACAGTTCATCGATGGTATAAGCCTTTGAGATCACGCGTGGGTCGGCTGTCATAAAGCCATTCACGTCGGTCCATATTTCCAAAGCCTCAGCATCGAGCGCCGCAGCAACAATCGCCGCAGTGAAGTCCGAGCCTCCACGACCGAGGTTTGTCGTGGCACCCGTCTCCATATCGGTGGCAATGAAACCACCCATCACGGCAATGCCCTTCCAACGGCCGAAGTTTTCTGAAATCAAAGCATTGGTTAACTCATAGTTCACCACATGCTTATTGCCCTGGCGTTGCGTCTTAATGATATTACGTGCTTCGAAATGGCGAGCGCCATCAATCAGCGTTGCCACAATCAGCGAGGACAAACGCTCACCAAAGGCAACGATAACATCAGCGGTCTTTTCCGTGAGGTCTTGAATCAGGAACACCCCGTGGAGGATACTGCGCAAATCTTCGAAAATGGCATCCATCTGCGTATGGAGTCCGGCCTGGCGGTCGTTTGGTATCACAGTCTCTACCATCTCAGTGTGGCGCAACACAAGTGCATCCACTTCTGTTAAGTACGTTGGATCACCCTGAGCAGCTCTTTTACCCAAAGCAATAAGGCGGTCGGTCACGCCACCCAAAGCCGAAACCACCACCACAATGGGTTGGTCGTTGTTTTCGGCAATTCTTTTTATATTGAGAATACTCTCTACGGCTCCTACTGAGGAACCGCCGAATTTTAATACTTTCATGTACAGGGAAGTTTTTTATAGTTTCACCTTTACTTTTGCTGCCTTACTTTCGTTTTGTAAACGGTCGAGTGCAGTGACCACATACGTGTATTTTGTTTTACCATTTTGGTAAGGCAATTTAAGCAAAGTCTGTTTAGTTATCGTTACAATATGATCGGCTTGTTCAAGGTTAATTTTCTCGCCTTGTGCAAAGCGATACACCACGTAGTATTGGGCTTTATCCATTTCCTTTTTCGCCTTGGGCGCTTGCCAGAAGAGGTAATAGCCATCGGGCATCCAGCGGTCGTCAAGACCTTTCACCTTACGGGGCGCCTTATCATCGATAAAAGGCATTAAAGGCTGGAGGGCAGGCGTTTTGTGGTAGTTGTAAGCCAACTCTGAGGCATATCCGCCTTCATTGCGCACCACGGCAGCGCTGTACCACAGACATGAGCCATCGATATTGGGCAAGGAGCGTTGCAACTGGAATTTAGCCGCCATTTGATTTTGAGTGGGCACCTGACGGTCGGCAGCGCGCACGGTGCGCTCCACGTCCTGTCCGATAATCAGCGGACGATTTGCAGCGTGGGTTGACCACCACTTGATTAATTCTTCATAGTCGGCTGCAGGATGGCCTATTTCCCAATAGATTTGGGGCACATTGTAATCAATCCAACCCTTATTCACCCAGTAAAGGATATCGGCATAAAGATCATCGTAGTTTTGCAAGCCCTTCGTTTGACTACCCTTGACGAAACCACCATTTCGGGCGTTGTGGTATATGCCAAAGGGCGAGATACCGAACTTCACCCAAGGTTTCGTTTCACGAACCACGCGCGACAATTTTTCAATCAAGCAATTCACATTGTATCGGCGCCAATCATCCTTATTGGTAATACCATTGCGGTATTTCTGATAGGTGGCATCGTCGGGAATAGCTCGTCCGGCTTCGGGATAAGGATAGAAATAATCATCCATGTGCAGACCATCCACATCGTAGCGGGTCAGGATATCCTTCACGATGGTACAAATATACTCTTGATTTTCGGGCAAACCAGGATCGAATATCAATAAATCGCCATAGGCAAAGAAGCGTTCAGGGGCTTGCACATATGGGTGAGACGCAGCAAGCTCTTTTGTAGTTTTGGTCTTGGCACGATAAGGATTGATCCAGGCATGAAGTTCCATGCCGCGCTTGTGGCATTCATCAACCATCCACGCTAAGGGGTCCCAATAAGGTGAAGGGGGTTGACCTTGAACACCCGTCAGGAAACGACTCCATGGTTCATATGGACTTTCATACAACGCATCGGCCTCGCCGCGCACCTGAAAGATAATGGTATTCACCCCACAGGCTTTCAATGTATTCAACTGATTCGTGAGGTTGGCTTGCATCTGATGGCGAGCCATACCCTGGAACTGTCCATTAATGATTTGTATCCAAGCACCGCGGAACTCACGCTTAGGTGCCTGCTGGGCTTGCATCATCAAGGAACAGCAAAACATTAACAAGCAAAATATCTTCTTCATAACAAAATATTTCATGTTCAAAGCAGTAATGAATCATGCGGCACAGCGCACGAAAGCACTGCCCCAGATACATTCACTTGCCTTGAACCGCAAAAAAATTAAAAATTTCGCACCAAAGTTACAATAAAGTAGCGAAAACACAAAGATTTTCGCAAAGTAGTGAAAATTTAGTAGGAAAGAGGGAGAGTTGAGAGTTGAGAGATGAGAGTTGAGAGATGAGAGTTGAGAGATGAGAGTTGAGAGATGAGAGTTGAGAGATGAGAGTTGAGAGATGAGAGTTGAGAGATGAGAGAACCTTGTCCTCTTGTTGGGGCACGCCCTTCGGGGTGCTACAATGGGGTTCTGTTGGGACCGGGGGTAGGCGCTCAGCGCCAACCACCGCGGTTACAGAGCGGAGATACCTTCGGCATCTTGCCATGCGGACTAACGATTTCTTGCGCGACCTCCTCTCTAAACTCTCAACTCTCATCTTTCCAAGCATGCCGCATGAGCTCACATCGTGAGCAAGAGCGAGATCCGTGGCAAAAAAAGAAATTACTGTCTGGTAAAAAATCTCACGCGGAATACGCAGAATTCGCGGAAGCGCACACACTTTGTTTGTGCTTGCCATCCGGACGGTGGCGCAAGTGTAACGTGCGCCTCTGCGTGTTCCCCACATATAATAGCATTTCTATTCCGCATGGCTTCCGCGTTTTCCGCGTATTCTGCGTGAGAAAAAATAAAACGGACTTTTTAGAGAATAGAGTACAGAGTACAACTGCCGTGCGGAATGGCGTGAGCAAGATCCGTGTGATCGCGAGATCCGTGGACAAAAAAAGAAATTACTGTCTGGTAAAAAATCTCACGCGGAATGCGCAGAATTCGCGGAAGCGCACACACTTTGTTTGTGCTTGCCATCCGGACGGTGGCGCAAGTGTAGCGTGCGCCTCTGCGTATTTCTTACATATAATAACATTCCTATTCCGCATGGCTTCCGTGATTTCCGCGTATTCTGCGTGAAAAAATTTTATCTCCAGCGGATCACGAGGATCTACACGTATCATTTATTAAAGTGTAGATATTATTCTAAAATATTCGTGATACGTGGAGACATCTGGCAAGCCGCACGGGCTCACATCCGTGAGCAAGATCCGTGTACTCCGTGTAATCACGTTGATAATAAGTAAAAAATCGGTGGAACGGTAATTGGCAGGTACGTAATTGACCTTGGGCAGATACGGTTTGGTGCGATTTTCGCGTTGATCCACCACGGGCCGACACGGTGATCGGCCCCTACATGCCGGATGGAATCTCTCAACTCTAAACTCTCAACTTTCAAAAAGTACTCTAAACTCAACGCTCCAAGCAAAACACGACAGCGGGCAAACCAATTGGTTCGCCCGCTGTACTTGTTTCTTTATGATTTACCATTCTGCATCAGCATCGGTAGTTACATCAAAAACACCAACCTTATCAGATGATACAGAAGCAGCAATCACGCCTTCTGACTTAAATTCTACTACGCTCATTTCAGGCGCTGTATATTCCTTTTTCATAAGTATATAAAATTTTAAATGATTACGGATCAATTCATGCACCAATGCCCGATGCGCTTGTGCGCATTTTGCTAAGTACACTTTAGTTTTGCAAAGGTACAACTTTTTTCTGATACGAACCTAATTTTTAGGTCATTGATTATCATTAATAACGTACTTTCTTACCATTAACGATGTAAATGCCCTTTGCTGGCGTAGCAACACGGCGTCCGGTGAGGTCGAAAATTTCTTGTGCCTCAGCACCGCCAACAGGGAGTTCTGTGATGTCGGTTGTACCATCAGCATTTTCGAAACGCAGGCGGAGCACGTTGAGTTTCACTTCAGGCACCTGCAAGTACGCCTTATTGTTGTACACCTTAAACGCTTGATCCTTACGGTAGAAACCTACTTGACCATTTTCTACTGCGAGTACATAGTTGGTTGTGCCTTCTGTAAGTGTCACTGCTTCGTAAGCAGCAGTACCAGCGTAACCCAGCAACATATTGCCTTCTACCATTGTACCTACAGTTTCAGACTCAACAAAGATATATTGACCTTGTTCTGCACGAAGCACAACGCCTGTCTTTGCAGGAACGATACCATCAGCAATGGCTGTCATAGTGATTGTACCTTCGCTTCCTTCAATTACAGGTTCTTCGGTTGCTACATAAGCCGATACTCCTGTTGGAATAGTCATCGCTTCGTTAGCATAGAAAGTACCAATTTCATAGCTTCCGATGTATGATGTAATAGAATTACCATCCACTGTAAAGCCCTTGTCTGTGCTTGGATCAAGTGCAGTCAACGTAAATGCAGCACCACCGATTTCTTCCACCTTGATGACACCACCGTTCATGGTGCGCTTTGCTGTAGAGAAGTCTACCTCAACTTGACCGATGCTTACGTTAGGCATCGTTACAGTGCATTGACCGTCAGTAGCCTTAACGTCTTCAGCAAGCACATACTCAAAGGTCTTACCGTAGTCATCCGACATCAAAATACGCAAGCGACTATCTTCTGTAAAGTAGTTAGTGTTTACTCCCCACTCTACTGTTACCTTTTCACCTGCAGTGAAGTTTGTCTTTCCGCCAGCAATGCTTGCCTTGAAAGCTTCACCTCCAACCACCTGCACTTGAGTTTCCCAAATTGCATAAGTGCTATAGAAAGGAATCTCTGTCAATGCTGCATAGGTCCAATCGGTGCTTGGTACATCGTTGACAAGGATACTGAGGGGATAAGTGCCTGCCTCCATCTCATGGATACCAGTACCTTCCTTCGGCAAGAAGAAGTCTGTATCTACTACGTCTGCTGTATAGATGGGAGAATAACTGATAACATTGGATGCCTGTGGAGCAAATGAAGCGAAGGGAAGAGTCATATCTTGCCCTACTTGCCCTTCTTGGACATTATCCACATTCTTGCTGGTGCAACCGATTGCAGTGTACATCAACTTGTGGTTTTCAATGTCTGTTGCTTGAACATCAATCGCAAGGCAAGCACCTTGAGGAATGCGGTAAGTTTGCTTCATCTTCGCTTCATCAAACTGAGGTGCATTGTTTGCTACTTTCACATTATTATAAGATGTAGTACCGATAGCACTGTTGCGAATCGCCTTGATAGAAGGATATGAGAAATACTCACCCTGATTATCCATCAAGCTTCCTTCGCCCTGAAGTGTGTGCACTGCACCAAACATATGGCCGAGTTCGTGAGCTACCACCCACTTGTCAGTCTTAGCATAACCGCTACCCTTCGTATTGCTACTGTAAGCACCCATCAATGCAGATAGACCAGAGTTTTCTTCAAAATCATCACGGTGCGTTACCCACATCGCTACGTCGTAGTTTGCTTCACCAAGGATATTGTTGAGGTCGTAGGTACAGTTGCCGATTTCGGGAAGACTATTGTTACCGATGGTCAAATCCTTAACATTAATCAAACTTTCGCTTTCAACCACGTCGAAGCAGAATCCAAGCGGCACAAACATCTTGTTGACGAAGTCCTCACAGTCTTGCCAGAAGGCACGAACCTTATCGTTGTTGCTTTCAAGGTCATTTTCGAAAGCACTCTTGGTCACAGGAATTGCCAAACGATAGAAACGCATAGTGCCGTCACCAGGGAGGGCATCTGCGCTCACGATTTCATTGCCTTCTTCCTTAACTTCAGGAGTTTTGTAAGCATCCTTAGTAATGGCTTCGATAGTAAGAGGAACATATACCATGCAGTAACCCTTAGTATAATCATCACCGTAGCAAGGCGCTTCCTCGAAGAAGAAGGCTATCTTACCATCAGCCTGCAAAGTCATTGCACTGTAAGAACTCTGTTGCGTACTTACTTGAAGACCTTGTGTCCAACCATCCTTAATCGATGTTGTTGTGTATGTTGTATTGGCATCAACTTCCTTGTACCAAATGGTAACATCCTTTCGGTCGTAGTGACCAGAACCACCCTTAGGCTGTGACTGCATGAGGAGTTTTACTGCATCACCATTGGCATTCTGTGCATCAATAAGGAAGATTTCACCGTTTGTACCGTTGCTACCTGTGTTGCCACAACCGTTAGCAGCCTCTTCGCCCCATGAACCAGAACCATTAGTCTTGTCTGTTGCTTCAGCGCCATAGGTGAACACTCGGAATACACGACCACCTTGACGACGAGCACTCAACAAAATCTGACCGTTGGGGAGAATCTCTACCTTGGGTTCGTCGGCATTCGCTACGGGTGAAGTACTACCACCAAGAATATTCCAGTTCAGACCGAGGTCGTCAGTGTAAATGGGGAAGATGTTGGTTGTTACATTACCAAGTTTTACCAACATCGCACCATAAATACGTGCCTTACCTGTGCCATTGAAGTTTGCGTCGACCGCCAACTTACCACTACCAAAGAATGCTGCATGACCGTTAGGAATCAAAGCACTCTCACCAATGAAGATCTTTTCACTAATATCTTCTTTCGTCCAAGTAAGACCATTGTCGGCACTGAACACACGTACTGTTCTGTTATGCTTGGTATCTGAAGCGCCATTGTACACCACATTTCCAGCCGCTGCCATTACAAGAACATTCTGACCAACAGTAGCAATTGCGGCATCACCGTAAGCACAGTCGTAACCGTCTGCATTCTTATTACCAGTACCTTCAGCAATCGTTTGCTTTGCGCTCCACGTCTTACCATTGTCATCGCTATAACGCATCACAAGGTCAAGGCGGAGTTTGCCTGTTTGATGTACGTCGCGACCGATATCGTCAAGGTTGTGACGGTAGTCGCTCACAGCTATAAGGCGACCTGTTGAAGTCTTACCAATTGCAGGAATACGGTATGAGTATTCATCGTCGTCGTAGAAGAGCGTCACATCAGCAGTTGTTGTGAACTTCGCCACGAGGGGATTTGCCTCTGTAATACTTGTCTTTTGCTCTTCTGTGAGGGTAATACTCTTACCTAAGTTCTGACCATCCAAGAAGAAACCTTGGAGTTCGAAACCACGATAACCACGAGCGAAGTCAACTGTTGTAGTAACCGCATCGTTGTAAGTGTATTGCGTTACGCCTGTCGTAGTAGTCAAGAACTTCTTGCCACTGCCATTAACACGGATGTTACCGATATGCGTGTTGGGGTTGTTCGCTGCCAAACCTTCTACTTCGGCCTTGATGAACAATTTCGCTTCCTTAAAGAGATCTACAGGAACGAATACGAAATCAGTACAATACGCAGTTGCCTTCTGATCGTAGGTTATAGAAGACTGGTCAAAACCACCATCGGCATTCTTAATCACAAAGTAATTGTTGCCTTGTGTGTGGAGCGTAACACCCATATGGTGCGCATTCTCTGTAGACACGGTGAAGTTGTGCGCATTGTCGCTCAAGCCCTTATGCGCAAAGTACTTACCCGCCTTGTTCTTGAAGTTGTACTTGCCGTCGTCTGTAACAGCAGGAATCCAGATAAATGCATCTTCCTTTTGTGATCCAGTAGCAGTAGCCAACGAACCGTTATTGTTGTAGAAGAAGCGGTTTACGAATTCACCATTCTTATAGGTATCGGCATAGATATATGACTCTACGCCAACGATGGGCGAACCTTCATTAAGACCCTTGTTCCATGCATAGGCATTGTTCAACGCTGTTGCTGTTTCAACAGAAATACCAGCACGGTAAGCACGCACCGCATCGAAGGTCTCAACCACCTTGCTTACGCTGGGGAGAATGTAGAATTCAGAGAAGGTGTAGAACACTGTTCCGCCATTGGTTGTGTTCACCGTAAAGCGGTAATGTTGATAAGCAGTCTCACTTGAAACCTCTTCAGAATAATAGTCCAAAATTGCTGCATCAGTGGGGAAGCCGCTACTGATAACAGTCACAGCGTTCCACGTTTCCTTGTCGTTAGAACCTTCAATGGTAATCTTTGTAGGACGGTTGTTGTTGTTCTGACTGCGCTTCTTGAAGTAGAAACGGAAACTGTTTACCTTCTTACCCAAGTCGGCTTGCAAGTAGTGACTTCCTGTGCCGATGGTATTGCCGTATCCACTATGGAAGAAAGTGGTGTAGTTACCGTCAATCATGTTGGCATAGGCATTGCCACTTTCTTGACTTGTCGCTGCAGGATAGTTACAAACGAGTTGACCATCGCCCGCAATGCCTGTGCCTGCATTCTGCACCAAACCGAGGTAGCGTTGCAAACCAAAGATATTCATGTTGGCATGTGCCTCAACTGCGTTAGCAAGGATGATATCTTCGGGCAATTCGGGATATTCCAACTGAGCAACTTTAGCAGCGCTGAGGGCAGCATCGAAGAATTGAACCGAGCGCACCTTGCCACCAAACTTGTCGTATGCAGCATTTGTACTTACAGCACCCCCACCAATATAAAGCTTCGCATTCGCATTGCTTGCGAAGTTGCTGAAGGATTGGAGTTCGTAACCAACTACAGGATAAGTTGCTGTGCTCTTCAAGGCTCCATCAACATAGATAGAGAATTGCTTTTTGGTTTTGTCGATGACATAAACCACTTTATATGTGGTGTTTCCTGTAAAAGAGAAATCTCTATAGGTAAACTTATCACCATTTGCAGATGAGGAAAGATATGCGGGGTTACTGCCATTAAGTCCAAACGCCACGTAGGGCGAATTAGTCTTTGTTGCTCCAGTAACCCCTTTCGTAGGGTCCGCTGCACATACCAAAGCATAGCGTGTATTGTCGGCCAATGAAGCAGGCATTGCGACATCCAAAGCAATCGTGATATTCTCTTCTGCAAACACCTTTGCGGCGAGATTTGCATCTACAACGTAGGGGTAAGCCTCATTGTTGACACCCACAACAGACGCAATAGGCTGGGGAGGGATGCTTTCTGTAACGTCAATCAATTCATATTGACAACCAGTGTCTGTAGTATTGTATGTTTCTGAGAATCCAGTGCTGTTATATCCCCAGTTATAGATCTTGTAACTTTGTCCACTACCTGTTTGGTTGAATTGTGTAGTACCTGAAGTAATAAGTACTTTGCCACGAGTAGATGCTTGCTTGATAACCCATCCTGCTGTGGGTTTTTCTGCAACACAATTCAATGCAGTATTATTATTGCTTGCTGGCGAGATATAGGTACCATCAACAATATTGATAATATCATAGGAACCATCACCGCGACTTACCAATCTCCAGATAGAAGCCTTTGTTGTTGCTGTTGTTTCGCCTGTAGCAGCCGTTCCGGCTCCGTTGCCCGTTACATAGCGACTATCACGCAAGGGCGTGTACATACGGTAGTAGTTGCCACTCACAGGTTGGTTCATATTGGATTCTGTTAGCGAAGCCTCAAATTTTGTCCAAGCTGTTTGAAGTTCAGCAGCCTGTGCTTTACGCTGCTCTGCAGTCATTGACGTAGAGTAAGTTGCTTCAACTTCCTTCACCTTCGCATCAAGCTCAGCCGCTGCACTTTCGGACCAAAGACCGACAGTAGTGCCGATGTAATTGCCACGATTGCGCTTGATGTTGCTGATTTCTGCAGCTACGGCTTCTGTTGCTTCGTCCATACATTGGTTGGGCGAGTAGATCAAACCTTCAACAGCATTTACACCTTCGGTATCTGTGAAGACGCAAGTGAACATCCACTTCTTCAAGCGATAACCCTTGTTCATATAGGGAAGCTTGAGGAACACCTTGTTCCAACCTTGCTTCAAAGTTACTTGGATAGGTTTACGTCCTGGGAAGTTTTCGTTCTTCAACTCAACTTCCTTACTGCTGATGCTCACACCTGTGTTGTCCCATGTGGGCGCAGCGATTTCCTCACCATTGAGCCAAATCTTAGAACCGAAGTGGTCCCATTTACCTGCGGGCGCAGCACCGTCTTGTTCTGAACGGCTGTAGTTTTGGAACTCAATCTGAGCACCTACAGTCTGTTCTTTATCAGAATACACATAAGTCCATGCATACGCTGTGTGGTTGAACTGAGGATTGCTGTAATAAGCATTGATGATAGAGTTACCCCAAGTGTGTGCCAAGTAGATACCAGCACCTGTTGCAATACCTGAGTAGTAGGTCTTACCTTCGTGAGTAAATGTTTCGGGGAGCAAGTCTGTTGATGCTGTAATACCTGCTGCTTCAGGACCAAACGCTGCAGTTTCCGAACCTCCGTTGGGGAACGCATCCGAAATGCGCCAGCGCACATTGGTTTGCTTCACATAAGGGATTGGTTCGCCCTTCAATGAGTTTGCCTTGTGGAAGAGGAAACGATCTTCCCAACTCTTAAACTCATCATATTCGTCGCCCGAGTTGGGGAGCATAACACCACCTCCATAGGGGTTCTTCTTATAGTCGGCAGGCGTATTTGTCGCATTGTCAATGTATGCCTTACCACCGCCAATCCATGTGCGTTCAGCAGTAGCAATCACGTTTGCCCACACGTTGTTCTGCGCCATAATCGCCTTTTCGTCAGCCACCTTACGGTCGTTCCAACAACCAGAAATAGCACCAGCTACATCGCTACTACCCTGTTGTGAGTAATAAACCGTACTCTTGTAGATACCTACGAGGTCGGCAAACACGTCAAAGTGGTTGGTGTAGTTGTAACGGCAGTCAATGTTTGCCTTGCCTGTTGCCAAGTAACCGCGTGTACCCCACATTTGTGCCAAAGTATGTTTGAGATCACCCTGACCGATACCGTTGATGGGGTTCCAAAGACCGCCCTTAACGTTTGTACTCTTGCTTTCCGCATAGGCAATCATTTCGTTGAGGTAAGCTGCCGTTGTTGACACTTCGTCACCACCGATGTGGAGGTAGGGAACACCTTCAAACACAGCGACAACTTCATCAATCACCTTTTTGAGCACCACTTTACCTTCCTCTGTCTGCATGCCAAAACCCATAGCGCGCTCAAAGGCTTCACTATGACCGGGCATATCGATTTCGGGAATCACAATCACCCCGTGCTTCTTCGCCACCGCCAGCAAGCGCTTGCAGTCTTCCTGCGTGTAATACTGTCCGGGGAAGCGTGTCATGCTTGCATCCGAAGTCAATTCAGGATATGCCTTCACCTCAAAGCGCCATGCCTGATTTTCAGTCATGTGCCAGTGGAAGGTATTGACCTTAAAGCGCGAGAAGAGTTCGATTTGCTTCACCAACTCGTCGATAGAGATAAACGAGCGACCCACGTCATGCATGTAACCGCGGAGTTTGAAGGCAGGCCAGTCTGTCATCGTGAGGGCTTCAAAACCCTTTGTGCCAGTCCAACCTTCAGCCAACTGCGTGAGGGTCTGTGCCGCACGAATCACACCTGTTTTAGTTACTGCAGTGATGTTAATCGCATCAGCAGTAATTTCCAAAGTGTAGGCTTCGTTTTCGTAACCATGGAGTTCATAGTCATACGCACCATCAATGCTCTGCACATAATTTACGTTAACGGTCTTACCGCCTGAAGCGAGTGTACAACCGTTATCTGTGAACACTTCTTCCAAAAGTGCGCACTGTTCAACACCATCCGCATAGTTAATGCTTACAGTGCCGCCCAAAGGAAAGGCCACTGTGCCCTGATTCGTCACAGAAACCTTCTGCGGATTGGGCAACAAATGTTCCACTTTTGCTTGCATTGCCGAGGGCAACAACATGGCCACAGCAACAAGCGCTAAAACAAGTTTTTGTTTCATAAACATATAATAAAGATTATTTACTATTGACTGCAATAGACTTTATTTTGCGAAGATACGAAAAAGGTACCATATGCGTGGAATTTTCCACCGCATATTTAACTATAATAGAGCAAGTAAGGGCCAATCCCAGTGTCGGTCCACCTTCAATCAATGTAGCAATCTTTGACTGAGTTAAAAGAAGCCTTCGGCTCATAAGGGGAGTTTTGATGCCTAACAATAAAGCTTTAAGGTCTTAAACGTTTTAAGATTGGGTGTTCAAAATCAAGTTTATCACCAAAATTAGAACTATAGATATATTACGGATTATTAATGCTTTACGATGTTATCATCTATCTTAAAACATCATTTTTAGAGTTGAGAGCTAAGAAAAGCGACAGCGGTTCTGATGTCTCTACGCACCGCACGGTGGTTGTACTCTGTTCTCTAAAAAAATCTCCCACAGATTATAGAAATTGTCACAGATTTTGTTTTTCCTCAACAGATTAAACAGATTTCACTGTTTTCATGTCCTTGATAGTAACCGTTTAATCTGTTTAATCACGTTGATAAATAAAAAACAGATCTATTGGGGTAATGACGACGGGCCGACACGGTGATCGGCCCCTACATGCCGGATGGAATCTCTCAACTCTAAACTCTCAACTCTCCTCTCTAAACTCTCTAAACCCTCAACTTTCCAATCAAGCCGCATGGGCTCACAGCGTGAGCAAGATCCGTGGTTAGAAAAAAAAGAAATTACTGTTCGGTAAATAAGTCTCACGCGGAATGCGCAGAATTCGCGGAAGCGCACACACTTTGTTTGTGCTTGCCATCCGGACGGTGGCGCAAGTGTAGCGTGCACCTCTGCGTATTCCCCCATGTAATCGCATTTCCATTCCGCATGGCTTCCGCGATTTCCGCGTATTCTGCGTGAAAAAATTTTATCTCCAGCGGATCACGAGGATCTACACGTATCGTTTAATGGAGTGTTAGATATTATTCTAAAATAATCGTGATACGTGGAGGCCTCTTGCAAGCCGCATGGGCTCACATCGTGAGCAAAAATTATTCGACTACTCTCATCAAACCGTCTCAAATTATTCGCCTAAGCTCATCAAACCGTCTCAAATTCTAGAAAAAGAAAAGAAAGCAAAGGCACGGAAGCAAGGGAATATCAAGCCGCACGGCAGCTGTACTCTGTACTCTAATCCTTCAGGCCGTTACTCCTCAAAAAACTTTATCGGACGGCAAGAATAGAGATTCTATAAACGGATTGGTGCGATGGGTGCGTTGATTCACGACGGGCCGACACGGTGATCGGCCCCTACAGCCGGATGGAATCTCTCAACTCTAACCTCTCAACTCTCTCGACATTTGTTCGGGTAATGACGACGGGCCGACACGGGGATCGGCCCCTACATGCCAAAGGCTCCTCTTAACCTCTTAACGGACCTTTAGGTCCCTCTTAACGAGGCAAAGCCTCTCACTTCTCTAAACTCTAAACTCTAAACTCTCCTCTATAACCCTTATCGCTAAGCGCCCGAGTGAGGCAGACTCTTCTTCATGGCACTTTTAAAAAACAATGAGGTGCAGCTCTTAAAGAACTGCACCTCATTATTTATGGTGTCTTGAGATTAGTTTACAGACTTATCCAATTCGCTACCAGCCTTGAACTTAACCACGTTCTTTGCAGGGATAGTGATTGCTTGCTTAGTTGCAGGATTCAAACCTTGACGTTCGGGACGTTCGTTTACTGAGAATGTACCAAAGCCGAGGAGTGCTACTGACTCCTTGTTCTTCAATGCACCAGCAATTGCTTCGATTGTAGCGTCAAGTGCCTTCTTTGCATCAGCCTTTGTCAAACCAGCATTTTGAGCAATGGCATTTACGAGTTCTGTTTTGTTCATTGTATTTGTATTATAAGAAATTAATATTTTGCATACCATGCTTAGAACATGCGCCTAAACACGGGATGTGCGTTATTTACTATGGCAAATTTAGGAGTTGTTGCAATATCTACAAAACAAATTTCGTTATTTCTTTTTAAATCGCTCAAAAAAGTTTGAAAAAAGTCCACAAGCAACGACAAATATCTTTGCTTGTGGACTTTTTACGAGTTTATAGAAATAGTCAAGCATTCAAAATTTCTTGAACAAAGCACATTTTAAAGCTGTTGCATATCGTTCAATTTCTTATAGAATCCATTGATATTAATGAGTTCATCATGCGTGCCACGCTCTACGATCTTACCTTCATGGAGCACGCAGATCTCATCGGCATTCTTAATGGTTGAAAGACGATGGGCAATAGCAATGGTGGTGCGGGTCTTCATCAGGCGTTCAAGGGCTTCTTGCACGAGGCGTTCGCTTTCGGTGTCGAGTGCTGATGTTGCTTCATCAAGGATTAAGATATCTGGATTCTTGAGAATAGCGCGTGCAATAGAAATACGCTGGCGTTGACCACCTGAGAGGCGGCAACCACGGTCGCCCACATTCGTGTCATAGCCATGTTCGCTTTGCATGATAAATTCATGCGCATTGGCAATCTTTGCCGCTTCCTGAACCTGTTCGAGGGTTGCGTTCTTCACGCCAAAGGCGATATTATTGAAGAAGGTGTCGTTAAAGAGGATCGCCTCTTGATTGACATTACCAATAAGGTGGCGCAAGTCAGAAAGACGCATCGCCTTGATATTGGTGCCATCCACCAAGATCTCACCTTCCGTCACATCGTGGTAACGGGGTAAGAGATCCACGAGCGTTGATTTACCTGAACCACTCTGTCCGACGAGTGCAATGGTTTGTCCGCGTTTCACCGTGAGGTTCACATCACGAAGCACATCCGTCTTGCCATTGTATGAGAAGGTGATGTCTTTAAATACGATCTCCGACTTCAAACCGTCCACCTTAGGTGCGTTTTCGTTTTCTTCAATAGGATTGACCGCATTCAAAATCTTATTCACACGCTCAACAGAAGCCATACCCTTAGGAATGTTATAGCTGGCCTTTGAAAGATCCTTTAAGGGCTGAATGATGCTGTAAAGAATCACCATGTAGAAGATAAAGGTAGGCGCATCAATGGGCGAATGGTCTGAGAAAATCAATGTACCACCGTACCAAAGTACCAAAACGATGAGGCAAGTGCCCAGGAACTCACTCACGGGGTGTGCTGACGACTGACGAATAGCCACGCGGTTTGAGGCTTCGCGAAACTCATTGGCGCTGGCATCAAAACGCTTACACATCTTATCTTCGGCAGTAAAGGCTTTAATGATGCGCATACCACCAAGCGTTTCCTCAAGCTGAGCCATAGTATCGCTCCATTTACTTTGGGCTTCAAGACTATGACGCTTCAGTTTACGCCCAATCTTACCCATAGCCCATCCCATCAAGGGCAACACAACAATGGTAAAGACGGTCAGTTCCCAAGACGTGTAAAGCAACACGCCAAAGTAACACACCAAAAGGATGGGGTTCTTTATGAGCATCTCAAGCGAACCCGTCACTGAGGTTTCAATCTCATTCACGTCACCACTCATGCGGGCAATGATATCCCCCTTGCGCTCTTCAGAGAAGAATGAAAGCGGCAGCGACACGATTTTGTGGTACACCGAAGAACGGATATCACGCACAATGCCCGTACGCATGGGCACCATAATCGCAACAGAGGCAAAATAACAACTCGTTTTGAGTAGCGTTGCAACCACCAAAAACGCCCCAATAAGGAGCAATGTGGTTGACGCCCCATAAACCGCAATCAGTTCGGTGGTGTAATAATACAGATTATTGACCACGATATCCTTCATCCCCACGCCTGCTGCATCCCAAGGAATAAACTCATACTTCTGCGTGTCAATGCCAAAGAGCAATTGCAACATCGGAATTAACGACACAAAAGAAAACACATTGAGTACTGCCGACAAGATGTTAAACAACAACGAGCCCGCAAGGTAGCGCTTGTAAGGAAACACATAGCGCATGATGATTTTAAAGAATTCCTTCATATTCGGGAGTTTACGGTTCTTGTAACGAGAAAGTTAGTAAACGAGGAGAGGAGTAAGGATTTTGATTGTAACAGCTGAAAGACCCAGGATAACCAAGGAATGTTCCGCAGGACCATGGAGCGCTGCTGTCAATGCGTCACGCTATCCTTTTCTGCCAAAGTCAGCAGGTATTTCGCCCCACTTTGAAGTTTCCCACTTCATGATGGGCGTGGTGATGGCGTGCGTATGCAACCAATTTTCAGCACGCGCCACGAGTTGCAAGACGGGTGCCGATTTATCGTTCAGGGGCAACGTGGTTTTACACTTTTTATGCTTCAACCACAACAAGGCATTGCGACTGTCAGAGTAGATGGGCAAGAATTTACCCGCCTTATCCATCATAGCCAAAGCATGCACAATCGCTAAAAACTCACCAATGTTGTTCGTGCCAAAGGCTGGACCATAATGAAAGAGTTCCTTGCCTGTGCGTAAGTACACGCCTCGATACTCCATCATTCCTGGATTCCCACTACAGGCGGCATCAACTGCAATAGCCTCAGCAGGTACTCCTGGGGGTAAGTGCAAGGGATCAAAAACAGGACGTGCCGCTTTAGGAGCCGCAGCCTTACTGCTCTTACCCTTCTTACCAACATAGTCTAACGGTCCATCCTCATAAGCCCTTTTAGCTTCTTCAAGACTACCAAAAGCTTTAAAAACGGCCTCAGGATAGCCCTTCACTTGAGCTTCAGCTTCCGACCACGACGTATAAACACCAGGTTTAACGCCTTCCCAAACCACATAAAACTTTTGTTTCTTAGACATATATATATTAAGGTAGGTTCTATCAATTAGGAATCTCGTCAAAACATCTATAGCATATCGAAAAACCTAATTTCCACATCAAGCCGCGCGGCGGCTGTCTTTGCGCGCTATGCCTACATTCTTTCGGGCATCTCAATACCGAGTAAGCCCATGCCCAAGCGGATAACCTTTGCTACATTCTGCGAAAGCACGAGGCGGAACACCTTCTTCGCTTCATCGGTTTCACGAAGGATGCTGAATTCATGATAGAATTGGTTGTATTCCTTCACCAACTCATAGCAATAGTTTGCAATGGTTGAGGGTGAGTAATCCACACCTGCGGTCTTCACCACTTGTGCGAACTCAGCCACATGCTGGATAATTTCCTCTTCCTTTGTAGAGAGTTCTACAGGCATATCCAACACTTCGGGCACGCTAATTCCTGCATCCTGCGCCTTGCGAAGGATTGAACGGATACGGGCGTAAGTGTATTGAATGAAAGGACCGGTATTACCGTTGAAGTCAATACTTTCTTCAGGGTTGAAGAGCATATTCTTGCGGGCATCTACCTTAAGGAGGAAGTACTTCAAAGCACCCATACCGACGATGCGTGCCACTTCTTGCTTTTCTTCCTCGCTCATATCCTCAAACTTACCAGCCTCATCGCTGGTTTGGCGTGCCTGGCGCACCATTTCTGCCACCAACTCATCGGCATCAACAACAGTACCTTCGCGGCTCTTCATCTTACCATTTGGCAATTCCACCATACCATAAGAGAAGTGCACCAAACCCTTACCCCATTCAAAGCCAAGCTTATCGAGCAGGATTGAAAGCACCTGGAAGTGGTAGTTTTGTTCGTTGCCCACCACGTAAACCATCTTATTGATGGGATAATCCTGGAAGCGCAACTTCGCAGTACCGATATCCTGAGTCATATAAACCGAAGTACCATCTGAGCGCAACAACAACTTTTCATCTAAGCCGTCGCCTGTAAGGTCTGCCCAAACTGAACCATCTTCACGCTTGTAGAAAAGGCCCTTTTGCAAACCTTCAATCACCTTTTCACGACCTTCAAGGTAGGTATCGCTTTCATAGTAAATCTTATCGAAGCTCACACCGAGTGCCTTATACGTTTCATCGAAACCTTCATACACCCACTCATTCATCTTGCGCCACAAAGCACGCACTTCACGGTCGTTATGCTCCCATCTCACGAGCATCTCACGCGCTTCCTTCATCAAAGGTGCTTCAGCCTTTGCCTTTTCCGTAGCAGCTTCGGCATCCATACCTTCAGCTTCATACTGAGCGGCGAGCGCCTTCACTTCCTCACGGTAGTGCTTGTCGAACGCCACGTAATAGTCGCCAATCAAATGGTCGCCCTTCTTACCTGATGATTCGGGCGTTTCACCATTGCCATACTTCTGCCAAGCCAACATCGACTTACAGATGTGGATACCACGGTCGTTCACGATATTGGTCTTCACCACACGATTGCCATTAGCCTCAGCAATCTGTGCCACAGCCCAACCTAAGAGATTGTTGCGCACATGGCCCAAGTGGAGGGGCTTATTGGTGTTGGGCGAAGAATATTCAATCATCACGAGCGGTGAGCGTTCTGTGGCTGCCACAAAACCATATTTTGCATCGGCGTTGATCTCATTGAGAAGTCCGATCCACGCCGCAGGTGATATCACGAGATTCAAGAAACCCTTAATCACATTGAACGACGACACCACGTTGGTGTTCGCCATGAGGTATTCACCAATCTGTTGTGCTGTTTCCTCAGGTTTCTTTTTAGAGATACGCAAAAATGGGAAAACCACCAAGGTGAGATGGCCTTCAAATTCTTTCTTAGTTTTTGAGAGTTGTACTTGTTCGGCTGTCACTTCCTGGCCGTACAAGCTTTGAATTGCAGCAATCACCGCTGCAGAGAGTTGTTGTTCTATTTTCATATTGTTTTAAACAGCTTCTAAATCCTCGCAAATTTACATTTTTTCAATGGAGTACGCAAATTCAGTTTACCTTGTGTGCAAAATAGCCATAAAAAAAAGTAATTTTGCCAATGGTTAAAGGAATACATTGACAATTTTACTTCACAATCCCACTCCATCATGAGCATACTCATCAAAGGCGCACGCGTCAATAACCTCAAAAATATTGATTTAGAAATTCCTCGAGATAAACTCATCGTCATTACTGGACTTTCGGGTTCAGGAAAATCATCATTGGCGTTCGACACGTTGTATGCCGAAGGCCAACGCCGCTATGTTGAGAGTTTATCAGCCTACTCCCGACAGTTTTTGGGACGCATGCATAAGCCTGAATGCGATTACATCAAAGGACTCCCCCCTGCCATTGCTATCGAACAAAAGGTAGTGGCGCGTAATCCACGCTCTACGGTGGGCACCTCAACCGAGATTTATGAGTATCTGCGCTTACTCTTTGCCCGCATTGGGCGCACGTTCTCACCCATCAGCGGTATTGAAGTCAAGCACCACACCGTTGCTGATGTGGCGCAGTGCGTTCTGTCCTACCCTGCCGGCACGCGCTTCACGGTTCTTGCCCCCATGCGCGTTCATGCCGGACGCACCTTGCGCCAACAATTGGAGATTGACCTTCAGCAGGGATTAATGCGCCTGGATATTGATGGCGAGATGGTGCGCGTGGAGGATTTTCTGAGCAGCAACGAACCGGAAGCGATTGAAGCATCGCCCGAGCGCATGCAATCGTTGTACTTACTCATCGACCGCCTGGCGGTGGACAATTCCACCCCTGCCCAAAACCGTTTGGCGGAGTCCGTACAAACGGCCTTTTTTGAAGGACATGGCACATGCACCGTGCGTTTCTACCCAACGAAGGAGACCCACACGTTCAGCGAACGCTTTGAAGCCGATGGCATGACCTTTGAGGAACCTTCCGACAATATGTTTTCGTTTAACTCGCCCATCGGAGCTTGTCCTGAGTGTGAAGGTTTTGGACGCATCATGGGGATTGATGAACAACTTGTGGTGCCCAACTCAACGCTCAGCGTGTACGACGGTGCGGTGTTCTGCTGGCGCGGTGAAAAGATGGGCGAATGGCGAACTGAGTTTTGCCGACGTGCCACAGCCTATAACTTCCCTATTTTTGAACCTTACTATAAACTCACGCCCGAACAAAAGAGTTTTCTTTGGCATGGCGATCCCAAACTAAAAGAACAGGGCGAATGGAACGTGTGCATTGATGAGTTCTTCAACATGCTGCGCGAGAACCAATATAAAATCCAATACCGCGTGATGCTGTCGCGCTACCGTGGCAAAACGGTGTGCCCCACATGTGGCGGGTCGCGCCTGAAACCTCATGCCGCCTACGTGAAGGTGGGGGGCAAGAGCATCACGGACTTGGTGCGTTTACCCATCTCGGAACTGCAAGAGTTCTTTAACACCCTTCAGCTCACCGAGCATGAAACCTCCGTCGCCACACGTCTGCTCACGGAAATCAAAAACCGTCTTTCGTTTTTGACGGACGTTGGATTGTCGTACCTCACCCTTGACCGCCTCAGCAATTCACTCTCGGGAGGTGAGAGCCAGCGCATTAACTTAGCCACTTCGTTGGGTTCGGCATTAGTGGGGTCGCTCTACATCCTTGACGAGCCCAGCATCGGTCTCCACCCACGCGACACGGATCGCCTCATCAGCGTTCTTAAGAAGTTGCGCGACCTGGGCAATACCGTGATCATCGTGGAGCACGATGAAGAGATTATGGCTGCAGCCGACTACATCATTGACATCGGTCCTGAAGCCGGACGCAAAGGGGGCGAGGTGGTATTTGCCGGCGCCTCGGGCAGCTGGCTCAAAGACAACAAACAACAAACGGCAGGACATAAGGTGGACACCCAATTATTGGAGCGCTCACACACCCTGAAATACCTTTGTGGCTTAGAACAAATTGAAACGCCACCTTCACGACGCCGCTGGAACCATAAGATTACGCTGCGCGGTGCCCGACAAAACAACCTCAAGGGCATTGATGCGGAGTTCCCCTTGAACGTGATGACCGTGGT
Source organism: Alloprevotella sp. (assembly GCA_045612125.1). Taxonomy (GTDB): domain Bacteria; phylum Bacteroidota; class Bacteroidia; order Bacteroidales; family Bacteroidaceae; genus Alloprevotella. The sequence continues at coordinate 26,054 of JAZKYK010000026.1, forward strand.
GACGGGTGTGAGTGGTTCGGGCAAATCAACCCTCGTGCGGGACATCTTCTACAGAGCCCTGAAGCGCCACTTTGACGAACCTTGCGACCGTCCGGGTGAGTTCCTGGCGCTTGAAGGCGACCTCTCATGCCTTAAGGGCATTGAGTTTGTGGACCAAAACCCAATTGGGAAGTCATCGCGCTCCAACCCCGTGACCTATGTCAAGGCTTACGATGAAATCCGCAAACTCATGGCGGCACAACCGCTGTCGAAGCAAATGGACTTCACACCGCAGCACTTTTCATTCAACACCGACGGCGGACGATGCGAGGAATGCAAGGGCGAAGGTTCGGTAACGGTTGAAATGCAGTTTATGGCCGACCTCGTTCTAACGTGCGACGCCTGCAATGGCAAGCGTTTCAAAAATGAAATTCTGGAGGTGCGCTTTGCAGATAAGAACATCCACGATATTCTTGAGATGACCATCAACCAAGCCATTGAGTTCTTCACGGAGCACAAGCAGGAGAAGATTGCCAACAAACTCAAGCCCTTGCAAGATGTGGGACTGGGCTACATCCACCTCGGCCAACCATCATCAACGCTTTCTGGCGGTGAAAACCAACGTGTTAAGTTGGCATACTACTTAGGCTTGGAACGCAGTGAGCCTACCCTCTTCATCTTCGACGAACCCACAACGGGCTTGCACTTTCACGACATTAAACGCCTGCTCCGCTCCTTCGATGCACTCATCGCTCGCGGCCACACCGTGCTGATTATCGAACATAACATTGATGTTATTAAATGCGCCGACCACATCATCGACCTCGGTCCTGAGGGCGGTGATCAAGGCGGTAAGATCGTTGCCGTGGGCACCCCCGAGGACTTGGTCAAACAAGGCGTGGGCTACACCGCGCGCTTCTTAACAACGAAGTTACAGGAGCGATAATAATTTTTCAGAGCTCTCGGAGTGCTCAGAGCCCTCTGAGATTTCAGAGCTCTCAAAAACCTTAAAAAACCTCAAACACATAAATCTTTATTTCTGTGGGACTTTTCATCAAAAAATCATTATCATCACTTCTGGCTGAAGCCTCCGAGGAGGGGGCTTCTTCACTGAAGCGCGTACTGGGTCCTTTTGGGCTCATTGCCTTTGGCGTTGGCGTCATCGTGGGTGCGGGTTTATTTTCCGTAACGGGCATGGTCGCTGCAGAATACACGGGTCCAGCCATTACCCTTTCATTTATTATCGCTGCCATTGGCTGTTGCTTTGCTGGTCTGTGTTATGCGGAGTTTGCATCAATGATTCCGGTTTCGGGCAGTGCCTACACTTATTCATACGCCACGATGGGCGAACTCACGGCATGGACCATGGGATGGGTGCTGGTATTGGAATACACCGTAGCCTGCACCCTGGTATCTATGTCATGGAGCGGTTACCTGTCACAATTCCTGGCAAGCATTGGGCTTGTCATTCCGCCTGAATGGTGTTCCGACCCCTTGAGTGGCGGTTACGCCAACCTTCCGGCCGCCTGTATCGTCGTGCTGATGAGTTTGTTTGCCATGCGCGGCACCACCACAAGTGCGTGGATGAACCATTTGATTGTTGCCCTTAAGGTGGGGGTCATCCTGGCCTTTATCATTCTCGGTTGGCAATACATCAATACCGACAATCTCATGCCCTACATTCCTGAAAACAGCACTGGCGTTTTTGGTGAATACGGATGGTCGGGCATTCTTCGCGGTGCTGCCGTTGTATTCTTCGCCTATATCGGTTTCGACTGCGTGAGTTGTGCGGCTCAGGAAACGAAGAACCCGAAGCGCAACATGCCCATAGGTATTTTAGGTTCGCTGTTGGTGTGCACAGTGCTCTACATCATCTTTGCCCATGTGCTCACAGGTGTTTGCCATTACAGCGCCTTTGCTGGACATGAAGGCATCGCCCCCATCGGTGTGGCGATTCAACAGATGGGTGATGCTGGTGCCGATGGCATCATACAGCCCGCCTATCCTTGGTTGAACCGTGCCGTGACCTTAGCCATTCTCTTTGGTTATTGCTCCGTCATTTTGATGTTGCTTATCGGACAAAGTCGCATCTTCATGAGCATGAGTCGTGATGGACTGCTCCCTGGTTTCTTCTCAAAGATTAATCCCACCACGAAAACGCCCTTACGCAACAATATCTTCTTCATGGTGCTTATCGCCTTCCTCGCAGCCTTTGCTTCCCCACAAATGGCAGGCGAACTCACCAGCATCGGCACGCTCTTTGCCTTTGCCCTCGTTTGTGCAGGCGTACTCATTATTCGCCGCACCATGCCCGATGCGCCGCGTGGGTTTAAAACGCCCCTGGTGCCCTACGTACCCCTACTCGGCATTTTGGTGTGCGCCAGTTTGATGCTCTTCTTACCTGCCGACACATGGATCCGCTTCATCATCTGGATGCTCATTGGACTTGACTGCTACGGTGCCTACGGCATGCATCGCTCGCACCTGGCACCCACCGACGGATCACGCCGTCGCGGCACCACGTTCTTCAATGTACTTGGCATCGCCCTCGGTGTGCTCTGTATCATTGCCGGCATCTGGCACCAACAAACCGTGGGCACCCATGCCGACACCACCCTCTTCATCGTATCCATAGCCTTCGGCCTCTTCCACATCGCCTGGTACACGATTAAGGTTACTTTGACGCCGAAGAGAGTTGAAAGTTGAGAGTTGAGAGTTTAGAGAGGAGAGAAGAGAAGAGGCTTTGCCTCGTTAAGAGGTTAAGAGGTAGGGGCCGATCACTGTGTCGGCCCGTCGTGGATCAACGCACCCATCGCACAAATCCGTGCATAGAATCTATAGAATATCTAGAACATCTAGAATATCTATAGTCTCTATAACTCCTATAGCATCTATAACTCCTATAGCATCTATAACCCCTATAGCATCTATAAAAACATTCCCCCCACTGCAGCGCGCTGCGGTGGGGGGAATATTAATAACCAAAAATCTTTACTTCACGGTAATCTTGAAAGAGCGCACGGCAACGCCGGCTTTCTGAATCACCACAACGTAAGTGCCGGCTTGGGCTTGACCTAAGCGGATTTCTTTAACTTCACCTGAACGTGCTTCAAGCACCTGGTTGGCCACTTGCTTACCTGCAGTGTCAAAGACAGAAACGACGAAGGTGCCATTTTCAGCAAAGAGAACGTCTGCCTTATTGTCGAAAGCATGAGGATAAATCATATAGCCTGCTTCGGGGTTGCCATTCACATTTTCTATCGAGGTGGCATTCACCACGATGTATTCAGTGATGGTCTTTGTGGTTGTACCCCAAGAGTTGGTTGCAGTAAGGGTGATGGGATATTCGCCTGTTGCAGGGAATGCCACTTCTGCTTCGTTTGAAGTCGAACTTTGAACCTTTGCACCTTCAACCATCCACTTTGAAGATTCGTAAGCAATGTTATAAACACCTGTGAGCGAAGGCACACCGAGTGCTGTGGTCAATTGATTTTGCTTGTAATCCGTAGTGACATTGTTTTCACTCTTGCCAATGGTCATGTATCCACCTGGCACGCGCTTTGAACCTCGACCTAAGTTGGGGAAGTAAATCTTACCCTCATCATCGGTTTCTGTAGTTTCAAACGTGAAGTAACCTTCAAGTCCGGTGGGCGCCTTATCGTAGCCCTTCATGGCCTCAAGTACTTCAGCGGGTTTGAGTGCCTTACTCCATATTTGCACTTCGTCCACCCATCCGGTGAATGACGCGAGGTTGGTCATTGAACCACCCACGTAGAAGTTCGCACCCTTCCAGTCCTTCGGACCTGCTCCGCGCGATTGCGTATCGATAATGAGCTTACCGTTCAGGAACACACGTGCCACTCTGTTGTTCTTCACCACACAGAGGTGATACCAGGTGTTGGGTTGCAACGTATAACCATCTGAGAGTCCATCCACATCGTTGTTGTGTTCGTAGTTGGGTGTTCCTGCTGGAGGTCCGTCGAAGTTAACTGAGATTTCATTGGGTGCGTTGTTGCGACCGATGTTATTCTTTGCAGCATAGCCTTCAGGACGGATAGCTGTCCACATTTCGCCCCAAACGGATTCAGTCCAAGTGCCTCCGTAGTTGCGGTTAACCTTTGTCATCAAGAGCGTACCGAGCGAAGCATGCTCAAACTTCTCAACCTTAAACCACAATGCAAATGAATTTGCGGCATACTTGCTCATAATGTCTGAATCGACCGTAAACTGGTAAGGTTCTTGCATGTAAAGCGATTGCGACACGGTACAGGGATTACCGCCATACGTCGTACCATCATTCATATCGGCACTCACCTTCACGGGCGCATTGGCAGCCACGTCGTTTGTCGCGATGGTCATGGCATTGATTTGTGGCAAACGACCTGTTTCTTCGGGCGAGATCAAGATAATTGAACGATTCATGATGGTTTGTTCATCTGAAATCACCTCAACATCGTAGCTACCCACCTCAGGCAATGACATGGTCAAAGAGAGTTTGCTTTCTGCAGAACCCACCTTCTCGCCTGTCAATGCATTGTAAATATTAAAGTCGCACGCAGGGTGGTTGGGGTCTTCAAACCCAATGGTAAATTCTTCATTGGGTTTAATCACTTCCTTATCGATGGTGAGCGTTTCAATCATCGTCAGTTCCTTTTCAATGACTGGGGTCCAGGTGATAGGACTTGCCGCCTGGCCATCAAGCCCTATGGCACGCACACCAATCTGAAGACCAGAGATCGTGGGGTCGAGCGGTGCATCAACCACATAGGCAGCCCATGATGTTGTGGCAGTGACCAACGTTTCCTTTTCACCTTGCTTCACATACACTTCATAGTACCATGCCCCTACTTCTTCGTTATACACTGGGCAACCATCGTATTCCGCTGGGCGTGTGGCAGGCGTACCCATGTCAAACACCACCTTGATATCGGCACGGTTGTACAAGCGCTTCATGACTTCCGAATGGGTGATCGTTGGAGTATTGGGCGTCACGGCGAATGAAGCAGGCACGAAGGCCATTTCACCGAAGAGCACTTCAAAATTCTCGGGGGTTGCTTCAGCAGAAAGGCCCACATAGCCAATCACGTCGCCAGCACTTAAATTCAAGTCCGAAGCCTTAAACGTTGCTGTGGTCCATTCGCCCTTCTTGCCATTGGGGAGTTTCACGGTTTGGAATTCAGCTGTTGCGCCATCCTTAGCCACCATCAGCTTCAAACCACTTTCTTCGCCTGAATTGATTTTATACACCAGGCGGAAGGCATCTGCCGCATCCTCAACCGTCCATCGTGTGGCAAAGAGGCGCACATCGGAACGATCGGTCTTTCCATGTAGTTTCAAGCATGAACCGCCAAACCAGGCATCGTCGTACGTAAAATCTACCTGTAGGGCATCTGCGGGCACGGTCTTGCCATCGCCATTATCAATCCACCAACGCCATGTGGGCAACAAATCCTGAACGCCCCAGTTGTACCACTTATGCGCCCATGTCGTTTCGCCATTCTTATTGAAGAAACGACCATTACCCAGGTTGAAGCGCGACACGAAGGGTAGGTCATTGAGCGTAGAGCGTTCACGAACAGCCTTCGCATAGCCATGCCAGTCAGAGAGGTCGGAGTAGGAAGAGGTAACAGTACCGCCCTTGAGTGCGGGCAACTGAAGCACGTTGCGGTTACCACCCGAGAACAGCATTTCCTGTTTCTTCTGATATTCGTTCTGCACGGCGTAATCGCTCTGTCCACCTTCGGTTGAAGAGATATAGAGCTGCGAACGGTCATGAGCACCCCACACAACGATTGAAACGGGGTTGTCCATTAAGGCCTGCCAACCAGCATTTCCAGTTTGGCCATAGCCACGTCCCTGCATATCAAAGCCTGCATACACATCAAAGGTGCTGCGTCCCAATTGCTTCGCAGCCTCAGCCGATTGCTTCAATCCATCGGCCGACCAGTTGTAATTCAAGAAATAGACATCCGTCACGGGCTGATCCAACTCTTGATTGTGGAACCACTTATCGTTGCCGCCAATGGTGAGTTTACAACCGTTATCACTCAAAGCACCAGCATTGCTCACAAAGGCGTACCAATCCACGTGAAAGGGCCAATTCAGTTCATCAGCCACACGATGGCACTCTGCAAGGAAGCCCTGAACGGCTTGATTGACATTGGCTGCCCAGTTGCCTTCTGGGTTAAAGGTCAACCCTGTAATGCCATAGTAACGGAGGAACTTAATCAGCTTTTCAGCATAAAGGTAATTGCCATCCCAGTCCGTTTCTGCCAATTCATAAAGGGTTTTACCTGGTTCGTTCAATGCATTGACGGGTGTTGCCCAATCAATGAAGTACGTACATCCCGTGCGCACCCCATTGCGGTGTGCCACGTCGTTGAATGCCCCGGGCACACGCCACCAACCATTCGACCAGTTGGAGTGGGTGTTGAGGTACTGCCACATATTGAAGTTATCGCCATCGAAGTTATAGCGGGGCAGCGGACCCCATTTCTTGGTCATTTCGCCTGTTGGCGCACACCAGGAAAAGTACTTGTCGTTCTCATCATTGAGATCGTCGTTAGCCCAATCGCCAGGAATGAACCGGTCCTTCAAGGGCACGCGCGAGATAAAGAAATTCTCATCAACGTAATTGTCGCCTGTACCAAAGTTCTTGCCTGGTTCCCAGTTCTTGAGGGCCTCAACCAAATTTTCAGGCGTAGCATACTGCACGTACATCTCATGCGTAGGCACACTCTGCGCCAGCGCACCGACTGTCGAGAGCAAGAATGCCGAAAGTAGAGGTAATCGTTTTTTCATAGTATTCAAATATGGTATTTAAAATATTTCGGTCAGTAAACAAAAGATTCTTCTTTGCGAAGGTAGGAAGATTTTTAAAGATTATAACAATTTTTTGACTTAAAAAATGTTGAACAAATCCACTATCTGTTTCCAGAACACCCATAAAATACTTGCAGCCCGAAAAAATGCCGCAGCAAGCTTCGCATTCTTCGCTCACCTTATCGTATCTTTGCACTTTAGAGAGAAGAGATGAAAGAGGAGAGTTGAGAGTTGAGAGAAGCCATCCGGACGGTGTAGGGGCCGATCTTCGTGTCGGCCCGAGGTGGATCCATGCACAAATCGCACAAATCCGTGCCTAGAATCTCTAGAAAATCTAGAACATCTAGAATATCTAGTTCATCTAGAATATCTATAGCATCTATAACTCCTATAGCTTATTTCATCCACTGCTTCAGTTTGCATTCTGCTCATCCGTCTTTAATGACCTTAAAGCCCCTCCCCTCTCAACTCTAAACTCTCAACTCTAAAAAGCCACAAATAAATACCTATATATAATATGAAGAAGTTTTCTCTAAAGATTTTCCTTTCTGGACTTTTGCTTATGGCTACAGGCGCTGCATTCGCCCAAGAGCTTAAGCCCATTCACATCATTCCACAGCCTGTCAAGGTGGAACAAAGTGTGGGCACATTTACCCTGCCCGAGAAAGTGGTTATCGCCTACGACGCCTCAATGAGCGACCAGGCTCAATACCTTCAGGAACTTCTGGCGCAGTCAACCGGACGCGTGGCGGTTCTTAAGGCAGGCAAAACCAAGGGTACTATTGTGTTGCAAAAGAGCAACGAAATGAAACCCGAAGGTTATGCACTTTCAGTCACGCCCAAGGGCATCCGCATCAAGGCAGCCGACCCCAATGGGGCGTATTATGGCATTCAATCCCTGCTCCAGTTGTTCCCCGCAGAGATCTACAGCGCGCGTTGGCAACGCCACACCACCTGGGAAGCGCCCTGTGTAGAGATTGCCGATGCCCCCGAACGCCCCTGGCGTGGCATGATGCTTGACGTGGCACGTTACTTCTACGACAAGACATTTGTCAAGAAATACATCGATATGATGGCGATGTATAAATTGAATAAATTACAGTTCCACTTAATCGACGACTCGGGATGGCGTCTTGAAATCAAGAAATACCCACGCCTCACTGAAGTTGGTGCTTGGGCTGGTCCTGATGCCAAGCGCCTGGGCGGTTTCTACACGCAGGAGGATATTCGTGAATTGGTGGCTTATGCCAAGGTACGCGGCGTGGAACTGATCCCTGAAATAGAGTTTCCAGCCCATATCCTTTCAGCTGTCGTGGCCTATCCCTGGTTGAGCTGTACGGGTTTGCAGCATGAAATGCCCACGCAACACTTCATCAGCCGCGACCTGCTCTGTGCAGGAAAGGAAACGTCCATACAATTCCTGAAGGACGTCATGGAAGAAACGGCTGAGCTGTTCCCTTCTGCCTATGTGAATATCGGTGGTGATGAAGCGGTTTATAAGCGTTGGGAACAATGCCCCGACTGTCAGGCATTGATGAAGCGCGAGGGACTGAGCAAAGCGTCTGAATTGCAGGGTTACCTCACCAACGTCGTCGCCAAAATGATGAAAGAGAAGAACCGCACCCTCATCGGCTGGGAGGAAATCATCATGCGTGGCAAGGTGAATGAACCTGTCGTGGCGCTCATCTGGCACAATGTGGCGGACTCTATTCATGCCACAAACACAGGACATAAAGCCATCCTCACACCTGCCACACACATGTACCTGGACTTCCCCGAAAAGCGCATTCCAGGCGAGGTACAGGCAGCCACATGGATGCCACCCATCTCCCTTGAGAAGTGCTATTCTATGCCCGTCAATGACTACTCGGCTCAATCCACAGTAATTGGCGTACAGGGTTGCTACTGGAGCGATCAATTTATTCATGGCAATGCCTTGCAGGAACTGACGCCGCTCCATGAAAACCGCTCGGAAAACTATGCGGAGTACCTCACCTTCCCCCGCTTGTTGGCTTTGAGCGAAGTGGCTTGGATGAAGCAAAGCCAACGCAATTTCGAGGATTTCCGCACACGCCTTGGTGCGCACTTTGCCAAGATGGCCCACAAGGAATGCCATTACCGTTTACCCGAACCACGCATCATCAAGGAAGAGAAAATGGAAGGGGGCGAAACACGCTTCACGCTGACCTGCGACGTACCTGGTGCAGAAATTAAATACACCACAAACGGCAAATACCCGACCGTACATTCGCCCAAATACACCGCACCCATCACCCTTGAAAAGCGCGAGGACCTGCGTGCCATCACCGTCGTATCACCCTCGCAGTATTCATTGCCCCTGTACTTCGCCCCCGACTACTCAGCCTACAAGGCCTATGGCGAACACGTGTTCACCTGGGAACCCTTGCGCATCCAAACAAAGCCAGCACAATGGCGCTTTGAAGTAACGGGCAAGATTTCAGGCAACGGCACCTACGAACTCACCGTCATCCCAACACGTGGCGACAGCCCAGTACTGTTAGGAAATCTCAAACTGTGGAAGCGCCAGGAATTAATGGCAGAGGTTCAAGCCAACACCGTGGTTAAAACCGAACAAGCCCCATTCACCTACCGCTTCACCCTGGACGGCTTTGAAGCAGGCACACCATTCCATATTGAATTGGAAGGATATGCCCCCCAAGGCAACAACACCTCGGGCATGATGTTCCTGCGCCGCATTGAAAACCAATAAGGCAACGATTGACCTAAAAAAACAAAAAAAGCGGGCGTGTCAAAATTCGCATTTTGACACGCCCGCTACGTATTAGAATAGCGTTTATTTGATTTGATAGAGGCTATAGGGAACTATAGAAACTATAGAATTCTATAGATGCTATAGATGCAATAGAAGCAATAGGCACTATAGATTTTCTAGATGAACTAGATGTTCTAGAGATTCTATGCACGGATTTGTGCGATTTGTGCGTTGATCCACCTCGGGCCGACACGGTGATCGGCCCCTACAAGCCGGATGGAATCTCTCAACTCTAAACTCTAAACTCTCATCTCTTCTTAACGAGGCAAAGCCTCTTCTCTCCTCTCTAAACTCTAAACTCTAAACTCTCTCGACATTTGTTGGGGTAATGACGACGGGCCGACACGGTGATCGGCCCCTACATGCCGGATGGAATCTCTAAACTCTAAACTCTAAACTCTAAACTCTCTACCCCTTACAAGCCTCATACAACCTCTTATAGAACGGGTGCTGGCACAAGGTATCTACGCTGCCCAGCACAATGAGTTTGTAGCGTGCTCGGGTAATTGCCACATTCATACGGCGCAGGTCGGACAGAAAGCCGATTTGCCCTTGTGCATTATCGCGCACCATCGACACAACGATAACATCACGCTCCTGTCCTTGAAACGCATCGACCGTATCAATGGTGATGGCTTTCTTCAGCGGTTTCAGTACCTCATCGCGTTTTATTAAATGGCGCAGATAATGCACCTGGGCCCGATATGGCGAAATCACGCCGAAGTCCACACGCTCTTCCTGTAAGCGGTGAATGCCCATTTTCTGGACGTAGCCGCGCAGGGCTTCCAGAGTGAGGCGGGCTTCCGTTTTATTGATGCGTCCGTAGGATGCACCCACGAAGGCTTCGTGATGGATGGGTTGTGCGTTTTCGGCAGATGGTTCGGGTTCTTCACCCACAACCACAGCTCCTGAAGTATCTATCCATTGCAAGGGCACATCCAGTTCATCAAGCAATGAACGGTGGCGCACCTCGGGTGCTGCTGTGAGGCGCCCTTGATAAAACCAATCGGACGAGAAACGCATGAGCGCCTCATTCATGCGGTATTGCACCGTAAGCAGATGCACGCACTCGGGTTTGCGCACGGCGAGGTGTTCCATCAGCGTCACCCCCAACCCACCCCGCAGGGCTTCAGGACTTTTTATCGTGGGCGGTAACTGTTGGTGGTCGCCTGCCAAAATCACCCTATCGGCACGCTGAAGGGGAATCCAGCACGCTGCCTCCAGGGCTTGTGCCGCCTCATCAATAAAAAGGGTGTGGAAGTGTTGCCCCACCAAAAGAGGATTGGCAGCGCCTGTGAGGGTGCAACTCACCACGCGCGACTGACTGAAGAGGGCTTCTTTAATGCGCATCTCAAGCTCCTCAGCACGCTCACGCAGGCGTGCAATCTTCTGATGAAAATTAGACGCCCGTTCCTTGCGTGGCTGGGCATAGAGTTGTTTGATGGTGCGGCGCAACTGCCACAAATCCGAGTAATCGGGGTGTGCGGCAAAGCGATGTTCATAGGTGTGCTCCAACATATCGGGTGTCACACGCGTTGGATTGCCAATGCGCAGAATGGGGATGCACCGTTGCGCCAACTGCGTACAGATCCAATCGACGGCCGTGTTGCTTTGCGCACAAACCAGCACTTGCGACTCACGCTTAAGTACCTCGCAGATGGTTTCAACGAGCGTGGTGGTCTTACCTGTTCCTGGAGGTCCGTGTACCACAAACACATCCTTGGCACGCAAAGCCTGCTTCACCGCCATTTCCTGCGAGGCATTGAGCCATGGCAAGCGCAATGGCACGGACGACTCTGAGGTCCACGACAGGGGTGCCGAGGTATGAAAGAGGTCGCGCAAAACAGCCACCCGCCCTTTCTTCGCATCCAGCGTGCGCTTCAGGGCTGAGAGCATCATGCGGTAAGAGTAATCATCAAACTGAAGCATGACCCCCGCCAAATCTAAATTCTGGAGTTCCGCCAAAGCCATTTCCCCCGGAATCTCCACCACCATCCTCGTCTCTTCGGCATAGCTCACCGTAGCCTGGAAATTCAAGCTACGCAAACCGCCATCGCTCGTTTTCTCAAAGAAGCAAACCGGGCGACCGTATTCAAAGTTATGGATCACCTCCTCATCAGCATTAGTGGCAAGGATCTCCACCACAAAGCGATCCAGCGAATTGTAATAGCTCCGCCCCACCGTGATGGGGTACCAACAATCACCACGCTTCACCTTGCGGTCAACACCCATCTGAGCCACCTCTTCCGTAAAGGCAGCTTTTTCATAGGCATACTCCTTTTGCAGGAGCTCATACTGACGTTGTAAGGAAATGCTTGAAGACATGAATAAAATATTTTTAAGTCCTATGATTTTCTATTAAAACAGATTGCCACGGATTTTTCTTTTTCCTCAACAGATTAAACGGATTAAACTGTTTTCATGTCCTGGATAGCAACCGTTTAATCTGTTTAATCACGTTGATAAATTAAAAAAACAGACCTGTTGGGATAATGACGACGGGCCGACACGGTGATCGGCCCCTACATGCCGGATGGCTCCTCTTAACCTCTTAACGGACCTTTAGGTCCCTCTTAACGAGGCGAAGCCTCTTCTCTCCCCTCTCAACTCTAAACTCTAAACTCTCCCCCAAAAAGCTAATGCACCATTTTCAGCCCTATCACAGAAGCGATGAGGGTGAAGGTGAAAAACAGGCGCCAAAAGGTGGTGGGTTCTTTAAAGAAAACAATACCAATTAGTACGGTGCCCACGGCACCAATACCCGTCCAAATGGGGTAAGCCGTGCCAATTGGAATTTCCTTAATGGCCTTGGAAAGAAACACCATACTGAGGATGTAAAACAAAACAAAGGCGGCATACCATGCCGTTGCTTTACTGCCCACGGCGAGGTTGGCCTTGCCCAGGCAGAACGTGAAACTACATTCAAAAATTCCGGCAAGGATTAAAATAAACCAGTACATAGATAACCAATACGTTCTTCTTGAGGGCTGCAGACTATCCGGCGTCTCCTTCTGAGAACTCTACTTCATGCAAAGTTAGCGAAAAGAGAAACACAGCGAAAGGGAAACTTGTTTTTCTTTACAACGATTTTACCGCAATCAGATTTTATCCTAATTTTGCGCCTAGGTAAAAACCGAAAACTCAAAAGTTTCTATAAATTCTATAGCATCTATAAATTCTATAGTATCTATAAATTCTATAGCATCTATCGAATGGTCTAGACGGTCTGATGAGCCATAGCGAATAATTGGCTCCGCAGTGTATTAATAAATGTCTAGAATTAGAGACGATTTGATGAGCCATAGCGAATAATTTTGGCTCCGCAGTGTGTATCAATCAATAAATTCATCATCATGATGAATAAATAATTCTCAAATTCTCAAATTCTAGAAAAAACAAAAAAACATTTGATTTATAGTCTAGAATTAGAGAATTAGAGAATTTTGGCTCCGCAGTGTGTATCGATAGTTAAATAATTCTCTAATTATTCGCAAGCTCATCAAACCGTCTAAAATTCTAGAAAAAACAAAAAAACATTTGATTTATAGTCTAGACGTTTTGATGAGCCTTAGCGAATAATTAGAGACGGTTTGATGAGCCATAGCGAATAATTAGGCTCCGCAGTGTGTATCAATCAATAAATTCATCATCATGATAAATAAAAAATAGATAACAATATTCCTTATGATTCAATCTGAAACTCAACGCACCGTTTGGTTTGATGTTGTGCGCCTCGTAGCGTTTCTTCTGCTCTTAGGTTGCCATGCCACAGATCCGATTAACGCTGCTGCCACCTATGGCAATGCAGTGTCGGCAGTCAGTGCCGATGATGTCGTTTGGGGCACGATCTGGGGTTCTTTTGTGCGTCCCTGCGTTCCTCTATTTGTGATGCTCACTGGGGCCTTGTTGCTTCCTGTGAAGCAGAACATGAAGGCGTTTTATGCCCGTCGCATCCCTCGAGTGCTATGGCCCTTCCTGCTGTGGTCCGTGCTTTATTACCTCACGCCTTGGTTTACCGCACTCCTCGGTGCCGACAAGAGCATCGTGCCCTACCTCTTTAGTTGGGCGGAGAGCGACAGTCAAGCCTTCGCGGATGGCTTCGCTCATATCCTGCGCATTCCGCTCACGTTTCCCTATTTAGCCTGCCACATGTGGTACATCTACCTCCTCATTGGGCTCTACCTCTTTATGCCTATCCTCTCGGCATGGGTAAGCACCGCCACGCGGCGTGAGAAAGAATGGGTCTTGCTGCTTTGGGGCATCAGCACCTGCGTGCCTTACATCACTGAATTCGTCAGTCCCTATGTCTTTGGCACATGTTCGTGGAACAGCTTCGGCACGTTCTACTATTTCGCGGGCTTCAACGGCTACCTCCTTTTGGGGCATTACATCGCCCACCACATTCAGTGGTCCACCAGGCGCACGCTCATCATCGCCCTCCCCTTAATGGTCATTGGTTTTTGGGTGAGTCACAGCGGTTATCAAGCGATGTTGGCCTTACCCAGTCCCACGCCTGAGCAAATAGAATTATTCTGGACCTATTGCACACCGAATGTCGTGGCGATGAGCCTCGCTTGGATGTTGCTGCTCAAGCAAGTGTCTGTGCGCTCCTTTTCAATGTGCCGAGCGCTGCAAAGTATCACGTCCTGCGGTTTTGGAATTTACATGGTGCACTATTTCTTTGTGCGTCCATGCCACGACCTCGTGGGCATGTTGCACTTACCCACCCCCCTCCGCATTCCTGCCGCAGCATGCCTCATGCTCCTTATCTCATGGGTCCTCGTCCTGCTGCTCAAGCGCCTGTTTAAGTCCTACGCCCGCTACGTTGTGGGATAGAAAAAAGGTATCTCAATCTCGCCGAATGGCGGTTGAGATACCTTTACGTTTTTTATTGAATGATTAAGGTGGAATCTATGAATTTGCCTTTCCATATAAGGTCGAATTTAATAGAATGCGCCTTAAGAACCTTTGACGACAAGTACTATTGCATTGTTAGAAATCAACACTAATTCTTAGCTTACCTCCGAGTCCTCTTTCTACAATTTCAAATAAAGTTTTAAGCGTCATGTTCTCACCATCGTTTTCAACTTTTGAAATAAAAGTGCGCTTCTTATTAATACGACGAGCGACTTCTTCCTGAGTAAGCGATTGCTGTTCTCTCGCCATACGAAGTTTGTAACCAATACGTAGGGCTTCTAACTCACGTTCTAATCTATCCCTTTCGGGTTCACCAACTTCACCATAATATTTCGTTTTAAGTTGGTCTAATGACATGGTATTCATAGTGTATTCTCTTCTTTCTCTTTATAATATTGCTTCATCAGTTTAACAGCTCTTTCTATTTCTCCTGCAGGGGTTTTCTGAGTTTTCTTCTGAAATCCCGATAATAAAACGACGAATTTATAACCATCAAAAAAACAAAAGATTCTAAATATATTAGACCCTAATTGTACACGTACTTCAAAAAGTCCATTGGTTCCTTCAATAAGCTTTAGATACTGAACAGGAACACGTTCAATTTGTTCTATAAGATCCAAAACCTTGATAATCTTATCACGAACCTTTGGCGGTTGTTTAGAAAAGAACTCCTCAAAATAATGCTTGTATGTAATAACTTCTCTAACTTTCATGTTGCAAAGGTAATTTATAAATTACATTTACACAAATAAAAGCTTTAATAAATAGCGAAGGCTTGATAAGCTTTAATAAATAATGTGAATCAGGAGTTGAAATTACGAACCTAATATCAGTAAAACTTTCCTATACCTAAATTAGGGGAGATAGGAACGGCCTGAAGGGCCAACCATCCATCAGCCCAGGGCAGAGCGACGAAGGAGCGACACCC
>JAZKYK010000027.1:0-18299 GCA_045612125.1 Alloprevotella sp.
GGGAGAGATGTACTATTTTTAATCATAAAATTCTGCAAGTTTTATACCTTAAAGGTACAACTTTCTGCAGAAATAACCAAACAAATAGCAATCTCTTTTATTGTATATCAGATTGTTAGAGTTTTTTTAAGGGACGACTAACTAACTGATTTTCAATATCCGCTATTTAATAGCAAGAAAAAGTGATGAAGTCAGGAAATGACTTTTGGTTTATTAACGTGATATGCCCCCAAGGCTTATGAAAGCTTTTAGGGGCACATCACGTGTTAGTATTTCTCTTGCTAATTTCAAGATGATTTTAGTGTTCTAAATCTTTTTCAACCAATAGTGGTAATGCTATTTCTGTTTCAAGTGAGATTGTGTTAGGATCCTTAAAGTTGTTATATAGAATTATGTATTTTACATAATCTTTATGTCCATACGTGGTTTTTGCTAATTTAAGTAATGTTTCGCCTACATTTAACTTATGTTTTTTAAATGTGCCGATAATGTAAAAGCTTCCCACTTCGACTTGTTGATACCCTTCTCTTAAAAGATCTATCTCTGCAGCTTTTAAACCTCTGATCACTGAGAGCGTGTCAGGGAATGATTGCCTTAATTGTTTCTTAATTATTGCGGTATCAATAGGTTCGTTTATGATTGTTGTATCTTCTTCTATATTATGGTATGTTTCGGAGTTTAGTGTCTTTTCGTAGGATAGTGTTTGTGAATTAAATGAGATTAGTTTATAATATCCTGCTAAATAACTAATTACCATTAGTATAATGGTTGTTAAAGTGTACAGGATCTTTTGTGTTTTAGTGGTTTTGTACTGCATTTCTTCTGTTTCAATGTTAACAAAAACTTCAGAAGTTTGTTCTTCTTGGTTGTTTGATTGAGATTCTGGTTTTATTGTTTCTAGATCTCTATTTTCTATGATATCGTTATTAGTTTTGTTGTCAGACTGATCTAAAACCTGCTTGTCAGATTGTGGGTTTTCGTTATGCTTTTCTTCATTTTCTTCGCAGTTTATCAATGTGATATTTTCATCTGTCTGGGTTTCTATTTTTTCTGAATGTGTTTCTGAAACGTTATTTTGTTCAATATTGGGTTTCGTTTTTTCTTGATTCTCGACTTGATTATTATTTGGGGAAACTTCTTGCTCATTGATGTTTGTTGCTTCTTCCATTAGTTTGCATTCTTCATCAATGGCTTCTAATTCTTCATTTGTGGTAGATTCTGGTAGAATAACCGTTTCAAAATGTGCAAAGGGTTTGTTAATCAATTCTTTTAATCCATTATCTGGTGTAAAAGTAATTTTGGTGTGTCCGCTAATTTGGTAGCGTTCTCCTGTATTTATATTAACGCTTTCTCGTTCATTTACACTTACTAATTTGAATGTACCAAAACCTTTGATTTTAACAAAAGAGTCTTTCAGTAATGCTTCTTCAATAAGTTCAAAAAAACCTCTCACAAAAGCTTCGTTGCTTTTGCGTGCATTTCCTTTGTTGGCTGTTAGTAGGTCAATGAGTTCGGCTTGGAGTATTTTTCTATTCATGAACTAATCTAAAGAAACAGTTTGCAGTTTATCTTTGAGTACATTACTCGCTTTGAATGATAAGACTAATTTGGGAGGAACTAGTTGTCTTTGTTTGCTGGTTGGGTTAATAACAATTCTTTCTAATTTTTTTTTAATGTCAAAATTCCCAAACCCTTGAACGCTAAAAGTGTCGCCTTCTTCTAATTGTTCAGAAAGGATTAATGCCATTGTTTCGGCAAGTTTTTGCGCCTCTTTGGGTGTTGTTCCAATCCTTTGACTGAGTGTTGTAAAGAAATCTTTACTATTCATTGTTTGTGGTTATAAAGCTAAGTATTAAATGAGCTTGGCATACAAGTCGTACTCTGTGGCATCAGTTATCTCAACGTTGTAGAAATTTCCGATTGTTAATTCGTTTTGTGATTGTTTAATGAGTACTTCGCAGTCAACTTCTGGTGAGTCGTGTTCCGTGCGCCCTATATAATATTCTCCTTCTATTCTGTCAATGATGATTTTATATGTTTTTCCGATTTTATCAGTGCAGAGCTTTGTTGAAATTTCTTCTTGAAGAAGCATTAATTGGTCAAGTCTTTTTTGTTTAATCTCGTCTGTAATGGTATCCTTATAATTTAATGCTGCATAGGTGCCTTCTTCTTCGCAATATGTGAATGCACCCATACGATCAAACTTAACTTCACGTACAAAATCCATCAGTTCATTGAAATCGTCTTCAGTTTCTCCTGGAAATCCTACCATTAATGTTGTGCGAATGCAAATGCCGGGCACTTCAGTTCTTAGGGCATTAATGAGCTCTATTGTCTCTTTCTTTGTTGTGTGACGCTGCATGCGTGAGAGCATATTGTCTGATATGTGTTGTAATGCAATGTCAAGATATTTACAGACATTTGGGTACTGGCGAATAACTCTTAGAAGGTCTAAGGGGAAATGAGTGGGGTAGGCATAGTGAAGTCTGATCCATTCAACTCCAGGTATTTGAGCTATTTGCTCAATGAGTGATGGAAGCATTTGTTTTTTGTAGAGATCTATGCCGTAGTAAGTGAGTTCTTGCGCAATGATGTTAAATTCTTTTACACCTTGTGAAACGAGCAGTCTGATTTCATCAAGTATGTCTTCGATAGGTCTGCTTTTGTGTCGGCCTGTGATAATTGGTATAGCGCAATAGGCACATTTACGATCGCAGCCTTCGCTTATTTTAATGTAAGCGTAGTGTGGTGGTGTAGTTAATATGCGTTGATTTTTTGCTTTGTCATTATAGCCTAATTTTAAATCGTTGAGGAGTTCCGTCCAATTGAATTTTCCGTAGAATTTGTCGACTTGTGGAATTTCAATATTTAACTCCTCAAGGTAACGTTCGCTTAGGCATCCCATAACAAACACTTGTTTGAGTTCTCCTTCTTCTTTAAGGTCACATAATTCTAAAATCATGTTGATAGATTCTTCTTTTGCATCTCCTATAAATCCGCATGTATTGACAATGGCAATGTCCCCATGAAGTTCTTCGGGGTTGTGATAGGCATTGTAACCAGCCAATTCAAATTGCTTCATGAGATGTTCTGAATCAACGAGGTTTTTTGAGCATCCCATTGTGATGATGTCAACTGAGTGTTTTTTTATCATGATTTTGTTCTGTTGGCTAAGATGGGGAGAAAAATGGGTGGGTTATAGGTTTGTGTTTTCAAAGAGCGATTCAACAAATTCTTTTCTGCTAAATGGTTGCAAGTCTGTCATTTTTTCACCAAGTCCTATATATTTAACAGGTACATTTAATTGGTGGGAAATTCCAATTACAACGCCGCCCTTTGCTGTGCCGTCAAGTTTGGTGATGGCTAATGATGTGATATCTGTGGCTTTTGTGAATTGTTTGGCCTGTTCATATGCATTTTGTCCTGTTGAACCATCTAACACGAGTAGCACTTCATCAGGCGCATATTGCGCTACTTTTTTCATGACGTTTTTAATTTTTGTTAATTCGTTCATGAGTCCTACTTTGTTGTGTAATCGTCCAGCTGTGTCGATTATTACTACATCCGCATCGTTTGCTATTGCAGATTTTATGGTGTCAAAGGCTACGCTTGCGGGATCGCTTCCCATTTGTTGTCTTACGACTGGAACTCCGACTCTTTCGCCCCAAATCACAAGTTGCTCAACGGCAGCTGCTCTAAATGTGTCGGCAGCTCCAAGATAGACTTTTTTACCAGCTTTTTTGAACTGATAAGCTAATTTCCCTATGGTCGTTGTTTTTCCAACGCCATTAACACCTACGACCATGATGACGTAAGGTTTGTGGCTGGTTGGCAAGTCAAAGACTTCTGCTTCTGCGTTTCCGCTTTGCACTAAAAGTTCTTCTATTTCTTCTTTAAGGATTTTATGTAATTCTTTTGTGCTTATATATTTGTCGCGTGCTACTCTTTCTTCAATGCGATTAATGATTTCAATAGTGGTATCAACCCCAACGTCGGACGTAGCAAGCACTTCTTCAAGATTATCAAGTACTTCATCGTCAATGGTACTTTTCCCAGCAATGGCATGGCTGATCTTTTCAAAAACACTTCGTTTGGTTTTTTCAAGACCTGCATCTAAAACTTCTTTCTTTTCTTTTTTGTTGAAGAAATCAAAAATTCCCATACTTTTTCTCGTTGTTAATTTATGCAAAATTAGAAAAAATATTCGACATTTTTTATTTTTGAAATGCTCTTATTGTGATGTGATTAATAATATTGACTTATTATGATTTTTGTGCTAAACAAAAAGCGAAGTATGCACAGCATACTTCGCTTATATAACTCAATAAATTGCGTTTAGAATCGTTTGTTTAGTCCTTGAAGAAGTCCTTAACAGCTTCATTAGGAACCATTTGTTCATCAAAGATGTAAGCGCCAGTTTTGGGGCTCTTTACCATCTTGATTACTTTTGTATAAGAACGACCATCGTTTTGGCCTGTCTTAAGAGTAGCGACTACTTTCTTTGCCATGGCTTATCTTATTACTTGATTTCTTTGTGAATTGTCATACGCTTGAGAATAGGGTTGTACTTTTTCAACTCCATACGCTCGGGTGTGTTCTTACGGTTCTTCGTAGTGATATAACGAGAAGTTCCAGGAAGACCACTTTCTTTGTGTTCAGTGCATTCGAGAATCACTTGAACGCGGTTACCTTTTGCTTTCTTTGCCATAGTTATTTAATCTTAGCCGATTACTTTAATTTCTTTCCAATTGCAATATCCCTTAGCTACTGCGCTATTGAGCGCTGCATCAAGGCCTACTTTGTTAATAAGGCGGAGACCTGCTGCTGAAATCTTAAGTGAAATCCAACAGTCTTGTTCTACATAGTAGAATTTCTTTGAAAACAAGTTAACGTCAAAAGTTCGCTTAGTACGACGCTTTGAGTGGCTAACGTTGTTGCCGATCATGGCTTTTTTTCCAGTAATTTGACAAATTTTAGACATTGCTATCTTTTCTCTTTTAGGTTTCTTTTTGGTATTCTCTCAATACGAGGTGCAAAATTAAAAGTTTATTTCCTAACAAACAAATGTTTTAACTGTTTTTTGCTGTTAAAAAGCATAATAAATGTAATAAACTTCTTATTTGTTATTGATATTCTTCAATTTTCTCTTCTTTTGGACAATTTTCTTTTAGGAAATCGTGTAGCATGTGTATTGCTATGGATGTGGCCGATGCTAAGTTTTTGTCGCGTCCGTTGTCTTCTTCAATCTTGCGTGTAATGATGTTTTCTTTATTGCCAACAGCGATCCAAATGGTGCCAACTAAAACGCCACTTCGTCCACCATCTGGGCCTCCGGGACCTGCGAATCCGCTTATTGCCAAAGCATAGTCTGTGCAGAAGAGTTCGTTGGCACCAATAACCATTTGCTTGACAACTTCTTCGCATACGGCAGTGTTTTCCTGAATGATACAAGCATCTACGTTGAGTAGATTTTGTTTTACTTCATCTGCATAACAGATGAGTCCACCTTTGAAATAATCAGAACTGCCTGGTACTGCTGTTATTGCAGCAGAGATGCGTCCTGCTGTACAACTTTCAGCAGTTGAAAGTGTTTTGCCACAGCTCCACATGATTTCGTTGATATCTTTTGATGTGAGTTTGAGGTCTAATTCCATATTTGTGGGATTTATAAGGGATGTTATACGTTTACGCGAGCGAATGCAGGTTTTTCTATGGGGCAAAAGTCCCCATCAAGGAATTTATAATAGCCGTTTATAGCAATCATGCCGGCGTTGTCCGTGGTGTAGCTAAATTTGGGAATGTATATATTCCATGTTTTGTTTTGTCCGCGCATCTTGAATGCTTCGCGCAGTGCAGTATTGGCTGAGACACCTCCAGAAAGAGCAACGTGGTTTATTCCTGTTTCTTTGACTGCTTGTTGTAGTTTTTTTATGAGTATGTCAACGATGGTTTTTTCGAGTGATGCTGCGAGGTCTTCTTTATTGTTTTCAATAAAGTTTATGTCCTCCTTTATTTTGTCGCGCAAGAAGTAGAGAAAACTTGTTTTGAGTCCGCTAAAGCTGTAATTCAAACCAGGAATGTTGGGTTTGCTGAATTGGAAAGCTTTTGGGTTTCCTTGTCGTGCTAAGCGGTCAATTATGGGACCACCTGGGTATCCTAATCCCATGACTTTTGAACATTTATCAATGGCCTCACCTGCTGCATCATCAATGGTTTGCCCCAGTATTTGCATTTTATTGTAGGCCTCAACTTTTACAATTTGACTATTTCCGCCACTTACAAGCAAACATAGGAAGGGGTAGGGTGGAGGTGTGTGAGGTTCGCCTTTTTCTTTGATGAAGTGGGCTAAGATATGCCCGTGTAAGTGATTAGCTTCAATCAGTGGAATTCCTAAACTAATCGCTAATCCTTTGGCGAAACTTACGCCTACGAGTAATGATCCCATTAATCCTGGACCTAATGTTACGGCAATGGCTGAAAGATCTTCTTTTTTCACATTTGCTTTTTTTAGTGCCTGGTCAACAACGGGCACTATATTTTGCTGATGTGCTCTTGATGCTAATTCAGGAACAACCCCTCCGTATGCTTCGTGTATGGCTTGGCTCGCCGTGACGTTGCTCAGGAGTACTCCGTCTTTGATGATGGCAGCCGAGGTGTCGTCGCATGATGATTCTATGCCAAGTATAATGATACTCATGTGTGATTTTCTTTTTGAATTTAGTGTGTTAGGATTTCTAATCCATTTTCAGTCATGAGGAAGGTGTGCTCCCATTGTGCTGAGGGTTTTTCGTCTTCGGTCACAACTGTCCATCCGTCTTCTTCGTCAACAAACACCTCGTAGGTCCCCATGTTTATCATTGGTTCAATGGTGAATACCATGCCTGGCACTAAGAGCATGCCTTTTTGACGCGTGTTGTAATGGTCTACCTCGGGCTCTTCATGGAAGGCTAATCCAGTGCCATGTCCAGCAAGGTCACGTACGACTGAGTAACCGTTCTTATGGGCATGTTTTTCAATGGCTTTTCCGATTTCACCCACATAGCCCCATGGCTTTGCATTTGTCATGCCTATTTCAAGACATTCTTTAGCTACGCGCACGAGCTTTTCGCATTCGGGCGATGTTTTGCCGATGATGAACATACGACTGGCGTCGGCGTAATAGCCTTTGTAGATCGTGGTGATATCAACGTTAACGATGTCGCCTTCCCAAAATTCTTCCTCGTCTGATGGTATGCCGTGGCATACCACTTCATTGATGCTGATGCAACAGCTCTTGGGGAATCCCTCATAACCCAAGCATGCGGGGGTGGCTCCTTGAGCAATGATAAAGTCGTGAATGAGTTGGTCAAGTTCGCCTGTGGTCATGCCTGCTTTGATTTCGCGTTGCGCGAGGTCAAGGGCTGCTGTGTTTATTCGTCCAGCTTGGCGTATGCCCTCTATTTGTTCGGGTGTTTTTATGAGGTTGCGTGTAGGCACGAGTGCGCCTTTGCTCTGAAAATCAAGTATGCGTTTGTCAAGTTCGGTCATGGGTTCTCCGTTGGGAACAATCCATCTGTTTTTGTGTTTCTTTGCCATAAACTTAAATTTTACGCAAAGGTACAATTTTTATTGCAAAGTGTGTGAGCCGTAGTTCCAAAATCAGGTTGATTAATTATTTTTTAACTTACGTAGCCATGTGTTGAAATATAATTTTACTCAGCCTGGTGTGTGTAGGTCCATATTGTCATGTTTGTATTGGCTTTTGCGTATGTGCTTAAGGCATGGCTTGAGTAGCTGAGCACGTCTTCAAGTGTGGCTTGATGTCCATCATAGCAATTAATCAGGAGCAGGATGCGCTTTGTTTGTGGCGTGATCATTGTGCGTGTGCTGTCGCTTGTAGGTGTGGCTATTCCACCTTGTGTGTCGCGATACACGGGTAGGTGCTCAATATTGAGTGTGCCTCTTCCGATGCCTTCATAGGGTTCACCTGCTGTGCCGATGCTTAGGGTTAACACTTGTCCTGAAATCTTGTCGGCATCGAGCATGGCTGTTGAATAGCCGCAATAAAGCGAGATAAGGTTTCCAAGGTCAACTAATTGGTCGATGCTGTAGAGCTGCTTTCCTTGTAGGATTCGTCGTACCAATTGTTCGCATGCTGGTCGGTATCGGCTGGGGTCTTTTCCTGCTTTTCTGTAAGCTTCTCGTGTGGTTGCTATTCCGCTTTGTTCTTTAATGCTTTCCGTAGTGTAGTTGGTACGCAGTTTTTCAGCTATGCGCTCTATTTCAGTCCAAAGTTCGGGTGTAGTTGGGGTGTTGGTAACCTCGGCTATGATTGCTCCGCCTATGAATTTAGGGCATATTTTGTGAAATTCTGGAGATACGTTGATTTGCATGAGTTGTTTGTTTATTTTAGATGCTCTTTGAATTCGGCAAGTATTGTTTGCTTTTCTTCAGCAGAAGCGTTGGTGAGGCGCTCGTTAAGGTGTTGCTCAAATGCTTTTAGCGCAATGGTGCGCATGGCTGCTTTTCCAGCTCTGACGCCGCTTTGGTAAGAGTTTGATGTGAGTGGAGAACGATTGAAGTTGCCGTCTGCCATAATGCTTTCTTTTTTAGGGGCGAGAAAAATCCCTGCCACGTTATTCTTGTTTGATGTATAACTTATTGTTGTCGAAGTCGAAAATCACTTCCTTCTTTTCAAAGAATTTTATGCCGAAGCAACCATCGGTTGTGAATTTGGGAAGAAACTTTGTGATGGCAACAACGGGATTGTCTATAGAAATGTTGCCCATATTTAGCGTTTCAGGCAAGAAAGCTTGAGCAATCAGGTTGCCCTTCTTGTCGTATCCCTTTTGCATTTCAATGTTTGTTTGTGAGTTTAGGAAGTCTTGTACGGCTTTGCTTTGATTGAAGAGAAATAACAATGAGGCATTGCCTAAATCAAGGTTGAAATTGCCTTTTAAGGTCGCGTCGTATTTAGGGTGTTTAAAATTGAGTTCTGAGGTAATGGCGGGCATGTTGAGGTATGTGTTGGTGTTGATGTTGAATGTATCCCATTTTGTTTTTGGGGCGTCGCATGAAGCAAGTACGTGAATTGCATTGTTGCGTAAATCTAGATTAATGCAACGCTTGCCTTTTGCGTGATAAATTTTTTGGATGGGAAGTGCCACTTCATAGGTTTGATGAAAATCCGCTAATAAAAACAATTCACCCTTAAATATAACGCTTGGGTTGATCTGCAATTCAACTTGTGCCCGATGAGAAATGCGATACTTCGTTCCGCCCAAATTCATTATTTGCTTTGTGCATGGCGTAAGCTCAAGGTTTAGGTGATTAAGGTAGTTGAATGCAAATGCTGAATCAATAAGCATAGCATGTATCCCAGATTCAAGTAGTGCTTCAGCTTTTGTCTGTTCGTTAAAGACTATTGGGAGGGTGTAATGCCCAGTTGCTTGCTTTGTGAGTTTAAATGTAGCCTTTTCATAAATCTCGTTTTGTGCGCTTAATTCTGATTTGCACAATGCTGTAATGATAAGTAACGCTATGAATAACTGTATTTTCTTCATGTTTTACAGACGTTTGTGGGGAGGGTGCATAGTTTTCCGAGGATGAGAAAATTGTACGCAAAGTACGTATTTTGTTTTGATATTGACAAACGTTTTTATAATAAACACGAATTCGCTAACTTTTATGTCCAATAATTTATTAGTAGTTATAATTTTTGTTCCTCAAAAGATATCCGCATCACCATTAATAAAAGGAGATGCGGATATGATAGACCTGTTATATGTTTAACGGATTTAGGTGCGACTCACGGCCTTGACGCCCTTTACGGTGCGTAGTTTTTTTATGAGTTGATTAAGTACGACGGTGTCTCGTACCATAACGGTGAGGATGCCAGAAAAGAGTCCGTCGTCGGTAGAACTAATACTGATAGATCGTAGCATGATTTGCTGTTCTTTCGAGATAATGCTGGTTATGTTGTTTACGATACCAAGGTCATCGTGTCCAATGACGTGAAGGGTGATTGGATATGTGTTTCCACCTTTTCCTGCCCATTGTGCACGAACGATGCGGTAAGGAAAACGTTCTTTAAGTGCTGGCGCATTTGGGCATGTATTTCTGTGAATTTTGATACCTCCGCCCGAATTGACAAAGCCAAAAACATCATCTCCATAAACTGGAGAGCAACAGTGTGCCATTTGAAAGTCAATACCCTTAAGGTTTTGGTCTATTATAAGTACGTCGCTCTCTGCTTCTGTGTTGCGTTTCGTATCGGTTTCTTGTACGAGGTTGAATTCTTCGGCGCGTCGTAGGGGCGTTGTGCGTTCTAATAGTCCGGCTTCGCGCTTCGTGAGCTCAATGTAACGTTCAATAACTTCATTGACATCTCGTCGGCCATCGGTGAGCGATTTGTAGAAGTCGCTTGCTTCCTTAAAACCGAGTTTTTTTATGAGGATGTTAATGACGCTTTCGTCCCATTCAAGTTTTTTATTTTTGAGTTTGCGCTCAAAAAGTTCTCGTGCCATGACGGCTTCTTTGGCTTGCAAGTCGCGTACGCTTGCTTTAATTTTAGCGCGTGCGTGAGTTGTTGCCGCAAAGGTTAGCCATTCAAGTTTTGGGGTTTGTGCATTTTGTGTGAGTACCTCAACTGTGGTTCCGCTTTCAAGAGGTTGGCGTATGGGTACGGCTTTCCCATCAATGCGTCCGCCCACGCAATGGTCGCCTACTCGTGAGTGAATGTGGTAGGCGAAGTCAAGGAGTGTGGCGCCAGAACTTAGTTTGTAAAGATCGCCTTTCGGTGAGAAAACGTAAACATCCTGTTTACCACTCACGGCTAAGTTGTCGGTAAGAAGTTGGTCATTCCCCGTTTCAAGGGCTGTTCTTATGTTTGCTAACCATGAATCCATGCCGTTTTCTGATGCCTTGACACCTTTGTATCTCCAGTGAGCGGCAAGTCCGTGTTCAGCTATCTCATCCATGCGTTCAGTACGTATTTGCACTTCTACCCATTTGTCTTGAGGTCCGCGCACGGTGATGTGTAAACTTTCATAACCATTGCTTTTGGGAACCGTGAGCCAGTCGCGTAAGCGTTTTAGGCTACTTTCGTATTTGGCTGTAACCAATGAAAAAACCTTCCAGCATTGCTCCTTTTCCTTCTCAAAGGGCGAGTCGAGGATGATGCGGATGGCAAAAAGATCATAAACACCATGAAAGCCACACCCTTGCTTCTTCATCTTTTGCCAAATGGAATGTATAGACTTTGTACGCCCTTTGATGTGGTATTTAAGTCCTTCTTCGTCAAGGAGTTGCCTTATTGGGGCGATAAATTCATCGATATAGGCATCGCGGCTTTCCTTTGTGGCATTGAGGCAGTCCTTGATGTGGTAATAGGCTTCGCTTTCCATGTATTTCAAGGAGAGGTCTTCAAGTTCGCGCTTCAGTTGATAAAGGCCTAATTTGTGCGCCAGTGGAGCGTAGAGGTATGCTGCTTCACGTGATAGTTTGAGTTGAGCTTCAATGTTTTCCGTATCTTTAGCATAACGCATAAGCATCACGCTCTCTGTAATTAGGATGAGAATGATGCGCATATCTCCTGCTTGGTGTACAAAGAGATTTCGGAAGTTTTCTTCCTTAAACATGTCGCTCCGGAGAAGTAGGGTGGTGATTCCCTTAAAGCGGTCTAAAATTGTGCTTATATTTGCGTTCCATATTGATTTGGCAACTTCTCGCTGACTGTCTGTATCAATAATGCAATGCAAGAGGTAAGCTGTAAGTTCTTCGCCCTTTAATCCAATTCTGTCGTGCACCAACTGGATCGTACGAAGAGCCATTTCTATGCGATCGTGTTGAAAGGCATTTTTTGTGGGTGCACCTTCCTCAATACATTTACTTATGAAATCGTGTATCTTGGCATATTCATCCTTTTGGGGACGAAGATGGGGAGACTGACAAATGAATTTAAGTAATGAATACATGGATTAAATAGGTTTTAATAGCTAAAATAAATTTAAGATAAACCTTGATGGCTCTGTGGCGTTTTCGTTATGTTAATTTGTACATAATCAATTAGTTGTCGAGCAAGACTGACCTTTCCTGGAATTTCTGGCAGATTCCTGAGGTTGAACCATCCACCTTTGTTTAGTTCAGAACGCTGAATGCGGAGTTCTCCGCTTTCATATTCAGCAGTGAAACCCAGCATGAGTCCAGAGGGATAGGGCCATGCTTGGCTGGCGAAGTATTGTATGTTTTTAATGGTGATCCCTGTTTCCTCAAGAGTTTCGCGCTTGACGCAGTCCTCAAGTGTCTCGCCTGTTTCAACGAATCCTGCTACAAGTCCCATATAGTTGCCACGAAAGTTTTTGCTCTGCACTAAAAGGATTTCTTCACCTTTAGTTATGGCTACGATAATAGCTGGAGCGATGGCGGGCCATATTTCTTTGCCGCAATTTGTGCATCGCTTTGAAATATTGGTATGAAACCTCATTGGACTGCCACACATACCACAATATAGGGTGTTTTCATTCCAATATAGCAATTCGCGAGCTTTCCCGGCAAGCGTGTAAGATTCAGCATCAAGCACTTCAAATGATTCGCGAAGCCCCGTCATTTTATAGCCATCTTTACAAAGCGGCTCGCTTAGCTTAATGGCTATGCATGGCGTCCCTGATGGGGCATTGAACGTAATTTGTGTGTGCCAAGGTTTAAGTTCTAATACATCTACTATACTCTGTGGAATGGTGTTGTTAGAACATAATAGAATGTCACCTTGACAAAATGCAAAGTAGTTCATTTCTTTCTTTAAAATATTTTCGTGCAAGCGAAGAGGATTTCTTAAAGTCCTCTCACTTGCACGAAACCAATTTTGTGTATGTGTTATTAAACTTTGCTCATAACGATGTAGAGCAAGTTTTAAAGTCCTAATGACTTTTTAATTTCTTCAACTTTTGCCTTAGCTTTTTCTACTAATGATGCGTATTCGCATGCGCATGACATAGTGTCCTTGATTTCGCAATAGAACTTAATCTTAGGTTCTGTGCCAGAAGGACGTACGCTGATCTTAGTGCCGTCTTCGCAGAAGAACTGAAGAACGTTGCTTGTGGCGGGGAAGTCAAGTTTTGTTTCGCATCCTAAATTGTCCTTCGCTATGAGGCTTTGGTAGTCCTTAGTTAAAACCACGGGGCTTCCGGCAATGGTCTTAGGTGCCTTGTCGCCGCGGAAGTCAACCATCATTTGCTTGATTTCGTCAGCTCCAGACTTACCCGGTTTCGTTACATTGATGGTATGTTCGAAGCTGAAACCATATTCTTTGTAAATGTCCATGAGTAAGTCGTAGAGCGTTTTGCCTTGATCCTTAGCCCATGCTGCAATTTCGCAAATGAGACAGATGCTCGCTGGTGCATCCTTATCGCGCACCTTGTCGTAGGGCAAGAAACCGAAGCTTTCTTCACCACCACCAATGTACTTTTGTTTACCTTCAGAGAGTGCAATTTCACGAGCAATCCACTTGAATCCTGTGTAGCAGTCGCGAAGCTCAACGTTGTTCTTCTTAGCCATTTCAGCAATAGCTTCTGTGGTCACGATAGTCTTTACGAGGAAATCTGTGGGTTTCAATTGGCCAAGGGTAATCTTGTTCTTGATGATGTAATACACGAACATCATAGCAGTTTGATTGCCATTGATGATTTGCCATTCTCCCTGAGGATTGCGACAAACGATAGCCAGACGGTCGGCATCGGGGTCGGTTGCCACCACGAGGTCGGCATTCAATTTTGTACCGAGGTTCATGCCTAAAGTCATAGCTTCTGCATTTTCGGGGTTAGGACTGACCACGGTGGGGAAGTCGCCATCCACAATCATTTGCTCGGGCACGACATTGATGTTTTGGAATCCCCAAGAGCGCAAACACAAGGGAACGATAACTCGTCCAGTGCCATGCATTGCACTATAAACGATGTTTAAGTCCTTTTGGCGTAAAATGACGTCTTGGTCAATCATGGCCTCTTTAACAGCTGTCATGTAGTCAAAGTCCATTTCGCCGCCAATGATTTGAATCAAGTCCCAATTGGGTTCAAATTTAACGTCTTCAATCTTCACCTTGTTAACTTCGTCAATGATGCCTTTGTCATGGGGAGCTAAAACTTGTGCACCATCTGCCCAATATGCTTTGTATCCATTATATTCTTTGGGGTTGTGTGAAGCTGTAACGTTAACACCAGCCACAGCACCGAGTTGGCGAATGGCAAAACTGATTTCAGGAGTTGGGCGAAGGCTTTCAAATAAATAAGCCTTAATACCATTGGCACTAAAGATAGCAGCAACGCTTTCAGCAAACATACGGCCATTATTGCGGCAGTCGTGTCCCACAACCACGCTTTGTCCGCCTTCGGGGAAGGCTTTGTTGATATAATTGGCAAAGCCTTGTGTAGCCATGCCCACGATATACTTGTTCATGCGGTTTGTGCCCACACCCATAGTGCCACGCAAACCACCAGTACCAAACTCAAGGTTTTGATAAAAAGCATCAATAAGCGGAGTCTTGTCTTCGCTTTCCAACATAGCCTTTACTTCGGCTTGAGTTTCTGCATCAAAGTAGGGAGACGTAGCCCATACCTGAGCCACTTGTTCGCATTTTTGAATAAGTTCCTTGTTTTCCATTTTGATTGTATGGTTAATGTTTTTGTTCTAGTTGCAAAGGTAAGTGAAAAAATACATTGTGCAAATCATTTTTCTTTTTTTTAGATAACGCAATGTTAGTATTTCTGTTTGAGGTGGAAAAATTGGTGAAAACTTACGCATTTTGATGTAATCCAGTTTTCATTCGCTTTAGTTAACCTTTTCTATTATAACAAGGTATCCTGAGTGATTGTTTTTTTTAACCATATCCGATGTGTTGTTTTTATTCACGTTGTCATGTTGTTGTCACATGTCACGTGTCACGCTAAAAAGTGCAAAGCCGATAATGCTTATCCCCTCTGTTGTTACTTAAGGTTGTTTTGTACGCAATTTTCGGTATGCTAACACCCATCCTCTGTTCTAGTTTAGCGAGCATTTAACTAACTTTCGTTTGATTTTAACTAACTCCCGTTTGATTTTAACTAACTCGCGTTTAGTTTCAGCTAATTCCTTTTTAATCCAGCATAAACGTTCTTATGTTCCGGGTTAACCAGCGGAATGTGCGTTTCGTGGTCGCCCGAGCATTGAATGTGAACCTTCATACGATTAAATAAAGATAGCTCCTTTTATAGGCTAAAACTGATTAAGAGGTGCAGTAGCACGACTATGCACGTTTATAAGTTTCTGCGCCATAAATGATAGTGTGGATTATTGTTGAGCGGATGGAGAAAGGTGAAAAGTATGCTAAAAACAAGTATTTTCAAATTAAAGGAAAGAAAATTTCTTTTTTTTTGTAGTTTTGATACGATATTATGCGTCTAATGGGCAAAAGATAATTTTTAACTAGCAAACAATGAAAACATTGGAATTGGAATTCGAACAAATGGTGCGTAAGCACAGGGGCTGCATCTATACGGTGTGCTTCATGTTCTCGAAAGACTCAGATGAGGTGAACGACCTCTTTCAAGAGGTGCTCATTAATCTCTGGAGGGGATTTCCTACCTTCAAAGGTGAAAGCAAAGTAGAGACATGGATTTGGCGCGTTAGTTTTAACACCTGCATCTCGCAGGAGCGCAAGAAGAAGCGCACGGCAAACATCCCGTTGGAAATGGGTATCGACCTCTTCCACGACAAGGACGAAGACACACGACAAATCCAAATGCTCTACCAACGCATTCACCAACTCAAGCCCTTCGACCGCGCCATCGTACTGCTTTGGCTAGAAGGGATGCCCTACGACGAGATTGCTGCTATCGTAGGTATCACGGTGAAGAACGTGTCCGTGCGCCTCTTCCGCATCAAGGAAGAACTCAAGAAAATGTCTAACCACTAAACCTTGCCCATTATGAATAACACGATTGACTCTAAGGAATTGCAGGAAATGAAAGCACAACTCGAAATGCTCACACAGAAGTTGGAGCGAGAAACGATTGTCAACGAACGCCAGATTCGCCAATCCATGAAGGATAAAGCCAACTACTTGCATTGGTTTTTGATTCGGGAAAGCATTATAAGCATTATAGGTATCCCATTTTTCATTTGGATTCTTCCCAATATCAGTAAAATCTCCATGCTGTTTTGCGCCACCTGCGCTATATTCTTAGCGATTGAACTCTTCTATAATTATTATCTATTCCGTCGCATTAGTCCTAACAAATTTGCAGGAGACAATTTGATTGAAGCACGTAAAGAAACTTTGAACTTCAAACAACAAACCCTTAAGTGGACCTATTGGTTTGAAGTACCCTTCGTAATTGTAATATTTATACTTTTTATATACGAGAAATCCCACTTCCACGATGGTGTAATTCTGAATATTGCTTTGACTTCAGGGATTATTGGTTTTATCATTTTTGCGAGCATCAGCTATTATCACTTGAGGAAACTACTACGAACTACGAACGAGATTTTGAGTCAGATAGAGGAGTTGGAGGGGCAAACCTAAAGCATAAATAAGATTATTGCTAATATAGAAAACCGAGTCGCCACACTGCATGGTGATTCGGTTTGATTTTTGGGGAATAATATGGCATTTAACCCAAGTTTGGCAGTATTGGTGCTAATTCATTAAAGGGTAAAAGCCATCAATAAATCATTAGGTGCTCAAAAATAAACGTGCGAACCATCCCTACAAGGGGCGATTCGCACGTTGTGTGATTTGCAGTTAGAATTTTGCCGAACTTTTTATTCGGGCTTCATGTTTGTGTAAACTGTCTGCACATCGTCGAAGTCTTCGAGCTTTTCAATCATCTTGTCGATAGCCTCACGTTGTTCGGGAGTTACGTCCTTCATGTCGTTGGGCACGTAAGTGAATTCTGCACCAACTACTTCGAATCCTTGTTCTTCAAGGTGGTTTTGGATTTGCGCGAACGATTTGGGGTCGCCGTAGATAGTGATGCTGCCTTCTTCTTCGTCTTCATCATACTCGTCTTCTACGCCGAAATCAATGAGGTCAAGAATCATTTCGTCCATGTCAAGACCATCCTTCTTCTTGAATGAGAACACGCATTTGTGGTCAAAGAGGAATGCAAGACTACCCATTGTGCCAAGATTGCCAGAGAATTTGTTGAACACTGAGCGCACGTCGCCTACGGTACGTGTGGGGTTGTCGGTAAGTGTATCTACAAAGATAGCGATACCATGAGGACCGTATCCTTCGTAAGTCATTGACTTGTAATCACTCTGATCCTTACCCATTGCGTTCTTGATGGCGCGTTCAATATTATCCTTTGGCATGTTCTCGCGCTTTGCATTGGCGATAAGGGCGCGGAGTGCGGGATTGTTTTCTGGTTCTGGACCGCCAGCCTTAACGGCAATAGCAATCTGCTTACCAATTCTGGTGAAGGTTTTAGCCATGTGGCCCCAGCGCTTCATCTTCGCTGCTTTACGATATTCAAATGCTCTTCCCATAGTAGGTGATAAAATATTTTCTGTTAAAGTTCTAATTATCTAAGTTTTGCTCCCAATTGCTTTTCAAGACTCTGAACGATCTTTTGCATGATGTTGTCGGTCTGCTTATCGTTCATGGTCTTTTCTTCATCCTGGAGGGTAAGGTTGATGGCGTATGACTTCTTGCCGGCTTCGAGGTTCTTGCCTTCATAAACGTCGAAGAGTTCTACCTTCTTGAGGAGTTTCTTGTCGGCTGCAAAGCAAATCTTTTCGATTTCAGCGAAAGTCACTTGCTTGTCAACGAGCAACGCAAGGTCGCGACTCACGGCAGGGAACTTGCTGATTTCCTTGAAGCTCACCTTTGCGCCACGCACCTTTGAGGTGAGAAGCGACCAGTTGAGGTCAGCGTAATATACTTCCTGCTCGATGTCGAACGCAGCGAGGAGGGCTTTCTTTACAAGACCGAGTTCGAGATACACCTTGCCGTTGCGGTCCTTCACTGCGATAGACTTCGCGAAGATGTCGTTATCACCGTTTTCGATGAGCAAACCACCCATGGGGAGACCGATGCGAACGAGGATGTTTATGACGTAAGCCTTGAGTTCATAGAATGAAGAATCTTCATTAGGATGTGCCCAAGAACCTTCTATGCGCTTACCAGTGAGCCAAAGTCCGAGGCGCTGGTCTTCGCTATATGCAGCGAGCACCTTTTCGGGGTTACGCTTGCCCTCGTTGAAGTAGTAGCAGTTACCAAATTCAAAGAGGCGAAGGTTGGCATTGCGGCGGTTTACATTGTGACGCACTACTTCAAGACCACC
>JAZKYK010000028.1:0-4997 GCA_045612125.1 Alloprevotella sp.
CAGAGTGAACGCAGTGAGCAACACCCTGGGTGTGATCAAGAGGACATGTTCGCGCTGAAAGTGCAAAAGCCTCTCACAATCGCCCACGGATGTTGTTAGAGTTGGGATGCCCAGCAAGCTTCGCCCTATCTTTAGTCTCTATAATATCTATATCATCCAGAAAATGACATTTGCAATCGAATTTACATCTTATTAAAGAGTGAAGCAGATTGTTTTTTACGGTGCTTAATGCTAAAAATAGGGCTGAAACGTTTAAAAAAATAGTTAAAAGGCAATCTTTACAAACAAAAAACATTACTTTTGCACTTGTATCATGGTGGGTTTGAATCCACTTTAAGTCTAATTTTTTTACCTATGAAACAACTTTTTATTTCACTCTTCATGCTCTTGCCTTTGATGGCTTTTGCTCAAAAGAACCAGGATTTAACCAAATATATGGCAGGTGCCGTGCCCGAAAAGAACGGTATGGTGTGCTTTGAAAAGACCTACGAGGTGCCTGGCAAAACGAAAGGAGAGATTTATACCTTACTCAAGGACTTTGCTACAAAGTCGATTGTTGGCGGTGAAAATGCATTGCCCCAAGCCCGTATTCAGGATGCCGATAGTTTGCAAGGCCTATTGGTGTTGGGTATGGAAGAGTATCTTTACTTTAAGCGTACTCCCCTTTCTACCGATGGTACGCGCATGTACTATCAATTGATTTACCAAATTGAAGAGGGTAAGTTTAACGTGGAAATGCGTCGAATTCGCTATATCTACGACATTACAGAAACCCCATCAACAGAGGTTAATCCCAACGTGTGCTTCAGTGCAGAAGAGTGGATTACAGATAAGGAAGCCCTCAACCGCAAACAAACGAAAATGCTGAAGATGCCAGGAAAGTTCCGTCGCTTCACCATCGATCGTAAAGACGAAATCTTTAAAGAATCAGCCATCGCCACAGGAGCAACACGCAAGGTGCGCCTGGTAGAGGTGGAAGAATAAACCATCAGGGGGAGGTATGCTTAACAGAATGCATGCCTCCCCTTGATGTAGAGTTGAGAGTTGAGAGATTAGAGATTAGAGTTGAGAGTTGAGAGATGAGAGTTGAGAGATGAGAGAAGAGGCTTCGCCTCGTTCAGAGGGACCTAAGGTCCGTTCAGAGGTTAAGAGGAGCCTTTGGCTCGTTAAGAAGTTAAGAGGTAGGGGCCGATCCCCGTGTCGGCCCGTCGTCATCCAATGCATCAATCGCCATGGATGTTGTGTAGGGGCCGATCCCCGTGTCGGCCCGTGGTGGGTTAACGCATAAATCACAGATCTCCGTGTCGGCCCGTCGTCAATCTACGCACCAATCGCCCAAAAAATACACAAATAATCTGTGCCATCTGTTGATAATAAAACTTTAAATCATGAAAGATTGTTTCGTTTCTTTAAAATATACGCAGACCACCTACGACGAACTCTCTAAGGCTGATCAGGCGCTTGTGGATGCTGCTAAAACAGCATGCCAAACGGCGTATGCGCCTTACTCGCACTTTGGCGTTGGCGCTGCAGCATTGCTTAGTAATGGCGTTGTGGTGTGTGGCAGTAATCAAGAAAATGCGGCTTTTCCTTCGGGTATGTGTGCCGAACGTTGTGCCGTGTTCTATGCCAATGCGCAATATCCCGAAGCCGCAGTAACCACTCTTGCTATTGCTGCGCAAAACCAAGTTGATGCCATATTCCTGGAATATCCCGTTCCCCCTTGTGGGGCATGCCGACAGGTTTTGCTTGAAACGCAACAACGCTTTAAGGAGCCCATGCGCCTATTGCTGTATGGAACAAAAGAGGTTTGGGTGATTCATAATATTGAAACGCTTCTTCCCTTTCAATTTAGTGCAGATTCAATGAAAAGCGAAAGTAAACATAGCAAAACAAGGGTAATTGAGGCTGAAAAATCGATAAATTAAAAGTTTTTGAAAAAAAATAATCCTTACCCCTTGTTGTTTCAAAAAAAAGCTATACCTTTGCACTCGTTAAAAGAAACCGACTAACGAAGGTCTCTTGGAGAGATGGTAGAGTGGTCGATTACAGCAGTCTTGAAAACTGCCGTACCGAGAGGTACCGGGGGTTCGAATCCCTCTCTCTCCGCAAAGAGGTGTAAATCGCATGGTTTACACCTCTTTTTCTTTTTTACCCAAATCGAGGTTGGGGTGTATTTTTTGAACTTTTAAGATAAATGCTGGCGAAAAAAGAAGAATGAGCGTCTTTCTCTTTTCGTCAGCATCTTTTTTGAGTGCTGCCAACGCGAAAATAAGTTTAGTCCGTTTTGGGTATATAGCCAATGGGATAAACCGAACTTACCAATGAAAAATCTTTTTGAATCCTCTCTAAAGATATTATTCGTGTATATACCATTAATTTGTCTCCTTCCGAAATCTCAGTATCAGCAATACACTCCATTCTATATATAAAATTAACCATATCTGAAATCTTCTCTTCTTTGGAAACAATGATAAATGCTACATTTAGAGCAGTAAATTGTAATTTCTCTTTAAATAGTGCTTCGTTGGGTACAGGTTTATGAGTTGTCCTATGATCACCCCTCCATTAGAATAGAATATAGACTATCTATCTATTGATTTAGTATAATGAAATAATGATGATGTTCTAAACTGCCCCATATAATATAATTTAAATATATGCTATCACAACTATATTAACAGCATAAACTATAGTAGTTTCTTTAAATCTTCAATATCGGGAAGTGCAATGCGCAATCGTTCAGGCATATCTTTCGTAGCTCTATAAGTTGCAACACCCATAGGCTTGTCATAATCTCGGATAGCAAACTCTACAAACGACTGGTTTATGTCGCGACATAATAGGATGCCAATTGCGGGGTTTTCGTGCGGTTTCCTGACATATGTGTCAAGAGCCGACAGATATGTACTCAATTGACCCAAGTATGAAGAACGGAATTTCCCAGATTTTAGCTCGACGGCAACAAGTGAGTTAAGTTCTCGATTGAAGAAAAGCAAATCAACAAACATTTCCTCGCCAGAAACCTCCAATCTGTATTGGTTACCAACAAAGATAAAATCTTGCCCAAAGGTGAGAATAAACCTTTTGATATTATCCACAATTGACTTTTCGAGTACACGCTCGTTCAAATCTTCATCTTGTGTATCAAGCTCTTCGATATTGATAAAATCCAACAAGTATTCATCCTTGAAAGCGTTTACAGCCTTTAATGCCTGCTTTGTACTTGGTATTGTGGTAGTGAAATTATTAGGAAGTGTTCCTCTGTGGTTGTACAAATCGGCTTTGAGATAATCTCTCAAAGTGTATTTATTCCAAAATCGTGTGGCTGATTCATGGATATAGAACAAACGAGCATCTAAAGACTTAGCTTTGGTTATAATCTCAATATGATGACTAAAACCGATGGCAAGAAAGTCCGTCCAATTAAATTCGTCAGCCATTGGCTGGCGAATTTCCATAAGCAACATTAGTTCATCAAGCGCTGAATCGCTAACCGCGGTTAGCGTTTTATTTTCGTCAGCCATCGGCTGGCGATTTATAAAGGGCGACCATTCTTCGTAGAATGAGCGCATATTTTTTATGTTTGATGCCGAGAACCCACGAAGTCCTGGTAACTCCTTTTGCAGTTGCTGGCTAATGGATTCAATTGCACCTTTGCCCCAAAAGCCCTCACGAGAGTTTTTAGAAACATAATAACCTATACCATAATACAATGACAATTGTTCCTTATTAGCAGAAGATGCTGCACGATACTGACTACGCAATATCGCTTCCTTAATAACCCGTATCGCTTCAGCGTATGTTTGTAAATCGCTCATATTGACTTATTTTCTGCAAAGGTAAGGAAATAATGCCAATCTAATGTAAATATCATCGAGTCATTTACCCTTTAGGTTTTGCTGATAACTGATAAGGGTTGGGATGGTATGCCAATTTGGATTCCAAATATCAAGTTTCCTGATGGAATATGCTTTTACGATATTGTTGAGTAATGACAATGGCGACCGCAATCTGTGGTCGCCATTACTTTTATAGTTTCATTCCTCTTCCTTTCTTCGATTGCCCAAGCAGACGGAATGATTGTCGAAGTTTGTCGTATTGTTCGCTGAACCATTGGCTGAGAGGTATTCGATTTGCGGTTAAGGTAAGTCGCTTGTCGCTATCTCGCAGAATCTGCAAAGGGGTATTATCCGTAGCAAACCATCGGTTATGCTCCGTGGAGAATAGTCGCCCTATAAAATTTGTTTTATGTAAAATTACGAGCGAGCGTGTCAAAATAATTTTTTGGTACGCTCGCTCGTATTTCTTGCTGCCAACTTTACTCAGGGCGAGCATTTTTTTAATGCTGGGCATCGTTAGTAGTGGGCATCGTTGTTTCTTCTTTAGTTTATGCTTCTATTTATCGAAGAAGCCAATGTTGGCTTCGTCTGCACAGAAGTTTTCTGAAAAGAAATTGCTGTAAAGGGCTTTTCTGCTTTTGTTTAGGCGCAAAGACATTTCTTTGGTTCCGCTGCTTGATTTTTCAAAACACATGCTGTTTCTGATAGAAAGTGTTAGGGCTACTTTTTCAACGTCGTGGTCTGCACCGATATATGCAAATACCCAGCTTTTGGTCTTAAGTTCTTCGACGAGCGCCTTGATGGCTGTGCCGTCGTATTCGGATGAGGCATTTTCATAGACGTCCGTAACAATCGTTACAAGCACTCTGTCTTCGTCGGAAACGTGCTTACGTAGTGCATTCAATGACATTCCCATTGCGTCGTAGAGTGCAGTGCAGCAATTGGGGATAAAGCATTAGTGCTGCCCGGCAAATACAATTGTAAGCGTCAGAACTTCAATGCTGATGCCCCTTCAGGTAGGGTGTTCAAAATAGACATCAAAAATCTACCCATTTTTCACTAATACTTTTAGTCGTTTGACAACCAAATTCGGAGAGAGATGAGCGTCTGTCCATTCTTTAATATGGCGATGCCTTCCAAGTTCCAAACGCTCTT
>JAZKYK010000029.1:0-32120 GCA_045612125.1 Alloprevotella sp.
TCGAACTTGGCAACATCGAAGTTGTCTATCAACACATCGGGTAGGATGGCACGCAATAATTTAATATGTTCCATATCGCAAAGATACTAATTTATTCTTGATTGCCGAGCTTCCACCAACCGGGTAAATCCGCTGACCCCAGATTTCACTCTAAGTTTGCAGAGAAATGCGACGCAGTCGCATCAAGAAAAAAAGAAAAGATAAAAACTATATGACTAAGATCGTTTTTTTACCTTTGTTGTAGAAAGGAAGAATCGGTCTGCTGAAAAGGAAAACCAGAGATTTCACTAGATAAAATCTATAATCCGTTTTGGTCCTTTCCAGCATAGTTGCAAAGACCAGATAGAAAGTCACGACTTAGAAGTCTTTTTAGAGTGTAGGCCCATACAACTATTGACCAATTCTTAGTATAAACCTGTATGATCACAAAGTTATGAAAAACTTATTTATTGGAATCGATTTTTCAAAGGAAAAGGTTGACGCGACCATCATTATTGCGCAAGGACTTGAAGAATTATCAGCACGCATGTCTGAAACATTCCCCACCACAACAAGTGGATATAACAAACTTGTTCGTCGGGTGGAGAAGAACTCCCTTGGTATAGAAAGAGATGCATGGCTCTTTTGTGGCGAAAATACAGGTGACTACAGCAAACCTTTATGCAACTACCTCTATGGTAAAGGACTTGATATTTGGGTTGAGAATGCCAAATGTATCAAGGATGCTGCTGGTTTGAGACGCCTTAAATCAGACAGAGCAGACTCTGTAATGATTGCAGAGTATGCCATGAGAAATTACGACCGCGCTGAGATTTATAAACCTTTAAATGAGTCACTTTCGCAATTGCGAGAACTCTTCTTGTACCGTCAGCAACTCGTTCAGCATAAGCACGGATTTCAGGTACGTAGAGGCGAGAAAAAACTTACTATGAAGAAATCTTCGATTAAGACTACTATATCTCAATCAGGAAGACATATGGTAAATGTTCTAGATAAAGAGATTGAAAAAATTGAGAAGAAGATTCAGGAGTTAATTAAGGGCGATGAGGTACTTAAAGGTACCTATGAACTGATAACAACAGTGCCAGGAATTGGTATGCAAAATGCACTATGTCTGCTTATCTTTACCAATAATTTCAAGCGCTTCAATTTGAACCCAAGAAAGATTGCATGCTACTATGGTATAGCACCCTTCGGACGCGACTCTGGAACGAGCGTTCACTCGTCACCACATGTGCATTATATGGCAAACAAGATGCTAAAAGCAATTCTTACGCAGGCAGCTCTTGCATCTATCCAATTCTGCCTTCCTATTACAATAGACTTGTGAACAAAGGAAAGAAAAAGCAGGTAGCATTGAATAATGTCAAGAATAAACTCATACATATTATCACTGCCATGGTAAAGAACAACCAACCGTTTGATCCAGAATATATCAAAAATAATAAATCTATAGCATAGATAAAAATAATCTTAAAATTGTTTGGTCGGAAACATAGAAAGCGGATTACATGGTTTTGCTCACGTTGTTCGCCCATGCGGACTAAAAAGAAGCTCCACGGATCACGAGGATCACAAGTATAGCAACTGTTTAATCCGTGTAATCACGTTGATAATAAAGTTTTTTATTTATCACGGGGAGCACATTTGATTTGCTCGCACCAGGTTTTAATACTTTATTGGAGACGTGGCATGATTTCTCGTTTTCGTATTTTAAAGACTGTAATGTTAATTATTCCTGGTGTGTTTTTCTTTGTTGTAGATT
The DNA here is from genome assembly GCA_045612125.1 of Alloprevotella sp. GTDB lineage: Bacteria > Bacteroidota > Bacteroidia > Bacteroidales > Bacteroidaceae > Alloprevotella. The sequence continues at coordinate 1,766 of JAZKYK010000029.1, forward strand.
CGCATGGTTTTTGTTTTGCCCTTTGGGTGAAAAAATGTATTTTTGTAGATTAATCAATATTAGTGTCTGGTAAACACATATAGCTCTCGTTATATAAGTTATTCGAACAATGTAAGCCCTCTGTAACGAGATTTCCCCTACAGGGGAATAAGGTCGTTCGTTCAGGGTTACGCCCTGCGTACTGTAGTTGTCGAGACTAGCACAAGAAAAGGTAATAGCGGTTATAAACACTTGGAATAGGGCTATTGCCCTACAAGGCGTAACTTTCCCGCCGTTTATACCCCCCCATGGCGTTGCCCTGGGCCGGGTGCTTATTGGCCCTTCTGCCGTTATTCCTCAGAAAGTTTACCGGACGGCAATAATTAATAAATGCAGATGTGTATGAAGATTACTGAACTTATTGCACAAGGTCCAACTGCTTTCTCATTCGAGGTGCTTCCACCGCTTAAGGGCACTGGATTTGAGCAGTTGAAGCAGACGATACATAAACTCTCGGAATTTGCACCACGTTATATTAATATTACCACGCACCGCTCGGAATACGTCTATACGGATTTGGGTAACGGCATGATGCAACGCCATCGTTTGCGTCGGCGTCCTGGTACGGTGGCGGTGGCGGCAGCGATTAAGCAGGAGTTTGGCATTCCCGTGGTGCCACATGTGGTGTGCAGCGGATATACGCGTGAGCAACTGGAGTATATGTTGCTGGATCTTCAGTTTCTTGGTATTGATAATTTGTTGTTGTTGCGCGGTGACAAGGCGAAGGAGGATAGTTGTTTCGTGCCCGAACGTGATGGGCATGCCCATACGACGCAATTACAGGAACAGGTAAATCTGTTTAATCAAGGCACGTTTATTGACGGTACACCCATTAAGAATGTGGGTTCTCCATTTAGTTATGGTGTGGCATGTTATCCAGAGAAACATGAAGAGGCACCCAACATGCAGCAGGATTTGTTGTGGTTTAAGCGCAAGATTGAATTAGGGGCTGAGTATGGCGTCACACAATTGTTTTACGATAATTCGGTGTATTTTAAATTTGTGGATAGTTGCCAAAAAATGGGCGTTGACGTTCCTATCATTCCGGGGATTAAACCGCTGACGAAATTGTCGCAATTGCAAGTTCTTCCCAAAGTGTTTCATTGCGATATTCCAAATGATTTAGCTGTGGAGGCTTTGAAGTGTAAGACTGATGAAGCGGTGAAGCAGTTGGGCATTGAATGGGCGGTGCAGCAGTGTAAAGAACTTATTGCGCATGGATGCCCCAGCCTGCACTTTTACACGATGTCGGCTGTTGATTCGATTGCGGAGATTGCGCGTAGGGTTTATTAGAGTTGAGAGTTTAGAGTTTAGAGATGGCTTCGCCTTGTTATGAGGAACCAAAGGTTCGTTCAGAGAGACCTGCGGTCTGTTAAGAGGAGCATTCTGCTCGTTATGAGGAACCAACGCTCCGTTAGTACAGAGTACAACTGCCGTGCGGTGTGTTTTTAGTTCAGGCGTATCACGGGGATCTACACGAATGTTGTTTAGAGTACAGAGAACAGAGTACAGCTGTCGTGTGTTGTTTTCCCTGAAAGGGATATTTGCTACCAGCGAAGGGCAACGCCCTGGATAGAGTACAGCTGCCGTGCGGATTCTTTATATATCAACGTGATTACACTGATTATACGGTTTTGCTATGTAGGACAGGGAAATCAGTGGAATCTGTTTAATCCTTTAATTAGTTGATTTTAAATTTTCTTTGATCTATCTTTTGAATGATAAGTAGGGACTAGAGCATAGCTGCATTCCTATCGTTTATATTGTCGAGTGTTTCTGAAACTTCAGTGATTTATTAATATATGGAGGATAAATATAGAATTCCATACGTGAATGCTTGTGTTCGAGCATTTGCCGCTAGATTTTCGTTGTCAGTTCCGGCAGCTTTTAGATATTTGAAGAGATTTCAAGGGATGAACTTCCTTGAGGATTTTTATGATGTGGAGCATTTGGTGTCTATCAATGAGGCGGTGGACGACTTGGTGCTCGTGTGTAAAAAGAATGGTGGATTATTGGTATGAGACTTTATCATGGTACGAATGTGGATTTCGATTTGATTGATATTGAAAAATCAAATCCGTATAAAGATTTTGGTCAGGGGTTTTATTTGACTGATATTAAAGAACAGGCTGAAAGAATGGCTCAAAGAAAGGTGAAGTTCTATGGTGGTACTCCAGTTGTGCAAACTTATGAATTTGATGAAAGTGAGTTGGAGGAAAAGCATTTGAATGTTTTGAGATTTTCAAAACCATGTGAAGATTGGGCTGTTTTTATTCATAACAATCGTAATCATTCGGATTCTTTCAGTCATGACTATGATGTGGTAATTGGACCGATTGCTAATGATGGGGTGGCTTATTTATTGGGACGATATGAGGAGGGGACTATTAATTTGCCTGAATTGGTAAGAGGATTGGATTTTAAACATCTGAATAATCAATATTTTTTTGGTACCCCCAAAGCTTTAACTTTATTGAGAAGAGTATGAAGGATGACAATAGAAAAGATTTTTTAAAGAATCGAATTGTGGATCAGATGACTTTATTTTTGATATGGGATTTTAGTTTAACTTTATCTGATGCCTTGGAATTTATTTACAATTCAGATCTTTATGCGGCACTAATGGATGATGATACAGGACTATATTTAGAAAGTCCTGCTTATGTGTATGAGCATTTAAAGAAGGAATATCTTACAGGCATAAAGTGATTTGCAGAACGGGGAATAGAGGAAAGAGTTGAGAGAGAAGAGAGGAGAGTTGAGAGTTGAGAGTTGAGAGTTTAGAGGGGGCTTCGCCTTGTTAAGAAGAACCTTGTGGTTCGTTAAGAGAGACCTGCGGTCTGTTAAGAGGAGGCTATGCCTCGTTATGATGGTCCAAAGGTCCGTTAAGAAGTTATGAGAGATGTAGGGGCCGATCCCCGTGTCGGCCCGTCGTCAATCAACGCACTAATGAGAGTTTAGAGTTTAGGGTTGAGAGATGAGAGAACAGAGTACAGAGAACAGATTGCAGAGTACAGCTGCCTTGCGGTGTGTTGTTTTCCCTGAAAGGGATATTTGCTACCAGCGAAGGGCAACGCCCTGGACAGAGTACAGCTGCCTTGCGGATTCTTTATTTATCAACGTGATTACACTGATTATACGGTTTTTGCTATGCAGGATATGAAAATCAGTGGAATCTGTTTAATCTGTTGACTTTTTAATTTTTCAACGTGATGCTGGTGAGCAATTTGAGAGAATGTTTTTGGGGCTCCGTAAATATCTGTATTTTTGCTAGGGTAACACATTTAATATATTAAGACTATGACTATACTTCAGTTGAATGCTGAAATATATGAGGCATTGAGCATTATTGCTCAGGATGAATCGTTGTTAAAGAAAGCGGCTCGCTCATTGAAGCGCCTTGCCTCTATGAAAAAGGACGAGACGTTGATGAGTCAGGAGGAGTTTTTTGCAACGATTGACCAATCTCTTCAGGACGCTAATCAGGGGAGAATTAAAAAGGTGAACTCAGAGGTGGAATTGGAAAATTTCTTAAATAGTTTATAGTTTATGTACGCATTGGAATTTACGAGTACTGCAGAAGAAACTATTAAGAAATTGAAGCGAAACGAACCTCAAGCTTTTGCAAAACTAAAGAAACTTTTGATAGAACTCATGAATCATCCGACAGTAGGCACAGGGCATCCTGAACAATTAAAAGGTGAACGAACAGGACAATGGTCGAGGCGAATTACTCAAAAGCATAGACTTATTTATCAAATCAAGGAACATGAAGTTGTTGTCCTGGTTCTTTCTGCATACGGTCACTATGATGATAAGTAGTAGTTGCATTCAAGGGTGAAAGGGGAACGATTAAAGTTTAACGGTGAAAGTAAATGGTTTTGAGGTTCTGAAGATCTGATGTCCATGCGGAATGTTTTTTGCTCCAGCGTATCACGGGGATCTACACGGATTTTTTACTTGTGATACTTGAGATACGCGGAGACGTGACCTTATGTAGGACAGGGAAATCAGTGGAATCTGTTGGTTTTTTATCAACGTGACGGTTTGTAGTTAATGACTACGGACTACATAGTATTGTTGTTTTAGAAAAAAAGAATTTGGGTGTCATGGAACAGATGCTAATTCATAATAGCACTAATGTTATTGCTGATGTTAAACAGATTATTGAATTATCTAGAGAAAAAACTTATTCTTCAATTAATGCATTGATGATTCAGTCTAATTGGATGATTGGAAAACGAATCGTGGAGGAAGAACAAGGTGGAATCGCACGAGCTGAATATGGTAAGTCTTTATTGAAGAATCTTGCAGAAGTGTTGGTGCCTATATATGGGAATGCTTATTCCGTGCGAAGATTACAAGATTATCGTTTATTTTATCTGTGTTTCAAGGATATAGAGATTTGGCACTCGCGAGTGCCAAATCTTACTTGGACGCATTATCGTGAACTCTTGGCAGTGAGTGACAAAGATGCACGATTATGGTATATGCAGGAAGCTTCTAAAGAGATGTGGAGTGTGAGGACGTTACACCGCAATATTTCTTCTCAATATTATAATCGGTTGCTACTGTCACATGCGAAAGAAGATGTGATAAATGAAATGAAACAGATTACTACTGTTTCACAGGGGGATAAACTCGAATTTATTAAAAATCCCGTTGTCGCTGAATTTCTTGGTATCACTCAGAACGTAAAATTTACAGAATCTGAATTAGAGGAGGCTATAATTAATCATCTTCAGAAATTTATATTGGAACTAGGTAAAGGGTATGCTTTTGTTGCGCGTCAACAACATATTCGTACTGACATGGGAGATTTTTACATTGACTTGGTTTTTTACAACTACATTCTCAAATGTTTCATGCTTATTGATTTAAAGACGGAACAGATAAGCCACCAAGATGTTGGTCAAATGGATATGTATATAAGGATGTATGATGAACTGAAGTGCACAGAAGGGGATAATCCTACTATCGGACTAATACTTTGCTCACGTACTAGTGAGGATATGGCGAGATATTCAATGCTGAAAGGTAATGACCGACTATTCCAAGCAAAGTATCTTACTTTCTTACCTACTAAGGACGAACTTGCCAATGAAATTGAGCGTCAAAAGATGATTTTTAGAATGCAGAAAGATGGATAATGGTTCGATGGTCAATTAATAAGGGGGGATGTCTAGAGTACAGAGGACAGCTGCCTTCGGATTGTTTTTAGCTCCGGCGGATCACGGGGAATTACACGTATACTTATTTTTCTTGGAACACGAAATTTTCGAATTGCACGAATGATTTTAGAGATGAGAGTTGAGAGTTTAGAGGGGGCTTCGCCTTGTTATGAGGAACCAAAGGTTCGTTCAGAGAGACCTGCGGTCTGTTAAGAGGAGCATTCTGCTCGTTATGAGGAGGCCATGCCTCGTTATGATGGTCCAAAGGTCCGTTAAGAAGTTATGAGAGATGTAGGGGCCGATCTCCGTGTCGGCCTGTCGTCAATCAACGCACTAACGAGGGTGAGGGTTTAGAGTTTAGAGTTGAGAGTTTAGTGTTTAGAGTTTAGAGTTGAGAGGGGGCTTCGCCTTGTTTAGAGGTTAATTTGGTTGGTATTTGCACTTTGAAAGTGCAGTTTTATTGATATTACTGCACTTCTTTGGTGCAAATTTTATATATTTGCAAGTGAAAGAATTTTATACTTTGGATGATGGAACAATTATATCATACTTCTCGTTTGTTGGTTAATTCTGTAGATACCTCGTTTGTGCGCTATCTCTATGACCGAATAAAATGGAACGGTCGTATGCTTGGAGTTGTAGGGCCAAGAGGGGTGGGTAAGACTACTATGTTGTTACAGCATATAAAGATGAGTTTGCCTATAGAGTACACTTTGTATGCTTCCGCTGACAATCTCTATTTTGTGGATCATTCGCTGGTTGATTTGGCTTCTGCGTTTGTTAAGCAGGGTGGAAAGTTTTTAATTATTGATGAGGTGCATAAATATCAAGGGTGGTCGCTCGAGTTGAAGCAGATTTATGATACGTTGCTAGACTTGCAATTGATTTTTACAGGTTCTTCGATTTTGGATATCTATAAGGGAGTATCTGACCTTAGCCGTCGTGCTCCCATTTATGAAATGCAAGGACTTTCTTTCCGAGAATATTTGCATTTGTTTCATAATATACAAGTGCCGGTTTATTCTTTAGCTGAGATTTTAAATCATACAGCTGAAATTCCAGGCGTTGCACACCCCTTGCCTCTCTTTGCTGATTATTTAAGAAAGGGATATTATCCTTTTGGTCGCGATGAGGATTATGAACGTGAGTTAGAACAGGTGATTAATCAAACGATGGAAGTGGATATTCCTCAGTATGCGATGATGAATGTATCAACAGGGAGGAAGTTGAAACAATTATTGGTGGTCATCTCAAAAAGTGTACCCTTCAAACCAGTAATGACAAAATTAGCTGCGTTGATAGGTGTGAGTCGGAATCAGTTGGGTGATTATCTCTTATATATGGAGCGTGCTGGGATGATCGCACAGTTGCGTGATGAAACAGGTGGAATTCGAGGCTTAGGGAAGGTTGAAAAGGTGTATATTGACAATACGAATTTGGCGTATGCTTTAGGAAATCAAGCTACTGATATAGGAAATTTGCGCGAAACTTTTTTCTTTAACCAAATGCGAGTGAATCACGATGTTTTGTCGTCGGAGAAGAGTGATTTTATTATTGATGGACGTACTTTTGAGGTGGGAGGCAGAAATAAAGGGCAGAAGCAAATAGCGGATGCTACAGATGGGTTTGTTGTTAAAGATGATATAGAAGTGGGATATTTGAATGTCGTTCCACTTTGGAACTTTGGTTTGAATTATTAGGAGGGTTGAGAGTTTAGAGTTGAGAGTTTAGAGTTGAGAGGGGGCTTCGCCTTGTTATGAGGAACCAAAGGTTCGTTCAGAGAGACCTGCGGTCTGTTAAGAGGAGCATTCTGCTCGTTATGAGGAGGCTGTGCCTTGTTAAGAGGTAATTTGCGGAATTTTATTAGTTGATGTGATTATATGGTTCGTGTTTTACTGTGAATGTTTTGGAGAACAGGAACTTACGGATTAAACGAATAGGTTTTATTTATGAATTTTTCAGATGTCATAGCTCAAGATGGTGTGAAGGAGGTGCTTAGTCAGCAACTTAAAACGCGCCACATCCCTCATGCGCAATTGTTTTGCGGACCTAAGGGGTGTGGAAAGTTGCCTATGGCGCTTGCTTTTGCAAAGGCTTTACTGTGTCAGAATCCAACGGCAAATGGTGAGGCTTGTGGCATGTGTCGTTCGTGTAAGATGTTGAGTCGCTGGGAACATCCGGACTTGCATTTTATGTATCCCGTGAAGAAGGTGAAGGATGAAACCAAGAGCGTTACTTATATTAAAGAGTGGCGCGAGGAAATTCTGGAATCGCCCTATATGGATAAAGAGCGCTGGTATGCTGCTATGGGGGTGGAAAATCAACAACCTTTCATCACCACTGCGGATGCGAATGATATTTCTGAAAAATTAGCACTATCCGCCCAGCAAGGTGGTTATCGTGTGGTGATTGTGTGGCATGCTGAAGCGTTGGTGGAGATTGCTGCCAATAAGCTGCTGAAAATTCTTGAAGAACCTCCTGCACAGACTGTTTTTATCGTGGTGAGCGATATGCCTGAACTTTTGTTGCCCACGATTACCAGTCGCCTGCAACGCATTGATTTCCCCGCCTTGACCCAAATGGACCTTGAGCATGTGCTGAAAGAACAACATGGCTTGGGTGATGAAGATGCAAAGTGCGTGGCTCATGTGTCGAACGGTAGCTACACGGCCGCAGTGAAGCAATTACAAGTGAATGAGGAGCAAGAGGCTTTTTTTGATATGTTTGTGCTGCTCATGCGTAAGTGCTATATGCGAGATATTAAAGAGATGTATCGATGGTCGGAAATCGTGGCGTCGTGGGGACGTGAAAAACAAAAGAATTTCCTGCAGTACAGTCAACGCTTGATTCGGGAGAACTTTATCCTGAATTTTCACGAGAAACCATTGAACTATATGGCACAAAAGGAGATGGATTTCTCCGTTAGATTCTCGCCTTTTGTCAATGAACGCAATGTGATTGGTATTATGAATGAATTGGAAATGGCTGAAAATGATGTGATGCATAATGTGAATCCTCGTATCGTGTTTTTCGACTTTGCACTAAAGATGATAGTTTTGCTGATTCAATAGTTGAGAGAGGAGAGTTTAGAGTTTAGAGGGGGCTTCGCCTTGTTATGAGGAACCAAAGGTTCGTTCAGAGAGTTTAGAGTTGAGAGTTTAGGGTTTAGAGTTGAGAGGGGGCTTCGCCTTGTTATGAGGAACCATCGGTTCGTTCAGAGAGACCTGCGGTCTGTTAAGAGAAGTCTGCGACTTGTTCTGAGGAGGCTTCGCCTCGTTATGAGGAACCTTGTGGTTCGTTTAGAGAGTTTAGAGATGAGAGTTTAGAGTTTAGAGATGGCTTCGCCTTGTTATGAGGAACCTAAAGGTTTGTTAAGAAGTTGTGAGAGATGTAGGGGCCGATCCTCGTGTTGGCCCGTCGTCAATCAACGCACTAATGAAAGTTTAGGGTTTAGAGTTTAGGGTTTAGAGTTTAGAGGAAGGAGATTTTTAGCTGAAGGGTTCTATGGTTGATTGTCGATAGAAGGTGTAAATAGATGTTTAAATATCAAGAGAATTGAGGAGTTGAATTTATTTGTTAACTTTGTAACTATAAAAGTTTGACGATATGTGTAAATTTTCAGAGGATAGTAAGCAAAAGTTGGGAAATACGATTATTTTTATTGCCGAACGAACTCCCCAACTAAGTAAGACTAAGTTGCTAAAACTGTTGTTTCTTATGGAAGAGTACATGGTTAAGAGATATCATTTGCCATTTCTTGCTCTTCCATATGAGGTGTGGCAAGCAGGGCCTGTGGCTAAGGATGTGTTTATTGATTTGTCTGATGGGGTTGTGTTGTTGAAAGATTTTATTAAAACAGAGGTTACTGATAATGCTATGTATATCTATGCGATAAAACCTTTTTGCGATGATGAGTTTTCGGAATGCGAAATCGAAATGATGGATGAAGTGATTAAGAAACACGGCAATAAAACAGCTACGCAATTGGTACAAGAGGTGCATAAAGAAGGATCTCTTTGGCACAATGTTGCTATGGAACATGGTTTGCTTGAAGATTTTAAGAGCGGAGTTTCAAATAACTCTTCTTTCGTTATAGATTTTTCAAAAGTTCTCACAGAGTGCGCCAAGGAGGATTATCTTGAGAGTTTGGCTATACGTCAAACAGCAAATATCTTAAAAACACAAGCAAATGTTTAATAAAGGTAACTTGTTGTATTTTGAACCTTTTTTATTCAAGAACGGGGCGCTCCCAAAGAATAAATATATGGTTGTCCTAGGGGAAGATTTAGAGGGACAAATGATTTTAGTTTCTTTGCCAACTTCGAAAGATCATATACCTAGTGATTCCGGATTTAGTGTAGGTTGTGTAGATTTACCAGAACGACAAGTCAACGTTTTTGTGTTTCCGGCTAATGTACCAATCGCTTATACGAAGGATGGTTCAATGTTTGCCTTTAAAGTCAATACGTTTGTTTATGGATCTGATATAGATACTTATCCAGTGGCAACATTTAATCTGCAAATCTCGAGATGTGATACAAAAGTTAGGGTCGTTGGGACGTTGTCTGAGAGTTGTTTTTCCTCCTTGATAGAATGTCTTAAGGGATCCAGAATGGTGAAAAATAAATATAAACGTTTGTTGTAAAATTTGCAAAGACTTGTAGTGAAGAGGCTGCGCCTTTGATGAGAGTTGAGAGTTTAGAGAGGAGAGTTGAGAGTTTAGAGTTGAGAGGGGGCTTCGCCTTTTTATGAGGAACCTGGCGGTTCGTTTAGAGAGTTTAGAGATGAGAGTTGAGAGTTTAGAGTTTAGGGATAGGGTTTAGGGTTGAGGGAGGGTAAATAGTGTTGTTCACGTTGCTCGCTGTTAAGTATCTTGAATTTTATACTATACTTTTATATTATATTCTTTAGAGCTTATATTACTACTATATATAAACAATATGAATAAAGATTTTCAAATTACACCTTGTTTGCGCGGACTTAGTGCTAAGGGCTGTGGCAGACAAGATAAACAACTGAATACTTACGATTATTTTGCGGATATACCAGGAAATAATGATGCGTGCGACCTTGTGGAGGTGCAGTTTAAACACACACGTAAGGGGTATTACCGCAATGATAATCATTTGCCTTTGCAAAAGGGGGATATGGTGGCCGTAGAGGCTTCGCCTGGACATGACATCGGGGTGGTTAGTTTAACGGGGCAGTTGGTGCCCTTGCAAATGAAGAAGGCTTGTATTAAGTCGAAAACGGAAATTAAACGAATTTACAGAAAAGCACGACCTGTAGATCTTGAAAAGTATGAAGAGGCACAGGCTCGCGAGTATCCCACGATGATTCAAGCCCGACAGATCGCGAAATCGCTGAATTTGGACATGAAGATTGGTGATGTGGAATATCAAGGCGATTGCAATAAGGCCATATTCTATTATATTGCTGATCAACGTGTGGACTTCAGACAATTGATTAAGGTGCTAGCAGATACGTTTAGAGTGCGCATTGAAATGAAACAAATAGGTGCGCGTCAGGAGGCTGGACGTATTGGGGGGATCGGCCCGTGTGGGCGTGAACTTTGTTGTGCGACATGGATGAAGAACTTTAACAGTGTGTCAACAACAGCTGCACGATTCCAGGATATTTCGCCTAACCCTCAGAAGCTCGCAGGACAATGTGCTAAGCTTAAATGCTGCCTTAACTATGAGGTGGATACCTACATGGAGGCGATGCGTAAGTTGCCCAGTCGTGAGGTAGCTTTGGAAACTGCAGATGCGACCTACTATTACTTTAAAGCTGATATTTTAGCAGGAATGGTCAGTTACAGTACGGATAAACGTATGGCGGTGAATGTGACTGCTATTTCGGCGGAACGTGCCCTTGAGATTATTCAACTCAATAAAAATGGCGAAAAACCCGTATCGTTGATCGATGATGCACAAAAGCCTGTGAAGGTGTCGACCGACTTGGCTGAACAAGAAAGTTTGACTCGATTTGACAAACGTAAGGACGATGCTAAACGCGATAAGAAACAAAATGGAGATCGTAAAAATAAGGTGAGGGCAGAACAAACAGAAAAGAATGAGGCTCATCGCGGAGAACGACGTCATGGACGACATAACCGGAAGGGGGCTGCGACACGCGAGGGTAAACCTAATAAAGCAGAACATTAAATGAGGTTGTTTTTCTATTTTGTTTTATTACTTATAACATTAGGCTGCAGAAATACTCCTGCAGCCTATACCGTTTTTAAGCCAGTGGGCGAAGATGGGTGGCATGCCGATGAAGCCATGCGGTTTGAAGTTGACTCGGTCATGGCACAACAGCCGGGCGTAGTGCAGTTGCACGTGCGCATGCATCAAATGGTACGTTATCCCTATAAAAACATTATTGTTGAGGTTGAACGATGGGCGCCAGGCGATTCTTTTAAGAACGTGGATACATTGAATATTCAACTCGATCATCAAAACTCGGGTGTGGTTTTTGCGGAACATACATTTCCTGTTGATACACTTTCTGGAAATTCGTGTGCAGGAGTACAATATGTTGTGCGCCATTTGTTAATGCCAACAACGCTGAGAGGGGTGACGCATGTGGGGCTCTCAATTTGTAGTGAGGATTGAGCGTTAATTTTTTTAGGGGGGACAATCGCTTAGGCAAATAAAAGAAGAGCTGTTCTGCTGAATAGTATTAAGAGACTAAGTGCAGAGTTTAGAGTTTAGAGAGGAGAGTTTAGAGTTTAGAGGGGGCTTCGCCTTGTTATGAGGAACCAAAGGTTCGTTCAGAGAGACCTGCGGTCTGTTAAGAGGAGCATACTGCTCGTTAAGAGGAGGCTATGCCTCGTTATGAGGGTACAAAGGTCCGTTAAGAAGTTATGAGAGATGTAGGGGCACACCCTTCGGGGTGCTACAATGGGGTGCGCCAGAATCTGGGGGTATTCGCTTCGCTCAAACGCCTCCGGTTACAGAGCGTTGATTCCTTCGGCGTCATTACCAATGATATATTAAGATTGATAATAACATCGTAGAGCATTAATAATCGGTAATATCTCTTTGGTTTCCGACCTTGGTAATCATGTCTATTTTGAATACTCTACGTATTCAGAGCACAACACCAACCACAAAGATACCGAGCTTGATGTTTATTGGCCATTCTGGTTGTTACTTCTCAAAAAAAATCCAGATAGTTTCCATGGCCTCATATGGCAGATAAAAATGAGTTATAACAATTTGAGAAAGATTTGTTATACAGAAGCAATATTTTTTATAGTTTTAAATTTTATTATGGATATTTATTTTGCGCCTCTTCAAGGCTTTACAGAGGATATTTATCGACGTTTGCATCATAAACTTGTTGGCGGCGTAGCTCAGTATTACTCGCCTTTTGTACGCTTAGAGCATGGTGGTGTGCGCAGTAAGGATGCGCGCGATGTGCGTCCTGAATTTAATATAGACGTGCCCTTTACACCTCAGGTGATTGCTAAGGATGTGCATGAGTTTAAAGTGCTCGTGGATTATTTGGTGGCGTTGGGCTATCGCCAGATTGACTTGAATATGGGGTGCCCATTTCCTTTGCAAGCCCGTCATGGGCGAGGATCGGGATTGTTACAAAATCCAGAACAAGTGAAGGATATTTTAGGATGCATGCATTCATATCCCGAAGTGACGTTTTCGGTAAAGATGCGATTGGGGCAAGAATCGATGGATGAAGGTCTGAAGATTTTGACTTTGCTCAATGATGCTCCATTATCGCAAATAACGCTTCATCCTCGTTTGGGCAATCAGCAGTATAAGGGGGAAGTTGACCTTGAAGGCTTTGCTCATTTTGCTGAGATGATAAAACACCCTTTGGTTTATAATGGCGATTTACGTACACCCGAGGATATTCAACGCATCGCCCACGATTTTCCAAATCTTAAGGGGGTGATGATTGGGAGAGGTTTGCTGGCTCGTCCGTCGTTGGCGGTAGAATATCAAGAAGGCGAGGCGTGGAGTGCGCAGCAACGTGTTCGTTTGATTTCAAACATACATGAGCATTATCATGAACATCTGACGGATATCATTCCCGGTGAAGGGCAACTGCTCACAAAACTGCAATCGTTCTGGGAATATATGGACGAGGACTTGCTTGGCCGGAAAGCGCTTAAGAAAGTGCGCAAAGCTGGTAATATGAAGAATTATTTGGCGGCGGTGCGTGAGTTGGAGTTGAGAGATGAGAGATGAGAGTTGAGAGTTTAGAGTTTAGAGTTGAGAGAACCGATTACAGAGTACAGCTGCCTTGCGGAAAATCGCTGGCGCGAAGTCAATAAGTCAACGAGACAACGAGTCAACGAGTCGCCATCCGGAACGTAATTTAGAGTACAGATAACAGAGGACAGAGTACGGCTGCCATGCAGGTTGTTTTTTGTTGTAACATCACTCAAATTTTACACGTATGTTTTGACCGTTAACAGGTTAGTGAATTCTCTTCGAGATAGAGGAGGATCGTGTAAAACAAAGGGACATCCTTGGCACATGAGTGTGTTAAGGATGTCCCTTTGTTTAGATGGTGTTTATGATTATTTGCAGAGCAAGAGGCTGTCAATGCATTGTACCAATTCGTTGAATTCATCTTCCTGGAATCGACGGGTGAGTTTGACGATTTTTCCATCGCGGTCGATGAGCACGTTGCGGGTGATGCCAGATTGACGGAGGGCATAGCTTGAAAAGGCCGTGGCGGCCGTGTCTAACAACATGGGGTAGGTGGTGCCTATTTTCTTTGTGTACGCCTCAACCTCTTCTTTCGTTTCTTCACGGTCAACGCCTACGAGGATGAAGTTTTCGTTGTTTTTATGGCGCTGCCAGATTTGTTGTTCGATGTGCGGCATTTCTTTTCTGCAGATACCACACCAGCTGGCGGTGAATTGAAGCATAACCACTTTGCCGCGTTGTGAGGAGAGCGTGAATGTCGATCCGTCGGTTGCTTGTAGGGTGAAGTCGGGAGCTGTGTCGCCCACCTTGACGATGTATTCGTGTTCGTAAACGATGGTGTCTGTGGGTTGAGCCGTAACGTTTGAAGTTTCTGTTGCCTCTTGTTGCGGTTTGTTGCCACAAGCCGTTAACAGACTCAGGCTGAGCAGGGCTGTTAAGAAAAATGATGTGTGTTTCATGATTTGGTGTGGTGTTGATTATCGATCGCCACGCATGTAGGTGATTTCATAAAAGCATGGATAGACGTTGCTCATGGCATCGCTTTGTCCTTCTGTGCTGGGCACGATGATGCGCACTTTGGCAATGTCGGTCTCTGCCACATAGCGACCAAGGTTAACAAACTGAAGCGGTAGAATCCATCCAGAGGGAACTGAAGTGCCATAGATGCTGTACATCTTTCCTGAAGGTAAGAATGTGGCTGTGATGGTACCGTAGTTCTTGGTTACGGACATGATATCGCGATAAATTTCATCGTTTGCAGAGTTGTCGTTGCTACTTTGTATGCTGTCGGCTGAAATGTTAAACTCTGTGTATCGACACACGACAGAGGTCGTTTCTTGATTCTCTAAACGTTTTCCGGAGCCTTGGCGCACGATTTGCATGTAAACACCCGAACCATTGAACACAACGTACTCATTATCCTTGACGTTAGTGGTGCTGTCGTTTTCGTAGAATGTGGCTTCGCTAATCACTTTTATGGGGGCAACATGGAGGATGGTGTCGCCTGTTTCTTTTTCGATGACCGTTGTGCCGTTGTTAATGAAGTTTTTGATCTGCGCGTGTTCTGTTTTGCGCAGTTCTGCATACGAATCTTCATCTTCGCACGACGTCGTGAGGCATATGGTGCATGCCAGTATGGTGAGTAGTGCGTGTGTTTTAAATTTCTTAATTTGTATCATGAAGTTTTTTGTTGATTTGTGATATATACTCCGCTCTGCTTCTGCTTAAAAATCATTCAAAACAAGCATCTGATTCTTTTCTTGTTTCTTTCAATTTTGCAGCAAAGTGCATTCATAAACCCATCTTAATGGCCGAGATGGCTTTGCAATCTAAAGCATGATGCCTGATGGGTGAGTCTGTGGATTGTGCTAAAGGCTAAGAGTAATCCCAACGCTCAACCTTCCAAGCCTTTTATGCCGTTTTGCTTTATCCCCCTGAAGCATAGCTTGTGGCTATCAACAAGAAGATAAAGCAAAAACTTTAAATGTTTAATTCATTTCAAGCAAATGCGCAGATCGTTTTCTGGATATGGTTATGAAAACTGAGGTGCAATGAGCTTGTAACCCTTGCCATGGACGTTGATGATTTCAACTGAGGGATCGTCCTTCAAGTGTTTGCGCAACTTGGTGATGTAAACGTCCATAGAGCGTGCGTTGAAGTAATTATCGTCTACCCAGATGGTTTTGAGTGCGTAGTCGCGTTGAAGGATTTCGTTAACGTTCAAGCACAAAAGATTCAGAAGGTCGCATTCCTTTGTGGTGAGTTTGATGACGCTTCCTTCGCGGGTGAGTGTTTGTTTTTGTGTGTCAAAGACAAATGAACCCAGGTTGTAAATGGTTTGCTGACGCGTTTTCTTTGATGCCATACGACGCATGATGGCTTCAATGCGGTAGGTGAGTTCCTCCATAGAGAACGGTTTTGTGAGGTAGTCATCGGCGCCAATTTCAAAGCCTTTGAATACGTCTTCCTTCATGTTTCTTGCAGTGAGGAATACAATAGGAATTTCCTTATTACTTTGGCGTATTTCTTTAGCGAGGGTAAATCCATCCTTCTTTGGCATCATAACGTCGAACACACAGAGGTCGAATTGACCTTCAACGTAAGTTCTGTAGCCGATTTCGCCATCCGCACAAAGCGTTGTTTCATAGCCTTTAGCTTGAAGGTATTCGCGTAAAAGCATGCCGAGGTTTTCGTCGTCTTCGCAAAGTAGAATTTTTTTCTTGTCGTTCATAGTTGTAGTTTTTAAAAGGTTGGTACTATCTTTTTAGGTTACTTGGTTTTTTATTGGTAATTCAATGTAAAAGGTGGTGCCTTCGCCCAGCGTACTTTCGGCATGGATGGTGCCTTTGTGGTTTTTTATGACGCTTTTAACGTAGCACAAACCTAATCCAAACCCTTTGACATCGTGCCGGTTGCCCGTATGCACACGGAAGAATTTGTCAAAGATTTTTTTAAGGTCTTCACGTTTAATGCCTATGCCGTTGTCTTTAATGTGAATACAAATGCGGTTGTTGTGGTTATGCGTGTAGATATCCAAGTGTGGCTTGACTTCGGGGCGATGATATTTAATGGCATTGTCCAGAAGATTAAACATGACATTGGTGAGGTGCATCTCGTCGGCGTACACGTTAAAATTGGTTGCCTCAAGGTTTGTTGTGATCTCTCCACCCATGCTTTCCACTTTAAGTCGGAATGTTGTGACAACATCATTAATAAGTTCGTGTAGATCCAAATGCTTGAGTTTGAACGTGTCGCCTTGCTTTTCAAACATTGAGATTTGCAAAACCTTTTCTACTTGGAATCGAAGGCGTTTCGTTTCGTCGGTAATGATGCCCGTGATGTGCTTGATCATGGCTTCGCTTTTACCTACAGAAGGGTCGTTTAGCATTTGAGCAGCAAGTGAAAGTGTAGAAAGCGGGGTCTTGAACTCGTGGGTCATGTTATTGATGAAATCGGTTTTCATCATCGATACACGGCGTTGTCGGATTAACAACCACATCGTGACACAGAACACAATCAAAAGGACCAGCGTCAGTAGCATTGATGGAATCGTGGACTTTAAAGACGCATAAATGTAAGAATTTATTTCAGGGAAATGAATGTGTAGAATCGCCATGTGGTCGGGCGTTTCTTCGGGGAACAACACTTGGGTATATGTGTTGTGGTCGCCATTAGGATCATAGTCGTTACATCGGTATATTTCTTTTCCGGTACTTGTCGTTATTCGGAGGTGGTAGGGGATTGTGACCCCGTTGTTGTGCAAGAAATATGCTAATAGGCGATCGACTTCTTCAAAATCGAGTCGTTCTTCAATATTCTTTGTGCCATTCTCGTAAAGCAAGTGATACGCAATTTCATTGACCAGGGCTTTGTAGTGCAAGTAGTTTTTTTGACTGATCTCTGATTTGAGAATTGTTGATGTTTCTTGCTTTTCGTACGTTTTCCTGATTTGTGGAATCATACCCAGTCGTTTTGAGCTGCGTAGAGTCTTTTGCTGTATCGAGGGGTCGTATTTCGCTTTTGATTGTGCCTCGTGTAAAACTTTGGTTTCAGGATATTTTTGATGGAGCATGGAGTCCTTATTGTACTCCTCGCCTAAAACGACTTTACTGAGTGTACGTTCTACCTCGTCTATCTCAATTTGTCGAACAGTGCGAAACATACTTCTGTTGACAGACTCATCAAATTGCCCTTGACGCATTTTTACAACTTGGTTGAAGTAGTATGCCTGCGTGAACAACAAAGTGAAAAACGAAACGACCATCAATATTGCGATAAGCCAAATTGTGGATTTCTTCATGATGCAAATTTAGAGTAAGGTTAAATACTGGCAAAATTTTACTTAATTTTTTCAGCGATGATAGTATTATTTAACAAATATGCGTTTTGTAGTTAACGAAATGATAACTAAGGTTTGCTGTGGTTCGTGCTTGACAGGTCATTGTTCAAGGGGCAACCGCTTTTTGGGGCTTTGCAGCGTCGAGGTTTACAAGATAGGGACATTAGTTGTTATGATCCTTTTGTAAGTCTTTACATTTGGGGTAAAAATTATCTTTTTTGCCGATTCCCCATTATGGTTTCGCCTTGTGCTTTACCTATGTTATTATTATTGAGTTTTGAATTATTAGGTGATGTGAAAAGATCCTGAAACTTTACCTTCCGCTTGATTTTTATAAGGAATTTAAAGTGATTCAAGTTATTCATTTATGTCACCAAAATCCAAGCATGTCCTTAATAGGGTGAGTGCTGCTTCAACGCTGGGTACATGGCTTAGGGTCATGCTACGCTTTCCGTTTTTCTCCTCAAGTTTACAACGGCGGTAATTTGTCGTGGCAAATTGGAGGATACGCTCAAAGGTTGAACTCATATAATAAGGACTGTTGGCGTTGCTCACGAAATAGAGAATCATCTTTTGGTTTCTTAGTGCAATCCTCTCAATGCCAAGATTCTTGGCCGTTTTTCTTAGAGGTTGGATGCGTAAGAGTTCTTCGCCTTCTGGTGGTATGGGGCCGAAACGGTCCTCCATGCGCTGTTTGAATTCCTGCAATTGTTTTTCTTCGGTGAGTCCGTCCAATTCCCGATAGAGCATCATTCTTTCGCTACTTCCTGGTACGTAGGTTTCAGGGAAGTAGGCATGGAGGTCGCAATCCACGTTGCACTCGTCCACAAATTGAGCAATGTTTTCTTCGTGGCTGGTAACTGTTCCTTTTTGGGTGAATAACTCCGTAAACTCTTCGTTTTTAAGTTCGGTGATGGCTTGTGCAAGAATTTTTTGGTAGGTTTCATAGCCCAGGTCGGCAATAAAACCACTTTGTTCGGCTCCAAGGAGGTTTCCTGCGCCACGGATGTCAAGGTCCTGCATCGCAATGTGTATGCCACTGCCGAGGTCGGAGAAATTCTCGATGGCTTGCAGGCGGCGACGACTATCGTCGGGTAGATTACTGAGGGGCGGTGCCAGGAGGTAGCAGAACGCTTTACGGTTACCACGTCCGACGCGTCCACGCATTTGATGGAGGTCGGAGAGTCCGAAGTGGTGGGCATTGTCAATGATGATGGTGTTGGCGTTAGGGATGTCGATGCCGCTCTCTACAATCGTTGTTGAAATCAAAATGTCGTAATCATAATTTACGAAGTCGAGTATGATTTTCTCGAGTTCGGCGGGTGGCATTTGTCCGTGGCCAATCGCCACGCGTGCATCTGGAACGTGCTTTTCAACGATATTGCGCAGGTGTTCCAATTGAGCAATACGATGGGTGACAAAGAAGACCTGTCCGTTGCGGCTCATCTCAAAATTAATGGCATCGGCAATCACCTCTGCATTAAACGTATGTATTTCCGTTTGGATGGGATGGCGATTGGGCGGTGGCGTTTGGATGGTAGAGAAGTCGCGGGCTCCCATAAGAGAGAACTGAAGCGTGCGCGGAATGGGGGTGGCAGACATGGTGAGGGTGTCAACATTCACTTTCATCTGTCGGAGTTTTTCCTTGACACTGACCCCAAATTTTTGTTCTTCGTCTATGATCAACAAACCAAGGTCTTTGAATTTGATGCCTTTACCCACTAATTTATGTGTGCCTACGATGATGGAAATATTTCCGTTTTCTAAATCCTTTAAAATTTCATTGGTTTGCTTGGTGGTGCGTGCACGACTCAAATAATCCACTTTGACGGGGAAGTCTTTGAGGCGTTTTGCAAATGTTTTATAGTGTTGTAGTGCCAAAACCGTGGTGGGTACGAGTACGGCTACTTGCTTATTGTCGGCTGCAGCTTTCATGGCTGCGCGAATGGCTATCTCCGTTTTACCGAAGCCAACATCGCCACATACGAGGCGGTCCATTGGACGTTGTTGTTCCATGTCGGCCTTCACTTCCTGAGTGACTTTAAGCTGGTCGGGTGTGTCCTCGTAAGCAAAGCTCGCTTCGAGTTCTTGTTGCATAAAAGTGTCGGCGCTAAAGGCAAAGCCCTGTTGTTCTTTGCGTTGTGCGTAGAGTTGGATCAGGTCGCGCGCAATGTCTTTGATCTTGTTCTTGGTACGTTCTTTGAGTTTGTCCCAAGCTCCTGTGCCTAAGTGACTTAATCGAGGCGGTGTGCCCTCTTTACCTTTGTATTTTGATAATTTGTGAAGTGCGTGTATGGATACAAAAATTACGTCGTCGTGTTGATAAATCAGCTTAATCACTTCCTGCATCTGTCCGTTGTTGCTGGGTATTCTGACCAACCCGGCAAATTGACCAATGCCATGATCGACGTGCACTACGTAGTCGCCAATTTCAAATTGCATCAACTCTTTGAGTGTGAGTGCCAGTTTGCCATTGCGCGCTCGGTCGCTTTTCAAATTATATTTGTGGAAGCGATCGAAAATCTGGTGGTCTGTGAAGAAAACCGAATGTTGTGTTTCGTCAATAAATCCCTCGTGTAAGGTGTGGCGAACGGGGGTGAAAGGGAGGTCGTGCCCCATTTCCTCAAAAATGGTGCTTAAACGTTCTGTTTGCTTTTCGCTGTCTGCTAAGATGTGAAGTTTATAGCCATCAGCGATAAGTTGCTGGAGAGTAGTACTCAGTAGTTCAAAGTTTTTGTGAAATAAGGGTTGTGGCTTGATGTTAAAATGAAGGGTAGTTTCACTTTGCTTTGAAGGATGCTTGCCGATATAGATGTGTTGTAGTGCTTCAATGCCCTTAAGAAAACTATGGCCTTTGCAAAGCACTTTGTCGCTGGCCATTTGTTGGCGTAGATGTTCTGCTTCTACCTCTGAAGTTGCTTCGCGTTCAATGATCGCTTGTGTGGAAAAACCTTCATCGTAAATGGTGTCAATACGCTCACTGATAAACGTTGTGTCTTTGCAAATCAGTATGGTTGATGAGGGTAGGATATCGGTGAAGGGCACCAGATCATTGCGTTCGGTTTCAGGCACGATACATACACTCTTTTTTAGCTCCTTCGATAGTTGGGTTTGAATTTCAAAAGTGCGGATTGAGCATATCTCATCGCCAAAGAAGTCAAGGCGGTAGGGATGTTCATCAGCAAAAGAATAGATGTCGAGGATACTTCCGCGGAGGGCAAATTCGCCAGGTTCATAAACGTAGTCGCGACGTTTGAATCCAAGTTCCTTGAGTCGGTTTGAGAGTTCGGTGACATCGTGTTCCTCGCTTTCGTTCAGAATTATGGTTTTGCTCTGCAGTGATTCGCTTGATTCAATACGTTCGGCAATGGCTGACGGGTGGGTGACAATGAAACAGGGTGAGTTGAACTTGGCGTTTGTAAGTATGCTCAAGACTTCTGTACGCAAAATTTCATTAGCCGC
Source organism: Alloprevotella sp. (assembly GCA_045612125.1). Classification (GTDB taxonomy): domain Bacteria; phylum Bacteroidota; class Bacteroidia; order Bacteroidales; family Bacteroidaceae; genus Alloprevotella. Next base: position 22,960 of record JAZKYK010000029.1, read on the forward strand.
ATCGCGCTGTCCGTATTTCACGGCGCGACGGAAACTTGACGGGTAAAACTTGACGTTCTCTTCGCTAAGTAATTGCAAAAGGTCGTGGTAGAAATATCCAGCCTCTTCCTCGTCGTTGAGAACAATTAGGTAAACACATTTATGCCCCGCCAATACAGCTGCTGATGCTATGCAGACGGGGGACGATGAAGCCAGCAACCCCTCGCATGTGATATTGGGTTGCTGTTTGTTTATGAATTGTGCAAGTGTTTTGACCTGCGGATGTTTTTGAAATTGCGAAAGCAGGGCACTGAGTTGCATGGCGTGCGTGGATAACTTCTTTTTATCGTATTGTATTAGCGAAGTCGCTTGATAATTGAGTCGGTTTTCGCCTCAGAGATTTTATACTCCTTAATAAAAATGTTGCGGCAACTGCTGAGGTTTTTTGATATTTGTGTTTCGCCTAATTCGTACGCTTTAGCCAACAGCATAATTTTATCGATTTTAGTTGAACTGCTGGGATAGACGAGTTGCATGCAGGCATCAGGGGCGATGTTCTTGCTGTTTAATAGACGATGCCCATTGAGTTCAGCAAGAATAGCTTGAATTTGAGGCAGTACAGCGGCATCAACCTGATGATTGGTCAGCATGCTTGCACGCAACCATATATCGTTGATTTGTGGATAGTGAACATCCTTGCGCTTAAGTCCTGAGGCCTCTACTGCATGAAAGGCAAAAGCTTCTGCATCGCTTGTTCGGGAGATGGCGATGGTCAGGTTGTTTAAATCGCGCACATTCTTGGCGTTAATATCTTTTGAAGCAACAAGGGCATATCGTGTCTTAATGTTGAGTTGAGCAGAGATCGCATGCCCCTTGCTTCTGTAGTCAGCGTAGCGTGTGTGGTCCATCATGCATACATCTGCGGCTTTATTTAGCAATGCTGTGTCGCAGTCGAATTGTCCGGTGTAGGGTAGAATCTCAACAGTAATACCCAATGAATCGAAGATGCCTGCTTGTTTGGCGTAGTAAATAGGAAGTGCCTCAAGCGTGGGGAGTACAGCGATGCGTAGGTCGTAGTTTGTAGTGTCGGCTGTTTCGGCTGTGCTTGCGGTAGCATTCTCGGTGTTGGGTGAACTGCAACCACTGCCGAGTAAGCTTACTAATAAAAGTAGCGTAGCGATGAGTATGCCGAAAGGTCTTGTTCTCTTCATAGCTTGGAAAATATAAACGAGGGGCAAGTGTTGCCACTAGCCCCTCCGTTGTATAATTATTTGTTAAGGTGTTATCCTTGTTGATTGGGGATTAACCTCTGATTGCAGCGATACCGGGGAGAATCTTGCCTTCGATAGCTTCGAGGAGTGCACCACCACCAGTAGAGATGTAAGAAACCTTGTCAGCCATGCCGAACTTGTTGATACAAGCTACAGAGTCGCCACCACCGATGAGTGAGAATGCACCGTTAGCAGTTGCTTCAGCGATTGCTTCAGCGATAGCCTTAGAACCTGCAGCGAAGTTGTCCATTTCGAATACACCAGCAGGACCGTTCCAGAGGATAGTCTTAGCGGGAACGATAGCAGCAGCAAATGCCTTGCGAGCTTCAGGACCTGCATCGAGGCCTTCCCAACCAGCGGGGATTTCCTTTACTGAAAGAACCTGAGTGTTGCAGTCGTTCTTGAAATCGTCACCAGCAACGCAGTCGTCAGCGAGTACGAGGTTTACACCCTTAGCCTTTGCCTGTTCGATGATAGAGAGTGCGAGTTCAAGCTTATCGTTTTCGCAGATTGAATTACCTACTTCACCGCCCATAGCCTTAGAGAATGTGTAAGTCATACCACCGCAGAGGATGAGGTTGTCCACCTTGTCCATAAGGTTTTCGATGATACCGATCTTAGAAGAAACCTTAGAACCACCCATGATTGCAGTGAAGGGGCGCTTGATGTTAGAAAGGATGTTGTCAACTGCGGTAACTTCCTTTTCCATCAAATAACCGAGCATCTTGTGGTCAGCGTCGAAGCTGTCAGCGATAACTGCTGTAGAAGCGTGCTTGCGGTGAGCAGTACCGAATGCGTCGTTTACATAGATGTCAGCGTAAGAAGCGAGTGTCTTGGCAAATTCTGCCTGCTTGCCCTTCATTTCTTCCTTAGCCTGCTTGTAAGCGGGATCTTCCTTGTCGATGCCAACGGGCTTACCTTCTTCTTCTGCATAGAAGCGGAGGTTTTCGAGAAGGAGAACGTCACCAGGTTGGAGCGCAGCTGCAGCTTCCTGAGTCTTAGCGCAGTCGGGAGCGAACTGAACCTTTACACCGAGCTTTTCAGAAACAGCGTCAACAATCTGTGAGAGCGAGAACTTAGCGTTTACCTTACCCTTGGGCTTACCCATGTGGCTCATGATGATGAGCGCACCGCCGTCAGCGAGCACCTTCTTCAATGTGGGGAGCGCACCGCGGATACGAGTATCGTCAGTGATGTTACCATTTTCGTCGAGGGGTACGTTGAAATCTACACGTACAATCACCTTCTTACCTTTGAAATCACAAGTGTCGATTGTCATAATGTTTATTGAATTAAAAGTTGTAATGATTGATTCAACAATAATGAAGAATGGGCATGCCCATTGTAACGGTTTTACACACGTTTTCGTGGCGAAGTTACTGAATATTTTTTAGATATGCAAAAGTTCATTCGTTTTTTAGAACTGACGAAGAATATATAAGACTTGGCATGAACGTTTTTTTACGCTTTAATTAATAAAATTGCATGGCACACTTAGCGCTTTACACAAAATAATGTAACTTTGAAGCGAAAAAATAACTCGTCTATGTATCTACTCAGTTCTCAATTGCCACAATGGCTCACGACGTGGAATTTCCAATCTGAGGATATGCCCGTTGAGCAGCGCATCTTATTAATAACCCTTATTTTGCTGGTGTCGTATGGCTTGGACTTTTTGTGTAAACGCATATTAACTCCGCTTGTACATAAAATTACAGCTTCTACGCAAACCAAGTGGGATGACCATTTGCTTAACGATAATGTTCTTTCGAATGCCTGCCATTTGATTCCGCCCATAGTCATCTATGCGATGCTCGCAGCGTTTTTCTCGCGTGAGTTGTTTATGATGGATCTCATCTTAAAAATCTGTTGGATTTACATCGTAGTGGCGTCAATCCGCCTCATTTTTTCTGTGTTGAATTCAGTGTATTCTGTGTCAAACGAACATCAGGATTACAAGCATCGATCGCTTAAGGGATTTTACCAGATGCTGAAAATTTTGGTGGTTTGTGTTGGTGTGATTGTTATTATCAGCGAGATTATTGGCAAGAGTCCTGTCGTGATTCTTACGGGGCTTGGTGCTGGTACGGCAATCCTGATGCTCGTGTTTCAGGACTCGATTAAGGGACTTGTGGCAGGTATTCAGCTCACAGCCAACGATATGCTTCGTCCTGGAGATTGGATAACAGTTCCGAAATATGGTGCTGACGGTGATGTGATGGAGGTAACACTGACTACAGTGAAGGTGCGCAACTGGGACAAAACCATTACCACCGTGCCGCCTTATGCTCTGGTTAACGATTCGTTTCAGAACTGGCGCGGTATGTTTGAAATCGGCGGGCGCCGTGTGAAGCGTTCTGTTAATATAGATATGAGCAGTGTGCGCTTCTTGACACCTCAAGAGTGGAAACAATTCTCAAAAGAACCGTGGATGGAAGGTTATGAGTGTGCTGAAGGTGAAGAAGTGAATCTTTCGCTCTATCGCCAATATATCACTTATTATTTGAAGCATCATCCAAAGGTGCACCAAGAAATGCTGATGCTTGTGCGTCAGCTTCAACCCACAGCCCAGGGTATTCCTATCGAATTGTATTTCTTCTCTGCCAATACTGCTTGGGTGAAATATGAAGCGCTTCAAGCCGAAGTCTTTGACCACGTTCTCGCAGTAACTCACCGCTTCGGCCTCTCCATATTCCAAAGTCCTTCGGGCATGGATTTGCAGCAGCATTTGAGAGGGTAGGAGTAGGATTGATGCGACATTGTTAATATGGTAACATAGAAAAATATGAATAGTCGATTTAAGAAAAATCTTAAAAGTGGGCTTTTAATGGCAGTAATTTATGGTGGAATCAACTTGATAGGTTACGCGTTGTTTCCTTCTGTCTACAAAGGTCATCCGGCGTGGATGCTGTTGTTTAAGGCTGCCTTGCTAATTTTTATTATAATGCCCATATTCAATTATCTGGATAAGAAATAGTTGATACAAGATATTTATGTTGTTAGGCTGAACATAACAGTCGTTCCCGATTTTGCCGAAATTCGCAGGTTGAGAGCGACTTGCTGTGTTTTCTCACATAGCGTGGCGTAATTCTTTTGGTGTCAGGCTTTGGTCCATAGAGCGTAGACTTAAGGTGCAACGAAAAAAGCGTGGAACTGTGCTGTAAAAAAATACGGTGCAGTTCCACGCTTTAATCTTTATGGCATTTAGACCTTATATCTATATGTCTTTACATGACGCAGCCCTTGCCGGGCTCTCCCGTTGGCATTCCGGACTTAACATTCTTCTTGCAGCAGATGCAGCTGCGATTTGCGAGTGATGTTATATTATCTCTTCTTAAATACTTGACTTAATCCCTTTGCGCCCAATATTGCAAGTCCGCAATACTGAAACAACTTGGCTAATCCGAAACATATCGTCCACAACAGTGCTTTCCATTCAGCACTGAGGGGCAAAGCCAATTGCGCGAACGAGATGATGTAAAAGGGAATGCAACTGGCAGTGACAACCACGCCCACCCAATAGGGAAGACGAGTTAACCACAGTTTAGCTGTCGCAACTTTACTACGAACTATTGGAATGATATTCATGATTGAAAATTTTTTTGCGACATTACTTTTCTTCTTTGTATTTGTTAAATAATTCACTCATTAGCGCCAAGTCACCACACGCTTCGCCAGCGATGAGGTAATCATTTTGATGGCTCAGGGTGTCGTGATAGATTTGCTGAGCCTTGCTTAAGTCGTTTTCAGCATATAGGGCATAAGCAAAAAGGATGCGCTGTTTTGCCGAAGAGAATCGGGCATTGGTTATTACATAATCCGCCTGCTTTTTTGTCCAATATTTTTCTATCACGTCTTTTCGTCCTAAGGTGAGGAGTTCTGTAAATACGTATTCACCTGCGAGTTCGAATTGTATAATTTGAGGAAGCGTGTCGAAATGCGACAACAGGTCCTCTGCCGCAGCATGGGCATCAACTAAACGCCCTTCGTCAATGAGTCGCGCCTGATAGTTGAGGCGACTGGCAAGGCGAAGCAAGTCTTTATTGTCGTCCACAGGGTCGCAGTCGAACCACTCCGCAGGCATCTCGCTTAGGCGCTTTCCTTCGGTAGCAGCCGCGGCAATCTGCAGTTGGCGCACCAAGTCCTTCCGTTTCTCCGGCATACGGCAAAGCATCAAGATGTTCATTCCATCGTTTTGCATGCCGCCGGGGCGCATAGGAATACCGTTCATCACAGCAAGAAATAGTCCTACGATGACCATCATCATGCACCATTCGCTCCACCACATCGACAGATTGCACGTCATCAGCAACACGAGCGCAAGCAAGGCAACCACAATGTTCATCATCACCCCTCCGGCATTGTACCATAAGAAGGGCACTTGCTCGGCAGGTATCTCAGGCGGCGACATCAGGCATTGCCCTCCCGTTCCAGCCAGTTTATAACGGCGAACTCTGATGCGTCCGTCCTGACGCACAAAGGCGATGCTGCCGATGCGAAACGAAGAAAAACGATAGCCCGTGGCAAGTCCCATCAGAAGGTGGCCTGCCTCGTGGAGAACGATATGTAAAACAATCGCCACGACCATTGCCGCGAATGCCAGCACGATGGGAGTGATAAAGTCAACAAGGGGTAACTCGCCGGCAATTCTCAGCACATCGAGCGTCCCTTCTCTTCCTTCTATTATGAATATCGTTGTTCCCACAGCAGCACAGCCAATCAGCGCGCCTATTAGGAGTGAGAGCACCATTTGCAGTATTTTCTTCATATTAATCATTGTGTTGAATCATCTAAATGCTGCGCAAAGGTAGGCAAATTTCCCTAATTGAATGATAATATTTTCAAACAAGTCAGGCAACTTTATTCAGCGATTACTTATTTTTGCAGATGATATATATAAATGATGAATTTCTTATGGCTAAACTTACTGCGAAACAGTTGGAGGATAAATTGCGTTTTGCAGGTGAGGCAATTCCCTCGATGAAACGTCGCTGCGAAGGTCACGATTATGAAGCGCGCCAGATGTATCTTATCACTATTACGGTGGAGGGACGCCGCCCTCTGCTTGGGCGTGTTGTTGGTAATCCCGAGACGGAAGAAGGAGCGCAAGATGCTCCGCAGATTGAACTCTCTCCGCTCGGTAAAGAAGTCGAGCATGAGTGGATGGCAATTCCTCTGTATCACCCCGAAGTGAAAGTGCTTGCCCTACAAATCATGCCCGACCATTTGCACAGCATCCTCTTTGTCAAAGAGCGCATGCCCCAACATTTAGGGCACATCATCAAGGGCTTTAAAGCAAGCACGAACAAAGCTTACCGCAGGCTCATCGCCCCTCGAGTAACTTCCCATCTTGTATGTTGCGACGCCGTCGCAACTAACGAAACCGCGCCCGCCTCGCGCCCCCATCCCGACCGCAAGCACGGCCTCCTCTGGAGCATCGGCTATACCGACGGAATCCTCGGTCGTAAAGGCCAACTCGAGAACTGGTTCATCTACCTTCGCGACAACCCTCGCCGCTTACTCATGAAGCGCCTTCACCCTGAATTTTTCCGCGTGCAGCGCAACGTAAAGGTGGGGGCATACGAATTCTCTGCCATAGGCAACCGCTATTTGCTGACCCATCCCGTGCGTCTGCAAGTGCAATGCTCACGCCGTCTTACCGATGCTGAAATCGCACAACAAAAGGCATGCTACTTGGAACAAGCCAAGCGAGGTGCCGTATTGGTTTCGCCCAGTATTTCTCCGGGAGAGAAAGCCATCATGCGTGCCGCTTTTGATGCCGGTTGTCCGCTCATTCTTTTACAAGAAAATGGTTTTACCGACCTTGCCAAACCAGGAGGCGCGCGCTTTGATGCCTGTGCCGACGGACGTCTGCTCATCCTTGCCCCTTGGGAACATCACAACCAGCGCCTCACTATCCAACGCAATCAATGTCTTTCCTTAAATGAGATGGCACGAGTGATTTGTGAGTAGTTTTTTTAGGCGGCATTTTTTTTTTTTTTTTTTCTAAAAATCTCTTGACTCGTCCCTAAGGGTATGCCTTAACTTTGCACTCGCTAGCAAATCAATCGTACGATAATGAGTAGAAAAACAAAGTTAAAAATTGGAGAGTTTTCCAAGATGATGCAAGTCACGGTGAAGACGTTGCGCCACTATGAGCAAAAGGGATTGCTCATACCCGATGACGTGGATGAATGGACGAAGTATCGGTATTATAGTATTACGCAGATGCAACGCCTCAACACCATTCGTGGACTACAGCGACAAGGTTTCTCGCTTGAAGAGATTAAGGACTTGCTCGAGGATGAATCACAGATGCCCAGTGTCGCCCAACTGACGAAAAAGATAGAAGAGACAGAGCGGCAACTGCAAATCCTAATGGAGCGTCGGCACCAATTGCTCAAATGGATGGACTCTCATAAGCAAATTAAAATAATGGAGAAATTTAGTATTCAATCTCTGCCTGAAATCATTGTGGCAAGTCACCGAGAAATCATTCCTGACTATAGTGCATTGGGACAACTTTGCGTAAATAAAATTGGTCCTGAGATGCAACGACTGGGGTGTAAGTGTCCCCCTCCAGGTTACTGCTTTACAATAGAGCATCACCAGGAATATCGTGCTACTGATCTCGATATTGAATATTTCGAACAAGTGGAAGAAATGGGCACAGACAACACTATTATACAATTCAAACGCTTACCAGCTGTCCCCAAAGCGCTTTGTATGAAGCACGTCGGACCTTACGAACGCTTCCACGAATCATTTACCGAAGCTTTTGCTTACATGGAAGAACAAGGTTACAAACTGGCTGGACCGCTCCGAACTTCCTATATAGACGGAGTATGGAATAAAGCGAACCCCGAAGAATGGTTGTCTATCATTCAGATACCAATTGAGTAAAATTATATAAAATAGGTGGCGTATGTTAGGAACCGAAAAATCCTTGCATACGCCACCATTGTTTATAGATTCACACTTATACACCCTTAGAGAGAGGGGCTCGTTCTACGTATATCGCGGCGAATATATCTATGAATAAGGCGGTAGGTGGGTTCAATTACCTTTCTGGGACGGATGTCGCTGTAACGCATCATCAAACCTACCAAACATAGAAGGGCAAGAAGGAGTAACCACCCGTAGATTTCCTTCATCGACTCGAGCAAGGCTTGTGCTTGAATTGTTCCATAGAGTTCCGTAAGCGAGGAAGGGTTGGCTGTCAACGCAGTGTTATCAAGATGTTCGCTAAGGCACATAGAGTGGTACGCCATCCTTACTGTTAGGCATCGCCCAACAATGGCATTTCCAATAGGTGCTGCGAGAGCCGCACTGAACATGTTTTGAAAAGAAAGTCCGTGGAGGAAGGTGTAAGGAAACGGCAGGCGTGTGTTGGCAGTCAGCATGAGTACCGCCACAATGACATAACCCGCAGAGCGTAATATGACGGGTAGGAAGAGCGCCTCCTTAGGAAGGTTGTAGTCAATGTAGAAATAGAAATATGCCAAGTAGCAAGCGAAGCACGTGAAGGCGATAACCAACATCCGCTGGTACGTCCATTTACGCAACGCAAAAGTTTGCCACGTAAAAACAATGCCGATAACCACACCGAGTATTGCCACCCAGTTGAGCGTAAGTGTGTTCAAATGGTCATACCCCAAGATACCCTCCATCAGTGCATGCCCAAAGATATGTCCAGGCGCCAAGAGTAAGTCCATCATCAAGATGATTCCTACGCAGATAGGTACAAGCGGAATGCGGAAAATTTGCAACGAGATGTAGGGATGGCGCAGGAATGAGGCACGCCATAGGTTGAGTAGTAAAGTAACGACAGCCAATATTGTGGCAAACCATACGTGTTCTGACTCCCACCAATCGTAGTGTTCGCCATAGAGGCAAATGAAAAGTACGGAC
>JAZKYK010000030.1:0-66010 GCA_045612125.1 Alloprevotella sp.
AAGTATGAAGTGCTTAAGTCTGTCACTTACGTCAATCCGGAAGGTTTAGTGACACATATAGACCAGAATGTATTGTTTACCAGAGGAGAACTTACTCACGAGGCGAGAAAAGTGGAAATCTTTTATGAAAACAAGAAGCCGGCAGTGCTGCTTACCAACAACTTTGACTTCTCCGTGGAGGAGATTTCTGAAGTTTATCGTCTACGCTGGGCCATTGAGTCACTTTATAAACACTAAAGCAGAACTTCCCTCTTCATTTCTTCTATGGCGATAGTGTTAATGCCATACAGATACAAACGTGGTGCGTATTAATCGCCAATTTGCTGATAACAGTCCTTTCAAGAAGTATAAAAAGGAAATGCGCATTCTCACAGGTGGTAACAATGATTCGCCTCACACTCATGTACTACATCAACTTTATCTCGTTTATGGAGAATCCAGACAAAACGAGGGAGGATATTATTGCAGGAGACGTACAAAAAGCACCCCCACAGCAAATACTTTTTAGTTAGGGGGGCTTGCTTTTATCATGAAAAGTCCGAATCCTTAATTATAAAGGAGTTCGGACTAAGGTCTTGTGCTATTTTGAGTTTTACCGGACAGCAATAATAACATAAAAAAAACAAGTTCTGGGGGTTAGTGTTGAGGCTCTTCGTTCAACAACCGTTCAAAGAGAGGAAGGTCGGCAGGGTGAGTGAGTTTGACATTGCGTTCATCTCCCAATACGATCTTAATGGGGACTTCGGGCATATAGCGGAAAACAACACCGCAATCGTCAGTAGCAGAGAATAAGGGATCGTTCAATGCCCGATGGTAGGCTTCAGCAATTGTATGCAGTTTGAAAGCTTGTGGCGTTTGCACACGCATGAGCCGTTCTCTTTTAGGGGCCGCTACCATTTGATTGTTTTCAACCTCAACAATGGTGTCAACAGTGGGTATAACAAGATTTACGACGTCAGCAACATTCAAAGCCTGACACATTTCATCAATGATGCGCTGGCTGACGAGAGGGCGCACACTGTCATGAATAAGCAATGCCGTGTCAGGAGCATCTGAATAGGCACGAATGGCCGCCAAGCTGGAATCATAACGCTCTTTGCCTCCTTCAAGCACCGAATTGACTTTTGTCCACAATGAATTTAAGGCAATGAGTTGACGCACATCTGACACGTGGTTTGGATGCGAAACGATGGCAATTTCATGAATATTTTCGTTGCGTTGAAAGGCATCAACTGAATACTCAAGAATTGTACGTCCGGCTATTTCAAAGAATTGTTTGGGGCGGTCAGCACCAAAGCGGTTTCCTACGCCACCAGCGAGCAATACAGCAACAATTTTCATACGATTTAAGATTTTATCGGCGTACAACACATTTGGCGCACTTGGCGCTCCCTTTTTTATTGTACCGCTTTTATTTGACTACTTGGAAAAACATCGGAATCAGATATCCAACATCAAACGGAAACTTATTTGCCGACCTGTCAGATAATTAGGCACAGCATATTGTGTGTTGGTAATGTCGGTAATCCAATAATATGAGTTGACATTATTGATATCCAAGAGGTTGAAGAAATCAATTCCAAACCATGCCGAACGTGCCCAGCGCATGGGCTCATAGCGAAGATACTTGTCCTCATTGTTAAAAAGACAATAAGAAAGTCCCATATCTACGCGTTTATAGGCAGGCGCGCGAAATTTGTAAAGTTCACGTTTTGCATGTGATGGTCCGAAAGGCAACCCGTCGGCCATCGCTGCCTTGAGCGTAAGCCGCCATCGCTCAGAACCGGGGAAATAATCGGTAAAGTAGAGAGAAAGGTTATAGCGCTGATCGGTAGGTCGGGGAAGCCAAACGCCGTTGTACTTTTCTTCGGTTTTCATCAACGACAAAGTAACCCAGGAATCTGTACCAGGAACGAACTCACCAAATAGTTTCAAATCAAGCCCTGTGGCATACCCCTTTGATGCATTTTTGCCCAAATAAGCCACACGAACATTGTCAACCGTGTAAGGTATAAGATTTGACAAGGCTTTGTAATAGGCTTCGGCCGTGAATTTAAACGGACGGTTAAACATCCTGAACGTATAATCACCTCCCAACACAAAGTGAACGCTTCGCTGCGACTTAATGTCCTTATTGAGCGTTGTCGTGGCTTGTCCGCCAATCAAAGTGGTGTCCTTAAGTTCTTTATAGAAGGGGGCTTGATAATAAAGTCCGGTGGCAAAGCGCAGCGTAATTTTATCGTTATTTGGCAAAAGACCAACCGACAATCTGGGCGAAACGATGCATTCGTCATTCCAATCCCAATGCGCAGCACGCACGCCATAACTGATATTAAAAAGGCCTAATCGTGTTTTAAATCGCCAAGTGTCCTGTAGAAAAGCCTCAAGTCGCTTAGTCGTGAGTTGTTGCTTGGATTTCATACTGTAAATCAGCATGAGTTGCTGGGGGTCGGAAGGTAGGGAATAGCCCATAGAATCGCGCATTTCCCATTCTACAGCATTTTCCACGATTTTTTGTCGTTGCATATTAAACCCAGCCTGCAGGGTATGACCATCAACACGCGTACGGAAACGCAAGCCTAATGTTTGAACTTCAGCCTGCAGGAAATTGCGTGCATGCTCCATATACGTACCGACACCGAGCTGTTCCTGTGTCGTAGCTTCATTCAGCCAATATTCGCCTTGTATATCATACGTTTCTTGTTCCTTCGTTAAGAACTGCGCATATTGTAAAGCGACATAGGTTTCAGGATTGAAATGACGGGTAACAGTAGATGCCAGATAATAAGTTCTAAAGAAATCTTTTTCTTGACCATCAAAGTAAACTTTAAAACTCTTTGCAGCCTCCATGGTACCAAACTTGGTTTCGCGGTCTTCGGGTTCGAAACGATAAGTATTGTCGGAGATATTTCCCAAGAGGTCAAAACTCCATTTGGAAGAGGGTCGCCAATTCAAATAAGTTTGATAATCAAAGAACCGTGGATTATACTCAGCCTTTGTATCCAAAGATCCCAAGAGGTAGCGGGTTGTTTTGTATCGGGCTGAAGCCATCGCGCTGAATTGCTTGTTTCCCCACCCCAAATACGCTCCACCACCCAGCATGGATGCGTTTGCCTTTGCCTCAAACTTCTCCGGTTTTCGATAAGTAATATCAAGGACCGACGACATTTTATCGCCATATCGTGCTTCAAATCCCCCACTTGAGAATGCGATACGCTCAACCATATCGCTATTAATCACAGAAAGCCCTTCTTGTTGACCAGAACGCACCAACATCGGACGATAAACCTCTATGCCATTGAGGTAAACTACATTTTCATCAAAAGAGCCGCCGCGAACGTTGTATTGCGATGAAAGCTCATTATGGGTGCTCACGCCGGCTTGAGTCGCAATCATTTCTTCTACAGCGTTACCGGTAGCAGAAGGTTGAAAACGTTGATCTACAGGGTTTAAAACCTGCATCGTGCCAGTTTGAATACGTTGCCCAATAACGGTTGCTTCGCCTAAAAAATCGGAATACGACGGCAAGACGAAATCTATTTTCACTGAATCAGCAAGCGGGAAACATTTTTTGCGTCGCGCATGATAACCAATCATAAAAGCTTCAACTTCAATGCTGTCCTCTACGTTACAATAAAAAGTAAAATCGCCATTCAGGGCGGTCACCGTACCAATATTTTGCGATAGTACTCGCACGTTGGCGAGTTCTATAGGGTCGCCCGCCAGGGTTTTGACAGAACCAAATATACGACAACGTTTCTGTGCTGTGCACACACCAACTGAAATGAAGAATGCGAGCAAAACACAGAAACGAATATATTTAAAAGCAATAATTCTCATCAGATAGAATTTAAGGGATATTGCATGGTGAAACGTTTAAAAGCTGGAGATAAACCTATAAGATTAAGGATAACTTCGGAAAAAAGCGACTCAATAAATCGCTTTACCTTTAACCTACAACAATTGCATACACCACAATAGATAAATACGTAAGCATCAATGCATTAATCAAAACATTTGCACGTGATGTGGTAAAAATATTTTGAAAAATTTGAGGGGAATACTTTACATAAAACTTGCGAATCATGAAGTGAAGCATAAAACCAACACATAAGCCCCACAACAAGCCAACCAACAAATCACTCACATAATGCACCCCTAAATAGGCACGTGTCCAGCAATTCAGCAAAGTCCAGGAATAGAGAGCAACTGTCAAACCTTTATTTTTATACAATAACGCCACGAATGTTGACACGGCACAAGTATTTGCGGCATGACTACTGAAAAATCCATATCGACCACCCCGATAACCATTGACAAGATCAATTAAACCCTGCAAGGCAGGTTCATGCGAAGGTCGCAATCGTGCGACGAGGGGTTTAAAAACACCACTTGCCACCTGATCGGCCAACGTTATGGCCAAGGCGACACCCAAAACAAAAATGCAAACATTCTTCCAATTATTTGAACGCACAACAACATAGAGCAACATCACAGCAAGAGGTATCCACGTGCTGGTCTTCGTTGCTGTAAATGCAATTAAATCAATAAATTCGCTATCACTACCGTTCAACAACAGAGTGAGTTGTGTGTCTATTTTTGAAAGATAATCCAACATTTCATTTATTTGTAAAATCATGATATTAAGTGGTGCAGACGGTTGAAAACCTTACTAAATGATTGCTACATGTTCATTCTGACACCAGGCCACAGTGCCATCTGAAAATTTAACACGAATCCATTCGCCATCTTGCTCTGCATCAATGAGGTATGTGGCGCCGGCAACAAGTTTGCCCAAAGACTTGGAATTTACGTGAGGCGCTTCATAGGTTTCAACCGGTTTAAGCACAACGATACGATTCGTTGAAGTGTACAGATCAACAGCCTTTGCCGCAAAAATATTCAAAATCAAAACTGAAACGAAGGCAAAAGCAGCAAATGTAAACGCTATTTTGCGCCATTTTACGGTCGTAAATAAGCAATACGCAAGCCATGCCACCGCCATCAATGCGAAAGCAGCAATAGCCCACCCCATCCATTGGTTGGCATTTTTTGAAGCGATGCATCGTTTGATGAGGGTGACAAAGAAAAAGTCATCAGCCACATCTTCATACAAACCCACCTGCGACCTGCAAAGCTCTAAATTGTGGCGTGCATCTGCATGTTCGGGATTTAGCTTTAAAGCACGTTCATAGTTCAACACCGCCTGAGGAATACGATTCATTCTGTAATAGCAATTCGCCAGATTGTAGTACACATCTTCGTGCACACCTTCCTCTAACAATTCCTCATAGATTTGAATAGCATCCTTGTAATGTTGAATTAAGTAAAGACTATCTGCTTTATGCTTTTGCGCCGATAAAGGGCAAAATGTTATGAATGAAAGAAAAAATAATATGTACTTAATCATAAGAGGTTTTTCTTATTTCTCAATTGAATCGATCACACTCACAGCTTGCTCATACAACGATGTCTTTAATGACTCATCCATAGATGGGGCAAACCTTGCATACTCACACGTTTCCAAAACATAGATTAATTTTTGAATCACATCGCCATTGATTTGATGTTGCTGGAGTGTTTCAAGCACCTTTGTCTTGTTGAAATCAATCTTTGTTATGCCAAACTTGTCCATCAGATACTGTTGGATGGCATCATGCAAAACGAAGTAGAAATCATCGGTTGAATTACCGTTCAAAGCATCCTTCGCTTTTCTTAAGCGCTTAGAAGCTTGCTTTTTCGCTTTCTGTCTATTAAGGACTTCATTGTTTGAAAAGAACTGGCGCAATTGCTTGCTTTTCCACGTAAAGATTCCCAAACCTATCGTGATCAGGAACAAGACGCTCCAATACAAGGGTGTTCCCCACTGAATCCAGCTTTCTTTATTTTTCAACACAACGTTGCCCTGCTTGATTGTGCGAATATCTGAAGTGTGCGAATCCGCACTCTGCTTTTGGTCGCTGGCACTTGAAGCGCCTTGTTTAATCTTCAAATCAAGGGCTTTTGTGGCCAGTTCCTCAAACTTGTTTATTGCCGGATTAAAATAAGTCACTTGCGTAGGAGGAATCGTGTATGTGCCAATATGGTTGGGCACGAAAGTATAGTCATAGACAACCTTGCCCTTATGGCCATTTGCCGTCAACTGGAGGTCTTCTGTTGTTTTCACCTCGTAAGTATCAAAATCCTCAGGAAAATTAACATGAGGTGGCAACAATAACTTCATATTCCCGGTACCTTCAACAGTGATGCGGTATTGACACATTTCGTTGGTACGCAAATGTTCAGAAAGTAATTCTTCCTTAATCGTAAAATCACCCACTGCTCCTGTAAAAGACGATGGTTTGTCCTGAGGCAGTGCCTCAACATTTAATGATAATTTTTGAGCACTACGCTTCAGAACCTTACTGACCATCCCCCCATTAAAAAAGGCATCAATAAAATCCATTGCAGGATCATTTTGAATCACTTGGCATTCGAAGATTAAAGGAGATATAACGATCTCGCCCGCTTTTTGAGGATACACCACATACTTCAAGCAATCGGTCACCTTGTAAGTAACACCATTAATCTCTTCCACTTTAACGTCCATGGCATCCATAGGAACATCATGCGCCAAAAGATCCTTGAAATCAGGCGTTTTCGCCAATGCCACATGCGACAACCCCACACCTAATCTTGAATAAACAGAATAAGTCAGTTCAACAGCCTCTTGCTCTTTAATATGCTTACGCGTAGGCGTTACGCGCACAAAAAGGTCCTTATCAGTGATTTCCTGAACAGGAACAATGTGTTGACGTTCTGCTCGTCTTTGTTGTCTTTTTTGCGAAGATGAATTGGAGTTCTGAGAGGTTTGTGCCTCGGTCACAGTAATTTCAACCGATTTTGCACGCACTTTTTTACCATCAATTATTAATACCGCAGAAGGAACCGTGCACTTGCCCTTCGCTTTAGGTTGCAGGATATAAGTGTAAGAAACAGAACTTGTATGTGAACTCTTGCCGTTAATAAATTGAAAGCTTTGACTTCTTGATTCATTAGGACCGCTTAAATGCACAAAGTCCTTAAGTCCGTCAAGCTCAATGCCTTCAGCCTTTTCATTTTCAACAACATACCTAACCTCAAAATATTCGCCTAAAGCAACGACAGAGGGTGCAACGACCTTCACATTTTGAGCATATAAAGGCAATCCAAACAAAAGCATGGCCATGAGCGCTATATAGCTCATACCAATATGATTTAACTTATTTATAAATTTCATCATGATTACCAATTCTTCTCAAGTCTCTTTTTGCGTGGGTTTTGCATAGCACGTTCCACTTTTTCTTTGGTTTGTTTTTCTGCTTGTTTTGATAAGTTCATCAATTGAACGTTTTGTTGTTGCTCTTGTTTTTGCTGTTGCTCTTGTTTTTGCTGTTCTTGTTCTTTATTCTCTTGTTTTTGATTTTCATCTTGCTTCTGTTCCTGCTGCTCTTGCTGATTAGATTGCTGGTCAGAATCTTTCAAGAGTTTTTGGCAAAGAGCTAAATTATAACGGGTGTCATCATCTGCTGGATTCAAGCGTAAAGAGTGCTTATAACGGTCAATCGCTTTTCGCAGTAATTGCTGTCTTTGTTCTTCCTTTGTGGCTGCCATAGCCGAAGCATGATAGATATACCCTTGGTTATGATAGGCCATAGATTTAACGAGTGTATCCTGTTCTAACTTAATGGACTTTTCAAAATAATCATAAGCCGATTGTGGATTATTCTTAGCCAACTGAACATCGCCTAAATTAAACAATGCTCTCGAGGACTTTGGATTTTCCTGAAGCGCATTCAAATAATGCAATTCAGCCTCATCATAATCCTGTGCCTCAAAAGAACGATTTCCTTGATGCATATATTTCCACTCTTCCGTTTGGGCATGAAGCACAAAAGGATTAAATAGAATAAATAAAAGCAATGACAAGTGTATTTTTAATAAATCAAATTTCATAAAAAACTCTGTTTCTTTCTGATTTAGCTAAATAACTTTCCTTTGTGGTATAATGGCAATACTGTGTCGAGCAACACAAACTCGATAAATAACAATATAAATGCCAGCAAAGCGACAGCCATAAATTGTTCATTATAAACGGTAAAGCTGGACTCTGCCTCATCTTTTTGCATCTTCTCAATTTCTGCCTGTAATTGTTGTTGCGCAGTATGGGTATTATCCACATGGATATAGACACCCTTACCTGCTTCGGCAATTTCGCGGCAAGCTGCTTCGTTTAAAGCGGTTCTGACGTAGCGACCTTCAGAATCGGTCATAAATCCATTGTGCGTAGGGATCGTTGAACCTTCGGTTGAACCTACGCCAAGAATAAAAATGCGCATCCCGGCCTCGGAAGCTTCTTTTGCGGCTTCAAGCGCCCCTTCTTCATGGTCCTCGCCATCAGTTACTATAATGATTGCTTTACCAACTTTATCATTATTGGTGAAACTATTTTGTGCCAACTGAATAGCAGAGGCGATGCTTGTGCCCTGCAAAGTGACCATACCTGTGGTGACCGCATCCAAAAATAATTTTACCGAAACAATGTCGTTCGTGATGGGTAATTGAGGATAAGCCTCACCAGCAAAAATATTCAAACCGATTTTGTCATCTTGCATGCGCTCTACCAACGACGAGATCATCATCTTTGAACGTTCAAGTCGGTTGGGCTGCACATCGTTAGCCAACATCGAGTTAGAAACATCGAGCGAAAAAATCACTTCAATACCATTTCGCTTAATATTTTCTTTTTTCGTGCCCCATTGAGGACGTGCCAAAGCACAAATTAAGAGAACAAGCGCCACGCACATCATTAAAAACTTGACATGCTGCCTTATTGATGAAAAATTTGCAACCAAAGAAGACAGTTTCTGTGGGTTACCAAATTTCTTCATCCTTCGTCTTTGTGCCCAAAGAGCATATATGTAAAGCAATACCACAGCGATAGGTAAGACTAAAGCATAAAGGTATTCAGGATTTGCAAACTTTAACACGACAATTAAGATAATTGAATAAAATTATAATTCATCATTCTTGAAGAAGCCATTTACATGGAAATGATTGCAGATTCATTGCAATTTTGAACGACCTTTTTTGAATGAAAGCAATTTCTCGTCCTTAAATGAGCGATTAAGGTAAACGGCGCAACAACGTTAAACGCAGAAGGATTTCAAGCAAAAAGCAGAATATAGCGGCAATAGCAAAAGGTTGGAAGGCTTCATAACGTTTGTCATAGTTTGTCACCTTCAATTTTGTTCTTTCTAATTGGTCAATTTCCAAATATATTTTTTGCAACTCTGTTTTCGAAGCAGCATGATAGAATTGACCATCTGTTGCTGCGGCAATCGTTTGAAGCGTCTTGGTATCCATTTGGTTATCAACCTCTTCCTCGTAGGTTTCGCCATTAGCCAATTGTGCAACAACTTGTTGCGACTTACCCATTTTACCCAACGCAATGGTGTAAACACGAACGCCTTGACTTTTTGCTAATTCAGCTGCTGTCAGAGGGGGGATATTGCCCACATTGCTTGCACCATCGGTCAATAAAATAACGACCTTGCTTTTTGATTTGCTATTTTGAAGGTGGGTCACAGCACTTGCCAACCCCATTCCTACTGCCGTACCTGGACTTATAATACCTTGCGCTTGGAGGTCGCAAGTCACCATCTGAAACATAGACAGCAAAGCTGCGTGATTCATCGTCAGCGGACATTGTGTAAATGCCTCACCACCAAATAGCGTTAAGCCGATATTATCATTAGGACGGTTAGCGATAAACTCTACTGCCACTTGTTTGGCTGCCTCAATTCTATTGGGCTTTAAATCAGGTGTTAGCATACTGGTAGAGATATCCATGGTAATCATAATATCAATACCCTCACGCTCACTTTCCGACAACGACTCGTGGGTTTGTGGTCGTGCCAAAACCAATATGACAAGTATCAGAACGAGTATTCTTAGGATAAACGGAAAGGGCTGTAAAATCCTTCTTAAAGACCATGCCTTTTGCCTCATATATGGTAAGCTTGTTGCCACAATAAGCGTTGCCTCTTTTTTGCGTTTCATCAAAAAGTGCCACACAATAAGCGGAATAAGTAGCAAAAGCAAATAAAAATATTCTGGATGCGCAAAAATCATACCGTGTAAGCAATATTTAAAATAAATGAGTATCGACTCAGGAATAAATCACTAAAGGAAACTATCATAAATATCTTTTATACAAACCCCGAGAAGGAGCAACGCTACAGCCGATGTTATCACTGCCGCAACAATCATCATCATCTTTATTTTATGTTGCTTCACTTCCCCCACGGTTATAACTTTAACTTCTGGCTTTGGAAGGTCTTCAGGCTTTTGCTTGGTGGTATTGACATAATCTATAGCCATCACCAAACTACGATCGGCCTCCGACATTGACGTTTCATATTTTGCAAACTTCACCAAATCGGCGGTTTCAAGAATTTCCGTTAGTTCGCTCAAAGCGGAAGCATCATTTGATTGTTGTAGTCGGCATACAATTTCTGAAGAAGTCAATTCCTTAGCATTAAATCCAAAACGCTGCTGGATATAACTTCTCAGCACATCAGTCAAACTATCGTAGTATGCCTTTATCTCTTCTTTTGTGTCAATCTTTTTATTTTCTCGAATATGCTCTATGGCAGCCATCGCAGGCTGATGCGCTGGAGGTGGAGGGGTAATGACAATTCTTTTCGTTATGGGTTTGTTTCTGGCAATTCTTCGGAGAAGGATTGTTGCAACCACACAAAGCACCACCACCGCTAGCAACATCAACCAAAGTCTTGGGCTCCATTCATATTCAATGTTGACAACAGAGTGTGGCCCTGCAAAATCGTTGGCTTTGGTCGTATCCACCGGTATCGTGTTGACTTTTAAGCCTAATTTTGACGCCGAGAAAACAGTGTCGCATTCTGCTATCACAAAAAAAGGAGGCAACACATGCAGTGCAGAATCAAACGACGTCAATAAATAATCGCGTTTTAATTCGATTCGTTTACCTTGATTTAAGGTTATAGTATCAATTTTGCCTTTTTTAAGAATCTCAACGCCAGGAATGTAGATATCATTTTCGAACGTTGGATAAATCACATGTGTTCCACGATCTACAAACACACGTGTTTTTAATGTACACTGCTCGCCAATCAATATATTTGTGGACGTCAATTCCTGCTCCACAACATGCTGTGCGGCAAGTGTACCATTAACAAGCAATATAAACAATAGAAAAATATTTCTCAACATTTTTGCAATAGAAGATTAATGGGAAATATACCCTATTTTCAAATGCAATGCATCTGCATGTTCACATCTGCATATACAAATTAGATTATCGACGACGCTCGAAAAGTGCCTGCAGAGGCACCACGAAGTCTTCATCTGTACTTATTGTAGCATAATCCACGCCACACTTTCTAAAATCTGAATCCAACTTTGCTTCTTCCTGTAACCACCAGCGACGATGCATATCACGATTTTTCTGAGACGATGTGTCGAAATAAGTTGTTTCGCCAGTTTCAGCATCCTGCACCTTCATAAGCCCTACGTCGGGCAATTCAGCCATACGCTGGTCGTACACCTTCACGCCAACGATATCATGCTTACGGGCAGCAATCGACAAGGGCATAGTAAAATCTGGAGTGGCTAAAAAATCGGAGAGCAAAAAGCCAATGCTTCGTTTACGCTGGGTGCGCATTAAAAATTCAACACCGACATTGATATTGGTGTTCTGATGCGTCGGCTGAAAACTTAATAATTCGCGCACGATGTGGAGCACATGTTTTTTCCCTTTCTGGGGCGGTATATACTTCTCCACAACATCACTGAACATCACCATCCCTATTTTATCATTGTTATTAAGAGAGGAAAATGCTATCGTTGCAGCAATTTCAGCCACAAGCTCCTTCTGCGTACGTTCAGTGGTTCCGAAATTCAAACTCTTCGACACATCAACAATCAACATTACGGTCAGTTCACGCTCTTCTTCAAAAACCTTTATATGAGGTCTAGACGTGCGTGCCGTTACATTCCAATCAATATCGCGCACATCGTCACCCATTTGATACTCACGGACTTCTGCAAACGACATACCTCTACCTTTAAAGGCAGAGTGATACTCGCCAGCAAAAATATGATTTGTAAGCTGGCGAGTTTTTATTTCTATACGCTTAACGCGCTTTAATAGTTCTGAAGAATCCAACTGAATTGTATGAATTTAAATGATACATAAAGCAAGACGCCATCAGCTTTGTTTAGCTAACTACATATAGTTTTAAAGTTGATTAGGGCACTTCTACCTTACCCAAAATTTCATCAATAATTTGATCTGCATTCTTTTCAACTGCTTCTGCTTCATAAGTCAAGCCAATACGATGACGCAAAACATCATGAGCCACTTCACGAACGTCTTCAGGCACAACATAACCTCTGCGTTTGATAAACGCACAAGCTCTTGCTGCCAAAGCCAAATTGATTGAAGCACGTGGCGAACCACCAAATGCGATATACTTCTTTAACTCACCCAATTTATATTTATCTGGATAACGTGTAGCAAAAACAATGTCGGCGATATACTGCTGAATGCGTTCATCTAAATAGACTTGTTTAACCAGCTCACGAGCCGCTAAAATCTTATTCACATCA
Organism: Alloprevotella sp.; assembly: GCA_045612125.1. Classification (GTDB taxonomy): domain Bacteria; phylum Bacteroidota; class Bacteroidia; order Bacteroidales; family Bacteroidaceae; genus Alloprevotella. The sequence continues at coordinate 12,673 of JAZKYK010000030.1, forward strand.
ATAACGGGGCGCACTTCCTGAAAACCACCATTCAGATGGGCATTTATAATTTTCTTTTCTTCTTCAAGCGTGGGATAATCAATCAAGACCTTAAGCATGAAGCGGTCCACCTGCGCTTCGGGCAAAGTGTATGTGCCTTCTTGGTCAATAGGGTTTTGTGTAGCAAGCACTAAGAACGGACTTGGCAATGCAAAAGTTTCTTCGCCAATCGTCACTTGATATTCCTGCATTGATTCGAGCAATGCGCTCTGCACCTTTGCCGGAGCACGATTTATTTCGTCGGCAAGCACAAAATTAGCAAACACAGGACCACGCTTCACCGTAAAGCGTTCGTTTTTCTGACTGTATATTTGAGTACCTACGACATCGCTTGGTAGTAAGTCGGGAGTAAACTGAATACGGCTAAAATCGGCATCAATAAGTCCGGCAAGCGTTTTAATCGCTAACGTTTTAGCTAACCCAGGAACACCCTCTAAAAGAATATGACCATTACTCAAAAGCCCTATAAGCAAGGCGTTTACCAAATGTTTTTGACCAACAATAGTCCTATTCATCCCTTCAACAAGGTCTGTAATAAATCCCGTTTGACTTTCAATACGCGCATTCAGTTCGCGCACATCAATTACTTGTGACATATCTTATTTGTTATTAGATTAACTCTGTGTAGCGAATCATCCAAAAAAAGAACTTTTGGACATTCTTTTAAAAGTGATTGCAAAAATACAACATTCAAAAAATTAAAACTCTTAAAAAAACTAAAAACATCAAAATTAACGACACTTGGCTACAGGCAAAATGCGCATCTAATAAACAGTTCTTGGCAGTAAAACACGTTAAAACACCTGTTTCAACAACTCATCTCCCCTGGGATTAAGCACCACAATGCTCAACGCATTTCCTTTTTTCTGCAACACCATCACTGTTGCTGTTTCCATTTTGTTGCCGCCCCCAATGATTACGGGATAACGATTATCCAATTGTCCTATAGGATAATACGCAAACGCATGCGTGTGGCCGCTGATCGAAACATCAAAGCGGGAATCATTCAAATGCGGCATCCACAATTCCTTACACAAGTTTTTACATCCAAACAAAGGGATGTGATGAAAAAGAATTCTTTTCTCAGCCTTTTTAAAAGCCTTCGACTTCATTTCCTGCTTCATAAAATCAACTTGCTTCATGCGCAAATCCGTAAAATCATTCAACCCATAGTAAACAGGGGTGTCGTCTGGTTTATCTTCACCACAATCAAGCATAACAATCCTCGTGTCGCCCCAGTTGAAAGCGCCATAGGTCTTTCCGCCCACATAATCAAAATGCTTTCGCAATCCTATGGAATAAGCATGACGTATTTCGTGATTTCCTCTCAAAAACAACATGGGTTTGTTCATTCCGCCTACACCAGAAATCAAATGCCTCATAAAAGCCGACACTTGATCCTGATTCGCTGGATCATCAAAACAATCACCATTAAACACGACAAAGTCAAAATCCACTTGTGCCACCTGCGTCATGAGTGTATCAAAAACAGCCTTTTGTTTATGCAAATCATTAAAAACCAAAGCTGTAAACGAATCCTCATCAACATCTGGGATAGAAAATTGATAAAACTCTGATTTGACTACATCAGCAAATTTCTTGCTATAAGCTTGATATTTCAAAATTTCCTGCGAGCACACACGATAGTAGTACGTTTCGCCTGGAACCACATCATCAATTCGAATACGATGAATACGTTCGGTAAATTCAGCCTGCCCATCAACCAAGCAACGCGCACGCTGAAGGGCGGTCGTGTCGCGTCCATACTCCACCCAGCTATATGTCGGTACCGTCGTTTCCCACATCACGGTAATGCCCCCAGATGCAGGATTTTGCAAATAAGGTAACGTCCGAAACAATCCTTCACGCTGCGCCTCAGCACCGACACTGACGCACGATAATAACGCACAAAAGGCAAAAATTATTTTATTCATAAAAACAAAAAACTTTAAAGTTCACGCTAACTACCCACAAATATATACGTTTTCCAACAAAACAAAAAAATTGTTATCCCTTATTTTCTCACATCATCAATTATAAATTGCAAATTAACACCTAAAGTCTCCCCACAACCGAGCAAAATAAAAAATAGTTAAGAATATTTCACAAATCAAGCAAATAGTTTATATCTTTGCAGTGTATTATAAGATACGGGGGCTAACAAGCAAATAAAACAATCAACCGTATTTCCCCATCATAGGTGCGCCCCATACAGGCCTCTCGCTTGTTTCTTACACCCGCCCCGTGCAACCACACACCCGTATGATTTGTCAATTATAAATAATTCAATATGAAACTAATTCTGCAGTCTTCGCCCGAGTTCTTCATCGAAGAACACCAAATACTGACCGCACTTCTTGACGAAGGACTTGAATTGGTACATCTAAGCAAACCGAATTCAGAACCCATATATTGCGAGCGACTGCTCTCGCTCATCCCCGAGGGGTATAGAAATAAAATCGTCACCCACGACCATTTTTACCTTAAAAATGAATATGCGCTGCGAGGCATACACCTTAACCATGCAGAAGAAACACCACCCCATCATTACAAAGGGCAAATAAGCTGCACCGCAACCAGCACCGATGACCTCCAGGCACTCAAAAAGCAAATGGACTACATTTTCTTAACCAACGTTTACGAGCGTGCCGATATCAATAATTTTTCATCAGAATATAGCGTAGCAACGCTTAAAGAACTGTCAAAAAAGAAAATCATTGATAAAAAGGTGTACCTTAAGGGAGGAGTCGATTTAAGCAACATTGAACAAATCAAAGAACTCGGATTTGGTGGAGCCGTTCTTCAAGGAGCAATCTGGAGCCGATTTGATATTCAGAAAACGCAGGATTTTAAGGACATCATCAATCATTTCAGAAAGTTATACAGAGCAGCAAACTAAAAGAAAAAAAGGAACAGGAAAGCACTTGATATAACCTCTTTCAACATCCTCGTTTTCGTAAAACCGATTACATTACTTAATTGTCATTAAATATACAAAGATTATGAACAACTTTTCGGTATTCTCTGGCACAAAGTCACGTTACCTTGCAGAAAAAATCTGCGCGGAACTTAACTGCCCACTCGGAAAACTCGACATTACTTACTTTGCCGACGGCGAATTTGAAGTAAGCTACGAAGAATCTATTCGTGGTCGCGACGTATTCCTCGTGCAATCAACGTTCCCCAACAGCGACAATCTTATGGAGCTCCTCCTTATGATTGATGCAGCTAAACGCGCCTCAGCAAAGTCTATTTGCGCAGTTGTCCCCTACTTCGGCTGGGCACGCCAAGACCGCAAGAGCAAGCCACGTGTGAGTATCGGCGCAAAGCTTGTTGCAGACATCCTCAGCGTTGCAGGTATCGACCGCCTCATAACCATGGATCTCCACGCTGATCAAGAGCAGGGTTTCTTCGATGTGCCCGTTGATCACCTTTATGGTTCTTCAATCATCGCACCATACCTCCAAAGCCTTAACCTCCCCAACCTCTGTATTGCAACGCCCGACATTGGTGGCTCAAAGCGTGCAGCGGCTTATGCCAAATACTTTAATTGCCCATTCGTGCTTTGCAACAAAACACGCAAGAAAGCCAACGAAGTTGACACAATGCAAATCATTGGAGATGTAGCTGGCATGGACGTTGTGCTTATCGACGACATGGTTGACACAGCAGGCACAATCACTAAGGCAGCAAACATCATGATTGAAAATGGCGCCACAAGCGTGCGTGCCATCGCAAGCCACTGCATCATGTCGGGCCCAGCTGACCAACGCGTTATGGACAGCGACCTCGAAGAAATGGTATTTACCGATTCTATCCCCTACCGCGGTTCATGCCCCAAAGTAAAGCAAATCAGCTGCTCAGCACTCATCGCCGAAACCATTCGCCGAGTGCTCGACAACGAAAGCATTAGCTCACAATACTTAATGTAAACACATCAAATATCAAAGCAAAGGAGCCCTTCTCACGGATTGAGAAGGGCTCCTTTGCATTTTTTGAAACAAGAGGTAAAAAAAATGGGGATGTGTATAAAAAAACAACAAACAAAATTTGGTGCTCTTAAGCGCGATTCTGTCGTTTGTATGTGCTTACAATTTAACAACAAATCCTAAGTAGATTGAATTAAAGTTACGGATGGCATTGTTATGGGAATTACAATGACGATAGCCGGCGTTTATACCCAACCATGGCGATGTGCTTCGAGGTACGAGCGACAGTGAACAATCGTAGTACGTGTGGTCCCAATCGGCATTACCAACAGTGCTTCCCATAGTTGCTGTAAGGTTGAACGCATACTTCGTTTTGTCGCCAAAAAAATCGTCAAACGTGCAAAGGCGCATATTAAGCCCACCACCGAGCGTAGTTGAGGTATCCCAATCCTTGACGCCGTCAACCTTGCTGAGCATCAGGCTACCACCACATTCTGCCACGACACCCAAACGCCACGTCGGTGTGTACGTAAAGCGAAAAATATCGGTCTGCAGAAACTTTCCGTGATGTTTGCCGGTGGCATTAACTACGAATTGGTAGTCGAATTTTGACTGCTTTTCGGATTGATTAGTTTCGATTTGCGTTTGTGCAAAGGCGCTTGTTGCGAGGCAACATACGAGCGCGAAGAACAGTTTTTTCATAAAATAAGTTTTTAGTAAATGTGAACATTGAAATATTTGATGCGTTTCCGCTAATAATGAATGATATGACTATGAATTGGGTTGAGCTTCGTTGAATGCTTGAGTGAGTTCCTCAAGCGTGATGCCGAGTTGCTTCATTTTTTGCACCATGCGCGGCAATTCGTGCTGGAAGAAGTCATGGCGTCGGCTATTGCGGATAGATTCCTGAGCGTCGGCTGCCACGAAGTAGCCCAAGCCTCGCCGGCTATAGAGCACACCTCGCTGAGCGAGCAGGTCGTAGGCCTTAACGGTAGTGTTGACGTTGACTTCGAGGAGCACGGAGTAATCTCTTACGCCAGGCACGCGACAATCTGCGCTATATTTGCCCTGAAGAATCTCGTCGCTCAGGCGCTCAGCTATCTGTACGAATATGGGTTGGCCGTCTATAAAATTCATGAGGATTGATTCATTTGAGGCTTAAATCACTTGGATGCGACAATAGTGGCGGTAGGCAAAAAATACCGTTGTGCCGGCTAAAGCGAGGATGAAGAGGCTGTAGCACACCGTGAGTTCGGAGTGAATTGCCGAATCCGGAAACAGTTTTCCCGGCACAGCTGTCAGTGTCATTGGGTTAATGATAAACATGATGAGCATCGTTTTGACAAATGCATGCTTGCGGAAATATGCACTGGCTAAGACGAACAAACTGCTTGTGAAAATATGTACACACGCAAAGAGAATCTGAATAGATGGAAGTATTTCGTTGAGTCCAAGCCATAGTTGTGAGGTACTGAGGGCATTACTCCAGTTGAGCAACAGGCTATGTTGCGGAACCTCCGAAATACCTTCCAGCGCCAACACATAGAGAGCGTTGAACAACTCAGAACACAGATAGCTCGCAATGAAGATGAGGTTGAAACCTATGATGGCGAGCACGTGGCGCACCAGCGCTTTTTCAAAGTTTGAGGCAGGCAGCATGAAGTTTTCGATGCGATGTTCTTTCGTGTCAATGTGCGCGTAGATACTACTTAGTGAGTAGTTCGCTCCAATGATTTGCGTTAGTCCAATAAAGGCAAGTTGCACGACGAAGCGGTCGGGAGATTCTTCAATCAGATATCCCAATAAGTGGGTCAGTGTGAAGGTGATGATAAGTACGCCTGCAATCGTGAGATATGTGCGGCGATGCTCCGTAAGGTCGTGGTGCATGACGTTGCAGAAGCGGTTGAACGAAAAATTTTTCATCGTAGGTGTGGGTTATATGTCGTTAATAAGTTGAAGTTCGTAGATTATTGTTTAACGCATTGTGCGTGTGTGCTCACTTGTTCCATGAGGTTGGGCACGGCGTGGATTGCGTTGAAGAAGAGTTCGAGGTTGAGGGGCGTTTCTTCGTCGTGAGTGTTTGCTCTGACAATGAGTTGTCCGCCGATGGAGGGGATGGTGTAGAGCGCATCGTCTGTTGTCGCTCCCAGCGAACGCTGCTCAAAGCAGAGTTTCTCGGTGATTTCGGCTGTAGAGCAGTTAGTCAGCAGGCGGTTGTTTTCGATGATGACAACGTTGTCGAGCAACATTCCGACGTCGCCCACTTGGTGCGTAGAGATGATGATGGTGCGGTCGTCCGTCATGTTCGAAGCGATGACTTTGCGAAATTGCCCCTTCGCCGGGATATCGAGTCCGTTCGTAGGTTCGTCCATAAGGAGCAGGCTCGTGTTCGTTGCGAGCGCAAAGCTTATGAACACTTTTTTCTTCTGCCCCATGGAGAGCGCACCGATGTTGATGTCGGAGGATAGCTCAAACTGTCGCAGGTTTTTCTCAAGGGTTTCCCAACTGAAGTTTGGGTAAAACGGAGCATTGATGCGCGCATATTCCTGCAACGTCAGCTTTGGCAAATCGAACTCCTCGGGCACGATGAAAATATCCTGCAAAAATTCGGGCAATCGCTGTTGCGGGGACATTCCGTTGGCATTGATTGTTCCGCATGAGGGACGTAGCATGCCCGAGATAAGATAAAGTAGTGTTGATTTTCCTGTTCCATTTTTACCCAACAAACCATAGATTTTTCCGGACTCAAATTGGAGCGAAAAGTCCTTAAATACAGAATCTTTCTGATTTCCGTAGCCAAAGGAAATGCAATTTACTTGAATCATAATTTGACTTGTGTTTTAGTGTAATAGCTTAATATGACACTGCAAAAGTATTTATTAAAATTTAAACCAACAAATTTTATCGCGTTTTTTGCTACGAGGAAAAGAAAAGTCTTTATTACAGAACTAAAGCCGACTTAATTTCAACTAAAGCCGATTTAATTAAAACTAAAGCCGATTTAATTAAAACTAATAGACATATAGTAAGCAGCAAGTAAAGATTTTTACTTCATAAAACGATATAAATGCTTACAACCTGATTACAAGCACCCGCAACTCCGCCTCCATCCATAAGAATAATGTTATTATGGGAGATCTATATATATTATAATATATATATGCTAAGTAAGCGATTCTCTTCTCCCCGACTTGCGATCTCTTGTAATCAGGGTGTAAGCATCATTCAACAATCATGTTCGGAATTTCCACAAAAATATTTGTACATCAATCATACGCCTCGCCTCAAAAAAAACACACATCCACCCCCAATGAAGCACAAAAAGCAAGCAATGCAACCACATGGGTTGCATTGCTTGCTTTAATCTCGTAAATAGCCCCGTTTTATTGTAACTATTTGATACACAAAGGGTATATGTGGACCAGGAGGGGATTGAACCCTCGTCCAAACGGGGATACCAAAAACTTTCTACATGCTTATCTTTGCTTTAATTTTCGTGCTGCAACAAGACCAAAGCTACCCATTGCAACCTTATCCTCTAAAAAAATCGTTATCCGTGCGAGGCCACTTCAAACTATTCTTGATATTGCTGCACCCTACGTATCCGACCGCCTCAAGAATGCGGCATCGGGAGGATGTCTCGTTTCAACACCTTGTGTCGAAATAAAGCTAATCTACTGTACTTCGATTAAGCAGCGAGAGCGTACTTGTTTTCGCCAATTAAATTTTCGAGAGCCGAGATTAAAGTGCCCGCTCACACCCGCACTGCATGCTTATTCCTGCCATCTACCCGCTGTCAAATCCAGTCTGGCCCTTAAAGTAAAAAGAATAATCCTGTTACTTTTTTAATGTTGGAGTGCAAAGTTAATACAAAAATCCTATTATTTCAATCTTCAACCCATAAAATATTAAATCAACGTGTTGTTTAAGAAAAGAATCGCATCATTGAAATAAGCCTAACGTTTCTTTTTTATATTTTTGCAATAATTTGCGTCATTTTACGTTAAAGCATATAAAGGACAAGAATTTCAAACCCCAAAAAGAGCGCCAACCACGACACCCGCGCTGAGCTCTAAATGACGCGTTAGATGGTTGGCCATACTGATAACGTTGCAATACTAAGAGTTGAAAATCACATTGCGACACGCAGATCACTAAGGATAGAGATATGATCACAGAAACTCACAACCGTAGAAAAGATAAAAATCAAGTTGCCGTAAAAATGAAATCATGGGAGCTACGAGCTAAACGCGCGTTTGACGTTAGCTTTTCGTTTATAGGGCTCCTTATTAGCAGTCCTGTTTTAATTTTGATTTATTGCGTTTTGAAAATTCACGAAGGCGGACAGGTCATTTACTCACAAGAGCGCATTGGTCTTGCCGGCAAGCCTTTTAAAATTTACAAATTCAGGACCATGCATAAAAATGCCGAAAACGGCACACCTATGCTTGCTCAGAAAAACGACGATCGCCTGACACCACTCGGCCGCTTCTTAAGAGAGCACCATTTAGACGAATTGCCACAACTGTGGAATGTATTGAAAGGCGACATGTCGTTTGTGGGATATCGCCCCGAACGTCAGTTCTTCATTGACCAAATCCTGGAGCACGATGCACGCTACGTTTCATTATACCAAATGAGACCAGGCATCACCTCAGACGCCACGATATATAACGGCTACACCGATTCTATGGATAAAATGCTTGAACGCTTATCTATGGATTTAAACTATCTGGAGACAGCTTCGTTTACTGGCGACATCATCATCATCCTAAAAACTTGCGGCATCGTTGCTAAAGGTGAAAAATAATTATATCTTAGTAAGCTTCATTGACACATGTTTGCTCATACATCTATGAAAAAACTCATCCTATTTTTTATCATATCGTTCACATATATTACAGTAGCACAGGCGCAATCCTCAATGACTGACGATCAAATTAAAACCTATGTCATTGAAGAATACCAAAACGGCGCGTCGGAAAAAGAAATTGTCAGCCAGTTGTTAAAACGTGGTGCTTCAATTCAGCAAATTCAAAAGGTGAGAGATGACCTTGAAAAGGAACGTAAAGCACTAATGCAAAACAAAGACAAGAAAAACACGCCCAACGACGTCAGATTAAGAAACAACTATACACCAAGCACCATTACCGATAAGAACAAACAAGAAAGCACGCAAAAAAACGAGAAATTCTCAACAACGCTTTATAGCCCTGAAGATGCTGAGTTTTTTAAAGATTTGACGACAATTGAAGAGCCCAAAGAAGATTCAATCAATATATTTGGTCGCAATATATTTGCCCAAAAGAATTTAACCTTTGAATCTGAAATAAACATCCCTACGCCACTTGATTATGTCATAGGCGTAGGCGATATGGTAATTATTGATGTATGGGGCGCCTCACAAAAAAGCTTAAGCTATCCAGTGTCGCCCGAAGGCGAGGTGGTGGTCGAAGGTTACGGACCAATAAGCGTGAAGGGCTTAACGGTGGATGAAGCCAACAAAAGAGTTAAGGCTACCTTAGGCAAGTTCTACGAAAATTCGGAGGTAAAACTGACCATTGGACAAACAAAAACCATAACCGTAAACATCATGGGCGAGGTTGAGAATCCAGGTTCCTACACCATGTCGGCATTCTCCACCGTGTTTCATGCATTGTATCAAGCAGGAGGAACCACAAAGCTCGGAACGTTGAGAAACATTAAAGTGTATCGACAAAATAAGCTCATCACCACCGTTGACGTCTATGACTATATCCTTAATGGCAAACTGACGGGAAATGTTAGATTGCAAAGCGACGATGTGATCATCGTTGGTACCTACGAAAACCTTGTAAATGCTTCAGGAATGGTAAAACGCCCCATGTTTTACGAAATGAAAGCTGAAGAAAGCGTTGAGCAATTGATAAGCTATGCGGGTGGATTTACCGAAAAAGCGTTTACAGAAAACGTACGTATCACGCGCCATGAAATGGGCAAAATGTCCATCTACACCCTCAATGAAGCCCAAAGAAGCAATTTTCATCTCTTAAATGGTGATAGCCTCACGGTTGATAGCGTACTCAACAGATACAACAATATGGTTGAAATCAGGGGAGCAATCAAACAACCTGGTAAATACCAAATGGACGGCAATATCACAACATTCAAGGAACTCATAGAGATTGCTGGAGGTGTAACGGAAGATGCCATGCTTGAACGAGCGTTGTTGCATCGCAGAAAAAAAGACCGTACAATTGAGGTTATTGCATTGAACCTTGAAAAAATCATTAACGGCACATCTGCCGACCTTGAAATTAAAAATGAGGATGAATTGTACATTCACTCAAAAGCAGCAGAACTCAGTGAATACGAACTGTATATTTATGGCGAGGTGGTAAACCCTGGTTATTACCAATATGCAGATCACATGACCATTGAAGACCTTATCCTTACGGCTGGAGGATTGCTTGACGCTGCATCACTGACACGCGTTGATGTAGCACGCCGAATAAGGGACAAAGAAAATGAAGAATCGACCGAAGTTGTTTCCGAAACGTTTACCTTCTCAATAAAAGACGGATTTGTCGTTCAGGAAAACGAAGAAAAATTCACGCTGCAACCCTACGATGAAGTTTACGTGCGCCGAGCGCCTAATTACATCATGCAAGAGCACGTACAAATCAAGGGTGAAGCCACATTTGCAGGCACGTATGCGATTTCAAAACGAAACTACCGATTAAGCGATTTGATTAAAGCAGCAGGCGGTCTTTCATCAGGTTCATACATTCAAGGGGCGCGGTTGGAGCGTAAATTAACAGAGGAAGAGCTCTTGCAGCAAAAAGAAATGATGAAAGCGTTAAACGACAGTATCGACAAAGATAAGTTGGAATTTAAAACAACAAAATACGTTGGTATCAACTTGGAAAAAGCGATAGAAAACCCTGGCGACGATTTCTACGACCTTGTGCTTCAAGATGGCGATATCCTTAACATCCCGCAAATTAACAACACCATCACGATTAGTGGTGAAGTACTCTACCCCAACACCATCGTTTACCAAGACAATAAAAAATTAAAGTACTACATCAATCAAGCAGGTGGATACACAGAAAAGGCCAAAAAGAGCAAAGTGTATGCCATAAATATGGATGGCACTGTTACTATTGTCAAGAAAGCATCTGATATTAAACCAGGTGCACGAATTGTGGTACCAACCAAAGAAGAACGGCAAAAATTAAATTTCACACAATACATCAGCATTTTCTCAACAATCGCCATGATGGGTAGTGTGATCGCTACGCTTTTAAAATAAAACGATTCTCAAACTCATAAAAAAAACTCTTGGTTACACGCCAAGAGTTTTTTTGTTGTTGTAAATCGCTAAGAAATTAAAATCACGTTTTCCAGCCAAATCAGTCTTTATTTTTAAAATAATGAAGTTTCTTTAAGGCATCCAAACCAAAAATTATTGTAAAGACGCGCTTACAGAAATCAAAAGTCCACATGTAATAATAAAAATAACATGCTCTCATTCGACTGCCACCATTATTCAAGACTACATGCTCAATGTCATAACGCTTTTTTGAAATAGGAGTAGTTGAGACACCACCTAAACGAAACTCTGCCACATCAAAATTGACATATTTAAAAACAGCCCCTCCTTGATATAATCTTGTCATCAAATCATAATCCATCATATACCTGAACTTCAAGTCATAAAGTCCCCACTTTTGATATGCCACACGACTAATAAAAGTGCCTTGATGAGCGACATGTGTGATAAAAGGTGCTAAAGGGAATTTCATAGAAGGTATTTCACGTCCTCTAAATCCAGTTTCCTTATTAACCACCATAACATTGGCCCTGTAAGCATCTACACGTTCTTCATAAGCTGAGGCAATAGCTTCTAAAGCACCAGGAAGAAGAATATCATCGCTATTAATAATACCAATAACACCACCCTTAGCATGAAGGACTCCTTTATTAAAGGCGTCGCTAATACCCTTATCTTTTTCAGAACATACATAACCTAATTGATCGCGATACTTGTTCACGATCGTCATGGTATTATCTGTTGAGCCACCATCAATGATAACATAATCCAAGGAAGAATAATTTTGCGACAACACGCTCTTAATAGTTTCTTCTATGGTTGATTCGCTATTAAAACATATAGTTACAATGGATATTTTGGGTTTGTTCATAGTCAATTAAAACAAATTTAGAAGAAATGACAACTTTGTGGATAAGTTGACGGAAAAGCTTGAACACTTTAATCGTTTATCAAACAATACGCGCCATTTAGACTTTAAACAGCGTTGATAGTTAATCACATCATAAGTCAGCCTTCTATTTTCATCCGACATCACAGAATGATAACCGAGCCACAATTCATGGGCTGTTCGTAAACGAATATTTTCGCGCTTCCGAAGGCGTTTTAATCGACTCTCCCACACAAATCGTTTTTGATTTAACTGACCTACAGCATTATTGTTATGCTGACGATACAACATATGAGGAGTAGAATCAAACGTCACATAAGCACCTACAGCCAACGCCACATCATAAATCCAAAAGTCATGCATTTGCATGTACTTAGGTGTATAACTTAACAGGACATCACGCATCTTTGCATTCATCAGCATCGTACATCCACCCACGAACTGATGAATTAAAGCTTCTCCATAAGTCAACAGAGGATTTAAGACAACACTGGGCAAGGGATTAAGCTGAGAATCTGCCAATTGAGTTTGAGAAAAATACAAGGCTGGTTCTGATTCATGCCCTTTAAGACGCGTGTAGGCTTCAAAGAGTTTATCGTCCATCCAAAAATCATCCTGATCCGAAAATGCAAAATAATCCCCTTCAGGTGCAGAAGTCAACAGATGCCAAAAACTCCAGGCAGGTTTTAAATTGGGTCCAGTATACCATGTCAAACGCCCAGATTTAGATTCACGTTCTAAAATCTCAAGCGTATCATCTTTCGAACCATCATCTCTAACGTGTAAGTTAACTTTTACGTTTTTTTGAGCGTATATAGAATCTAATTGTTGCTGTAAAAATAATTCACCATTAAAGGTTGAAAGCAGTACAGTTATGTTAGGTTTATCCATTTAAGAAAATCCTATTATTTATCTTCTAATAAATTGTTTTAACTTGGGGAATAACCTTAAAAAAGGATAATATACCGGAGCTTTAATTCCATTAACCTTGAAAGAATGTCGGCATTGAATAACGCCATGCATAATACTCATCAAATTTCTGCTGGTTACGCCACCTATACGCATACGCACCAAAACCTTATCGATATGTTTTGTTTTCAGCTGATTAACTTCTATAAAGCGTAACATGAGTTCGAAATCGGCCGACAGTGGCATATCAAGCCTAAACCCACCCAATTGCTCATAACATTTACGTTTAGCATAAAAAGTTGGGTGCGCAGGATGCCATCCATACTTAAAAGCTCCAGGCTGATAGTCCGATGTCGTCCAATACCTCACGATTTTATCCGTATTATTGGCATTAACGTAATATAAATCAGCATGCACGCCATCCAAGGTAGGATCTTCCTTAAATTCTTTAACAACAGCAGAAATGGCATCAGTGCAAGTCAGAAAATCATCTGAATTGATATAGCCAACAATATCGCCCGTGGCATGTTGCCACCCCTTATTCATGGCATCATACAAGCCTCGGTCGGGTTCTGACACAACTTTTGAAATATGCGAACGATATTTATTAACAATGTTCATTGTTCCATCCTTACTCTTCCCATCGATAATAATATATTCGATGTTGGGGTAATCCTGCGCAATAACACTCTTAATCGTATCCTCCAAAGTTCTTTCGCTATTGAATGATATTGTAATTAAACTAACCTTCATATCTAAATCATAAGATAAAACAAAGCTTTTAGTGCGATAAAAAATAACTTACCCAACTTTTCAAACTTTATTTTTTAGGTATTATTTCTATTTCGAATGTACTTATCCTCTTACTGAATTTGTACTCACACAAAGGCGCAAAGAACACCAAAATATGTTCTGAACGCTGATCTTCTAATTAGTGCAATTGACTTGTGCGACCTTCGGTTTGTGTTCAAAGAAAAGAAATTCAGTGTAATAGCAAATGCATTGAAAGTCAGGAAAGCCAAGCCGCAGGGGCAGCTGTTATCTGTTCTCTAAACTCTAATCTCTCAACTCCGACTAAAATTTTCTAAAAAACAATTTCTTATTTTCAGAAACTAAAATCATGTGTTTGTTATTCAGCTTTTCAATATCAAAAGTATCGGAACAACCAACGATACCATAACGTTCTAAAAGAGTCGTTGAACGGTCGGTCAATAAACTATCTCTGTTATCAAAATGTAAATAAACCTCATGAACAAACAATTGGCCATTGGAATAATCAAACCTACAAAATGCTCGATCTGTTTTGAGGGAATTTGCCGTATCTTCATAAATAAGATCAGATAGCGACATGATCAACATTAAATCTAATTGAAAATTCCAATAATATTGATTTTCCAGCACATTTTCTTCATAAGAATTATTTTCATCAAGATGCATAATCTTTTGTAAATGCCACATCCCGTCCAATTCATCATTTTGCGGTAGTTTATCGCATGAAGTGAAACCAACGAGCCACAAACACAACCAATACTTTATCTTCTTCATTTCGTAATGTTTTCTTTAACAAGTTATTCACTTAAAAAAGAGTCCTGTTTTAATAATGGATAATGAAAAGCCTAAGTTATCGCCTAATTGCTGACCACGATCAAATGCAAACGAAAAGGTAGTGTTCCAACCGTTGTGTCTTAAAGATTTGAAGTGCTCAAAATTATAATTGAGAGCAACAAGTCCACTGGTCATATATTTTCTCTGCAAATAGGGTTTCCAATATGTTCCAAGATGTGTTGCATAACTCAGTTCCACAAAATAATTCAGCCCCTTAAAAGGCTGACCTTCAAAACCTAAATGATGCGCTGTAATGCGGTTGCTATGAAAAGCGATCTCACTATCGGAATAATAGATTGGCGAAGTAAACAAAGGGTTTCCCATAGTTTGTCCCCAATGTTGCCAACCTGGATATAAATTATGATTATAATAGTTGTCACGGCCACTGATTTGATCTTTGATTTGGCTCGTTTTATCATGATAAATCGCCCCACCTTGATAAGTGGAATTCATGTATTCATAAACAAGTGATGACAACCATTTATTTTTGTGCAGATTGAGTTCAAAACCAATCAAACCATCAAACCAACCATATTCGAAAAACATCATTGAATGGTCTTCAAAATAATGATCGTAGTAGGCGCGCAAGGACCAATCCTTTGCTTGATAAGTCAATGAAAAAAGCCAACTTCCCAAGGTATTACCTGAAGCATTTTTATAATCTCCATCTGTTTTATCACTTCCAACGCCTAATAGGGCATTAATAAAATCTTTTGGTCCATTACCCATCTCCAATTTTTCGCCATACCACCCCACTCTACTCGTTGGATTATAAATAACACCCCCAAATTGAGTCGCCATCTCCAAACCTCCTTCAAAAAATAAATGACTTTTTTGAGGATTACCTATACGCAGATAACCAGCCTTCGTATGCAACAACGCTCGCTCTGCATAACGTCCTTTGACTGAAGCATACGACTTTTGCCATCCAGCATCTGTCATATAGCCATACGAGATATGCCCCTTAATAGCCAACCAAGGATTAGATTGTCCCGTCAAACTGAAATACTCGGGTATTTCAAATCTAATTTGAGGCACAGGGCGCGCATTAATACCAAATGTTTGTGAACCACTACTTAGATTTTGATTCTTTAATTCCATTGGGCGTTCTTTTGCCCCTATTGACAAACGAAACTTCTTATAATCTAAGTCAAGAAACAATTGTTGGATGATAAAGTCAGAACGTTGTTTACCATAATCAACATTTTCGGTTGCATAATTGTACGGAACAACAACATCAGCGCCATAGCCTAAACTCCAAGCTGATTTATCTTTTAACCTAAACATAGGCTGAAACATGCTGATTCTAAAATATGCAGAGGCATCTTGAATTGAACTTAAACCATGCTTATTACTTGAAAGCCACAATGGTGTAACACCCTGTGGCGAAAAAGTAGAATTGACTTCTGCTGCATACCTTAAAGAATCATTCCATATATGTGAGAAAGCAGATATATCGTTATTAGAAAACAACAACATAACTGACATCAAAATCCATTTGATTTTAAGACGCATACATTTATTTTCTGATTAATAAAGAAGCACCTGGCTGTAGAGCAAAATTATCATCTAATTTATTGATTTTAAATAAAGTCGAAACTCGCATAGCATACATTTGTGAGATATCATGTAGCGATTCGCCTTCCTTTACAATATGATATTGCCCCTTCCATTGCTTGGCGGCTTTTTTCTGTTTTTTTGTGATATAAACAATCTCCCCCTCTTTAAAAACATAATCCTTAGAAATCTCATTATATTTTCTGAGTTTTCTTTTACTGATGTTTAAATTCTTCGACAATGTTTTAAACGTATCTCCATGTTTTGCTCTGACATAAAAACTTTCATTGCAACATTCAATCTTGTATCCTTTAAGGCTTAATCTCAGTACTGTTTTATCTCCCTTTTTATCAAAACGATACAAATGATAGCGCTCAATCAGGTCAATCAATTGTTCTGCATACCTTGGATTGGTTGCATATCCAGCTTTCTTTAATCCTTTTGCCCAACCCTTGTAGTCTGTTTGTTTTAAATCAAACAAAAAAGCATATCTCTGACCTTGAGTCAAAAAAAGCGAATGATCCTCGTACGAATGCTTGACAGACTTATATTTTCTGAATTTTTCATTTCGTTTATCATCATCATGCTTAACATACGCCCCCTTCCAATTTGACCCTACTTTTATTCCGAAATGATTGTTGGCCTTTTTAGCTAAAGTGCTCTGTCCTGCTCCACTTTCCAACAATCCCTGAGCCAATGTAATACTTGCTGGAACACCATATTTTTCCATTTGATCAACCGCAAATTCACTATAGTGCTCAATGTACAACTCATAACTTTTAATTTGCCCCAAACAACACAAGGAGCATAATGAAAAGCCTACAAGAAACAAGAAACGAAAAATAGAACATTGTTGAAATAAATTATGAAGAATCATATCATTTACAAAAGTCATTTTAGAGCATCAACAAATAAGCATTCATTGGGCACAAATATATAGCCATAGGCAAATTTAAGGATTTTATAGAGAAAACCAAAGATAAATTTAAAAATTCATCAGCAAACCCATTTTAAAAACGATTAATCAGAAAAGAGTCTGCACAATGACAATTGGAAAACTTATTTAATGAGTCAAAGTGCAAATCACGTTAAGCTGTAAACTTCAAAACACAAAACCAACGCAACTCACATTATTGTATATTATAATTTGTTAAATAAACCAAGAATACCGAAGAAATAGCCAAAAACTTAATAAAGGGTTTGAGTTTTAATTAGTAATTTTGCAACGACTTATAGAAATATAATTAATTAAAAACAAACTATAAATTAATCATTAACACAATGAAAAGTAGAATTACTCTTTTCGCCCTTGCACTCATGATTTTAGTGAGTTGTGGCAAGAAGCAAGGAATGCCAGCTGCAGACAACAAATTTGTGGTTGAAATCGTAAAAGCACAAGAAGCAGAATTGACTACTTCTTACCCTGCAAGTATTAAATCACAACAAGACATTGCTATCAATGCAAAGGTTAGTGGACACATTCAAGAAGTCTATGTAAACGAAGGTGATGAAGTACGCAAAGGTCAACCTCTTTTTCTCATTGACCCCGTACAATACCAAGCCTCTGTAAATGCCGCAGAAGCGCAGATTAAGGTAATCAAATCAAACATCGCAACACAATATTTGAACGTTGAGAACAAAAAGGTTCTACACGCCAAAGGAATCATTTCCGACTTTGATTTACAAAGTGCAAAAAACCAATTGGAAAGTTTAACCGCTCAAATGGCATCGGCTAAAGCACAATTGACCAATGCAAAAGATTTACTTTCGTTCTGTACCGTAACAAGTCCCACGAATGGTGTGGTTGGTGAGATCAACTTCCGTCAGGGAACACTCGCATCACCTGGCATGAGCAAGCCTTTAACGAACGTGTCTAATTTGGAAAAAATGTATGTTTATTTCTCAATGAGCGAAAAACATGTATTGAATTTAGGCGGTCAAAAAGCTGCTTTGGAATCATTCCCCACTGTTAACCTCAGACTTTCAAATGGCAAGCTCTACAACCAAAATGGTAAGGTGGCTGCAATAAGCGGTATTATTGATTCTAATACTGGTTCAGTACAAATCCGCGCTGACTTCCCCAATCCTGAACGTATGTTGCGCAGTGGTGGTACAGGTTCTATTGAAGTAACCACACATGACTCTGCAGCAGTCATGGTTCCACAAAATGCTGTCATTGAAGTTCAGGAAAAGAAATTTATTTACACACTTGGCGCAGACAATAAGGTAAAATATACAGAAATCACAGTTCTTTCTCAAAACGACGGTCAAAATTTCATCGTTACAAGCGGTGTGAATGCTGGCGACAAAATTGTTGTTGAAGGTGTAACACGTTTGAAAGACGGAATGGAAATCACACCTATCACTGCTGAAGAGCGTGCTGCTATCGAACAAAAGTCTCAGCAACACATGGCAGATAAAAAACTTCCTAACCAAGAATAATCAATTGACGCTCTAAGGTTATAAGTGTAGATCGTTATTGCAAGTGCTTTTAACAATTTTCCTTGATAACCTTTAAACCTCAAAATCTTTTTTTAGAATAATGAGACTTGACACATTTATAAACCGTCCGGTGCTATCAACGGTAATTTCTATCGTAATCGTTATTCTCGGGGTCTTAGGTCTGATTTCATTACCTATCACACAATATCCCGATATTGCACCGCCAACCATTAGTGTGCGTACTACTTACCAAGGCGCAAATGCTCAAACAGTACTTAACTCTGTTATTATTCCGCTTGAAGAACAAATCAATGGTGTTGAAAACATGGATTACATGTCATCAAGCGCAACAAATACAGGTTCTGCAACGATCACCGTCACGTTCAAGCAAGGTACAAACCCAGACATGGCGGCTGTCAATGTACAAAACCGCGTATCTAAAGCACAAGGTTTTCTTCCTGCCGAAGTAACAAGAGTCGGTATCACAACGCAGAAGCAACAAAGCTCTATGCTTCTTGTTTTCTCGTTGGTTGACGTAGAAGACCGCTACGACTTTGCTTTCCTCGAAAACTACGCAAAAATCAATGTGCTTCCACAAATCCAGCGTGTGCAGGGTGTGGGCGATGCCATGGTGATGGGTGCTGACTATTCAATGCGTATTTGGTTAGATCCTGAAAAAATGGCTGAATACGGTTTAGTACCTACTGACATTTCTGGTGTCTTGGGCGAACAAAACATTGAAGCCGCTCCAGGTACTATTGGAGAGCGCGACAACAATACATACCAATATACACTTCGCTATCGTGGACGTCTCACCGAAGCTGAACAGTTCGAAAACATCGTGCTTCGTTCAACAGAAGATGGCGGTGTAATTCGCTTAGGCGATGTTGCGCGCATTGAACTCGGTCGTATGACCTATGGCTTTATGGGTAAGGTAAATGGCCACAATGCTGTGACCTCGATCATCTTCCAAACAGCAGGTTCAAATGCAACTCAAATTATTCAGGACATTGAAAAATTGCTTGAAGAAACAGGCAACTCTCTGCCTCCTGGACTTGAATTTGTGATTTCGCAAAATGCGAATGACTTCCTCTTTGCTTCGATCCACGAAGTGGTGAAGACGCTTATTGAAGCATTCGTGCTCGTGTTCTTAGTCGTATATATCTTCCTCCAAGATTTACGTTCTACGATTATCCCTGCGATTGCAATTCCCGTAGCCTTGATTGGTACATTCTTTGCCATCAACATGATTGGCTTCTCTATCAACTTGCTTACATTGTCCGCTTTAGTGCTGGCGATTGCCATCGTAGTCGATGACGCGATTGTAGTTGTCGAAGGTGTACACGCCAAGCTCGACATGGGTTACAGCTCTGCCCGCAAGGCTTCAATCGATGCGATGAGTGAACTCGGTGGTGCTATCGTTTCAATTACACTTGTCATGATGGCTGTGTTTATCCCCGTGAGCTTCATGGGCGGTACTTCAGGTATCTTCTACCGTCAGTTTGGTATTACCATGGCACTTGCTATCGGTTTTTCTGCGCTCAACGCTTTGACCCTCTCGCCAGCCCTCTGTGCCATCATGCTCAAGGGGCATGACGAACAAGGCAACGAATTGTCAACAAAAGAAAAGTTGAACATCGCAATGGACGTTGCCAAGACTGAGATGAAAGGCAAGTTCACAGGCATCGAACGTATTCTTACCCCTAAGTTGACTTATCTGCTTGTCATCATTGCCGTGTTAGGTATGATTTTCGGTGGTTTCACCTCAGGTTGGGCAATCGCTCTTATCTTCACGATCATCGCAATCCTTGGTTTTAAGGGCTTAACAACCAATCGTTTCCATAAAAACTTCAACGAAAGTTTTGAAAATCTGATCAAGAAGTATCGCAACGTTGTGATTCTCTTCATCAAGAAGCCTATACTGACGATTATCTTTGTGGTCCTCAGCTTTGTGGGCTTGATTGCAGCCATGAACCTCACACCTACGGGTATGGTGCCCACAGAAGACACCGGTTCAATCATGGGTGCTGTAACAATGCCTCCAGGTACTTCACAGGACAAGACAGAAGAAACCCTTCAGCGCGTAAACGATTTGATTCAGAGCTCACCTCTCGTACATAGCTCAACGATGATTTCTGGTTACTCATTCGTTGGTGGTCAAGGTGCATCATATGGTTCGTTCATCGTAAAGCTCAAGCCTTGGGAAGAGCGTAATTCGCTCACTGAGAGTGCAACTGTTGTATTTGCCAACCTTTATCTTGAAAGCCAAAAGGTATTTAAGAATGCACAGGTATTGTTCTTCCAGCCTCCTATGGTTCCAGGGTATGGTGCAACAAACGGTTTCGTTATCAACTTGCAGGACCGTACTGGTGGTGACTTACTCCGTTTCCAAGAAGTTGCAGAAAACTATATCGCAGAGTTGAACAAGCGTTCCGAAATTGGTTCGGCTCAAACTTCGTTCAACACTAAGTTCCCTGAATACATCATTGACATTGATGCCGCAAAGTGTAAGCGTGCCGGACTTTCACAAACCGACATTCTCTACACGCTCCAAGGTTACTATGGCGGTCTTTACTCAAGTAACTTCAATCGCTTTGGTAAGCTCTACCGCGTTATGGTACAAGGAGAACAATCCGACCGCACAAATCTTGAATCGCTCAACAAGATCAAGGTACGTAACTCAAAGGGCGAAATGGCTTCAATCTCTGAATTTGTTAAGCTCACGCCAAGCTTGGGTCCCGACGTTGTTAACCGTTTCAATATGTACACCTCTATTACAGTAAACGGTTCGCCAGCTGAAGGCTACACCTCAGGTCAAGCCATCCAAGCCATTCGTGAAGTTGCCGACGAGTACTTGCCAGAAGGTTATTCTTTTGAATTCTCTGGTCAAACCCGCGAAGAAGCGACATCAAGTGGTAGCACCACTGCCGTGGTATTTATCCTCTGTTTCGTGTTTATCTATCTTCTTCTTGCTGCTCAGTACGAAAGTTATATGCTTCCATTTGCCGTATTACTCTCAGTACCATTTGGTTTGATGGGATGTTTCGTTTTC
Organism: Alloprevotella sp.; assembly: GCA_045612125.1. Lineage (GTDB taxonomy): Bacteria > Bacteroidota > Bacteroidia > Bacteroidales > Bacteroidaceae > Alloprevotella. The sequence continues at coordinate 34,410 of JAZKYK010000030.1, forward strand.
CTCCATTTAATGGGACTCATTCCTATTTTCTCTGCTGCAGAAAACAACATCTACGTACAAATTGCAATGATTATGCTTATTGGTTTGTTGGCCAAGAATGCAATTTTGATTGTTGAGTTTGCTCTTGACCGCCGCAAGATGGGTATGAGCATCACTTACGCTTCTGTATTAGGAGCCGCAGCCCGTCTTCGTCCTATTTTGATGACATCAATTGCCATGATTGTAGGTTTGCTCCCGCTTATGTTTGCCTTTGGCGTAGGTGCAAATGGCAACCGCGCTCTTGGTACATCAGCTATCGGTGGTATGCTCATTGGTATGATTTTCCAGATCTTCATCGTACCAGCTCTGTTCGTTATTTTCCAAGCGCTTCAAGAACGCATCAAGCCTATGGTTTGGGAAGATATTGAAAATACAGATGCTCAGGCCGACCTTGAACAATATTCTATAGAGTAAAACCTTGAGAACTATTAGTTGTTAGTAGGATGTGCAGAAAGGAGTAAGCCATCCACTAACAACTCAACAACAAAATATATTACATGAAAAGAATTATTTTATCATTCATAGGCATAACGTTACTTGCGAGTTGTAATCTCTATAAGAATTATCAGCGTCCAGAGGTTATTGACAGCACAGTAAAAGGCCTCTACCGAGACACAGCTAGCGCTAATGGAATCCTTGCAGAGGCTGATACTGTGAATTTTGGTAACACGCCATGGAAGGAAGTCTTTACCGACACCAAATTGCAGGCGTTGATTGAGAAATCACTCCTCAACTTTGACATGCAAAAAGCCGACATGAACATAGAAAAAGCAAAAGCAGCCCTCAATGTTTCTAAGTTGGCATACATCCCATCTTTTGTTTTTGCACCTTCTGGCGAACTTACCTCGTTTGACCACAGCAAAGCGCTGCAAACCTATACATTGCCCATCTCTGCATCATGGGAAATAGGTTCATGGGGAAAGCTCCATAACACCCACAAATGGGCCAAGCAATCATTGCTTTTAACGAATGCTGCCAAACAAGCAACACGTACAGCTACAATAGCTGCTGTCGCACAAATGTATTTTACGTTACAAATGCTCGACGAGCAATTGCTCACAACAACAGAAACTCTCAAATTGTGGCAAAAGAACGTTGAAACCATGGAAGCGATGCAAGTAGCAGGCTACACCACAAACGCAGCTGTAGCACAGGCAAAAGCCAACTATGAAAGTTTGCTGGCAAGCGTCCCCGCTTTACACAATAGCATTCGTAAAACAGAAAATTCACTCTGCTTGCTTCTTAACGAAGCCCCCCACGCTATTGATCGCAGCCGATTTAGCGACACTACTTTCCCCCAGGAAATGTCAGCAGGCATTCCTCTTCAACTTTTGTCTAACCGCCCTGACGTAAAAATCGCTGAGCTCAATTTAGCTATGGCGTTTTATGAAGTAAACGAAGCTCGTTCTGAGTTTTATCCCAACATCAAGATATCAGGTGTAGCCGGATGGACAAATAGTTATGGTGCCGTGGTTAACCCCGGAAAGCTTCTTCTTAATGCAGCAGCAAGTCTTGCCCAACCTATCTTTATGAATGGTCGTTTAAAGGCAAACCTAAAAGTTAAGAAATTGGACTACGAAGCGGCTTCATTAGATTTCCAAAAAGCAGTTCTTAATGCTGGTCAAGAAGTGAGCAACGCACTTTCAACCTATCAAACATCAGCAGCACAGGCTCAACACCGTGCTGAGCAAGTAACCCTCATGAAAACTGCTTATGAGGACACAAACATACTCTTTAAGCACGGCGGCGGTGTTAGCTACCTTGAAACGCTCACCGCACAACAAGGGTTGCTCTCTGCCCAGATGAATCTTATCACCGATAAGTACAATCAACTTGTGGCTGGCGTAGAACTTTATAAAGCCTTAGGTGGCGGACGTGAGTAAGTTTGGTTTTGAATATGTGGATTGGGAAAGCGACCTACGTGCTATTTGACACAAAACAATTAATCGAACAAAAGTTCTTTTCAAATCATCATATTCCTATAGCTACTCCACACAATCATCATTACTAATTACTAAAACAACTAATTTCTCATGATTAGTCCTTTAGCATATGTTGACCCTTCTGCCAAGTTGGGCAACAACGTTGAAGTAAAGCCATTCGCCTATATTGAAGCAGGCGTTGTTATTGGTGACAATTGCGTAATTATGCCCCATGCCTCAATCCTTGAAGGCACAACAATGGGAAGCAACAACATTATATTTCAAAACGCTGTGATCGGTGCAACACCGCAAGATTTCCATTACAAAGAAGGACATCCCCACAGAGTCATCATCGGCAACGATAACCGCATACGCGAAAACGTAGTCATTGCCGGATCTTCATACGATGATGGTGCAACGCGCATTGGCAACGGAAACTTCTTAATGGATAAGGTACACATCTGCCACGACGTAGTCATTCACAATAAGTGCGTGCTCGGTATTGGTGTAAACGTTGCGGGCGAATGCGAAATTGACGACTACTCTATTCAAAGCTCATACGTACAGCTCCAACAACACGTTCATGTTGGCAGATATTCACTCATCCAAAACGGATGCCGCATCCAGAAGGACGTGCCTCCATACGTTATTATGGGTGGTAACCCTGCGGCATACCATGGTATTAACGCATTTGTGCTCAAGCACGAAAACGTTGATGAACGCACTTTGCGCCACATCGCGAATGCATATCGATTGATTTACACAGGTAATTTCAGTCTTGAAGATGCGGTAATCAAAGTCAACGAGCAAATTCCGATGAGCGAAGAAATAGAACACATCATGTCTTTCATTAAAAATTCCAAATTTGGAATCGTAAGAAATATAAAGACAGAAGATTAAAATCATATTAAGCAGAAATGAGTTAAATCAGGTTTATTTTCACCCGTTTTTCTCATTTCTGCTTTTTATATGTACCTTATTAACATGAGTTTCTTTGTATGACAACATGCTAAGATTTAGGAAATTATTTAAAAATATTTCTCAACTTTATATTTTTATTTATTTTTGCATAAATTATACAACCCACATTTTTTTGACATTACTTCAAACACGAATATTATTAAAAACATTTACTATGACAAAACTTTACACATTCTCCCATTTAAAAACAACGTTCCATTCATTAAAAGGCGCAATCATTGCGTTTATGGCTATGTTTTTATGCGCCAACTCATTGGTAGCACAAGGTTCAGGAACCAAGGATGATCCTTACATTCTTGAAGATGGCAAAACATACACCATCAAGCCCTATAAGGATTTTTATGCGCAATTTATTGTGCCCGAAGATGTAACCAGCGATGGCGTTGTTCTTGAACTTGTTGCCAATGATATTATTGACGTTTATACTGAAGCCGAACATCTGAATCGCGTTTCAGAAACTACAGGTAATTTCTCACCTTACACTTCTTCTGTTAAAATCAAGAACGGCACCAAGAAAGGTAGCATTTATTACGTTTATTGTGATTTCCCCATGAATGGAGGCGACTTAAAAGTTTCGTACGGCGGAGGCACTCCCACAGAGCTTGCCAAAGTGTCGCCTGATGAAGGTACAGAACTTCATGCATCATATGGACTTGTGACATTTGAATTTACCAAAAACATCAAGTTCCAACAATGCGTACTCATCATGGGAGGTGCAGAAAAGGAAATTGTAGCCTATCCTAATGGCAAGTTTGTGACTGTTGATATCAAAGAGGAATTAATCGCTGGTTATAAAAATAACACACTTAAAGTTGGCGATGACATTCTTGTTCAACTCCGTGGGGTTACATCTGAAGATGGAAAAACGCAGTTAAACGATATTATCGTTAAATACAAAGCTGGACCAGAACCCCTAATGCTTGAAACAGCTACTCAAACACCTGGCAATGGTCTTGATGCCATTGCATCATGGATGTCAACCCAAAGCCCCGAAGGTTTGGTTGTTTTAACATTCAACAACAAAGTAAGCAGCACCGCAAATATCACAGCAGAGCTTTCATATGGCAACATGGAAGCAGAGGATCCCAACGAATATTACGTTGAAACAGTTCCTGTTACACGCGCATCCGACAATACATTACATATCGACCTACGTGGTAAAGTGCGCACGCCCCAATCCATGGTTGCATCTGGTCAAAACTATGGTTCCATGTTGCTTACAGTAAAGGGTATTGAAGATGAATTTGGCTACAAAACCTACTCTGAAGGCAGCGGAGCTGCAGGTGCCTATTTCTTCAATTATAACTTCGTCGTTGTTGATTACAGTCTGCTTGTTGAATTTACCCCTGCCAAGGGCTCATGCATTGATAACGTTGAAAACCTTGAAGTTTGGATGCTTGAAACAGGTAGCAAAATGGAATACAGCGGCGTAACATTTACTTACACACATCAAGGTCAAGAAAAAACTATCAACGTAGATGCTTCAAATCTTGCAGTAGAAGCAGACCCTGAAGATGAAAATGCTGTTTACGTGCGCATCCCCGTTCCTTCATTTTCTCGCGATGCCGACACTGAGGTCAAAGTAAATTTCAACAATGTTGTAGCGCCCAATGGCATGGACTATACCGCCGACTTAACAGCCACCTACACCACGAAGGGATATACCCAAACGGCTATCCACGCAACTCCGTCGGCCTCCAACCGTGTCACGGTATTCACATTATGCGGTGTAAAGGTTTTGGACAATGCACCTCAAGATGCTCTAAAATCGCTTAAGAGCGGCATGATTTACATCGTTAACGGCAAGAAATACTATTGCAAGTAAAGGGAATGCTCAGGCATGTATTGATATTCCTGTTTACTTTCAATAGATTTCAATATTCAACAAACAATCAATTTATGTTAAACCTATCAAAATCAATAATCAAACAAATGATGCTTTCTGCATTTGCTGTTATGTCATTATATGCAAATGCACAAGCCAAATTGTGGACTTACGACTTTAATGACGGTTCAGCCATTTATAGCATGAGCGACAATGGGGAATGGGCTGTAGCCTATGGCATTAACGATGCGACTTCAACCTACTCTTTCCCTAAAATTATTGATCTAACTAACCACACCGCAACAGAGTTAATCACTGAAAAAGAAATTAACTCAGGTATTACATGCTATATTAACGACATCACTGACGATGGCAACATAGCTGTAGGTTGCTACAACGAACAGCCAGCTTATTGGCAAAAAGAAGCTAACGCATGGACGACACTCAAGGTAAAGGAAGGCGAAACAGGCGGCCGAATTGAAGCAGTAACCCCTGATGGTCTTTACGCCGTTGGTGTATGCACGAAAGGAGGATTCGATGAAGTAGCAACAATGTGGGACGTTAAGAATAATGAAATTATTACACTCCCGAACCTCCCTCCTTGCGACCTCTCTGGTGGCTACCAAGCAATGATGAGATTCACGGGCGTCTCTGCCGATGCCCGCTACCTCGTGGGTTGCGTGAGTTACAGTTACCCTGCCGATGTATTGTATTTCTTATATGACCGCACCGAGCAAAGTTGGACTGCCTTAGCATTCACCTTTGACTTGCTCAAACGTAAATTCACCCCCCTCCACGAAAACCTTGCCACATTAGATGGCATTTACATCAGCCCCAACGGAGAGTGGGTTGCCGGTACAGCTTATTCTAAGGACAATATCCGCAGTCCTTACCGTTATCAAGTGTCAACGAAAACATTTGAATACTTCAACGAAAGCGACGATCTTGACAAAGGTTGCGTTGTCGTTGATAATAATGGTACGCTCTATGCATCTACACCGGCAATAAACCCCAGTCGCTCGCTTTATGTGCGCCATGGCAAATATTGGTACGGACTTGACGAAATTCTGAAGCAAAATTACGACATTGACTACTATATGCAGTCAAGTTATGAAGCTACAGGCGTAACTGCGGGCATCTCTACGGATTGCAAAACGCTTGTCGCCATGGCCTACATCAACAAGGAGAACTATCAGATTACGTTGCCCACATCATTTGCTGAGGCTTGTAAAACTGTCAATCTTTTAGCTAACCACAAGGTTTCCATTCGAAACGGTGCCAAAATTCAAAAGTTGGCAAACATTTCTTTGCGATTCACGCGCGATGTTATCACACGCCTCACTGCCGATAAAATTCAGCTCAAAGATAGCCAAGGCAACGCAGTGCGCAATGCATTGAAGTTTGAGACCGACCCTACATCCAGCAAAACGATTAATATAGGATTCCGTACCTACACATTGAATGAAGGCGAAACCTACACCATAGATATTCCCAAGGGAGCCATCGGCCTCTTAAACGACGAAGAGCAAACCAGCGAAGCAATTACACTGACCTATACAGGCTTGGGTGCAAACCCCATTGAAGCCACACAAGTATCGCCTGAAAACGGTAGCACAATGGGGCATCTTGATATGAATACAAACCCTATTGTTATCGCCTTTAACACCGATGTATTAGTAAAGACTGGTGCGAAGGCGCTCGTTTACCGCAATGACGAGGCAGAACACTTTGCTGAACTCAACATGCTTCATGGTACAACATCCGAAAGCTACAACATGGTGATGGTTTACCCCAATACCACATTAAATTTATATAAGGGTGTTAATTACAAGATTGTCATACCAGCCGATGCTTTAACCGACGCAGCTGGATATTCAAGCAATGCACAGATTGAAATAAACTATATTGGCTCATTCGAACGCACTGTTGTTTCCGACAACAGCAATATCTTCATAGAAGACTTCTCAACAGGTATGGGCGGTATGATGTTGTTTGATGCAGATGGCAATGTGCCTGTAGCAGAAATGCAAGCGTGGAATTTCACCGAAAACACGGCGTGGAACTATGCTGCAGATGATGACTATACCAACACTTGCGCCGTATCGCATTCAATGTACGTACCATCAGGACAATCTGCCGACTGGATGATGACTCCACAACTCTTCATTCCCGACAATCGTTGCAAACTTACCTTTGATGCACAAAGTTATCGCAAATCAAAAACCGACAGTTTACATGTCATTATTTACGAAAACGCGGAAAACATCAACGAACTCAACGGCAATCTCATCCAAGAAATCGAAGCCCAAGGACACCACGTCATTAAAGCACAGTTAATACCAGGAAATGAAGAAAATGTGCTTCAAGGCGACTGGCAACACTTTAGCATCGACCTTAATGATTATGCCGGAAAGAACATTTACATTGCGTTCGTTAACAAGACCAACAATGGTAGTGCTGTTTTCGTCACAAACATAGCCGTAAGTCGTGCTGTAGATTTTGAAATTGCATTGATCGGTGTGCCAGAAACGACAGTTGCTGCAACATCTCAGGTTATTGGCGGGGCAATACAAATCAAAGACACTGAGCAGACCTACACGTCTGCCACAGTCGCACTGCGTAATAATGAAGGCGCAACAATAGAAGAAATTACTGAAACCAACCTTTCCCTCTCTTCTGGCGCTTCTTATAACTTTGAGTTTAAGACACCACTACCGCTCACGCTCGGCGAGATTTGCAAGTTTAGCATTCACGTCGTTTTGGGCGAACAGCAGAGCCAAGCCGAAGCCAAGTTCTCAATCAAAAACCTTGCTTTTAAACCCACCAAACGCATAGTTTTGGAAGAGAACACCGGAATGGGTTGTCAGAACTGCCCATTAGGCCATCAAGCTTTGGAATATATCACTCATGCCTATGCCGACCAATTCATCCCTATCGCTTACCACACCTATACGGGAGATGTACTTGAAAGCGGAATGACCGACTATGTTCAATATTTCTTAGGACTCAATGCAGCCCCCACTGCCGTTGTTAATCGCGCAATCAGTGGCGTTTCTCCAATGGTAGCCAGCATGGTTAATGGCAATAATGACTATCAATACTCTGTGGGCGATGGTAGCACTTGGCTGGATGCGGTAAGCCAACAATTAGCAACCGACACCGAAGCAGATATCGCAACGACTGCCACATACGACGAAAGCACAGGAAACATCACAATTAACTACGAAGTGACCTATGCGATCACGAAGCAGACAAACCCCGCCGCATTGCTTTGTGTCATTACAGAAGATGGACTTACCGGTTACCAAACCAATGCATTTTCAACGCAAACCGACCCCGACTTAGGAGAATGGGGAAAGGGCGGAATTTACGGCAAGCAAAATGTTTATCCATTCACGTTCAACGACGTAGCTCGTGCTTTGTACCCTACAAATGCTTACAACGGACAAACGGGACTCCTCCCCGCTTCTGTTGATCATGAGCAAAGCTACCAAGGCACGATAACCCTGAATGTAAAGACCGATGCGCCTTATGTTAAGGATATCAACAACCTCCACGCCACATGCATAATCATCGACACCGAGACAGGAACGTATGTTAATGCATCACGTGCAAAGGTTGTCAATGCGCCAGCAAGCATCAACAACCATCAGAATACGAACACAATAGTTCAAGCGGTTGCAGATGGCATTTGCATCAAAGCGCCTCAAAACACGCTTATCACCTTAACCGACGCCTTAGGACGTACGTTAAACCAAAGCATGATTAGTGGCACAAAAACAATAAAAACAAACCACAAAGGCTTAATTATCGTGCATACCAGCAATGGCAATAACAAGCAAAGTTTTAAGATCGTAAGATAATTATACCCAAGAATACTAACGAGCAGGCAAGAACAGTTCTTGCCTGCTCGTTTTTCTATCCCCCACCCTAAAATCCACGCCACCACTATCTTATTTTTGTTAAAACCCTCACGCTATGCACCACGCTATATTAAATATTATTAAATCCCCATTCGTTTAAAATTCTATCATTAATTTTGCACCAAACCTTGATAAACACAGCATGAAATTAAACTACATCATACTTTTTCTTTGTTTTATTGTTTCATGGCAAAAGAACTATGCTCAAATCAACACCGAGCAGGTGACTCTCATGGGCAGGCATGCCCTTTATTTTGACGATTACCTCACCGCTATACGCCATTTTAATCGGGTCATAGAAACTAAGCCCTACCTTGAGAAGCCCTATTACTATAGAGCATACGCTAAATTTCACTTGGACGATTTTAAGGGTGCAGAAGCCGATTGTGATCTTTGTATCGAACGCAATCCATTTCTCACTGAAGTCTATCAGTTGCGCGGACTCTGTCGCATACACAACAACGACATGGAGGGCGCCATCAACGACTACACGAAAGTCTTGCTTGATAATCCAACCGATCACATAGCTCGCTACAACCGTGCGCTATGCCTCATGGAGAAGAAAGACAATTCTGAAGCTGAAAACGACATCAATCAACTCCTTGAAACAACACCAAGAAACAGCAAGGCTTTCATGGTCAAAGCACAATTGCGCATGTTGCAACAAGACACCGCGCAGGCCATAAAATGGACCAATGATTTATTGCAATTAACACCGCACAATGCTGATGCCTGGAACTACCGAGGACGATTGGCTATAGCCATGGAAGATTTCGTAAAAGCCGACTCATGTCTTTCTAAAGCCATTGCTATTGAACCTCAAAAAGCCGACCACTATCAGTTAAGAGCAAGAACACGCCATGCCCTTAATTGGTTTGATAAGGCTATTGCGGACTACGACGTGGTCATTCATTACATCCCCAACCACTTTGTGGCGCATTATAATCGAGGACTGCTCTTAGCTACGATTGGAAAACATCAGGAAGCCATCAATGAGTTTGACTACGTCCTTAAAGAAGAACCCAGCAATACTTTAGCACGCTACAACCGTGCCTTGCTGTATGAAAAAGCACAAAACTACCAAGCGGCCGAAGCCGATCTGACGTGGCTCATCAACGATTTTCCCAATTTCATCCACGGGTATGTTATGCGCGCTGAATGCCGCACGCGCCTGGGCAATAAAAAGGGGGCTTCCGAAGACGAGGCTTTTGTGCAGCGCGCCACGCTAAATTTAAGATACGGCAAGGCCAGCAACGCACAAATACGTAAGGTAGTTATCGAAACTGAAAAAACACTCGCCAACTACATGCAACCTGCTGCCGACCCCGACACCACCACTTCATTGCTCAATGAACTCATCGGGAAAGTGCAACATCTTAAGCACACCCGCCAACCCATGGGCATAATCCATCTTGCCATTGCACAGGGGCGACAAAGCGAATATTTTCATACCGAGATCAACCACACAAACATCTTGCAAAAAAGCGGACTCCGACTTATCCTCACTGCCAACGAAGAGCACCAAGCACTTACACCTGAAACCAGAGAGGAGGCTTTGAAAATCTTATCAAAAGCCATTGCAAACAATCAATCAACAACAGAAAACCTCATTCTGCGCTCACTACTGCACTGCCGACAATATAACTTTACCGATGCCACCGACGACGCTCAAGCTGCAATAAAAACCGACACAACCTCAATCAGTGCACATCTGCAGCAAATGTACATACACTTACGTGTGGCACACACAAAAACCGACAACGCAGAAGCCAGAAGAATGCAACTCCTGATGGCGGAACGGCAAGCCAAAAAAATCCTTGAACTTACGCGCAGCACCTGGGCCCCAGCCCATTACAACTTAGCGTGCGTTCAAATGCTAATGGATCAGAAAGAAAAGGCCTTGCGCCACCTAAACATAGCTTTAGATATCGACGGCAACCTTGCCCCGGCCTATTTCAACAAAGCCCTGATCTTGCAAGACCTCAAGCAATACGATGAAGCAGAAGAATGCCTGAGCAAAGCAGGAGAACTTGGCATTTACAAGGCTTACAGCATCATGAAAACCAAAAATTAATGTAGGTTCTATCAATTAGCCTGAATCGATTTACATAAGATAAAAGACAAATTCTAAACACTAATAACTATTCGCATATGTTAAAAGCATTTATCCTATGCGCAGTCATGAACATTTGCGCATCTACCACACAAGCTTCCGCACCTCAACCCGCCGCAGAACGCATCGACCTTACCGCTGCAGCCGAACAGGCTGTTCAGTCGGTCGTTTACATCAAAGTAACAACCCATGCAAAGGTGCAAACCGTGCCCTACAGAAGCCCATTTGATGATTTCTTCAGCGAATTCTTTGGGCAACAACCAGGCAATTCCGGACGCGAACGCCAAGTGCAAACGCCCAAAAAGAGCAGCACAGGTTCGGGCGTGATCTTAACCCACGACGGATACATCGTGACAAACAACCACGTCGTTGCCGAAGCCGATGAATTATTGGTGCGTCTCAACGACAATCGCGAATTTAAAGCGCGCATCATCGGACTTGACGAAACCACCGACCTCGCACTCATAAAGATTGAAGCCACCGCCCTCCCTGCCATCACCGTGGGCAACTCAGCACAGGCTAAACTTGGCGAGTGGGTGCTTGCCATAGGAAACCCCTTTGGATTAACAAGCACTGTTACAGCAGGTGTCATTTCAGCAAAGGCACGCACCCTGCACGCAACAGGTGGCATTGAAGCCTTTATCCAAACCGACGCAGCAATAAACCCTGGTAATTCAGGAGGAGCCCTCGTCAATGCCAAAGGCGAACTCATAGGCATCAACGCCATGCTCTATTCACGAACAGGCTCATTCAGCGGATACGGCTTCGCCATCCCCACCACAATCATGCAACGCGTGGTTGACGACCTTAAGAACTTCGGCACCGTGCAGCGTGCTGTGCTCGGCGTGAGCTACACACCCGTAACCGACTATATCGAAATGCAAAAGGAACGCGGCATCGACGTTGATCTTGGAACGGTAAATGGCATCTACATCAACGAAGTTACCCCCGAGAGCGCAGCCCACGAAGCAGGCATCGTTAAGGGTGATGTGATTACCCACATAGAAACCACCGAGATCACAAAATCTGGCGAGCTCCAAGAGGCGTTGGCCACACATCGCCCGGGCGATAAAGTGTCAATCACCTACCTCCGCAACAAAACGAAGCACACCACCACCGTTGAGCTCAAGAATGCACAGGGCAATACGAAAACCTTAAGCAAACTCAACACCGACCATCTTGGCGTCGCTTTAGAAGAGATTAGCGACAAGGACAAACAAGCCCTTAGCCTGAACTACGGACTCGTCGTAAAGCATATTCGCGAGGGAAAAATGAAACAAGCAGGTATCACCAAAGGCTTAATCCTTATGCAAGTCAATGATAAAGCCCTAAAAACACTTGCCGACTGGGAGGAAGCCATTAAAGCGGCGAACCTCTCTACCGACCGCGTACTATGGATCAGAGCAAAGACGCAGAGCGGACTCAACAAAAGCTTCACCGTTGAATTGGATGAGCGTTGAGACGTAGGGGCCGATCACCGTGTCGGCCCGTCGTCAATCTAAGTTCCTATCTCATAGCCATGATGGCACGCAACTCCGCATCACCCGGGGCAATCATTACGAGTTGACTGTCGCCCTGCAACACACACACCGAAACGACACAAAAACGTCCGCAATGTCAATAAAAGCATTGCGGACGTTTTATTATTATTACCGTCGGGGTAAAATTTTTGAGAAGTAAAGGTCTAAAGGGCATGTGCCTCTTTAATGCGTGCACAATGCAAACACACTAAAATTAACATTTAACATTTAACAATTAACATTTTTGGAAACAAAAAACAGACCGACCTTCCCAGGCCAGTCTGCTTCCACAATCACTTTAAAAACTCTAAAACCTTTAAATCTATGGGGTCAAGACACAATGAATACGTGGAGGTTGGATGCTATTCGTCACCTTCTTCTTCGGCTTCCTTAACGTCAACACGAGAGAACGAAAGCGCTTTTGCTGCGAGGTTGGGCTGCATATTTCCCGATGCACGGAAGTGAATGCGGATAACCTCGATCATCGAAGCCTTGAAATCCTCAGGCGTGTCGGCGCCCTTACTTTGGATCGTTGCGTGGAACGAACCGAAGTCGCCAAAACGAACACTGCGGCCGTCACGAATATACCGAAGGATAACTTCTTCAATGGCGACAAGTGCAGCTTTTACGTCGGCTCGGGTAAGCGTGCACGAAGCGCTGATCTCCTCAACCAGTCGAGACACGTTGACTGGCGAAACGCGACTTCTAGTGCCGTATTATTTGACAGCGCCAGTTTGCGGGTTCTTGCGGGGGACGACGTGAAATTTATACATGGCGAATTGTGGATAAAGGTTAAATTAATGGTGGGTGTATGTTGAAAACCTTGCGGTTTGGGATTTTCGGTGTTATCCATGCCACGACGTGCGGCTTTGAAATTTTGTTTCGGCGCCAAGAAATTTTTTATTGCGACTCGAGTGACTCAGCAAGCGCCTTATTTTCGGCACAAAGATCTTTCGTTTTTTTGAATTTTGTTGTAAATCTGTCAATGATGCGGTTTTCATTTGTTAAATGTTAAATGTTAAAACAAGGTCTTTTATGTTTCGCAAATACAATATATTATAATAATAAATAATAATATTATTATATATTATATATATGAGTATAAAAAATGGCTAAAATTAACATTTAACAATTTAACATTTAACAAATCGCCCGAAACATCCGGTGATAAAAAAAACGCAGAAAATGCTAAAAATATTTGTTCAATTCTATTTATGTTTTACCTTTGAATAATGCCTATAAATCTTATAATCAATATATTACAATATTAGCGCTATTGTGGCAAAATGAAACGATGTCAGAAAACAACAACAAAAAAATCAAGGATTCGGCCATTGTTGGTGAAGAGGGTGAATTTATTTTTACACCCTACAAGGTGTGCACCGACGATGAAAAAAGCATGAAAATGTTAGCGGTTTTTGGCGATTTAGTGCTTTGGAAGACTAAAAATGCGTATTCCATCAGGGTCAAAATACCATTTGAGAGCGTTCCGAATATGTCGAAAATCGCAACCGACCTCCTTCAGTGCATCACCTACATCAAAAAAAATACCAAAACGCCTGTAAAAGGAATCAAAACTGATGGGAGTAAAACAAAAACGGAGTTAAAAACGCAAAAAAAGAAGAAAAAAAATGATAACAATTAAGGATTTGCCGACCGATTTACCGCCCGAAAACACCCCTGTCGTTATTCGTGTTATCCTTAATGGTGCTATAATATCAATTTCACCGACGATGAAGCGCGCAAGATGATGTGGATGACTATGTGCGTTCTTACTCTGATTGGTTGCAAGAGAGGAACGGTGGAGAAAGGGAATATTGATGAATTGACTGCGCTTGCGCATTTAGTTTTGGACACAGCGCTTGGCTGCAAGAAGAAGGGTGTAAAGAAGTCGAAAACGGCAGAAGCTGACGAGCAGACGAAGGCCGATGCAACGGCAGAAAATTGTTAATTGTTAAATGTTAAATGTTAATTTTAGTGTGTTTGCATTGTGCAAAGCATTAATATAGACTTTAATCATTAAAAAGAAATCGGTGGAACGGCAATTGGCAGGTAGAGACGCTATGTATTGCATCCTTACCTGCCAATTGTTTATGAGAAACGTACGTGGATCCACCACGAGCCGACACGGATTTGCGTGATTGGTGCGTGTGTTCCACCACGGGCCGACACGGTGATCGGCCCCTACCTCTCAACTCTCGTTGGTACGTTGATTGACGACGGGCCGACACGGATTTGCGTGATTGGTACGTTGATTGACCACGGGCCGACACGGTGATCGGCCCCTACCTCTCAACATGGTTCATTCTATTGATTTTTGGAATCGATCATCAGTTGAAGCCAGTTCCTGAAGAACGTTTTGCAGGAGGTTTCCCAGGTGTAGTCAACTCCGAGCTGAGGTTGGGCGTCGTCAATATAATAGTATTTTGGCTTTTTAATCGGCATATTTTTGCTAACGTCTCGCAAATATTCATCATGCAGCGTATTTGGGGCATACTCCAGGTGGCCCGTTACGTAGATTTGCTGAGCGTCGTTGGATTGAGCTATGCCGACGCCACTTTCAGCGCTTTGTGCCAGGATTTGGCACTGAGGCGGGAACTGCTCTGCGCGTACCTCCGTGTGCCGGCTGTGTGGCATGGGGAACAACGGTGATAATCCGCGAAGCAGGGGGTGCGGTGATAAAACATCGTGCCAGAACACGCCAAACATCTTTTCAGGCAGGGGGTGCTTGGGAACGCCATAATAATAGTACAACGCTGCTTGTGCGCCCCAGCAAATGTATAGCGAATGGCGCACGTGGGTTTTTGCCCAAGCCATAATCTGCATTAATTGGGGCCAATACCTCACCTCCTCGAAGTTTATATTTTCGAGCGGTGCGCCTGTTATGATTAATCCATCGTAATAACCATCAGCGTAAGTTTCAAAGTCTTTGTAATAACGCTCAACATACGCCTGTGGGGTACATTTATATTGTTGATGGGCTATCTTCATGGGCAGTAATGCAACATCAATTTCATCACAAGCTAAGCTGCGACAAAAGTATTCCTCTGTGGTTTGCTTAATGGGCATAATATTCAGGAAGAGTATGCGCAGTGCGCGTGTGGGTGCTTCTTGATTCGTCGTGTGGCGAATATCGTTTAATGGAAGGTTTGTATGAAGCATAAAAATGAAGCGGAGGCGGTTATAAGATTATCAGGTTTTGTTTACAGGGTGCGTGGTGCGCTTTTTTTTGAGTCTGTTCTAAAGAGAGAAGGGGAAAAGCCTTACGTGCGTTAAGGCATACCCCCGCACGGCTCGGACGGCGTCACCAAACGTCGGCACGCTGTGCTTTCGGGATATAAAGCTTATTGCTTTTTTTGATGCCGAAGGCGTCATACCATGCATCAATATGGGGCAAAGCGCCATTGACACGCCAGCGGGCTGAGGTGTGTGGATCGACCTTATTGAGCTGACGGACGCGCTCTGGACGTATGTTTTGTGCCCAAATCAATCCATAGGACAAGAAGAAGCGTTGTTGTGGTGTGAATCCTTCAATAGGCGCTGTGGGATTGTTTTTCAAGGCGTGTTGAAGCGCATTATAGGCTATTTTGAGTCCGCCGTGGTCAGCTGTATTTTCGCCTAAAGTGAGCGTGCCGTTGACGTTGAGACCAGGCAAATCCTCTAATGAAGAGAAATAGTCAACCAACACTTGCTGGCGTGCAGCAAAATTAGTTTTATCTTGCTCCGTCCACCAATTACGCAGATTGCCATCCTTATCAAACTGCGCACCTTGATCGTCAAAACCATGTGTCATTTCGTGTCCGATAACGACACCGATAGCACCATAGTTCACGGCATCGTCAGCGTCAGCATTGAAGAAGGGTGGCTGAAGAATGCCTGCAGGGAAGCAGATTTCATTGGTCGTAGGGTTATAATAGGCGTTAATGGTTTGTGGCGTCATGAGCCATTCATCTTTGTCAACGGGTTGGTTAACTCGCTTTTTGAAATCTTCCTGCAAAAGAAATTCTGAAGCCAGGGCAAGGTTTTCATAATAGGATAAGTGCTCATCAATAGTGAGCTTGTCGTAATTTCTCCATGTGTCGGGATACCCCACCTTAACATGAAAAGCATTGAGTTTTTCAAGAGCCTTAACCTTAGTTGCTTCGCTCATCCAGGCTTGTTGCTGGATGCGCTCCTTGAGGGCCAATTGCAAATGGGAAATCATTTGCAACATACGTTGCTTTGAGGTTTCGGGGAAGTAGGTTTCAACGTACAATTTACCAACAGCCATCCCCAAGACGCCCTCAACAGTGGTAATTGCTTGCTTCCATCTTGGTTGTTGCTCTTGCTGTCCGCTCATGACTTTGCCATAGAATTCGAAATGTGCCTGAGCAAAGTCATCGCTCAATGAAGTTGCAGCGTCAGCAATCAGCTTATACGACAGATATACCTTTAGGGCTTCGATAGGCTCTTGCTTGATGATCTGACAGATTTCTGCAATCGGTTCGGGTTGGCAAATGCACACGTCCTGCACTGCAGGTATGCCCATTTGATAAAAAAGCGTACCCCAGTCCATCTCAGGATAGTCCTTAAGCAACTGTGCAAACGTTATTTTGTTGTAATTGGCCTGCACATTGCGTCGTTTTGTGGCATTGTAGGCTTTCTGAGCAATTCGCTTTTCGAGATTAAGAACAATTTCTGCATTCTTTTGGGCTGTATCGGCATCAATGCCCGACAGCACAAACAATTGCTGAATAAATACACGATAGGCTTTCATGACGTTAAGGCTATGTGCATCGGTGTTTGAATACAAGTCGGGATCCGACAAACCCATGCCTCCTTGACTGACGTAGAGCAAATTTTCGCTGCTGTTTTTCAAATCGGCTGTCGCATAAATGCCCATAAATGCGGGCACGCCAATACGCTTGAGTTGTGCCAATTGTAAGTAAAAGTCAGTCAAATCGCTAATGGCTTGAATGGCTTGGTAGCGTTGGCTAAGCGGTGCAAAGCCATCGTTGTTTCGGCGCACTGAATCCATGGCGAGGTTGTAAAGCGATCCTATTTTTTGCTCAATGCTGCCTGGAGCATTTTGGGCTTCGGCATAATTCAAAATAAGGGTCTTTATCTTCTCGCGATTAGCCTCAGTGAGGGCTTCAAATTGTGAATATCTCGAATATTGAGGGGTTAAGGGGTGTGCGTCCATCCATCGCCCTGCAGCATATTGATAAAAATCGTTGCCAGGCTTTAGCTTTAAATTCATATTTGGTTTTAGGGCATTAAAGCCAGCTGATTCCCGTTCTGTGTTTTGAGCCAAAGCGCCTAACATAAAAAGCGAAGATATGGCACAACATGCTATTTTCTTTAACATGATTACAATGAAATAAAATGGTATGAAATAGAATGAAATTAATCAAGTGCAACGCGACCCCAAAAAGAAGGAAAGTCTTTCTGCATTGGGACGGTTTGGAGGAGGGAGTTTAATTGAGGCTAAAACATCAAAAGGCTAAAACTTTAAACGCCTTCTATAGAAGATAATTCTTCCAGACTGGTTTCCCATTGCACCACAACTTCATCGAGCGATGATTTCAACTGCGCATAGCGCGCAAAAAGTTGCATATCGCTACTTCCTTCAGGAGTAGCCATTTGTGCTTCAACGGCTTTTATTTCGTTTTCAATCTTCTCGATGGATTGCTCCAGCTCTTCAACTTTGCGTTGGGCTTTCTTGATCAGTTTAGCCTGCTCTTTTTGTTGTTCATAATTAAGTTTCCCTACAGATGCCTGAGGCGTTTTGCTTGCGGATTTAACATCGGCGGTTTGCGTAGGCGATGTTGAGAGGTTGGTCACCACTTGCGCTTCGGCTTCGATCTTAGCAAGGAAGTCGTAGATACCTCCGATATGTTCACGGACCTTGCCTCCTTTAAACTCATAGACCTTTGAAACCAAGCCATCAAGAAACTCGCGGTCGTGGCTCACGATGATGACCGTGCCGTCGAAGGCGTCGATAGCTTGCTTGAGAATATCTTTGGTGCGCAAATCCAAGTGGTTGGTTGGTTCGTCAAGGATTAAGAAGTTAACTGGCTCAAGCAATAATTTTATCATAGCCAAGCGACTGCGTTCGCCTCCCGACAAGAATTTCACTTGTTTATCGGCAGCTTCGCCCCCAAACATAAAGGCGCCTAAGATGTCGCGTATTTTTAATCGGACATCGCCTTTGGCTATACGGTCAATGGTATCAAAAACGGTTAGATTTTCATCAAGCAATTGAGCTTGGTTTTGAGCACAATAGCCTATGGAGATATTATGTCCAATCGTTAAAACGCCCCCATGTTCAATTTCTTGCATGATACATTTGATCAAGGTGGATTTGCCTTCGCCATTTTTACCTACAAAAGCTACTTTTTCGCCACGCTTGATGGTTAGATTGACGTGCTCAAAAACGCATTGACGTCCGTAGTGCTTACTCACCTCGTCGCAAATAATAGGATAATCGCCCGAGCGTAAACATGGTGGGAATTTTAAATGAAGCATGGCATGATCCTCTTCATCTATTTCTATGGGCACAATCTTTTCCAAATATTTAATTCGGCTTTGCACCTGAACCGCCTTGGTGGGTTTATAACGGAATCGCTCAATAAAATCCTTGATATCAGCTATTTCTTTTTGTTGATTTTCATAGGCTCTTATTTGCTGTTCGCGACGTTCCTTACGCAACACGACAAATTCGTCGTATTTAACCTTGTAATCAGTAGCTCTGCCGCATGCTATTTCTAACGTTCGATTGGTTGCGTTATTAATAAAGGCTCGGTCGTGGCTCACTAAAACAACAGCACCGTTTGAATGCGTCAGGAATTGTTCTAACCATCGAATACTTTCGATATCAAGGTGATTGGTGGGCTCGTCGAGCAATAAAACATCAGGACGCTTCAAAAGAATTTTAGCCAATTCTATTCGCATGCGCCATCCACCTGAGAATTCCTTTGTAGGGCGATTGAAGTCGGCTGTAGAGAAACCTAAGCCTTGAAGCGTTCGCTCCATCTCAGCGTGATAATTCAAGCCACCAATAAGTTGAAAATGTTCGGACTTTTGGGTAAACTCCTCTACCAAATCCATGTAGGGTTGCGAGTCATAGTCTGTACGTTCTGACAATTGATTGTTTAAAACGTCTATTTCTTTTTTAAGCTCGTGAACATTTGCAAATGCTTTTTCTGCTTCTTGAAGAACGGTGCATTCGTCTTCAAGAACCATCACCTGGGGTAAGTAGCCAATCTCAATATTTTTCTTGCGTGCAACAGTACCATAGGTCGGGTTTTTAATACCAGCTAAAATTTTGAGTAATGTTGACTTTCCAGCACCGTTCTTACCAACAAGTGCAATTCTATCTTTCGGATTGATAATAAACGAGACGTCACGAAACAAGGGGCGCGCTGAAAACTCAACGCCTAAAGATTCTACAGATAACATTGATATGTTTTAAAATTTTAGGTGGGTTCTATTAATTCGCTTTGCAGAAAAAAATACAGGTACACACCATGATTAACAATCCGTGGGATTTTATAGAGCCACCTAAGTAAATGCTATCTATAAGAAGTATTAAGAAAACAACACATAATAGAAGTTCGCATACGTCGTCGCTCAATAATCATCGTTACCCCATAGATTTAAGAGGTTTTAAAGCCGATAAACCTAATCTTGTGCAAAATTAAAAAAAAATGTAACTTTGCGGCTGTTTTTCGTTATAAACCATTACAGAAATGTTTATCCTTAAATATTTAGAATCAGTAGGGAACTATCTTCTACTCATGAAACGCACATTTTCCAGGCCCGAACGTATGCACATGTTCTTCAAGCAATATGTGCGCGAACTACAACAATTAGGCGTGGACTCTATCGGGATTGTATTGCTCATCAGCTTCTTTATCGGAGCTGTTATTTGCATCCAAATCAAATTAAACATCCAATCACCATGGATGCCACTATGGGTTTCGGGTTACACCACGCGCGAAATTATGCTTTTGGAATTTTCCAGTTCGATCATGTGTTTGATTTTATCTGGGAAAGTCGGTTCAAACATTGCCTCAGAGATTGGCACCATGCGCACCTCGCAACAAATTGACGCATTAGAGATTATGGGTGTAAACTCAGCCTCTTATCTTATTTTACCTAAGATCTTGGGGTTACTTACAATGATTCCGCTATTAGTCATATTCAGTACTTTTAGTGGTATTATTGGGGCATACGCCACTGCCTATATAGGACACATCATCACTCCTGCCGACCTTACTGCAGGGCTACAACACAGTTTCACACCGTGGTTCTTTTGGATGGGTATCATAAAAAGTTTCTTCTTTGCCTTCATCATCAGCAGCGTAAGCGCATTTTTTGGCTATACGGTGGATGGAGGAAGCATTGAAGTGGGCAAAGCTTCAACACGCGCCGTAGTGAGCAGTTCGATGTTGATTCTCTTTTCTGACTTATTCTTAACAAACCTACTCTCATGATTGAAATCAAGCAAATACATAAATCATTTGGCGACAAGCACGTACTAAAAGGCATTGATGCCGTGTTTGAAAGCGGCAAAACGAACCTTATCATCGGACAAAGTGGATCAGGCAAAACGGTTTTAATGAAATGCTTGGTTGGCTTGTTCATGCCAACATCAGGGCAAGTGCTTTACGATGGTAGAAACTTCGTTACACTGTCGCAACAACAACGCACATTGTTGCGCCGCGAGATGGGCATGATCTTTCAATCAGCAGCCCTTTTTGATTCGCTCTCTGTACTTGAAAATGTTATGTTTCCGCTTGACATGTTTTCAAATGAAAGCGTAAAACAGCGCGTCAAGCGAGCACGCTTTTGCTTAGACCGCGTTAATCTGATCGAGGCTGAACACAAATACCCAGGAGAAATCTCCGGAGGAATGCAAAAAAGAGTGGCTATAGCCCGAGCTATTGCCATGAATCCCAAATATCTGTTCTGCGATGAGCCAAACTCTGGACTTGACCCTAAGACATCATTAGTTATTGACCAGTTAATATCAGAAATCACTGCTGAATTTAACACCACGACCATCATCAATACGCACGACATGAACTCCGTAATGGGCATTGGTCAGCGCATACATTTCATTCATGAAGGTAAAAAACAGTGGGAAGGAAACATGCACGAGGTCGTTCATGCTAAAAATGAAATCCTGCATGATTTTATCTTTGCAAGTCAACTCTTAAAAAAGGCAAAACAAGGCATTTTGCTTGAAGAAAATCTAAAACATTGATCCAAACTTTCACCAAAAAAATAGAAAAAAAGAAAAGAGGCTATGTCATCGTTCAGATAGTGACATAGCCTCTCTTTTTTTATGATAGATCAAACAAAGGGATACGCCTTGAAGACGTTTCCATTTCGTCGTTCAAATCAATAAATCAAGGTATCTTTTATTGAAACAAAATTACCCCTCAATCCGAACCTTTACTTTATTACGAGTTTATCGGAACCAGCTGCTTTAAAGCTCATGTCAAGTCCCTTCACACTGTGTGTAAGCGCACCGAAACTGATAAAATCAACACCAGCCTGCGCATAGGGAATCATGGTTTCAAAGGTAATTCCACCACTGGATTCGGTTTCTGCACGTCCGGCAACAAGTTCTACGGCCTTGCGAGTATCTTCAGGCGTGAAATTATCAAACATAATGCGGTCGCAACCCTCAGCAAGCGCTTCTTCAAGTTCTTTCCAGTTGCGCACTTCGCACTCAATCTTTAAATCCTTACCATGATCCTTGCAATATTGCTTTGCACGAGTAATGGCATTGTGAACGCCTCCGCAGAAGTCTATGTGATTATCCTTAAGCAGGATCATATCGAAAAGTCCGATGCGGTGGTTCATACCGCCCCCAATCTTTACCGCTTCTTTTTCAAGCATACGCATACCTGGTGTGGTCTTACGCGTGTCAAGCACACGCGTCTTGGTGCCTGCATCAATAAGTGCTTGCTGATACTTATTTGTCATCGTTGCGATTCCCGACATGCGCTGAAGGATATTCAGCATAAGGCGTTCTGTTTGAAGCAAACTTTGCTCCTTGCCCTTAACACTCATTACGATATCGCCTGGTTTTACGTGAGCACCATCCTGAATATAAACTTCAACCTCCATCGTTGGATCAAAACGATGAAACACTTGCTTAGCAATTTCTACTCCGGCAAAAATACCTTCTTCCTTGATGAGCAGCTTACTTTCGCCCATACTATCAGCGGGAATACAACAAAGTGTGGTGTGGTCGCCATCGCCTATATCCTCTGCAAAAGATAAGTCAATAAGTTTTTCGTTGAGTTCATCTACTGTGTACATAAGTCAAAAATATAAGGATAATTAATGATTAATCACTTCAGAAAACGATTTAGACCCTGCAAATTTACACTTTTATTTATTGAGAATACAAAAAAATAGGTAAATTAGCAAAATAAACGCTTAATAGGACGCACACAAATCCACATTCATCCTTCTACACATCATGAATATAATAAAGCGAATTGGCATTTTTGGCGGTAGTTTTAACCCCATTCATTGCGGTCATGTGAATATCGCATCATGGATAGTTGAACAGAACTTTGTTGATGAAGTGTGGCTTATGATTTCGCCACATAATCCACTTAAGGATGCCTCACATTTAATGCCGGAAGACCAAAGAATGGCATTAGCACAATTGGCCCTAAAAAACATTAAAGGGGTTAAAGCGAGCGATTTTGAATGGAGTCTGCCACGACCTTCATACACATGGGCAACGCTCTGCGCATTGCGTGAAGCCTACCCCAACACTGAATTTTATCTGATTATAGGGGGCGACAATTGGGTCAACTTTGACAAATGGGCAAACACCGATTTAATTTTAGCTAGCACACAAATCCTGGTGTATCCAAGACCTGGTTGCGACATCGACACCACAAAACTCCCCCAACAAGTCAAGATACTAACCGGTGCTCCACAATTTCCATACAGTTCAACCCAGGTGCGCCAGGCATTGCAATCGGGGCACATCCCCAACGATATGTTACCACAAGCCGTAGCGGAGCAACTAAGTTTAGAATTAAGACCATGAAACACATCGTTTTCCTTACCGGAGCCGGCATAAGCGTTGAAAGCGGACTATCCACATTCCGAGGTGCAAACGGGCTTTGGAACAACCATAAAATAGAGGATGTTTGCACGATTGAAGCGTGGGAAAAGAATCCCAATTACGTCAACGCATTTTACAACGACTTGCGCAAGAAACTACCTGAGATCATGCCCAACAAAGCACATCATTTGGTGGCTGATTTGGAAAAATCCTATCAAGTAACGGTAATTACACAAAATGTTGATGATTTACACGAACGTGCTGGTTCCTCACACGTGGTTCATCTTCATGGGGAATTACTTAAGGCATGCTCTTCTCGCGACAAAGAAGACCAAGCACAATGGGTAACACTTGACCACGAAAATCTAAACATACCAATAAATGCAAAGGCTGCTGATGGTTCACGCTTACGGCCTTATATCGTATGGTTTGGCGAAGATGTGCCACTAATGGAAAAAGCCATAGATATTGTTGAGCAAGCCGATGTTTTGGTTATTATAGGCACCTCTCTTAATGTCTATCCTGCCGCAAATCTAATCAACTTTACCCATCGTAACGCTAAAGTGATTATTATAAATCCAGACTTATCAAGCAACAAACCCGACTCAGGAGTTTGGCACATTTGCAAAAAAGCCACAGATGGCATGGTGCAACTTTATGAGTACCTCAAACAGCAATAAAACGAAAAAAGTCATAAGCCCTGTTGGAAATCTTCCAACATATATGCTTATGACTTTTTATATCAAAAAAACAGACGAGCGATAAGCCGGGTTCTGTAGTAGCTTAAAGAATAAACTACTGCCTATCATTTATCCGCATGCGCCATTGCTGACACATTGTATCGTTCTACCCTCCAACGCATCATTATCGAAAAACGATAAAAAAACTCAGGCGAGCAACCCTCAATCGTTGGTTTACATGAACTTTCAGCCTTTGAAGTGCACAGCCCGTGTGTCGCCACACGGCTGGTGAGCTCTTACCTCACCTTCTCACCCTTACCAATTAAGGCGGTTATTTTCTTCTGCACGATTTAACCCTCACGGACTACTTCCCATTAAGAAGCAAAGCGCTCTATGCTGCCCGGACTTTCCTCCTGCACCACTTACAACTAAAATATGGATGCACGCGATAGGCTGCCCGTCTGTTTATTTTTCAAAAAACGAAAAAGAGCCATTAATTTTATTACAAAAATTAAACAGCTTTGAAAATCACTGCGAAGTTAAGAAAAAAAATGATTAACTTTGCTCTTTGAATCATGTATTTCATACAAATAATGCTAAAAAGATTTTCAAGCCAAAATAAAGTTTTGAAAAAATTGAATTGCAGAACACACACAACCCTGTTGGTCTTACTGACCATTACGGCATGTTTTTTTTCAAACCTCATTCAAGCACAAAAGCCCATTGTGTTTTCCTCATCCATTTTCACACCTCAAATATACATTGAAAACACATGGAACACCCTCCCTATTATAGCATTAAATGACGAAAACAAATTGATCTTGTCGTTTGACGACATGAACACAGAGGCTGTAAGATATACCTACAGAATCAACCATTGCGATGAGCATTTTAATCCCACCGAAAATTTATTTGAAAGTGCGTATTTACAGGCCACAAGCAATGAACTATTGGTTGAGGATTATGAACCATCGCGAAATACGGTCACCCCATATAATCATTATCAAATAACATTGCCAAACGACGATGTTAAAATGTTGCTTCCTGGAAACTATAGCATAACGATAGAACAAGAAGATGACGATGGAGGAAAAACCGAAGCGCTCAAGGCTTTTTTCATGATTTTAGATCACAAAGTAAAGATCAACGCCCAAATTTCTACAAAAACAGATATTGATTTTAACCATAAACACCAACAAATCAGCGTTGAAATAAATCATGCAGGCCTAAACTTACACAACCCTATTGATGAATTAAAATGCGTCGTTGTAAAGAACAGGAAATGGGAAGATGCGGTGTGGCTCAATAAGCCAACCATGCAATTAATAAACCAAATGAAATGGGAACACAACCTGTCGTTAGTTTTTAAAGCGGGAAATGAATATCGCAAATTTGAAAATCTATCAACAGAGACCGCATCAATGCATATCGATGCCATACAATGGAATGCTACGACAAACCAATATGATGTATTTTTACAAACCGATGAAATAAGGAAACACTACCTTTACAACGAAGACCATAATGGTGCATTTGTCATTAGAAATACGGATAATTACACAGACAACACCGAAAGCGAATACACGAATGTGCATTTCAGATTAAATATGCCACAATTGTTTCAAGGCGAAGTTTACGTTGATGGCTCATGGGCAACATCGGCACAACGAGATATTTATAGAATGAACTACGACCATGAAGAGCAGTGTTACAAAGCCAACATTTGGCTTAAACAAGGTTACTATGAGTACCAATATCTCAGCCCAAACAATGAAGTGGAAGGTGATTTTTACGAAACTGAAAACGAATATTTAATTTTAGTATATGCCAAACATCCATCCGAACGCTACACAAAGCTGGTTGGCATGACACAAATTAGCAGTAAAGACTTATGAAAATTGTTTTTTTAGATAGTTACACGTTAAACCCAGGCGACCTTAGCTGGGAACCGTTCATGCAATGGGGCGATTTTGTTCACTATCCCGACACATTGCCCGAGGATGTCATTCAAAGAGCCCAAGACGCCGAAGTAATCATAACCAATAAGGTTAGGTTAAATGAAGCACATTTCACACAACTCCCCAAGCTCAAACTCATTTTGGTGGCGGCAACGGGTTACGACGTTATAGACACCATAGCCGCGCGCAACCATGGGATAACGGTATGCAATTGTGCCGGATACGGCTCACGCGCCGTAGCACAAATGGTTTTTGCTCATTTATTGGAAATCACCAACAAAGTGGGCTATTACACTCAGCTCAACATCACCGAGAAGGATTGGGCCAAACAAACACATTTCAGTTATTGGCACACACCACTTGAAGAGCTTGACGGAAAACACATTGCAGTAGTTGGGTTTGGCAACATCGGGCGCGAAGTGGTTCGCCTTGCCCATGCATTCTACATGAAAGTCAGTGTCGTTTCAAGCAAAGGCGCACACGAGCTACCCGATAATGTTGAAAAAATAACTTTGGAAGAAGCTATCGGCAAATGCGACATCATTTCGCTCTGTTGCCCATTAACGAATGCGAACAGGGGCATGATTAATGCCGAACTTCTGGAAAAGGCAAACCCCAACCTCATCTTTGTCAATACCGCCCGTGGTGGACTCATTGACGAGAGCGCCATGGCGGATGCTTTAACCAAGGGTAAAATCAGAGCGTTCTGCGCCGATGTCTTGGCTACGGAACCCCCTTCGCCTGATTGTCCTTTACTTGGACTCCCCAATGCCTTTATCACTCCGCACATCGCATGGGCCACGCGCGAAGCACGAATGCGCATCATAACCATCATGCACAACAATCTGAAAGCATTTACCGAAGGCGCACCCATCAATGTTGTCAATCCATAAACAACGCGCCCCCCCAAAAAACCTCATTCACACCATCAAAATAACATAACTCTACCATATTTTGACCATTATGCTTAACGAATTACTAAACATATCCTTCTACACCGCTTGCGACTACATCGGTACATTAGCATTCGCCATCTCAGGTGTTCGTCTGGCCTCTGCCAAGCGCTTCGACCTTTTCGGAGCTTACATCGTAGGTATTGCCACCGCTATTGGTGGTGGAACCACACGCGACATCATGCTCAACGTGCCTATCTTTTGGTTGAAAGACCCCATTTACCTGCTCATTTGCGCTTTTGCTTTGTTTTGGGTGATTGTGTTCCGCAAACAACTGGTGAAGCAAAACAACACGTGGTTCATCTTCGACACCATCGGTCTTGCCGTGTTCACCATCACGGGTATTGAGAAAACGCTCGACAATGGATTCCCTTATTGGACGGCCATCATTATGGGCACACTCACCGGTGCCGGTGGTGGGGTTATCCGTGACATTTTCATTAATGTAGAGCCACTTATCTTCAGAAAAGAAATATATGCTTTAGCATGTGTTGTGGGTGGATTATTCTATTGGTTCTGCCACACGATCCTCGACTTTAATTATGTATTCTCAGGCATTGTGTGTGCAATAGCCGTGATCATCATGCGCTTACTGGCCATGGGATTCGGTTTGCACCTCCCCACCCTCAAGAGTGAAGACTAAAAACGCATTTGTCCACCAACTCCGTTCTTTATGAATTCAAAACAAACACCGCTTAGCAAAGCCAGCCTTGACGATATTAAAGAAGCGCTCAACACGTTGCACCGTGGAGGCGTAATCCTCTACCCCACCGACACCATTTGGGGACTGGGATGCGATGCCACAAATCCCGATGCCGTCAAGCGCATTTATGACATCAAACGCCGCACCGATGCCAAAGCGCTGATTTCCCTGGTTGATAGCGAAACCAAAGTACAAGCCTACGTCAAGGAGGTGCCCGAGGTGGCATGGGACGTCATGGAGTTAAGCGAACGCCCCATCACCATCATCTTTGATGGTGCACGCAATCTGGCGCCCAATCTCCTGGCATCAGATGGTAGCGCCGCATTGCGCATTACCAAAGAAGCATTTAGCCGAGAACTTTGCATGCGGTTCAAAAAAGCCATCGTTTCAACATCGGCAAACATTAGCGGTGAACCCTCGCCCCAAACGTTTGCCGAGATCAGTGATGAAATCAAAGCCTCGGTCGATTATATTTGCACTTCACGACAGGACGAAACGACATCACCCCCCGCATCAAGCATTATCAAGCTCGGTGTTGGCGGCGAAATCACCATTATCAGAATGTAAAGAAACCGAGTTCAAAGCCGATTGTCGCCTTTTTGCAAACCTTTGACTATTGATTTAATAGAATAACACACACACATGTTGCAATACATACGTATTTGGTGCAATAAGCATTTAACACAACGCCAATTCATTCTGTTACTTAGTTTCATTGTTGGCTTGGGTTCTGCTTGTGCTGCTCAATCGTTGAAGTGGTTGATTCACACCATTGAATCGCTACTCACCCACGGCTTCGACACCACAAATGCCAACTATCTGTACCTGGTGTATCCCGTAGTCGGCATTTTTCTCACCGCGCTCTTCATCCGCTACATTGTGCGCGATGACATTGGTCATGGGGTAACAAAAATCCTCTACGCCATTTCCAAAAACCGCGGGTTCATCAAAAAGCACAATTGTTTTACAAGCGTTATCGCCTCGGCCATCACCATCGGTTGCGGCGGTTCGGTTGGGGCTGAATCGCCCATCGTGCTCACGGGTTCTGCCATAGGTTCCACCTTGGGCAAGGCGTTCCAATTGGACCACAAAACGCTCATGTTGCTCATTGGTTGCGGTGCTTCGGGTGCCGTGGCCGGTATTTTCAAGGCTCCCATTGCCGGACTGATGTTTACCCTTGAGGTGCTCATGATCGACCTCACGATGGCGTCGCTCATGCCGCTCCTGGTGAGTTGCATCACCGCCACCTGCCTGACCTATCTCCTCTCTGGCGACATGCAGGCGCTCTTTCCCTTCTCGCTCAAGATTCCTTTCAGCGTTGACCATGTCCCCACAGTCATCCTGTTAGGGTTGGGTTGCGGCCTGCTCTCGCTTTACTTTACAAAGGCGATGAATGCTTTTGAAAAGTTTTTTGCCGCGCATTGCAAAACCATGTTTTCGCGTCTGCTCCTTGGCGGGTCGGTGTTGGCCTTGCTCATCTACCTTTTCCCTCCATTGTACGGCGAAGGCTATTCCACCATCACCCTATTGCTCAATAGCAACCAAAGCGCCGATGTCAACCAGGTGCTCAACAACTCGTTCTTCTACGGGCACTCCAACATGCTCTTGGTTTACCTCACGCTCATTGTGCTCACCAAGGTATTCGCCACCACGGCCACCAATGGCGGGGGCGGTTGTGGGGGTACGTTTGCGCCCAGCCTGTTCTTGGGTTGTATCGCAGGGTTTATCTTCGCGCAACTTTGGAATCAATATGGATTTTGGGACGTTTCAACCCCCGAGGAAAATTATGCGCTCTTGGGCATGGCGGGCGTTATGGCCGGAGTGTTCCACGCTCCGCTCACCGGAGTGTTCCTTATAGCCGAGCTCACCGGTGGATATGACCTGTTCATTCCCCTCATGATTGTGTCGGGATGTGCCTACCTCACCATCCGCGCCTTTGAACCCCATAGCATCTACGCCATGCGTTTGGCACGTCGCGGCCAGCTCCTCACGCACGACAAGGATAGCGCGGTGCTCACGCTCATGTCGCTCGAAGAAGTGATTGTGAGAAACACGCCGACGTTCACCCCCGACATGACCCTGGGCAAGATGGTAAGCATCATCTCGGGCGAGCGCTCCGATGTTTTTGCCGTAATTGACAAGGAAAACCACCTCCTTGGCGTGGTTGGGTTAAGAAGCATCCGCAAGGTGGTCTTTCGTAGTGAATTGTATCGCGAGTACGTGGCCGAGCAACTCATGCACACGCCTACCATACTTCTTTCAACCGACGACCCCATGCAGGTCGTGATTGAGAAACTCGAACAAACACCCTTCTCAACCCTCCCCGTGCTCAATAGCGACGGCACCTTCTCCGGCTTCGTGTCGCGTACCAAATTCTATGCGCACTACCGCCAGATTATGAAGGACTTCTCCGAAGAATAATTCTTCTCATTTCTAAACTTTCAAAAAAAAACTCATTACCTCCCTATTAATCTATGACCAAAGATTCCCTTCGCATCATTTTCATGGGCACTCCCGAGTTTGCCGTAGAAAGCCTGCGCGCACTTGTTGAGGGGGGCTATAACGTTGTGGCCGTCGTAACGATGCCCGACAAACCCATTGGGCGCCACCAAACGGAACTCCAGGCTTCGCCCGTGAAGCAATACGCCGTGTCGCAAGGCCTGCGCGTGCTTCAACCCGAGCGCTTGAAGGATGAAGCCTTCGTGAGCGAACTCCGTGAACTCCGTGCCGACCTCCAAATCGTGGTGGCCTTCCGCATGCTTCCCGAAGTGGTGTGGAACATGCCTCCCCTCGGCACCTTCAACCTCCACGCCTCGCTCCTGCCCCAATATCGCGGAGCGGCACCCATCAACTGGGCGGTCATCAATGGCGATACGGAAACGGGCATCACCACCTTCTTCCTCCAACACGAGATTGACACGGGCAACGTTATCCAGCAGGTGCGCGTGCCCATTGCCGACACCGACAATGTAGAAATCGTTTACGACAAACTCATGCACCTCGGTGGAGCGCTCGTGACGGAAACCGTGGACAACATCCTTGCGGGCACCGTTCGCCCCATTCCTCAAGAGGAAATGGCTACAACCGAAGAGCTACGCCCCGCACCCAAAATCTTCAAAGACACCTGTCGCATCGATTGGTCAAAGGGCGTAAAGCGTTGCTACGACTTCGTGCGTGGACTCTCACCCTACCCCGCCGCATGGACCGAACTCACCACGGCGGGCAAAACGCAGGTGCTCAAGGTTTACGAAACGGAAAAGGAATTCACCACACACACCGAGCTCCCTGGCACGCTCCACACCGATGGCAAAACCTACCTCAAGGTTGCACTTGCCGATGGTTATCTTCACCTCAAGGAAATTCAGCTTGCGGGCAAGAAACGCATGACCGTCACCGACTTCCTTCGTGGGTTTAAAGCCGAGGGCGAAATTAAGGTGGGGTAGCATCCGCATATCAACATCGTCAATAAGGCAATAGATTCCGTCTGTTTGCATCTTTCAAAAATGCTTCATACCTTTGCATCATCAAACCATAAAAACAGAAAAGTTATGCTAAACATTGGCGATAAAATACCAGAAACATTTGGTACTAACGAAGCGGGAGTTGAAGTAACGCGTTCACAATTCAAGGGTCAAAAACTAATCATCTATTTTTACCCCAAGGACAACACCTCCGGATGCACGGCGCAGGCTTGTAGCCTAAGAGACGATTATCACACACTTGCCGAGCTGGGCTACAACGTGATTGGCGTGAGTAGCAACACTTCAGACTCACACAAGAAGTTCATCCAAAACAATAACCTGCCCTTCACCTTGATTGCCGACACCAACCTCACCCTGCATCACCTCTTTGGCACATGGGGCGAAAAATCAATGTGCGGACGCAAGTACATGGGCACCCT
>JAZKYK010000031.1:0-12947 GCA_045612125.1 Alloprevotella sp.
AGCACATTCATCACCATGCCAATGGGAATATTCAATGTGCTCTCATCTGCTGTCGCCGCGCCTATGCGCTTGGCTATCGTCATCACCATCTTCACAATGGCTGTGCGTTGCGACTCATCGCCACGGATATAAAGGTCGGATTTTACGAACATCGTTTTGAGGTATTTTTAGAGTACAGAGAGCAGAGTACAGAGTACAGAGTACAACTGCCATTCGGATTGCGTACTCTCGACTATTTATTGCATTGTCTATTCAGCGGAATCTTCCACCACTTCATAAATAACCATTGCCGTCCAGTTTTGCCACGCCGCGTTGTGTGGGTTGGGATATTCAGCCGTATATTTAATGTCCCTAACGACAATCTTATCCTTATGCTCGCAAAGGAAGTTGTTCACCTGCTTCTCAAACTTCTCCAACTCAGGAGTGTGGTCTCTGAAAAGTTTAATCTGTACCATAGTATTTGATTGATGTTTAATTGAGTTACCTATACAATATAGAAACAAAGAGGAAAAAATTCAAAAAACGGGGTAACTTTTTTTCGAAAAGGGCTTACAACTTACTTGATCGCTTTGACCGGCGTTCTTCAGTGATTTCTACACTCCCATCGGAGCGATGCCTTATCACCAGAACAAAATCATTGAGCCACCATACAAGATAGAAGCAGAAGGCAATCAGCACAATTCCCCAAAGCCAAAAACACATATCCTGAACGGAAACTACTGCTATAAAGCAGGCGATCAAAGGTAAGCACACACACAGAAAGAGTCCGACGGAAATGAGGGTGCGTTTGAAACTGAATGTGGGCTTCGCCACTAACTTGGGACATTCTGCCTTGAGGTCGGGAATATGGATACGGAGACTGTGCAGTTTATCAACACCCTCATCAATGAGTTGCTGACACTCGGTACATAACTGCTTCAAGTGCTTTGCCGTCGAAGAGATGCTACGTCCATCAGTGTGTCGCATAAGTGCATCCACCTCTGTGGTGTTTGACTTTATCCTTTTAGTTATGGTGTTAAAATTATCTTCGAGGTACTGGCCATACTGAAGAGCGAAGGAGATGCGATTGCGTGCCTTCTTAGACTGAGGTTTGTCGCAGAAGGGAAACAACCAGAAGGGACGCTCTACAAGTTTGAATGATGACTTGAAGTTCTCCTCTTCAGCACGCAACGCTACCTGCGCCGCAGCAAAGGGTTCAGCACAACGTTCCTCCCACTTCGCCAACAGTCGACGATATTCGGCATCTAATGCCATGAGTTGCGTCCGCTGTCGGGGCGTAGGTTCCTCATGAGTCTTACGCACCTTTATAGCACCATAATGATGGCGTCTATCGGCAGGCATGGACTTTATGGAGATCACTTCGCGCCAGTTTGCAGAAAACGTCTGATTGAGTTGCTCCACATAATCGGCTTGATATTCTGGCATGACAAAGATGCGGGCTTTGACAACTCTCCACATGGCTTGCTCAGAAAACTGTATTGCCGTATCGGCACCATAGAGGTAGATGTCGGCTTCGAGTTCTTCGCTGAGGTCGAGCGGATATTCAAGCGTTTTGACACTGGCTGGGACATGTAATTCGTTGAAGTCAACTTCGCAGAAGGTTCCCTCCTCGATGCGTTCTACGCCTTGGGCAATGGTGATGACACCATCCTCAATGGCGCATTTCGTATTCAGTTCTTGCATAGGTATCTTCTATTTTAAATATGACTTATTTTCTTAAAATCCAATTCTCTTGACCACCGACTTGGAGTCGAGTTTCTCTGTGGTCTCTCTGGGCGCGCGAATGTGCTACAGACTGAAATGCTTTGTTTTTTTGTATCCTCGATTTTTCCTTTCGTTATATATAATATAGAAACAAAAAGGAAAAATTTCAAAAAATGGGGTAACTTTTTTTCAAATACCGTAAAATAATGCCCGAGACAGCTCCGTGTGGGGTACCCTCGGGCTTTTTCATATCTATAGGGAAAGAAGTTCTTATATCTTTGACGTGTCTTTTTTATTTCAACGCAATGTTTACTTACCCAATCACATCACCATAATTTACCTATTTTAATCTATTCTGTTTGATTGAATTTAGATATTTTATGTATTGACAATAAATAAAAATCACAATTTTTATTTGACATCAATATACAAATACTTAACTTTGCATCAGGATCAACATTAAGCGTATGAACAAAGATGTATTTAAAACCTTAATCATTGAAGGACAGGAGGAACTGCAAGAAGTTGAACTCTACGAGCGTCCGTTTGAGTTTGAGGAGGAAGGACGTTATGTATTGGTGGGCATCAGGCAGGCGGGAAAGTCTTACCTATTATATCAGTTTGCCCGACAGTTGATGCAGCAAGGATATAGCGTGAAGGAAATGGTATATATAAACTTTGACGACGAACGCTTGCTGGGTATGACCGCTGATGACTTTGACCTTATCTTGCAAGCTTATAACAGCATGTATCCTAACAAACCCATCTTGTTCTTTGATGAGATTCAGAATATCAGTGGATGGGAACACTTTGCTCGCCGACTGGCCAACCAGAAATTCAGGGTATATATCACTGGAAGCAATGCCAAGATGTTGAGTCGCGACATAGCTACCACTTTGGGTGCACGATACCTTGACGAGAAAATATTCCCCTATTCGTTCCGCGAATATATGGAGGCGCAAGGTGTATCGCTCAGCAAGGAATGGATGTATGGCAAACAACGAAATACCGTACAGCAGATGATGAACATCTACTTCCGCTGGGGGGGATTCCCTGAACTACTCATGTATCGTAACAAACGGCACTGGCTCAATGGTTTGTATGAGAAAATCATATTGGGCGATGTAATACAGCGCAATGGTATAAAGAATGAGCAGGCACTACGATTGGCCATCAAACGATTAGCTGAGAATGTAAAGCAACCTACTGCTTACAACCGATTAGCCAATATGGTGAAGAGCACTGGCATATCTACCAATACTGCCTCTATCATCGACTATATCAAACTGGTCAAGGAGGCTTGCCTTATTTTCTCTATCGACAATTATGCATCTAAATTTGTAGAGAAGGAGACCATCAAGAAACATTACTTTACCGACAATGGACTGCTGAGTATATTCTTGACTAATCAAGACACTTCGCTATTGGAAAACCTCTGTGCGATAACCCTTCATAAGAAATATGCGAGTAATGATGAGCCTCGCCTATATTACTATAACAAGAATGTAGAGGTCGATTTCTATATTCCCGAGGAAGATATGGCTATACAAGCCTCCTATAGTCTTACCGACGAAGAAACCCGTAAGCGAGAAATTGGAGCTCTTGTGGCGCTTAATAAACTACATCCGCTTAAAAAGGCTATGATTATTACTTATGATGAGGAGGATACAATAGTTATAAACGACTTGAGTATTGAGGTGATTCCTATATGGAAATGGTTGCTTGCATCTGAAATACAATAGTCTAACCAGACAAAATGCCCGAGACTGCTCCGTGTGGGACTGCCTCGGGCATTTTTTCATGTTAAGTAACGCTAAAAAAATAACTTGGGACTTTTTTAGGCAATAATATAGGAGTTGCCCCAAGAACTTTAACAGACCCCCTCCGCAACTAAAGCTGCTCGTCCCCCTAACTTTAGGGGACAATTTTAGTTAGTCTACCTCGTTTAGGTATCCAATTGGGAATAACAAGCGAATGGAAGTATGTAAATTCCTCCCCAAAGTTCGGGGAGGTGCCCAAAGGGCGGAGGGGTCTGTGGTATTGGGTCAATTCCTATATTGTTACCTATTATTTTACCGTTACTAATGGGAATATAGGTTTTTATTTCAAACATGGCTTATTTTCTTAAAATCCAATTCTCTTGACCACCGACTTGGAGTCTAGTTTCTCAGTGGCACAGTAGTCCTGTAGCGTACGAAGCAGACTCTCGGGTTCGCCATGGAGCACAGCGTGGATGGCATGCTTGCGAGCGATGTTTTCAATCTGTCCGCCACTGAAGTCAAAGGCAGTGGCGAGCGTGGTGGCGTCGGCAGGGGAGAGTTCGGGTATCATCTGCTTCCAAATTAGCTTGCGCACCGAGGCATCGGGTTTCTCAAACCTTGTTTTGTAAAGGAAACGGCGCTCGAAGGCGGTGTCGAGATTGTCGGCGAGATTGGTGGTAGCGATGAGGATGCCGTCGAGCGACTCCATCTCCTGTAGGATGATATTTTGTATGGTGTTCTCCATTTTATCTACCGCATTGGTGGCACCATTTTTGCGTATGCCAATGATGGCATCTGCCTCGTTGAAGAGGAGGATGGGCGCCACTTCGGAGCGGCGCACCAGTTCGCGGTAGCGGTCGAAGAGGGCTTTGATATTCTTCTCGGAGTCGCCCACCCACTTGCTCTTGATTTGCGGTACATCGACCACCAGAATATCGCGCCCCGTTTGTCGTGCCAACTGATAAACGGTCTCAGTTTTGCCTGTGCCAGGTCCTCCGTAGAAGAGGCATGAAAACCCGTGGCGAAAACCGCGTTGCTGCATGCGCTCACGTATCTCATTGTAGCGCTCTGGAAGGAAGAAGGTGCTCAGTTCCGACACTTGTTGCTCAATGGCTTCGGCATAAAACAGAGGTTTCTCGGTGAGCGTTTTGTGGCTGAGCACGTCGGCTATTTTCTCTTCCGCACTACAGAGTTTCATCTCGGCAAGTAGGGTGCGCTTGGCATGGGTTGTAAGACAATAACTGTTGGTGTCGGCAATGCCATCCACGGAGCGATGTTCGATAAGATTATGCTGCATGAGGCGATGCTCGGCTCGGCGCAGTTCGCCTTTGGCACGAGTGAAGGCACTCTTGTCGCCAAACACGTACTCCATCTGACCGAAACGAATGTCGTTGTCGTCTTTATTGATAAGCAGGTGGCAGAAGAGCAAGAGGAGCAGCAAGTATTCGCCAGAAATACGCAGTTCGTTTAACTGTTGCACCATGCTTATCTGGGGATTGTTGGCAAAGAGCTCATCCAGTTCATTAAGCAAGTTGTCTGGCGTGATGGTGTCATTATCAAGGTCGTCGAACAACATATTCAGTTGCTCAAAGAGGTCGTTGCAGTCAAGGTCCGTACGCGTGGGCAACTGATAGGCTTCGTTGCGCTTGAGCGCCTTGATAACAGATTGATTAACGTCGAACGAATCTTCGTCGTGGACATTGCGGTAACGAATCAGGCGCCGGCGTATGAGGGCATCCACATCGGAAGCATAACTGAGCACACGGATGTTGCTCAAGTCAAGGTGCCGGGCGAAGTCATCGTAGTCCACTCTACGCGGTCCGCGCTCCATACAGATGCAAAACAGCACCGCCTGTTGCTCTGTGATGTCGTAGCTATCGGCAATCAGTCCAATCTCGGGCGAGGCATTCAGCAGGAAGTCATTGCTCATTTGGCTATCCTTGGACAGTTCCACAACGCGCTCAATGGCTTCGAGCAAAGTTGGAAATTTAATTGACTCACTAAGACTTTTGCCTTTTAGGTCGCACGAATGTGCTACAGACTGTAATGCTTTGTTTTTTGTATCCATGATTTTTCCTTTCGTTTATACATAATATAGAAACAAAAAGGAAAAATTTCAAAAAATGGGGTAACTTTTTTTTCATCGACACGCAAATGCTGCGTTTTTTCTATTGAGTTTCAATCAATTGATTGCATGAAGCGCTAACATCAGAAAACTAAAACTGCTGTCGTTTTTAAGCAGTTTTTCAAGAAACTGCTGTTTTTTTTAGGCAGTTTTCCGGAAAAGTGCTGTTATTTTTAGGCAGTTTTTCAAGAAACTGCTGTTTTTTGTCACTTCATATTTTTGCCGATTAAGTAGTGTGTCACCACATCCCAGTTGGGAAAACGGTCGGAACCAAACTGTATCCATTCGCCGGGAAACTCGCTCGCACCATGCTTTGCCCTGTCGTCAATGAGATAATCGCCATTGACGAGGTGCTTGCAATGCGTCAGGATAACGCGTTTCTTGAAGAGGTCGCCAAAGTGATGGGTGAGCCACTTGACCTTATCGCTCCATGCCGAAGGATTGTTCCAGGGAGCTGTGGAGAGGATATAGACTTCGTAGTGTTCACTCAGTTTGTGCGCAGCCTCAATGGCGCCGGGCATAGGATCCATCAGCGAGAAGATGCCGGGCACCTCGTCAAGGCGCCCCTCGTACTCGCGCTTTGTTTCTTCACTCAACTTGTTGATTCCGCTCTGAAAATCAACCAACACACCATCCATGTCGAAAAACAACTTTTTCATTCGAAAATATTTATTACGAAAAACTAAATCTCAGACATAATATAGAAACAAAGAGGAAAAAATTCAAAAAATGGGGCAACTTTTTTCGAAAATTATCGTAAAAGTTGCCCCTAATACTAATTAGGATGTTTGATATATTCCTGAATTTTGTCTTTATACTGAGTTTCTATATTTCTCATATTATCACAGAAAGTCTCATAATTATCCGCGTTTGGGATTATCATACCTAATTCATATAGATACCCCTCTGTATCAACAATTTTATAGTCACTTGATATTAAGTCCTCGTTGATTGTAAAAGGTAGAGACTTTTCTTGGTCTTCTTTTATATAGTTAATATCCTCTTGATTACAAGGATGGAACAAGAAACCTTTTTTGGCATTGAAGCGATACATATACATAATGGTCTTGTAATATACGGCGACTGCACGATCGGCATCCAAACGATCGAAACGATGTAGAGGTATATACTTGGCATCTGCTACCAACTTGTTCTCTGCATCTAAGTAGTCTGGTATCACCTTTTGGAATGTCTCATCCCCCTTATCAAACAAGTGGAAGGCATTATCGCTAGTATGGTGTGTAAAACCTGTATTCTCGGATAGCACACAAGCCAAATACTCTTCCCATAACCATGCAACATCAATCAGCATGCCATGCACCTTGTCGCTCTGTTCACCATGACTGATACGTTCATTCCTCAATATAGCAAGGCAGATACGTTGTAGTGCCTTGTATCGAGTGAAGTAGGGATGACTTACAACTTTTCTATTATCAGCTAGTACTTGTCGTCTTGCACTCTTCTGATATGAGGGGGTTGCTTGCACAATCATTCTTACGCACTCTTCGATTTCTTTACAACCATTAAGTATTGCTCGTCCCATGGGTAGGGTATTCATATACTCAATGGTATGGCGAATGAGTTGGGTGAGGTTATTGTCGTAGCTAAACTCCTTGGTACGATATGCAATACGACCATTGGGAGGATAGTTATAGCGTAGGTGACTGTTCACGTCTATCGTTCCTCGTATATTACAGTCGTTATACTCTCGCTTTACATATTGCTTGAATAACCCTTGTATCAGGGCTTCACGAAGCAGACGAGGAAACATGAAGATAAGCAGATTGAGTTCTTTTAGTGCCCCTGCTCCCACTTCCATGTTTACGATGTTAGCATGGAACACCTTGGACAGCATGTAGTAAAGGAAGTAGTCCTGTCCGTTGGATGACGAAAAGCGTGAGTTGATTTCAATCTGCACCTTACCATCCCCTATCCAACCTACAAGATTGCCTGTGTGGAGGTTGACAAGGTTACCATCGTTGTCAAATCTGCATTCTAGAACTGTCATCTGTTCCAGATTGTTCTCAGATTCCTTGAATGAACGAGGCCAAACCAAAATACTACCTCCACAATCCTCCTTTCCATTGATTTCCTCGATTGTTCTACCATTGAGGGAATCTATAAATCTCAAATTTTCAACAACTCCTTTTTTCCCTTTACCCCTTACTAATTCATTAGGGATTTGCCTATCGTTTTTAGGATTTGAGGAATAGAAGGAATTATCAAGCAGTTGGACAGAAGATCTATTGTTACTCTTTGCCATTTGGTTTTAGATATCAATCATTTGAGTGCGCGCTATCATAAGCTTTCTTTAATTCCGCCAACTTTATCTCAGCATCTGGTTCTCCTCGGAAATATTCATAAAGAGTACCTTGAAGGTGGTAATTCCAAAGTGCATTCCAATCACATTTGTTGTTTTTTGAATAATTTTTTATCTTCTGGAAATATGCAGCGCCAATGTGATAACAATCGCTAAGACCAAGTTCCGTGAGTTTATCATTGATCGCATCCATAGCATTGGACAATTTTCTCAGATTTTCTTCCGACAAACCTAAGTCGGAATAAAACAATATGTT
Source organism: Alloprevotella sp. (assembly GCA_045612125.1). Lineage (GTDB taxonomy): Bacteria > Bacteroidota > Bacteroidia > Bacteroidales > Bacteroidaceae > Alloprevotella. The sequence goes on from JAZKYK010000031.1 coordinate 8,166, forward strand.
TTCTTTTGATTCATCAGCCGTAACCTCCTTAAACGCAAAACGACGGCGGAAAGCAAAATCCATACTTTCTACACTTCGGTCAATATCGTTCATCGTTCCAATGATATAAACATTCTCTGGGACAAAGAAATGACCATATTCTGTTTTCTCAACCTCAAGTAATTTATCAAAGACGTTGCTTTTCGTCACCATATTGGCATATTGAGTACGAACTTTTCCGTCTTTACCTCTATATCCTGGGTCTATGGAAAAGAATAACTCACCAAAGATTTTTGAAATCTCCCCACGATTTATCTCATCAATAATAAATACATACTTTTTTGATTCTTTTATTGCATGATTATATGCTTCTTTTTTGTTTTCTGCTGTAGCTTGTTTATCTCCATTCTTATTCCTAAGTTCTTCGAGTTTAGGATTGTATATGGCATACCAATCTTCTCCTGCTTTTGCACAAAACTTTTTGAATATACCATCCTTCAGTTCAAAACTAACATTTGTATCTTTTTGAATAGGTCTTAATCCTTCAACGAAATCAGTATAATCAAACGAGGGATGGAATTGCACAAAACCTATTTGAGAACAAGTGTCGACATCAATAGGATCATCTGGACTCACAATCTTTGCTGCGATTTTCTTTGCCAAATAAGTTTTACCTGTACCTGGTGCGCCTGTTAATATTACGTTTTTATTTGTTGTATAAAACTCTGTGTCAAAGAATTCCCATTCAGATTTTAGGTCATATATTATGTTCGTATAAATAAAAGTGAGATTTGCACCACAAACTTGTAAACTTGATAGTTCAGTTGTTAATATTTTATCGAATGCATCTTTTAATTTTTGATCGAAATTATCAAGTGAGACACCTATATATTTAGCAATTAATTCTTGATGTTTTTCGCTTAGAATAGGAAATTTATTAGCTGGTTCCTCGAAGTATTCAATAGCACGTTTAACACCATAAGTTACTCCTTTATAAAAATCCTGTTCTGTTCCGCATTGTACGTTCACCAAATATTGCAATACATTTTTTATCCAATCATTTTGGCGTATACCTGCTTTAGCTATACAATTTTTCTCCCCTGCTCCCTTTGCGTGAGTATCGCAATAGGCAACAAATTTATTGATTCTCTCACATACTTTATAATAATTGCTATTGCTATCTGGTTCACCATTTTCTGGATAGATTTTTCTATACCATCCAGAATTATTCTCTTTTTTATTTTTCTTATTACTATTAATAAATACCAATAGTTCTTGGAACTCTTTTTTATTTGCGTCCTTCTTTAATCCATATAGTTCTTCTTTACCTTTAGTGAAATGAAATTTTTCTGCTTTTACATATTCTTCATCTTTTATCTTTTCAAAACCAACCACAATAGCATTCTTAATTTTTTCATTCATATTTTACCCATACGATTTCCCTACACATCGCGAGGTTTTATGTTATTTGTATTATTCCTTTTTAATACACCCTCCGCATCGTGTCATCATCAAGCAACGTGCCTACTGATACGCATGTAGGAAGAGCGCAGTTGATGGCATCTTGCAATAAGTCTTCACGGCATAATCCTGAGTTGGCAATTGTTCCCATGATGTCATGGAAGGTCCAATCTGCCTTCTCCATGTGAAATACAATAAAATCCAAACGATGTTCAAACTCACAAGTTACGTCACTCAATCGTTGCAAACCTGTTTGAGGATTGGAAGCGATATCTTCGAGTGGAGCATTAGCAAGAATTTCAAACGTACGTTCCAGTTTTGCAAGAACATCTTTCTCTGTATAATTGTCTTTGTCATTTAACGCCTTGGCGAGTTCAGTGCACTGATTATCAAGAAGCGTAAATACTTTTTCCGCGAAGGCATATAGCGAACGGGCAAGGATATAAGTTTGCAAGTTTATCTGTGCTTCTGGTGTTTGAAGTTCTTGAATATTAGTGGGCAACTGCTGATGCAACTTTGGCAAGGTGGGAATGAGATTTTCCTGCAAAGCAGTAAGACGAACGACTAACTCCTGCGCTTTATCCCATAATTCGGGATAATCACATTCAAGGATTTCTGCATGAGTGTACACGTAGCGAGCTGTGGCGCTACTATAAACCATATTAGGTGACATAGTAAACTATTTTTTCTGTTGTATTATTGCATTGCAAATATAAAGTAAAATTCAGAAATTCTGTTTAGGATTTACTGTCATTTTACTTACTGCCACGAGAGCATGACTGAGGAAACATGCTCTCGATGAAGTTTTTAAGGAACACTGAAATTAGGACGCACCCAACCTTTCTTCCAAAGGTTTTGCCGCCTCGTCTTTAAGGAATTGGCGGAGTGTACGTCCGTCATCCGTGCGGAGCGTGTCCAGTCTCTCTTGAGAAACCTTGCGACCGCCGTGCATGTAATGTGATGCTTCGAGCATGATGCGCGAACCGCGGTAGTCAAGGAAGCAAATTTCTTCGCCCGTTTTGAGGTTGGTAAGCACTTTGCCTGAGATGGGAGTGCGATACCTCACACCGTGTTTGAAGGTAAGAAGATTGCCTTCGCGCGAGTCGAGTTTGAACAATTCTGTGCGCGCTACGTCGCTGGGAAGTCCCTTGTGCGCCAAGTGATAAGGAAGTTCTGCCATGTAACTACGATTTTCCCCTACTGCGAAAGTTTTGTCTGCGTGCTTAAATGGATCTTTCATGACATTCTGTTTTTGTGATTACATATATAATATAGAAACATTTTCCCAAAATTTCAAAAAATGGGCAACTTTATTTTTAGGATTACATAAACAACTATGAAACAAGTCTTTTAAAGAACAAAAAAAAACATCATTATTCACTTGGTGTTGTTTTTAGACATAGAAAAAGAGGCCATTACTTGTGCACCATCAAGGCTTGGAATATTGATGGGAGGGAATAAAAAACAGTCAAAAACAGACCTGCGAAACAGATTTTCCGTCTGCAATCAATGAACTACCAACCTTTTTCTTACTTTTGTAAATCATAAACATCGTGAGTTGTTCTTCTTTTAGCGAAAAACCTAACTACGCTGAACTTTAGATTTATCGCACATGAAACTTTCTTTCTCAAAAATACAGCAATTTTTGCTTCACGACCTGTGGGAAATCCCTGCAGAGTTTCTTCCTGCCGAGGTATTGCGACGCTTGATTGTCACGACGCGTTGCTTCCTGCAGGAGCGTATGTACTTCCGTGCCTCAGCGTTGACCTACACCACGCTGTTTGCCATCGTGCCCCTGCTCGCCATTATCTTTGCCATTGCGAAGGGCTTTGGGTTGAGTTCGCTGGTCGAACAGTTGATTAAGGACAACCTTGTGGCGACACCCGAGGTGCAGGACACGGTGATCGGTTTTGTCAACTCCTACCTCTCGCACTCCAGTGGCGGATTATTCTTGGGTTTTGGTGTGCTGCTGTTGCTCTGGACCTTGTTCAACCTGACCAATACAATTGAGGTGACCTTCAACCAGATTTGGCAGGTGAAGCGCAATCGTCCCTTCACCCGACAGTTGACAGACTACACCGCCATCATCTTCCTGCTTCCTGTATTTATTGTTGCCACTACGGGCCTTAGCATTTTCATCTATAATTTTATCGACACGCTCTCAACCGACGAATTCGTACTTCGCCCTACGGTGCTGGTGTTGGTGAAGTTAAGTCCGTGGGTGCTCACCTGCTTGTTCTTCACCGGACTCTTCATGTACATTCCCAATACACGTGTGAAATTCCTGAGCGCTGGTCTTGCGGGCGTGATTACGGGCACCGCCTTTCAGGTATTGCAATGGGGATACCTTAATTCGCAGGTGTGGTTGACGTCGTACAACGCCATCTACGGTTCGTTTGCCGCGCTCCCACTCTTTCTGCTGATGTGCCAGATTGCGTGGACCATCACCCTTTTTGGATGTTCCCTAGCGTATGTCAATCAAAACTTCAAAAGTTTTTACCAAGGCAAGGAGAATGTTGTTGTTAGCCGCCGCTTCCACGACTACCTCTGCCTACGCATCGCCTCAAGCATCTGTAAGCGATATGCGGAAAAGGGCGCACCGTATTCAGCTGAAGAACTCGCTGAGGCCAACGACGTACATATTCGCCTGGTCACACAGATCGTTTATACCCTCTGCCAAGTGGGCATTTTAATTGAAACGACCAACGAAAACAACCCCGAAAAACTCACCTATGTGCCTGCCTACGACATCAACCAAATCAAAGCGGGCGACCTGCTGAATGCGCTTGATGCAGATGGCAACGAACTCATCAACGCGGACGATGAGGCGCTTTGGAAAGAGTTCTGCACAGAGCGCAGCGAGGCACACCTGAGCAACTTCAAGGAACAACCGCTTCACACGCTTTTTGAACAGAGTTGAGAGAGGAGAGTTGAGAGATGCCATCTGGCAAGTGTAGGGGCCTATAACCTCCTATAACTTCTATATAATCTCCTATAGCCTCCTAAAAATCCATGTAATCACTGGGAGAAAAAATAAAAGAATTTATGGGGTTTATGCGTTAAAGATATTTGACCAAACAGTAATAATTTCACAAGAAGTTTGTCAAACAAAAAAGTACGAAAAATTGCGACAAGGCGAAATATCATTTTGTCACAATGTTAAAGTTTATAGAAAAAAGTTAAACGGGCTTCGAGGGGTCGAAACCGGACCTTCGGCGAACGACTCGGCGGGAAATTTTTCCTAAGTCGGACCAAATTTTTACTACATCAAACCAAATTTTAACGACATCAAACCAAATTTCGCAATATTTTTGATCCTTTTGACACGAAAAAAGGGGGCTT
>JAZKYK010000032.1:0-42714 GCA_045612125.1 Alloprevotella sp.
GCGAATAATTTTGGCTCCGCAGTGTGTATCAATCAATAAATTCATCTTGATGAATAAAAAATTCTCAAATTCTCAAATTCTAGAAAAAACAAGAAAACATTTAATTTATAGTCTAGACGGTTTGATGAGCCATAGCGAATAATTAGAGACGATTTGATGAGCCTTGGCGAATAATTTGGCACTGCAGTGTATATTGATAGATAGAAAAATATTCGATTACTCTCATCAAAACGTCACAAATTCTAGAAATAAAACATAGGTTTGCGCCACCCAAAACCACCCAATAAATTGCCGTAACTGCCTAAAAAACAATAAGCGCCATAATATTGCAACAAAAAGTGATGAAGACAGGAGTTGAATAAAAAAGTGTTGATATACACAGAACTTGAAGGTTCTTTGTGCATCAACACTCTTTTTTATGCCTTTGATTTATTTGTTTTGAGGGGGTTAGTCTTCTCTAACCGCTTTCTTTACATGATCAATATTCTGTAGGGCTTCGCACACCAGTTGAACATCGTGAACGTGGCGTACAGCCACTAAGATTGTACCTTCAAAGATTCCGTCGTGTGTTTTAAGCGTAATTTCTTTCACCAAGAAGTCCTGTTGCACCGATTCAAAGCAATCGGCAATGTTATGAAGCACGCCTCGGGCATCAACCCCTCTAATGGATATGCGCGCGTCGAAGTATTCGCCTTCCTTGATGTTCCATGTGCATGCAATGATATCGTTGCCAAAACTGGTCTTGAGCTTGTTGGCCTTTTCGCAATTGCGTTTGTGGATTTCTAAGCCACCTTCAGGCGTGATATATCCTAATACATCATCGCCAGGAATGGCGTGGCAGCAATTGGGGAAGGAACAGTGTTGACGTGTGTTGTCGTTGATTTCAAACGTTTTCTTGCGGTTGATGGTTGCTACGAATTTCTTTGTTTCAACGTTAACATCAATGACACTATCCAGAATTTGCGATGATGTGTTCTTGTTGGTCGAACGTAAATTTAGGAAATCCAGGAAACCTCTGCGCATCTTCTTTCTGCCTAGCAAGGTGTCTATATCAACGTTTTCTAAACTAATCCTTTTTTCTGCAACAGCTAAAAAGAAATCTTCGCGTTGTCGGAAATTTTGTGATTGGTATAACTTTTCAAGCAAGGCTGTATTATAGTCAATATCCTTGTCTTTGAAGAATGCCTTTACTTTTTCTTCGCCGAATTGTTCTTTCTCGCGTCTTTCCCTACGTAGAATAGCTTGTATCTTACCTCTTGCTTTTGCCGATGTCGCAAAGTTTAGCCATTCAGGTTGCACTCGTTGTGTTTTTGAGGTAAGAATTTCAATTTGATCGCCACTCTTTAATTTGTAGCTCAGTGGAACCAATCTGTGGTTGACCTTAGCACCAAAGCAATGACTTCCAAGGAATGAGTGAATCATAAAAGCGAAGTCAAGCACAGTGCTGTCGGCAGGCATTGTTTTGATTTCACCCTTTGGGGTAAACACCAAGATCTCACGTGCGTACAAATTGAGTTTGATGGTGTCGAGCAGGTCGAGTGTATCGGGGTGTGGGTCGTCAAGAATTTCTTTGATGGAATTAAGCCATTGATCCAATTCTGAGGAGTCGTATTCAGAACCAGGTGCTTTGTACTTCCAATGGGCAGCAAAACCTTGTTCAGCTACGTCGTCCATGTGGTCAGAACGAATCTGTACTTCCACCCAACGTCCGTTGGCGCTCATAAATGTATTGTGTAAAGCCTGGTAGCCATTTGCTTTAGGCATTGACAGCCAATCGCGGAAGCGTGATGGGTGAGGGCGGTAGATGCTTGTTAATTCCGCGTAGATGCGGAAGCATTCGTTGATTTCCTGACTCCGGTCTTTGGGCTTGAAGACGATGCGAATCGCCATGATGTCATAAACCTCTTCAAACGTCACTTTCTTGGTTTGCATCTTCTTCCAAATGGAGTAGGGGCTTTTAATGCGTGCCTTGATGGTGTAGTCGCATCCCATTTTGTCTAAAGCTTCTTTAATGGGCTTGATGAAAGCGCCCGACTCATCGTCGCGCTCCATTTGCGATGCCTGTAATTTATCAACGATGTCTTGATAGGCTTCGGGGTGTTCGTACTTAAAACTAAGATTTTCTAATTCCGTTTTAATTTTGTTCAACCCCAATCGGTCGGCTAAAGGTGCAAAGATATATTGTGTTTCGCCTGCGATTTTATATTGCTTGGATGGCAACATCGAACTTAAAGTGCGCATGTTGTGCACGCGGTCGGAAATCTTGATGAGGATCACACGGATGTCATCACTCATTGTGAGCAGAAGCTTCTTAAATGTCTCGGCCTGTAATGATGCGTGCTCTCCGAAAATACCGCCTGAAATTTTGGTTACCCCCTCCACGATGTTTGCGACCTTTGGACCAAATAGGTTGCAAAGGTCTTCATTGGTGTAGTCGGTGTCTTCCTCAACGTCGTGCAATAAAGCTGCACATATAGACGTTGACCCCAAACCGATTTCTTCGCAAGCGACTTGTGCCACTGCAATAGGGTGAAGGATATAGGGCTCGCCCGATTTTCTTCTCACCCCTTTGTGGGCTTGTTTTGCGAAGTTGAATGCTTTGGTAATGATGTCAACCTTACCGCGATGGTTTGAGGCTAAGTAGGTGTTGATTAAGTGTTGAAATGCATCGTTGATGAGCTTTTCATCCTGTATTTCTTGAGGAGTCAATTCTTTTTCAGCCATAGTCGAAGAGGGATTATCTGATTCGCAAACGTTGTCCTACTCTAATATTTGAATTTTTCAATCCATTCAGTCTTTTGATTTGAGCCACTGTTGTTTTGTTGCGGCGTGCTATTTCACCTAAATTATCGCCTTTCTTTACCTTTACCCATTGTGGCGATTTATTGGTTGTTTTCTTACGTTCGTCAACCTCAACCTTATCGCGACGTTTGAAAAGTTCACTGGCGCGATGGTTGTAAATTGAATCTTCGTGATCAACAAAAGTGAGAATCTTTTCTTGTGGTAACCTTAAGGCATATGGTTTTGTTTGGCCTGGAATAATATCCTTGAGGTATTGAGGATTTAAGGCGCGAATGGCATCGATGTCAATGTCGCAAAGTTCTGCAATTTGCTTGAAATGTAGTTTCTTAGAGATCATCACCGTGTCGGTCGCATTGGGGTATTTCGTTTCCATCGGTGTGATGTGATGGTCGCAATAGAATTGCATGGCGTAATTGACTGCTATAAAGGCGGGCACGTAACCACGTGTTTCCGTGGGTAGATATGGATAAATTTTCCAATAGTCAGCAATGCCGTCTGCTCGGTGTATGGCTTTGTTGACATTGCCAGGACCATAATTGTATGCTGCGATGACTAATGTCCAATCGTTATAGATGTCGTAAAGATCCCTTAGATACTGTGCCGCAGCCCAGGTTGATTTGAAGGGGTCTCTTCTCTCGTCAACCAAACTGTTCACTTCCAAATCATATCGTTTTCCTGTTTTGAGCATAAACTGCCATAGTCCTACGGCTCCAGCTTTGCTGCGCGCTGTGGGATTTAGAGCCGACTCTATGATAGGCAAGTATTTGAGCTCAAGGGGCAATTGATAATAATCCAAAGCCTCTTCAAACATAGGAATGTAGAAATTACCTGCACTCAAGCAAAAACTAATGGTTTTGTTTAGTTTTCCCGTGTATTGCTCTATAAATTTATGCACTACGCTGTTGTATGGCATTTCTATCAAGGCTGGAATGCGCGACAGACGTTTCTCATAGTCGGCAGCGGTAAACGCTGAAATGTAAGTTGATTGTTCCGTTTGAGCCTGTGGAAAGAGGTATTGTTTGGAATTCCAAAGTAAGAGCAGGGAGTCTATATTCGACAACATCCCCTCGGGTAATCCTATTGATTCATCGGTGTTTAAACTGTCATCATGAACCACGATGATGCTGTCCTTTTGTGCATAGATGAATGAAGGCAAAAGGAACAGTGCTATCAATATGTATTTTTTGAAAAGTTTCATTGGCGTAAACAAAGTATTGTTATGGGCTATTGAGCAATAGGCTTGAGCGATTGTGCTTTAAAGGGGAATGTTCTAGGTGTCGTTGTCTGTATAAGGCTTGCGTGCAATGTCCTTATGTGCGTTTAGGGTGTTAATGGCATGGCTTCGCATTCGTGTCTCGTCAATACCATTAACTTGCGTGTGAGCGCCTGTCTAAAAGTTAAGGCTACAACCAATGCCATAGCTTTGTTGTTGGCGGTTGATGTCAAATCGGTCTTGCTGAATGACTTTGGGTTCTATTCTCATGCTGAGGTCGGGCGTGATGTCAAACTCAGAGAGTTGAGCATCAACGTAAGCATCTATAACTGAAATGATATATACCCCAACGAAGCAAAAAGCTGACAGGTCGCGCCAACGTCTATATCTGTTTTTCCTGTTTTTAAATAATTGTTTGAAATGGTCTTCGCGGCCTTCAATGTTGTACTTGGGAGGCAAGAAATCCATATAGCTATCTGTTTCTGGATTGTCGTCCATGATATCCAGGTAAGCCTGAGAGTAGTCGCTGTACATTTGCTGATTCCACGTAAACGCATAAGTACATCCTAAAAAGCCTCCGTAAACCAGTGGTAACTTCCAATATTTTCGGTTGTAAGCCTGTCCAGCACCAGGAATAATTAAAGCCAGCCACAGTGCACGTTGTGGGTCGGGCACAAACTGAGCACGGCGCAATTCTTTTTCTTGTTGTTTAAGCGCTCTTTCATCCTCAGGGAAGATAATGTCAATAGTGTCAATGCGACCTAATAAACTGTCATTCTTATTGATGCTTAGGCTTTTTATATTGTTCTGTGGAAGTAATAGCGGGGTGTGTTTTATGGTGTCGTTCTTCTCTGTAATAATACGTGGTTGCGCCGACGCATGCATAGCGCCGACGCAGCAAAAGTAGAGTAAAACAGATAAAAGTCTTAAATGTCTCATGTGTTGAGGGTCTTGACGGGTGTATGAGAGAGGGGCATAAGCGATATGTGAAGAGATAAATGGCATCTTTTTTTTGTAACCATTCAGTCGTAGGCTTTGATTGAATTGTCTTTTGCCGCTTTCCTTTTTGTTTATCAGTTACATAGCCAGCTATGCTCCTTCTTGATTAAGGGATCAGCCAATTGAAAATCCAAATGAATGGCGCCCATGTTTTAACATATCACTCACGTAATGAGCCTTGCGATGCTATAGCTCTTTTAATGAATAGATCGCTAATGAATGATAGCGATTGATACGGACCATCATTTTCCACTCTTCATGCGGTCGAAAAGTTCTATGATGCGTGTTAATTCCTCTTCGCTATTGAATGGAATGCTGATCTTACCTTTCCCTTGTTGCGAACACGTCATTTGCACTTTAGTCTTGAAGAAATCCGATAATTGCGTTTTGAGTATTTTGAATTCTTCGGGGAGCATGGCTTTCTTGTCATGAAGCGTTTTGGTACCGCTTTTGACGCTTTCTCCCATGTTGATTTGTGAAACGATTTCCTCAACTTGACGCACAGAGTAATTCTTATCAATGATTTCTTTGAATAGCTTTACTTGAAGCGCGGGATCTGAAAGTCCGAGCAATGCCCGAGCGTGTCCTTTGTCAATGCGTTTGTTTTTTATCGCCATTTGCACCTGTGCTGGTAACTTAAGCAAACGCAGGGTGTTGGCAATGGTTGTTCTGTTCTTTCCGATTTTTTCGCTGAGCTCTTCCTGTTTCAGGTCGTATTTCTCAATCAGATGCTGGTAGGCGAGTGCCACTTCAATGGCATTTAAATCCTCACGTTGAATGTTTTCAACCAATGCCATTTGCATCATGTTCTCGTCGTCGGCGGTTCTTATGTAAGCAGGAATGGTCGTCAACCCTGCAATTTGTGAGGCACGCCAACGACGTTCGCCGGCAATGATTTGGTATCGGTTGTTCTCCATCTCTCTAAGTGTGATGGGCTGCACAATACCCAGGCTTCTGATGGAGTCCGCCAACTCGTTGAGTGCCGTTTCGTCAAATTCACGACGGGGTTGGTTGGGGTTCGCTTCTATTTGTTGAAGTGGTATTTCGCTAATTGATGAAGAACCGCTGGTTTGTACCTCGTCGTTGGTGGAGATGAGGGCATCCAAACCACGTCCGAGTGCGGTGAATTTCTTTTTTACAACCATGTTTAGTTAATGTTTATGGTCTGTGTTTTAAATGGTGTTCTTTTTGATGATTTCTTTCGCTAATGCCAAATGGTTTCGAGCACCCGTAGAATCGGCGTCGTACAAAATAACGGGCAAACCATGCGATGGCGCTTCTGATAGTTTGACATTACGTTGGATGACGGTTTCAAACACCAATTCCTGGAAGTGGCGTTTTACTTCGTCGTAGATTTGATTGGCCAAACGCAAGCGTGAGTCGTACATCGTTAACAGGAAACCTTCAATTGAAAGCGCAGGGTTTGTCTTGCGCTTGATGATGCGAATCGTGTCAAGCAGTTTGGAAATTCCTTCAAGTGCAAAGTATTCGCACTGTACGGGAATAATCACTGAGTCGGCTGCTGTCAGTGCGTTAACAACCGTTAAACCCAACGAAGGCGAGCAGTCAATAAGAATGTAGTCGTACTCGTCTTTTATTGGAGCTAAAACTTTCTTGATGATGTGTTCGCGTTGCTTGAAGTTAAGCATTTCGATCTCGGCACCAACCAAATCAATGTGAGATGGAATAATGTCAAGATTGTCAATGTCTGTGGTGTATATGGCTTCGCGAACATCAATTTGATTCACCAAACATTGGTATATGGATGCTTCTATTTGACTTAAATCAACACCTAACCCCGACGAAGCGTTGGCTTGAGGGTCGGCATCAATAAGTAACACCTTCTTTTCCAATGTGGCTAAAGAAGCTGCTAAGTTCATGGATGTGGTGGTTTTACCAACGCCACCTTTTTGATTGACAAGAGCGATCGTTTTTCCCATCTATAATAATGTAAAATGTTGCTTACTGAATGTATCTCGGGGTTATTCCCGAATGTAGAATCGTGTATTTTGCAAAGTTAATTATTTTTTCTTATAATGAGTTGCGCTAAAACTATTTTTAGTAATTTTGCATAAAAATTACAGTAATATGCGACCTCTTATCCTTATTTCCAATGATGATGGCGTGACCGCCAAGGGTATAAATTTTTTAATCGATACATTGCGCGGTTGGGCAGACCTTTTTGTTGTGGCTCCCGATGGACCTCGTTCTGGTGGTAGTTGTGCCATAACCTCAACTGTGCCTTTGCGTTATACGCGTTTGAGTTCAGAGCCGGGGCTGACGGTGTATAGTTGCACAGGTACGCCTGTCGATTGCGTGAAGGTGGCGATGAATGAATTGATGGATCGTAAACCCGATTTGGTTCTTGGAGGGATTAATCATGGAGATAACTCAGCGGTGAATGCTCATTATTCTGGCACGATGGGGGTGTGTTATGAGGGCGCTATGCAAGGGATTCCTTCAGTGGCGTTTTCCTTGGATGATCATTCTTCTAATGCCAATTTTGAACCTTTAGCTCAGGCTGTTGAGGTGATTACGCGTCGGGTTCTTCAGGATGGACTCCCTTTGTTTACGTGTCTGAATGTGAATTTTCCTAAGGCTTCGACGTTTAAGGGTATCAAGGTGTGCAGAATGGCTAAGAGCCGTTGGGTGAAGGAAACGCATGCCTGTGAACATCCTACAACCGGTAGGCCCTATGTCTGGTTGGTGGGAAATCGCGAAAATCTCGAACCTACTGAAGTGGATACGGATATTTGGGCTATGGAGCATGGGTATGTGGCTGTGACTCCTGTTACGTTGGATTGCACGCATTATGGTTTGTTTGAATCGCTTAAGTTTTAAACAGCCTATGTATAAGGTGGTTTCAATAAGTTAGTTTTTTTAGCGTTACTTAGGAAATAGAATTTTGCCCGAGTTGTTTTTGATACTTGAAGAGGGTGTGTCCCGGGTTACCCGACTGCTAAGAGTGACGAAAAGGGTAGGATAAATCAATTTTACGACAAAAGATAAAGATATAGAGTACGCACCGTTGTTAAATATCTGTGGGATTTAATAGAACCCACCTAAAATATCATGAAGTATTTTCTTATTGTAGGTGAAGCAAGTGGCGACCTTCATGCGGCGCACTTGATGAAGGCTTTGAAGCAGCAAGATCCGCAAGCTGAGTTTCGTTTCTATGGTGGGGACGAGATGTTGAAGGAGGGTGGAACCTTGTTGTGTCATTATAAGCATTTGGCTTATATGGGGTTTATTCCAGTGTTGTTGCATCTTCGTACTATTTTAAAAGGTATGTCAGATTGTAAGGCATACATTAAGCAGTGGAAACCTGATTGTGTGATTCTTGTTGATTATCCTGGTTTTAACCTTAAAATTGCAAAGTTTGTCAAGACGGAGCGTATTTGCCCTGTTTTCTATTATATATCGCCTAAAATCTGGGCATGGAAAGAATATCGTATCAAGGATATTCGGGCTTACGTCGATCGTTTGTTTTCAATCTTGCCTTTTGAGGTGGATTTCTTTGAACGCAAGCATCAGTATCCTATCTCGTATGTGGGTAATCCAACAGCGGATGAGGTTTATGCTTTTCAACAAACGTATCAAGATTCTTTTGAACGGTTTTGTGAAAATAATGGTTTGGATGCCTCTAAAAAGATTGTTGCTTTGCTGGCAGGGAGTCGAAAGCAAGAAATTAAAGATAATCTTTGTATGATGTGCGAAGCCGCTCAGGAAGTGGCGGGACAGGACTATCAATTGGTTTTGGCTGGTGCGCCTTCAATTTCGCTTGATTTCTACCGCGAGGTGTTGGCTCGTTTGCCGTGGCGCGAATCCCAATGGCCAAAGATTGTACGTCAGCAAACCTATCCATTGTTGCATCATGCCACGGTGGCTTTAGTGACGTCAGGGACAGCTACACTTGAGACGGCACTGTTTGGCGTTCCGCAAGTGGTGTGCTATTACACGCCTATAGGCAAGGTGGTTTCTTTCTTGCGTCGTCATTTGTTGAAGGTGAAGTATATCTCTTTGGTCAATCTTGTAGCGAATAAGGAGGTGGTGCCGGAATTGGTGGCCGACACTATGACTCACGAGCAAATTGTGGGGCATCTTAAGCAACTGATGCCAGGGGCGGAAGGAAGGAACGTGCAATTACGGGGCTACGAAACGATGAAAGAGGTATTAGGAGAAGGTGGAGCGCCACAGCGAGCTGCTCGAGAGATGATGTTGATTTTAAAGGAGAAACGTTGATTTTTGTAGTTGATTTGTTATTTTGCGTTGTCATTATTAAGAAAAAATAAAAAAACTTAATGTTTTATGCCCATTGTTAGGCTCGGTTTGTGATTTTCTTTATAAATTTGCCGAACAATGGGTATTATGTATCCATAAAGGAGAAACGTAAATTAAAAAACAAATAATCCTATTAATTAATTATTAAAAAATGAAGAAGAAATTTTTTAACGGATTGATGGCGTTTGCTGCAGTTGTAGTTACGTCATTGTCTTTCGTGTCTTGTGATGACAAAACGGAAGATATGTACGCAGATCTTCATGAAGAAATGATTGATGCGGACAAGACGCTTGAAGATGCCGTACATGATCAGATCGACGCTTTGAAGAAGGACCTTTCTGATCTTGAAGATGCTTACAAGAAGGATCTTGAAGCATTAGAAGAAGCTTACAAAGATGCAGACGATGACCTTAGAGAAGAACTTAAGGGTAATCTCGATGATGAAGTAGAAGACCTTGAAGGTCAAATCGCTGCTTTGTTAAGTCGTATTGCTGCTCTCGAAGCTAAAGAAGGTTGTACATGCGATCCTAACCAACAAGGTCAACCTGGTCTTCCTGGTCAAGACGGTGAAGATGGCAAGGATGGTCAAGATGGTGAAGATGGCAAAGACGGTCAAGACGGTGAAGATGGCAAGGACGGTCAAGATGGTGAAGATGGCAAGGACGGTCAAGACGGTAAGGATGGCAAGGATTGTATCTGTCCTGCTGACGTAGAACAACAATTGGCAAAATTGTTTGAATTGAATGAAATTGCTACTCAAGCTATTGCAACTCTTCAACATAAGCACGATTCAATTGTCGCATCTCATGATTCAATCTTGGCTGCTCACGAATTGCAGTTGAACAACCACGAAACCGCAATCACTAACATCCAAAATGACATCAAACTTTGGAATACAGAATTGCAAAAGGTAATGCAAGATGTTGCTGATGCTCAAGTTAAGATTGCTGCCCTCGAAAAGGCTGACTCTGCATTGGTTAACCAAATCGCAGCAAACTACGAAGCAGCTAAGGCTTATGCTGATTCTCTCCAAACTGAAATTTTCAAGGTATTGAACGACAAGTTCAACGATGTTAACAACAGAATCGATACTTTGCAAATTGCGGTTGGCGAAATTGAAAAGGCATACCAAGAAGCTGATAAGGCACTCCAAGAACAACTCGACGAATTGACAACTCGTGTTGCTGACGTTGAAAACAAGATTAAGAACCTTGAAGGTGCATTGAACCAATACGTTTCAGGTATCCTTGTACAAGGTGCTTCAAGTCCAGTGTTTGGTTATGCAGCGCTTCCTAACAACATGCGTAGCAACATCCTCGCAGCTTACTATGGCTATGCAGGAAACTACGGTCTTGAATTCCCAACTGCAAGACCTCGTTACTACAGCGATCAGGACGATGCACGTCTTTCTTCAGCTGATATCAAGATGCTCGGTGTAACAGCAATTGAAGTAGCTGCAGGTGAACCTCTCGTAGGTGGTGCAGGTAATGCAGGTACACTCTACCTCACAATTAATCCTAACACTGTAAACTTTGAAGGTGCACAGTTCCCACTTGTTAATAGTGTAGAACAAGCTTCTGCTATTAAGCTCGAACCACTCGCTTACTCTGACAAGAACCTCTCATTCGGTGTTTCACGTTCTGCTGCTAATGGCTTCTATGAAGCAAAGGCTACACTCACTGCTGAAGCTGTTGAATCACTTAAGGGTCGCGTTGATATCAACGAAATTATGGGTGATGCGCTCACTGATTTCAATGTAACTAATACAATGAAATCATTGGCAAGCCAATTGAATGGTAAGATGGATGCTAATGCTGTTAAGGTGTCTTGGACTGATGACCTCGGCCAACAACGCAGTGTTTACTCACAATACTCTGTTGCTGCAACTGCATTCAAGCCTCTCTCTTATAAGTTCGCTGACGTAGATATCAAGAACATTCCTACACTTGAAAAGGTAGAAAAGATCATCGGTAAGGTAACTGATAAGGTAACTGATGTATTTGTTAAGCTCGTTCCAAGTGCTTCTACTGTTGATAAGCTCTTCAACAAGGCGGAAAATATTGTGGTTAACAAGATTAAGGTATTGCCTCTTAACCCAAGCGACACTAAGCTTACAATCGAAGTAGATGTTAATACTACAGTTGATTACACACTTGATATGGTACTTCCAAAGGACAGCATCAAGTTTGGTCAAATCACTCCTGAAACTGAAGACTCAATTGAAGTTACAATCCCCGCTCGTGAACAAACAATCACAGTAATGCGTGATCTCCCAGGTGTTGGATATACTGAAATTGAAGAAACAATCAGCTTCCCTGAAGAAACTGTTAAGGTTGCTGCTCCTCAATACACTGTAGATGGTGACTCACTCATCCTCAAGGATATCCACATCACTAAGGAAATGCAAATCCCTGTACAGTTCAAGTATCCTGTAGAAGTTAATCTTTACGATGCAATGAATGACCTTTATGGTAACATCACAAGCGGTACACTTGACGAATTGTTAGACTTAATGGATAAGGCTAATGCTGTAATCAAGGATAAGTTGCCCGTTGTTGAAAATGCAGCAATTAAGGTTAATGATGAATTCAAGGTATTGCTTGCTAAGTTCTTCGATAAGTTTAACGCTAAGGTTTGTAACATGATTAACTCTGTAAATGCTGCTATCCAACCTGTGCTCCTCGTACAAGGCAACAATGGCTTCAATAAGTTAAGCCAATCACGTAGCGTTCCTACAGTTGTTACTTCAGGTGAACTCGTTCTCGCACCAACTTCTTACACAGCTGAAGTTCTTGCTCCTGCTTACAAGAAGCTCGTAGGTGTAACTAACGTTTACTCTTTGGATGGTACTAAGAACGCTCAAGCTGATGGTGGTGAACTCTTAACTGCACTCAACGATGCTCAAACTGCTAAGGTTCTTGAAGGTAACGTTGATCAAGTGAAGATGAACATTAAGCGCGGTTATGTTTACGAAATCGTTTACACAGCTGTTGACTATAGCGGTCTTGTAGTTGCTAAGAAGTTCTACGTTCGTCAAAAGTAATTTCAATAACGAGAGATATTAAAACAAAAGTTAGGGTTCCTGAGGGTTCCCTGTGTGAACCCTAACTTATTCATTTGATTTATAATTAGAAAAATTATGAAATTCACAAAAACCATTATAGCAAGTCTCTTTGCTTTGGGTTGCTTAACTGCGAACGCACAGAGCGAAAAAACAGAAACGGTTTATGAATTCACACCTCACTGGTATGCTGAAGTACAACCTCTCGGTTTGCAGTATACATTGGGTGAATCAGACTTCGGTGATCTCCTTTCTTACAACTTCCAATTAGGTGGTGGTTACAACTTTACAAAGTTGTTTGGTGCTCGTTTCTCAGTAAACGCACTTCAAAGTAAGGGTGGTTGGGAAATGAACGGTAAGTCTCTTGATTGGTCATGGAACTTCGTAGCGCCTATGATCGACGGAACACTTAACTTGACAAACCTTTTCTTCGAATACAACCCTGAACGTCTCTTCAATTTGAGCGCGTTTGCAGGTATCGGTGCTAACATCGCATGGAATAATGATGATGCAGCTGCTGCTAAGGCTGAAATCTCAAAGATCTATAACAACACAAAGAGCAACCAAAATCTGTCTAATCTTTGGGACGGTACTAAGGTGCGCATGATGGGTCGCTTAGGTCTTATGGGTGATTTCCGTATCAACGACAACCTCAATGTAGGTCTTGAACTTCAAGCTGCTACAGTAAATGACCACTACAACTCAAAGAAGGCAGGCAACGCTGACTGGTGTTTCAATGCACTCGTAGGTGTTAAGTATAACTTCGGTTCTACTTATACTAAGAAGACTGTTGCTCCAAAGAAGGATAACTCAATCAACGAATTGCTCAAGGCTCTTCGTCCTGCTCAAACAGAACCTGCTCGTCCTATCATGCCCAAGCAACCCGCTCGCACATTGGATAAGGTTCAAACTAAGGAAATCGCTGTTGTTAAGCCACTTGAAAAGCACGTGTTCTTTACAATCAGTTCTTCAACAATCTCTAAGGTTGAAATGGTTAAGGTTCAAGAAATCGCTGATTACTTGAAGGCTAATCCCGCAGCTAAGGTAACTATCACTGGTTATGCTGATAAGGGAACAGGTAATGCATCTATCAACAAGAAGTATGCTGCTAAGCGTGCTGACATCGTTGCAAATGCGCTTGTTAACCAATTCGGTATTTCTAAGGATCGTATCGTAACAGCATCTAAGGGTGACACTGAACAACCTTATGGTACTGCTAAGCCAGAACTTAACCGTGTAAGTATCTGTATCGCACAATAATTTTTATTGAAAGAATATTTAAGGAGGATGTAGCAGATTTTGCTACATCCTCTTGTGTTATATGGAATCGTAAAACAAAATTAGATAAGTTTAAATATTGAAGGCATATGTTAAGGTCCTAAGTAATGATTTTTCTTTCAAACTTAACATGTTACAAAACATTTAACAAGAATTTAACCGTATATTTGTGGTTGCAACGATAAATTAAACTTAAATTTGCAAAGCGAAATAAATTTTAATATTAAATAACTTATGGAATCGTTGTATTTAGTGATGGTGATACTCATTGGAGTACTTGCTATCTTCGACCTTTGGGTCGGCGTTTCAAACGACGCGGTTAACTTTCTGAACGGCGCTGTTGGTTCAAAAGCGGCAAAGTTTAAAACTGTGATAACAATTGCAGCCGTCGGCGTCTTTTTTGGTTGTGCTTTAAGTGATGGTATGATGGATATTGCGCGACATGGTATTTTTAATCCGCAATACTTTACTTACCATGAAGTAATGACCATCTTTATTGCGGTAATGATTACCGATATTGTGCTGCTTAATATCTTCAACTCCTTTGGTATGCCTACCTCAACCACAGTTTCGTTGGTGTTTGAGATGTTAGGTGCAGCCTTCGCTTTGAGTATTGTTAAGATGTTTGGCCCCGAAGGGTTGCCATTTGCGGAATATTTGAATACAGGAAAGGCTTTAGAGGTTATTCTTGGTATTTTCTTCTCGGTTCCTATTGCGTTTATTTTTGGTTCAATTATTCAGTACATTACCCGTATTATATTCACCTTTAATATACATAAAGGTTTAGGCTTCAAGATCGGTATCTTTGGTGGTGTTTCTGTTACAGCAATTGTTTACTTCATGCTTTTTAAAGGTTTGAAGCATATTTCTTTCATGACACCCGAGGTAAAGGATTATATTGACAATAATGTGCTTATCATCCTCTTGGCTTGTTTTGTTATATTTACCATCCTGATGCAAATCTTACATTGGTGTAAGATTAATGTCTTTAAGGTTGTTGTGCTTTTGGGTACATTTGCGTTAGCCACAGCGTTTGCAGGCAACGACTTGGTAAACTTTATCGGTGTGCCCCTTGCTGGCCTTTCATCATATACTGATTATACAGCATCAGGCGCCACAGATCCCAATTCATTCATGATGACTTCGCTTTTGGAATCTGCATCGACCGATTTGATTTATTTGATTACAGCAGGCGTTGTTATGGTGGCAGCTTTGACTACCTCAAAGAAGGCACATGCCGTGTTGAAAACTTCTATCGACCTTTCAAGTAAGAACGAAGGTGATGAAATGTTCGGTTCATCACGAACAGCTCGTAGCATGGTGCGTTGGAGCAATTCTATTGGTCACGCTGTGGTAAAGATTGTTCCCGAGAAAGTGTTGCGCTATATTGACCGTCGTTTTGCTGCTCCAGAAATAGAAGATAATACAGTGGCTTACGACCTTCTTCGTGCTTCGGTGAATCTTGTTGTGGCCTCTTTGCTCATTGCGCTTGGTACATCCTTTAAGTTGCCATTGTCAACAACATTTGTTACCTTTATGGTAGCGATGGGTTCAAGCTTGGCCGATCGTGCTTGGACACGTGAAAGTGCCGTGTTCCGCATTACAGGTGTTATTACCGTTATCGGTGGTTGGTTCATCACTGCCGGTGTGGCTTTCGGCGCAGGTTTCCTCGTTTCAGGTGCCATGTTCTATGGCGGTTGGGTCGTCGTGTTCTCTTTGGTAGCTATCGGTTTGTACACCTTGTTCAAGAGCCATATCGGTCGCAATCCTAAGGAACAGGAAATGCAAGAGGGCGATATCCTCTTCCAGGAAATGCTCAAGCTCAACGACCGCACAGAGATCGTGCCGATGCTCAAGCGCCACATTGGTGTTTGTACCGCTGAGTTGGTTATCAGTTTTGCTGATTGCTTGCGCGAAAGTACCGATGGTTTGTTTACCGAAAATCTTCGTACGTTGCGCAAAACAAACAATATCATTTCGCTTAAGAAGCGTGAAGTAAAGAATCTTCGTCGTCGCGAAAATATATGTTTGCGTAAGACAGAACCTGCTGTTGCGATACATTTAAGTACTGACTTCCACTTGGTACACAATTCTCTTCGTCAAATTCGTTATGGTCTCTTGCGTTTGATCGAACCTGCTCTTGATCACGTTGATAATAACTTTACGCCTATCGGTAAGGAAGATATGCAACGTTATGTATCGTTGCGTTTGAGAGCAATTAAGGCTATGGAAGAAGTGGCTACAAATTTACGTCATTTGAACTTCTCTGACAATGATAAGTTGCGTGCCACATTCTCTCAAATTCGTGAAGATTTGCGTACGTTCCGCCATGAAGTGCTGGTTAATATGCATCACGATGATTCAAATCTTTCAACACTTACTTTGTTGCTTCACGTTATTCAAGAAACAGAGCAAATTTGTGCTGAAATGACAGAACTCGCACGTGTATCTGTACGTTTGGATCAAACGATGGAAACTAAGTAACGCTAAAAAATAACTTGGGACTTTTGATATTAATCATGTTTTATGGAGGCATTTAAAGAGTTGTCTTTTTGTTGCTTTCGTCTTTGTTCATTAGTCACATAGCCCGCTATGCTCCTTCTTGACAAAAAACGAAATCAACTAAAAATATAATTAAAACTGTCCTAACTTATTAATTTACCGTTACTAAATAATAAATAGAATAGGGTGCGTCCATTTCAAAAGGCGCGCCCTATTTTTGTTTTCGGAGTAATGTTCATGATGATGTGAGTTTTGATTTTGTAATTCTAAAAATCTGTGTGATACAAAATAAATTCCTAAATTTGCTGATTGGAAGTTGTTCGTGAAATATGGTGCTAAAACGAGATGTCCGTGTTTCGCGATTAACACGCCCTATGGATATGATGACCTTTTTTATCAAGGTCGTAAATTAACCCTGAAAATCTAATATGCTTGGACGACTCTTATGGGTGGACGATGAGATTGATTTGCTCAAAGCCCACATTTTTTTTCTAAAAGGCAAAGGCTATGAGGTGATGACTTGTTTTAATGGAACAGATGCTATAGACGCTTGCCGGGAACATTATTTTGATTTGATTCTCTTGGATGAAAATATGCCTGGTTTGAGTGGGTTAGATACCTTGGCGCGTATTAAAGAAATTCAACCCAATGTGCCCGTTGTGATGGTCACGAAGAATGAAACGGAGGATATCATGGATCAAGCTATAGGTTCAAAAATAGCTGACTATCTTATTAAGCCCGTTAATCCGAATCAAATCTTATTAACATTAAAGAAGAATATACATCAGCGTGAGATCGTACAAGAAGTAGCTCAAACGTCCTATCGTCAAGAGTTTGCTCAAATCAGTATGCAAATGAATGATAATCTGACCAGCGAAGCATGGGTAGAGTTATATAAGAAATTGGTGCGTTGGGAGTTGGAATTGTCTGAGAGTGACGAGGTGATGAAAGAGATGTTGCGCATGCAGCGTGAGGAAGCCAATCGTAATTTTGCGAAGTTCATCAGGAAAAATTATGAAAATTGGATTGCGCTCCCCGAACAAAGACCGATGATGTCGCATGATGTATTTAAATATGAAGTGTTCCCACGTTTGCGTGATGGCAAAAAGGTGATGCTTTTGGTGCTTGATAATTTCAGGTACGATCAATGGCGATGCATTAGCACTGAACTGTCCGATGATTTTGATATGGAAGAGAATATGTATTATAGTATTCTTCCAACAGCCACTCAATATGCTCGAAATGCGATATTTTCAGGTTTGATGCCCGCACAGATTCGCGACATGTACCCAAACTTATGGGTGGATGAGGAAGATGATGAGGGTAAGAATTTAAATGAAGAGCAGTTGATACAATGTCATTTGGACCGATTTCGCCGAAAGGAACAGTTTACGTACAATAAACTAAATGATTCGGCAGCAGCTGAGAAGTTCCTGGAGCAATCTCGTCAGTTGCCTCTTTTCCCTCTTCATGTATTGGTGGTCAATTTTATTGATATATTAAGTCATGCCCGCACAGAATCCAGAATGGTGCGTGAGTTGGCATCAAATGAAGCTGCTTATCGAGGAATCACGCTGTCGTGGTTTAAACATTCGTCAATCAAAGAACTGTTTAAATGGTTAGCTTCGCTTGATTACGAAATTATCATTACCACCGACCATGGCTCAATCCGTGCCAATCAACCCATAAAAGTGATTGGCGATAAGAATGTGAATACCAATTTGCGTTATAA
Organism: Alloprevotella sp.; assembly: GCA_045612125.1. Taxonomy (GTDB): domain Bacteria; phylum Bacteroidota; class Bacteroidia; order Bacteroidales; family Bacteroidaceae; genus Alloprevotella. Next base: position 17,869 of record JAZKYK010000032.1, read on the forward strand.
ATTAGGCAAGAATTTAAGTTATAATCCTAAAGAGGTATATGAGGTGAAGGACCCCAAACGAATTGGTTTGCCTGCACCCAATTTATCAACAAGTTATATTTTTGCAACAGGAACAGATTTCTTTGCATATCCCAATAATTACAATTATTACGTACAGTATTATAAAGACACGTTCCAACATGGTGGTATATCAATGGAGGAAATGTTGATACCTTTAATAACGCTGAAACCCAAACGTAAGTAACGATAATTTAATTAAAGCAATAAAGAATATGAAAAAGTTAGGTTCACTTTTAGCGCTGATTTTCATGTGTACAATGTCGGCGTTCGCTCAAGATTTGGATGTGGAAAAAAGTATCAAACCTTTTAGAAACCTCGATTTGTCGGTCACTGCAGGTACTTCGGGTATTGGTCTCGATTTGGCCACTAAAATTAACAGCTATGTAGGTCTTCGTGCTGGTTTTTCATATATGCCACAATTTGAACCCAAAATTAATTTTGGTATTGAAGGCGGACGATATGATTTCGATGGCAATTGGGTGACAACCCGTTTTGATAACATGGCCTCACAGTTGCAGGAATTCACAGGTTTAAATATTGACACCAGTGTGGATATGGTTGGAGAACCCAATTTCTACAATTTTAATTTGTTGGTTGATGTGTTTCCTTTTGAAAATAAGAAGTGGCACATTACGGCAGGTGTTTATTATGGTCCTTCAAGTGTTGCCAAAGCAAAAAATAGCATGGAGGACATGCCCTCGCTTTTAGGTGTGAGCATATACAATAATATGTATAATAAAATCATTAATGGCGAACCTATTATTGGTGAAGATGGTTACCTCGCCCCTGAATTGGAAGATAAGTTCTGGGATATGGGCCGTATGGGTATTCGTATTGGTGAATACAAGCGCGATGTGCTTGATGCAGAAGGCAATGTCGTGCATCAAAAGGGTGAACCTTACATGATGGAACCCGATGCGAACAGCATGGTTCGAGCTACTGTAAAGGTAAATCGCATCAAGCCTTTTTTAGGCTTCGGCTATGAAGGCGCACTCTTCAAAAAAGACCCTTCTTATAAAATATCATTTGATTGTGGTGTGCTCTTCTGGGGTGGAAAGCCACAACTTATTACGCATGATGGGACTGACTTAATCAATGATTTGGATAATGTCCGTGGTAAGGTTGGTGATTATGTAGATGCGATTAAAAAGTTTGAGGTTTATCCTATGCTTAATATCCGCATCACGAAGACAATTTTCTAAAATACATTTAAACTCAGGTAGGTTCTATAAATTAGCCATGATTTTAAATCAAATCATCATAACGCCTAATTTTTAGAACCTATCTTTTAGATTTACACGCTTATGGCAAAGCGCATTCTTATTGTTGACGATGAATTGGATCTCCTTGAGATTTTACAATTTAATTTAGAAAATGCTGGTTATGATGTTGATACCGCAGCTTCAGCAGAGGAAGCTCTTGAAGTGTTGAATGAATCACATGGTCTCATCCTTTTGGACGTGATGATGGGCGGAATGTCAGGCTATGACATGGCCAAGAAAGTGCGCCGGGATATGCAGAATACAATTCCAATTATCTTCCTGACCGCTCGTGATTCTGAGAATGATTTGTTACGTGGATTTTCCGTTGGTGCAGATGATTACGTCAGTAAGCCTTTTTCTTTGCAGGAAGTGTTGGCCCGCGTCAAGGCAGTGATGCGTCGAAATAACGACCAAAGTTCTGTTGATAAGCCATCGGTGCTACAAGTGGTTGTGCCCGATCAACTCCATATTGATCATGAACGGAAATTGGTGTTTGTCAATAACGAGCAAATCACTTTGTCGCGCAAGGAATATGGTATTCTCTGTATGCTGATCAATGAACCTGGGCGTATTTTCTCGCGTGCCGAAATTTTGGATAAAGTGTGGAATGGCGAAAGCTATGTCCTTGAACGCACGGTTGATGTACATATCACTCGAGTCAGAAAGAAACTTGGCGATTTAGGACAAAAAATTGTTAATCGCCAGGGGTATGGTTATTTTTACCAGCAATAGTTTAGTGTTGTTCCCATGAAATTTCATTCGTTTTCATACACAAAGAAACTCTTGATTAATTTCTCTGTGGTTTTTGTGCTTTATGCGATTTTATTCATCGTTTTTCAATACCAGCGTGAGGAGCAATACAAAATAGATATCCTAAAGACGGAACTTCGTAGTTATGCCGATTTATTGGCGAATTATGAATTTTTGAATGATAAGGTTGCAAACGATACGTTGGTTTTGCCACTTTTAAATGCCTTTCCTAAAGATGTGCGCGTAGCTGTTTTCAATTTAGATGGGACGGAGGTTTATGTGTCGAATCATGCCACAATGCTTGCTGAGAATCCTCAAAAATTGCAATCAGAAGTGCTTGAAGCGATGAAGGAAGGCGAAGATTACTTTGTGGCTCAAATGTCAACACAAGATGGAGATTTCTTTTGTTATGCCAAAGCCTATTCTGACCGTGTTGTCTGTTTGTCTTTACCCTATGATGCGACCATTCAGCATTTGTTAAAGCCCGACAACATCTTTTTCTGGTTTTCGCTGTTGATCTTCCCCATAGTACTGCTACTCTTGATTCAACTTTCTGATCACTTTGGTAAATCAGTTACGATGTTGCGCTTGTTTATTGAGTCGGCTGAACGCGGTTTGGTTGACTACAATCATATTAAATTTCCAAACTCCGAATTAGGACGTATAGGGCAAACCATCTTGGGTAAATACAAACAATTAGAGGAGACTCATAAAGCGATGCTTAAAGAAAAAGAGAAGAGAAAAATCTTTAAGCGCGACATGTCCAATAATATTGCCCATGAATTGCGTACGCCAGTAAGTAGCATCAGTGGTTTTCTTGAGACCATCATTGCATCACCCAATCTGTCAGAAGAACGACGTCAGTATTTTTTGAAGCGTGCTCATGCACAAACCCAGCGTCTGACGGCTATTATCCGTGATATCTCCATTATTAGCAAGGTTGATGAAGCACCAGAGAGCATGACGCGTGATCGTGTGTGTATCAATCATGTGGTTGCAGAGGTGTTGGAAGAATTGCATCAAACGATCAAGGAAAAGCAGGCTAAGGTGGTTTGCGATTTACCTGAAAATACGATACTTAATGGTAATTATTCCCTGATCCATGCGATATTTAGGAATCTCCTTGAAAATGCCTTACGTTATGCAGGAGAGGAGATAACAATTAACTTTTCATTGACGGGCGAAAATACAACGCATTATTTCTTCCGCTTTTATGATAATGGTTGTGGGGTTGATGAACAATGTCTTCCTCGTATCTTTGAACGTTTTTATAGGGTTCAGGAAGGACGCACGCGTCATTTTAATGAATTAGGAGGTACAGGCTTGGGCTTATCGATTGTAAAAAATGCCGTTTTATTTCATCATGGCGAAATTAAGGCTTCAAACAGGAAAGAGTCTGGTTTACAGTATGATTTCTCATTGGCGCGCTTCTAATACTTCTACGACGAAAATAAGAACTGATAAAAAAAAGCATGTTATTTGTTTTTTTTTCTTAAAAATGTTTGCGACGTAATAAAAAATATGCATTTTTGCAAGTGAAATATTGCAAAACTAAAGTTTAAACCTTTTAATCTCTTAAATTATGAAAAAGATTATCTTCCGCGGTGCGCTCTTACTGATTAGCGCCAGCACACTTTGCACTTCATGTGCGATTGGTTCTTTCGCTATGTTCAATAAGTTTGCAAAGTGGAATTCTACAGCGACAGACAATAAATACATTAATGCTATTATAGGTTTTGTTTGTTCTCCTGTTTACAGCATTTGTCTTTTTGCTGATTTTGTTGTGCTCAACACAATTGAGTTCTGGACAGGCGATCAACTTTTGGCTAATGCAGGTAAGACAACACCGATAGTAGGTACAAATGGTGATTTCTACCTCCTCACAACAACAGAAACTGGTTATACCATCAGCAACGAAACTACCAAGCAAGTGTCTTACTTGCGTTATGACAAGGAATCTAACCTTTGGAGCTATGAAGTGAATGGCGAAACAAATCCTTTGGTGAAGATTAATGCCGACAATACACTTACTGTTTACACAGCTGAAGGTAAGGAACTTGTTGTGACTAACGATGCTAATGGTTTGGAACAAGTTAAGGCTCTTGTAAATCCTACAGTACCTTTCATGGCTGCTAACTAATCAGAATTTTTCCTATAAACAAGACCGACACGGCACATGTGTTTGCTAACCATGTACAGTGTCGGTCTTTTATTTGTTCTGTGTTTTTGTGGCACTAAAAGTATTCTTGCCATAGATGCTTCAGTGCAACGATAGGATGGTGGTATAGCATTTTGGGACCAGAAAAGCGCATTACTTCTTGTATTCGTTGCCGCATTTCTGGTTTGTAGCAATGAATGCTGCATTTTCGGCATGTGCTTTTATGCTCACCAAATCGACAAGCATCTAAGCGTTGATGGGCGTAATGTAATAGGCGCTTGCAATCCTCGCAAAGCTCAGTGTTCTTTTCTTTTATTTGGCAGTATAGCCGAATCATGTGCTCAACGGTTTGCTTCTCTCGCTCAATTTTAGTCATGCTGTCTTAGGCATTAAGGATGCTCAAATAGATTATCCCAAGCTTGGCAGAGCTCGTTCATGGAATTAAATAGCAGATTCGCACCTTCCGCCTTGAGGGCAATTTCCGGTAACGGTCCTGTGTTTACTGCTATTGTGAAGATTCCTGCGGCACGGGCAGAACGCACGCCTAAGGGCGCATTTTCAATCACAATCGCTTCAGATGCTTCAACACCAGCGCGATCTAAAGCCATGAGATAAGGCTCAGGGTGTGGTTTCCCATGTTTGACGTCTTTGCTTGAGATGATGTGGTCGGGATGAAATACGCCAGGAAAGTTGCTCTGCAAGCGCTCAAGGAGTGATGCTTGACCGCTGCCTGTCACCACAAAGGTTGGAATACCCATCTTTGCTATTTTAGTGAGTAATTCGTGAGCTCCGGGCATTTTTGAGGCAGTTGGATATTTGTTGAACTCTTCACATTTAGCCTCATAAATCTCATCAATCTCTTGTTGTGTGGCTTGGCGCCCACACTTGCGTTGCATCAGCATATTTATGGTAGCAAACCCCGTTCGTCCTTCATGCATGAATACTTCTTCATAAGGTAAATCAAAACCATATTGCTGGGCTACGATATTCCAAGATTTAGCATGGGCAGGCATACTGTCAAACAATACGCCATCCATATCAAAAAAAATAGCTTGTGGAAGTGCGTGAACTGTCATGCTTGTTAATTTGTACATTAATGATGGATGCAATATTTGTGACTTAAAAATGATTGGCATCACCTTCGTATAGAGATTCGTCAATGGTTAGCGCTTATTATGCCGCGCTATGCTCTCTTGCCACACACGTGTCATCATTCTTTTCCTGTCACTTATGCTTTTATTGATTTAAGAGGTTTTTTATGGTGTTCTGTGCACGATGTACCTCCTAATTCCAAGAATAAGGATGAGTTGTTTTGGGGCAACTCATCCTTATTTAAAATCTTATAAACGTGCTTTGATTGCTTCTGTTTCAGCTTCGTAGCCAGGCTTACCTAAAAGAGCAAACATGTTTTTCTTATAGGCTTCAACGCCAGGTTGGTCGAATGGATTGACTTCAAGCAACAAACCGCTGATACCGCATGCTATTTCAAAGAAGTAAATCATTTGGCCAAGGTTATACTCGTCTAATTTAGACATCACCAGGCGAAGGTTGGGCACACCGCCATCAACGTGTGCAATCTGAGTGCCTAATTCAGCCATTTTATTAACTTCGTCAACGCGCTTGCCTTCAAGGAAGTTCAAACCATCAAGGTTTTCGTCATCGTGGGGGAAGAGGAGCGTGTGGCGTTGTTCTTCAACAGAAATAACTGTTTCAAAAACGGTGCGTTCACCATCTTGAATCCATTGTCCCATAGAGTGCAAATCGGTAGAGAAGTCAACGGCTGCGGGGAAGATGCCTTTGAGGTCCTTACCTTCGCTTTCGCCGTAAAGTTGCTTCCACCATTCGTTGAAGTAGTGCAACTTGGGTTGGTAGTTAACAAGAATTTCAATTTTCTTGTTATTCTGATATAATGCATTGCGCACGGCAGCATAAATAGCAGCGGGGTTTTCCATTACAGGCACATCAACGCCAGTTTGCTTTTCCATGTCGGCAGCACCTTTTACGAGTGCTTCAATGTCAAAGCCTGCGCAAGCGATAGGTAAGAGGCCTACAGGAGTGAGTACTGAGAAACGGCCACCCACATTGTCGGGGATGATGAATGACTTGTAACCTTCCTTATCTGCCGTTACACGAGCAGCACCGCGCTTAGCATCTGTAATAGCTACGATAACTTTGCGTGCCATTTCCTTACCGCGTTGTTCTTCGCATTGACGCTTCAAGAGGCGGAATGCCAATGCAGTTTCTGTTGTTGTGCCTGATTTTGAGATGTTGATAACACCGAACTTACGATTCTTGAGGTAGTCTGTAAGTTCATAGAGGTAGTCTTCGCTAATGTTGTTACCAGCAAAGAGGATAACGGGGTTCTTGCCGTCGTTAACCAACCATTCAAAGCCATTGGCCAAAGCTTCGATAACCGCACGTGCACCGAGGTAGCTACCGCCAATACCTGCAACGACAATCGTGTCACAGTTTTCGCGTAACACTTGAGCCGTAGCCTTCAAATCAGCCAAATGTTCAGCTGTGATTGATGAGGGCAAGTGTTGCCAGCCTAAGAAGTCGTTACCAGCACAAGTGTTTTCTTCTAATGCTTGGCGTGCTGCCTTTACCTTTGGTTCAATAACGTTAAGGGCTTCCTTATCCAAAAAAGGAAGTGCTTTTGAAATGTCTAATTTAATCATATCGTGTCTTATTTTAAATTCCATGCAAAAGTACTTGAATTTGACCGAAGTGCAAAATAAAAGCCTTTCTAATTTGCTTTAAATCATTTTGTGATGTAATTTTGTAAACTCATGTCAACCTTTATTATTTATCTTACTTCATCCCTAAATACAAATGGAATTTAAAAAGACATATACAAAAGAGGAAGTTGAAGAACTGATTGCTTGGTTTAAGCAACATCCTGAGATGATTCCTGATACCATTCAAATTGATGCCGCTACATTCTATCCGGATTTTAAAAAAACACTTGAGTTGTATTATGCTATTGCCGCAAACCTTTATGGAAAGCCTTGTTATGGTGGTCAGGTGTATCATCTGTTTAAGATGAGAGAACGTGTGATAGAGTTGTTTGAACAAAATAAACAATAACATCCTTACATCGATGAATGATAAAAGAAAGGAGATAAACGCTCAATTTGGGGTTTATCTCCTTTCTTTTCTGTTATTAACTCGGGATGTGTTTGGCTAAAAATGCCTCAACATGACGGTAGAAATCAAAACGATTTTCTTGATTGCTGAATCCGTGCCCTTCATTGTTTTTTACCATATATTCAATCTCAACCCCTCTTTTTCTGAGCGCCTCAACCATTTGGTCGCTCTCCGCTTTGTTTACGCGTGGGTCGTTGGCGCCTTGTGCAATGAAAAGCGGTGCTTTAACCAAGTCGGCATGAAGTGCGGGACTGTATGCTTCAAGCATTTCACGGTCGGCTTCTGGGTCGCCTACTTGTTCGTACATCATTTGTTGCAGCGGTCGCCAATAAGGGGGGATGGTTTGCATGAAGGTGAGTAGGTTTGATACGCCCACGTAGTCAATGCCACAAGCGTAAAGGTCGGGCGTGTAGCAGAGTCCTGCTAACGTGGCATATCCACCATAACTGCCGCCGTAGATGGCGATGCGTTTTGGATCTGCTATGCCCTTTTCGATGAGCCACTCAACACCATCTGTGATGTCGTTCTGCATGGCTTGTCCCCATTGTTTATAACTCGCTTCAAGGAACTTTCGCCCATATCCTGTTGAACCTCGGAAATTCATTTGAAACACGGCATAGCCACGATTGCAGAAGAACTGCACTTCGGATGAATAGCCCCATCCATCGCGTGCCCATGGTCCGCCATGGGGATTGACGATAACGGGAAGTGCTTGTGCGCTATCAAGGGTATAGGGTTTGGGCAAGGAAAGGTATGCTTCGATGGTTAAGCCATCTCGGGTGGTGTAAGTCACGGCGTGCATCTCAACCAAGTCCTCTTCTTTCAGCCATGGTGCTATGTCGGCTAGTTTGATGGGGGCTTCAGCACCTCGTTCATAGTAGTAATAGGTGCCTCGGCTTCGGTCGCATCCAACGTATAAGAGGTACTTCTGTTCTTCTTTATCTGTGGCAGAAATACCGATGCGCTTACCTTTAAAGAAATTTCGGAGCACATCTCGAAATTCAGCCTCCTCTTGATCAAAATAGTGGCGAATAGGTTCTTGATGTCCTTGGCAATATACCGCTAATAACTTTTTGCGTTTCCGTGAATAAGCAATACTTGAAATGTCGTACTGCTCATTTTCGTAAAGCACTTCAAGTTCTTCGCACGTAGCGGGGTTCATCTTGACCAATACTGTTTTGTCTCGCTTTAAATTTGTGGCGGCATACACGTGGTGGTTATCTGGCGTAAATTCCAGGAAGTCCACACTTTCCTTAAAGTTTGTAGTGAGTACAGGCCGGAACTCTTCCTGGTCGTTGTCGCGGTATAGGATTTGAGTGTTTACTCCATCAACAATAGCTGTTGTAGCTCTGAGTTGTCCTAAATGGTCGGTCATATACCCTTGCCAGTTTCCAGGATTTTCTGCCAGTAAGGTGAGGGCTCCCGTTTTAAGGTTCAAGCGGTAAGGGTCAAAAACCTCTGGCATGCGTTTGTTCATGCCAATGATGATTTCGTCGGGTATATCTTCTAAATCGTCAATGATTGATGTTCTCACACCGGGGAAGTCCGTGTAAGCCCGTAAGTCCGTGCCGTCAAGGTTCACGCCGTAAAGTTGAAAGTTTTCGTCGCCTTGTGTGTCTTTCATAAATAAAAGGCGTTCGTTTGAGGCCCACATATATCCTGCGATGCTGCGCTCTTTTTCGTGTGTGATGCGTTGAATGTCATCACCTCCGATGCGTTGCACAAAGATATTCATGCGGTTTTCATAAGGCGCCATAAATGAAAAGTAAAGGCCGTCGGGAGAAATCTGGTAGCCTGAACGGTCAGAGTTTCTGAAAAAATCTTCTAATGGTATCATCGTGGTTGAATGGTTAAGGTAGGTTCCATAAACTCCCACCTTAAAAATATAGAAGGGAGTAAGGTTTGTTCAACGTTTTTTATGATTAGAGTAAGATGATGCCCGCTAAACCGCACAGCAGGAGCAATATCGAGGGGTTGATTCTAAATTTAAGGTACCCAATACAAGTGGCAAGTCCTAAAAAGAGACTTATGCCCAACTGCCAGGCAGATTCTGTTGACCCCACATTCTGCGGTGTGCATAATGAAAAAGCGATGCCTAAGATAAAACCAGGTACAGTGACGGTGAGTAAGTTTAATGCGCAACGAACCCCTTGGTGGTAATCTTCAGGGATGCGAAGGCGATAAACTAATTCTGCCCATACGAAAGAAGGGGTGGCTAATCCTAATACCGCGATAAAGGCAGCGCCTAATGCGGCAAACCATCCCCATGCCTGATAAGTGGCGATGTATCCTGATAACGTGGCGCTGTTGACAACGGCTTCGCCGGGAACAAAGCGGCTCACAATAAGTAAGTCGGCAAATTGTTCGTGTGTGAGCCATCCGTTTTGTTCAACAGCAATGTATTCAGCCATTGATAGCACGGCTTCCGGACCTCCATAGCAGAAAAAACCAACACTAAAAAAACCAAAGAATAAGAGAAAGTAAATCATAGGTGAGGCTGAATAAATTTACCATATACAAAACCAATTCCGACAACAAGGAACACAATGTATATGGGCGCTAATTGTATCGAGGTGATGATAAGTCCCAGTGCAATAGGATAAATCCATTGAGCGATGCTTAGGTGCTGTTGCTTGCCCAGACGATAGGCTGAAGCAATCAGCAAAGCGATGATGCAGGGGCGCATGCCCATTAACGCAGAGTGGAAAAGACTCCAATGGCGCATGGGCGAAAATATAGCGATCAATAATGAAAATAAAAGCACAAGAGGCACTGAGCTACCCAGCAGTGCTGATACTGCGCCTTTTCTGCCATTTAGCTCGCGCCCGATAACGGCAGATAGGTTTAAGCTAAATGCACCAGGCAGGATCTGGGCTTTGGCCACTAAGCGATCAAATCGCTCTTCGCAAAGCATTTGGTGTTTTTCTACTAATGCTTTGCGAAGAGGATGAATAATCATATAGCCGTTGCTTAAGTGCGTGATGGCAAGGCGCGCAAAGATGAAAAATATTTTTCTGTTTAATGGCATGTTTTTTTTGTGTTGTTGTTCGTTTGAGGTGGGTTCTGTTGGAACCTACCTTTAACATAACACGAACTGACAAAATGGTTAATCCATGGTGTATTCACCAATTTGTCAGCTCGTGGTAAGACGGAGTAAGCGAAGAGGGCTTACTCAGTGTGTGTTATTGATGTTGGTCGCGGTATAAATCGTTAACCGTCTTTACGGGGTTGAAGGTAGAGAGAGGCACTTCAACAAAGATGGTTGACCAATCGCTCATGGCGCCATTCCAAAGGCCAGGGAGTTCAAGAGCTTTGAGCTCCTTGCCGTCCTTACTCTTATGTGAGATAAATCCAGTTGCCTTATCTACGTATTCTGGTAGGTTGAACTTCTCGCCCTTATAGTTTTTGATGGCGCAAACCAAATCAACGGGGTTGAAGTGTGTGCCTTGTTCAAACATGGCTTTCTTTTCGGGATCGTTCATGTCGATTTGTGAACTTTCCAGGATTTGCAACGAAATTGTGCCATCGGGGTTGTAAGCCAAGAACGGACCGCCACCAGGTTCGCCTACATTGCGCACCATACCGCACACGCGCATTGGTCGGTTGAGTTTATTGCGCAGGTAAATGGCAAGTTCTGTGTCCTCAAGGATTTTAGTTTCAGGATTCTTGCAATAGAGGTTCTTTTGAACGAATTGAAGCATGTCGCGCAATTCATCCATGGTGTATTTACCGCTATCCAGCTTTTCGAGATATTTGAAGGCTTGTGCCTGGCGTTGCACCAAGATGCCGGCAAGTAATTTCTTGTAGGTCACCGTGTCGTCCTTCAAGCGATCGGGCACAACATTGTCGATGTTTTTGATAAATACCACGTCGGCATCAATGTCGTTGAGGTTTTCAATGAGTGCACCGTGTCCACCAGGGCGGAATAATAATGACCCGTCTGCGTTTCTGAATGGTGTGTTGTCGGCATTTGCGGCAACGGTGTCGGTGCTGGGCTTCTGTTCAGAGAAAGAAATATTGAAATCAGCGTTGAATGCCGTTTCGTAGCCACACTTTGTTTGTGCAACGAGTGCTTCAAACAGTGCACGGTGTTCGGGCGAAACGGTGAAGTGTACATTGACCTTGCCATTACCACCCTTAGCATAGAGTGCCCCTTCAACCAAGTGTTCTTCAAGTGGTGTGCGTGAGCCGCATTCATAACTATGGAACTTTAATAAGCCTTTAGGTAATTTTCCATAATTAAGACCTTCTCCATCCAACATTGCTTTTGCAACCGCCTTGTAAGCTCCTTCTGCGATCAGTGCAGGGATGTCCTTACCATGCAAGCGTTGGCAAGCTGCGTTGAGGTCAGCGTAGAAAGCTGCGTTAGGTAATTGATCAAAGAATTTCTTTTCAAAATCGGTTTGAGGCGTGTCGTAGTCAGCGTCGGCAAAAGCAAAAATATCCTTGAACATGCGGCTTGCGGCACCCGATGCGGGCACAAACTTTACAACGTTGTGGTTGGCAGCTACGTAGCTGTCCCAAGCTTGAAGGTACTCTGTCTGTTCTGCTTCGTTGGGCGCTAAAATGCCTTTTTCAATACTTGCTGCAGCACTCAATTTTAAGAAAGGAAACCCTGTCTCAAATTGCTTGAGTTGTTCGTTGAGTTTTTCTTCCGTGATTCCTTTTTTAGCCAATAGGGCTTTGTCGTTTTCGCACATGATACTATAAATATAAAAGATTAATTAAGGTTAGACGAGGCGAAAAGTTCTTGCTTAAATTCTTCAACAAATGATTGAAGAACAGAAGTCTTTTCTGCGTATCTTGAGATTCCATGATACCAAAGGCAAAGTTACAATAAAAGCATGATAACAACCCAAATCCAAACGGATAATATTCTAAAAAAAGAGAAAAGAAGTCAAGAAGACATAAAATATGCGGTTTTTATGACCCTGTTTCTTGGTGAATAAATAAAAAGCATTAACTTTGCACGCAACAAACGTACTGAAACGTTCCTGTTTTTATTTACCAATAAAATTTGTTTTGCCTATCGAAAATACTTTACGCTTGTAATATTAAATAGTAAAGTAATGAAGACATTAAGTCAATTCACCGACGATGCGTTGGTGAAGCATTATGTTGAAGGCTGTGATGCAGCTTTTGATGTGTTGCTTGATAGATATAAAGATAGGCTCTATTCCAATATCCTTTTTGTGGCAAAAAATGCAGATTTGGCCGACGATATCTTCCAGGAGACTTTCGTCAAGGCCATTATGACTTTGCGTAATGGACGTTATCAGGAAACTGGCAAGTTTTATGGTTGGCTACAACGCATTGCCAGCAACTTGATGATCGATCAATTCCGCATGGAGAAGAATTGGCGCATGATTTCGAACGATGAGGTTGACTACGATTTGTTTAACTCCATTAAATTGGCAGATGTCAATGCATCATGCATGGCTGACTCAGAGCAAACCATTACCGACCTTTATCATTTGGTGGATAAACTCCCTCAGGAACAGCGAGAGGTAATTACCATGCACTACTTTCAAAACCTTACGTTTCGGGAAATTGCTGAACAAAAAGCCATGAGTATTAACACGGCCTTAGGACGTATGCGTTATGCCATTCAGAATTTAAGAAAATTGGCTGTAAGGTATGATGTGCAATTGGCTATGTAACAGTCGCCTACGTGGTTTTAAATCATACAACCGTTTTAGGTAAAAACTAACTCCGATTGAGTGCTTATTAAATCCTTTTTAGTTGGCACTCAATCGGAGTTAGTTTTGATTAAATCCCGTTGTATTTTAGTCCTATTGGTGGCGTGTTGAGAAAAAAGGAAATGGTGCGTCAAAAACTTGGTTTTCAACACACCATTTATAGCGTTAAAACAGAGTTGTGAGTGATGAGGTTAGTTTTCTACAACAGCAAAGTCGTCCTTACCAACACCACACAAAGGGCATACCCAATCTTCGGGGATATCTTCAAATGCTGTTCCTGGAGCAATGCCACCTTCGGGGTCGCCTACTTCGGGATCGTAAACCCAATCACATACTGTACAATAATACTTCTTTTCCATGATAACTAATTTTTTTATGGTTAAACTTCAATTTTTTTGTTTTGTTTGATTCTGATGCAAAATTACAACTAATGTTTTTGATATGCAAACAGATTTCGTGGATAGGAATATAGATTAAATGAATAGTTTATATCAGTTCTGAGGGCTCTTTTATTATTTTTTCAATTATGTTTTTTGCTTTTACCTGTGGATAACTTCGCAAAAAGCATTAACTTTGCAGTCCATTATGCTAAAAAGTATTTATTATAGGTTGATTACTGCAGTTTTCGTTGTGTTGCTCTTTCCTTTTGTGTGTGGCGCCAATGAAAAATTCATCCTCGTTATTGACCCCGGACATGGGGGACGTGACGTGGGTGCGGTTGGGCGTGTGGCTCAAGAAAAGACGATTAACCTTCGCGTGGCCTTAGCTTTTGGTAACTTGGTTGAAAAGAATTGTAAAGACGTCAAGGTGATTTACACCCGTAAGACCGATAAATTTGTGACTTTGCACGAACGTGCAGCCATAGCCAATCGTAATCATGCCGACCTATTTATTTCCATTCATACGAATGCGGTGGCAAAGGGTCGGAAGGTTTTAGGTACTGAGACCTATACACTCGGTATGGCACGTGCTGATGAGAATTTAGAAGTGGCAAAACGTGAAAACTCGGTTATTACCTTTGAAGATAACTATCAGCAGAGCTACGCCGGCTTTGATCCCAATAGTCCTGAAAGCTATATTATCTTTGAATTTATGCAAGATAAATTCATGAAGCAGAGTGTGGATTTGGCTCGTTTTATTCAGCAGCAGTACACCAGCTATGCCCGCCGTCAGGATAAGGGCGTTAAGCAGGCTGGCTTCTTGGTATTGCGTGAAACGTCAATGCCTTCCGTGTTGACAGAGCTTGGTTTTATTTCAACGCCCAGCGAAGAGAAGTACTTAAACTCAAAAGCCGGCGTAGAGCAATTGGCTCAAAGCTTGTATCGCGGTTTTCAAAAGTATTATAAGCAACAACAAAGTTTGTTGGATCATGGCGCTGTTGTTGCTACACCTCGTCCCGTGGCAGAAGAACCAGAACCTGTGGTTGAACCAGAAGAACCCGTAAAACCAGTAACGAAGGTTCAATCTACGGTACAAAACGTGTCCAAAGAAGCCCCCATCTTCAAAGTGCAAATCTTTACCAGCGCCACTAAGGTGAAATCGGTTGATAAGCGCATTAAGGGCATGAAAAATGTTGATTATTATAAAGAAGGTGGCGTTTATAAATACACCTGCGGCAGTTCTAAAAACTATCAAGAGATGAATAAGCTAAGAAAGCAGCTCAATGCTAAATTTAAGGGCTGTTTCGTTGTGGCTTTTCAAGGTGGTAAACGTGTGGATCTAAATCAGGCACGTAAGATTGCAGGGCAATGATGGTGTTGTATTTTTAATGTCACTAAAGCCCGCTTTTCGGGTTTGTATCGATTAATTATAAAGTAAGGAATTATGAAAAAAGAAATTAAGATAGCACTTACGGCCATCGTGGCTGTTGTTTTGTTTTACATAGGGTTGAACTTTCTAAAGGGCGTCAATGTCTTCACATCAACCAATAGCTACTATGTGAAATTTAAAGACGTTGTTGGGCTTACCGTGTCTTCGCCCGTATTGGCAAATGGCTATGCGGTGGGTATCGTGAGAGATATTCATTATGATTATGCCGAAAATGCCGATGTGTTGGTGAAGATTGAACTCAACACCAACATGCGAGTGCCTCAAGGTTCGCATGCCGAACTGGAAACTTCAATGATGGGCGGTGTGACGATGCACCTCGTGCCCGGAAAGAATCCATTGGCTTTTCTGGAACCAGGCGATACGCTTTCGGGTGATATGCGACAAGGCATGATGGAAAAAGCTGGCGAGATGATGCCAACGGTGATGACGATGTTGCCTAAGGTTGATTCGATTATGAGCAATATTAACCGCATTACAGGCGATTCGGCGTTGTTAACCATGGTGCAAAATTTAGCGTTGATAACCACAAATTTGCAGAACACGACGCAGCAGTTGAATCAAATGATGAACCATCAAATCCCAGCGTTGATGACCAATGTCAATGGGGTGGCAGAGCATCTTAATCAAATTACCGGTCAAGTGGCACAAAGTGATTTGCAAGGAACGATCGGTGCGCTTCAAACCACAATGAAAAATGCAGAGCAGTTGACGGCTCAACTCAATGTTTTGACTTCAGATCTCAATCAAAGAATAAACAGTCAAGACAATACCTTGGGGCTTTTGCTTAATAACCGCAGTTTATACGATAACTTGGCCAATACGGCAGAAAGTGCAGATAGCTTGTTGAAGGACATGAAGCAACGCCCCGGACGCTATGTTCACTTCTCTGTGTTTGGAAAAAAAGACAAGTAGTGTTGGTCTTGAACATTTGTAATCAAGAATCAATACACCTGTGTGATTTCTTATTACAAACTTATTTTCAGGATTATATATGCTCACTCCACAAGAACGTTGGGAACTTTGCATGCAGCAAATAAAGGCTGAATTGTCTCCCGATGAATATCAAGACATATTTGCGGATCTAAAGTTGTACGATTTTAACGAAGATAAAATCCGCGTTATCGTGCCTAGTCGTGAGGCGTTTCAGCGTCTGCAAGAGCACGCGAAATGCGCTCGGTTGTTTGTGCATGCCGTTCGTCAAGTGTTTGGCGAAAATACGCAGTTGGGTTTTCACTTGCCTTCGGAACCTAAGCCAGAACGACCTACGCCAAGCCAGGTGAAGCCGGTGCCAAACATGGTGCAGCAAAAACAACTCCCGCCCATAGAGCCGCAATTGAATAAGCATTACACGTTTGATAACTTCGTTTCGGGCGAGAGTAATAAGTTGGCACGTTCAGTGGGATTGGCTATTGCGAAAAATCCAGGGCAGACCACGTTTAACCCCTTCTTTATTTACGGACCTTCGGGGGTGGGAAAAACCCACTTGGCGAATGCTATCGGTTTGAAGATTCTGGAAACGATGCCCGAGAAACGTGTGCTTTTTGTTTCTGCAAATGTATTTAAGACGCAATTTACGGAAGCTGCCAATAAGAGCAATCTGAATAATTTCATGCACTTTTATTTGTCGATTGATGTGCTGATTATTGACGACGTTCAGGAAATTTCAACACCCAAGACGCAGCAAACGTTCTTTCATATCTTCAACCATTTGCAACAAAACGATTGTCAGATTATTATGACTTGCGACCGTCCGCCCGTTCAGTTGGAGGGTATGGAGGACCGTATGCTGACACGCTTTAAGTGGGGGATGATTGCAGAGATGGAAAAGCCCGATGTGACCTTGCGTAAGGCTATTCTAGAGGCTAAAATCAAGAGAAACGGCCTTTCTAAATTCCCCAAAGATGTCATTCTTTACATCGCCGAAAATGTCGAGAGCAGTGTTCGTGAGCTGGAGGGTATCTTAAACTCCATCATGGCCTATTCCATTGTCGATAGCGAGGATATCAGCCTGGACATGGTGCAACGCATCATCGCTCGTGCCGTGGTCTTGGAAAAACGCACAGTGACGTTTGACGAACTCCTTCAAAAGGTAGCGGAGAAATATAAGGTCTCGGTGCGTGAGCTGTATTCAAAGAGCAGAAAATTTGCTTTGGTGCAGTCCCGTCAATTGGCCATGTATATGGTTCATAAGTACACCAACCTGTCGTATGCTGAGATAGGACGACGCTTTGGTGGGCGCGATCACACAACGGTAATTCATGCCTGCACCAAAATATCAAACAAGATTAGTGCAGTCGTAGAATACCGTAGGGAGATTGAAGAATTTGAAGCTTCTCTTAAAAAATAGGTTGTTAAGATAGCAAACTAACGTATATTGAGGATTTTGATGCTAAAAAAAACGTGAAAAATTTGTACTATAAATAATTGTTCGTAAATTTGCAATTGAAAGTAGTGAGGGGCCAATGATTAGGTTCCTCACTTTTCGTTCATTCAATTTAGAATACAAAGATTAAAAGCACATGATTGACAAAAGTGTTGTTCAAAAATTAGTGGATGAATGGTTGCAAGGTAAGGAATATTTCCTTTGCGATCTTACAATCAGTCCTGATTCGCGAATTGTTGTAGAAATCGACCATGAAGAAGGTGTGTGGATTGAAGATTGTGTTGAATTAAGTAAACACATTGAGCAAGGTCTTGATCGAGAACAAGAGGATTTTGAATTAGAAGTGGGTAGTGCTGGTATTGGTCAACCCTTTAAGGTGTTGCGACAGTACGAAATACACTTGGATGAACAGGTAGAGGTGTTAACACGTGAGGGTAAAAAGTTTACAGGAATTTTGACCGAAGTGACACCAGAGCATTTTGTGATTGAAACACAGCAAAAGGTTAAGAAAGAAGGACAGAAACGTCCTGTACTTGAAAATGTGGCAATCACTTTTGTGTACGACGAAGTGAAGTACACCAAATATGTAATTGATTTCAAATAATAAAACATATAGATCAGGAATGAACGGCGCCTCACAGCGGTGATGCCCGTTCTCTGTAAACAAATCTTTTATGGCAAAGAAAAAAGAAGTAGCACCAAGCCTTATTGAAACATTCTTGGATTTCCAGGAAACGAAGAGCATTGATTTGGCAACAATGGTTGGGGTGCTTGAAGAAAGTTTTCGCAATGTAATTGCAAAGATTTACGGTTCGGACGAAGGTTTTAATGTGATTGTTAATCCAGAAAAGGGTGACTTTGAAATTTATCGCGACCGTATCGTTGTGGCTGACGACAGTGTTGTTGACCCAAATAAGGAAATTCCGCTCTCAGAAGCGCAAAAGATCGCTGATGACTATGAAATTGGAGAAGAAGTTACAGAAAAGATCGACTTCCTCAAGTTTGGACGTCGTGCTATCTTAACGCTCCGTCAAACTTTAGCAAGTAAGATTTTGGAACTTGAACACGATGCGCTTTACAACAAGTATATCAATCGTGTGGGTGAAATGATTACCGCTGAAGTTTATCAAACCTGGAAGAGTGAAGCCCTTTTGTTGGATGAAGAAGGTAATGAACTTCACTTGTTGAAGAATTCACAGATTCCTCGCGATTTCTACCATAAGAATGACCATGTCAAGGCTGTTATTGATCGCGTTGACAATTCAAATGGTAATCCACGCATTTACTTGAGCCGTACGTCGCCCATGTTCTTGCAACGTCTTTTGGAAAACGAAGTGCCTGAATTCGCTGAGGGTATTATCCGTTTGCAGAGAGTGGCTCGTATCCCTGGCGAACGTGCAAAGATTGCAGTAGATAGCATTGACGAACGTATTGACCCTGTGGGCGCATGCGTTGGTGTTAAGGGTGCACGTATTACAGGTGTTGTGAGAGAAATGCATAACGAAAATATTGATGTCATTCAATATTCTGCAAATCCCCAGGTGTTTATTGCTCGTGCCTTGGCTCCTGCTGAAATTTCAAGCATTGAAATCAATGAAGAAACAAAGAAGGCAGAAGTCTTCCTTAAGCCCGAACAAGTGTCGTTGGCTATTGGTAAGGGCGGTCAAAACATCAAATTGGCTTGTATGCTCACTGGCTATACCATAGATGTGTTCCGCGAAATGGACGGACAAGAAGAGAATGATTATAAACTCGACGAATTTAACGACGAAATCGACCAATGGGTGCTTGATGCAATTAAGGGTATCGGACTTGATACTGCAAAGCAAGTACTTAATGCACCACGTGTGATGCTCATCGAAAAGGCCGACTTGGAGGAAGACACTGTAGATGAAGTGTTGGAAATACTCCGTGCAGAGTTTGAAAAAAATGCTAAATAGTTGTTAGGGGCTTTGTGAAGAACCGCAAAGCTATAACGCATTAAAAATCCCTAATCAACTAAAAAATTAAAAGAAAAGAATGAGTATCAGACTTAGTAAAGCAATAAAAGAATTTAATGTTGGTCAACAAACAATTGTAGATTTCTTAAACGCCAATGGTGCACACCTTACTGGAGATCTCAATGAAAAGATTGACGACAACATGCATGAACTGCTTCAACAACACTTTGGAGCAGATAGAGAACTTCACAAGCAAGCTGCACAAATCTTTAATAAACCCGAAAAGGCCAAGAAGGTTGAGAAACCTGCTGAAGCAGAAACACCACAAGTCGCTGAGGCTGTTGTAGAACCTACAAAACCAGCACCAGTTGAAGTGGTTAAGGTTGCTGAACCCGAACCTGCAAATGCCCCAGTAGAAGCGGTTGCAGAGAAAGAAACGTCAGCAAAAGAACCAAAGGCAAAGAAGGCTAAAGCAGAAGAACCAAAGGGTTCGATCTTAACCGAAGGCGAAGATGGTGTGTTTAAGCTTAAACCACAAGCAGGCGTCGCTGGTCCTGTAGTTTTGGGTACCATCGACCTCGAAGCCTTGAACCAAAATACGCGTCCTAAAAAGAAATCTCGCGAAGAAAAGAAAAAGGAACGCGAAGAAAAGAATAAGCAGCAACGCAACAACGGCAACAATAAAGGGCAAAACAATCAAGCTAACGCTCAAGGCAATGAAAAGCGCAAGCGTCAGCGAATTGGCAAAGAGCGCGTAGATATTAATGAGGTTTCAAACCAACCTAATAACAACGCAAAGAAGAATGCCAATAACAATGCTCAAAATGCGGCCAACAATGCGTCAAAGAAGCAAAAGGATAAAAACCGTAAGCAACAACAGCAAGCGAAGCAAGAAGTAACTGCTGAAGATGTAGCAAAACAAGTGAAAGAAACACTTGCACGCTTGCAAGGTAAGCAGAATGTTCAGCAAAAGGGTGCTAAGTACCGTAAGGAAAAGCGAGATGCTGCACGTGAACGCCAAGAAGAATTAATTGCTCAGGAAAGTGCCGAAAGCAAGGTGCTTAAGCTCACTGAATTTGTGACTGCCAATGAGTTGGCAACCATGATGAATGTGCCCGTAACGCAAGTAATCGGTACATGTATGAGCATCGGTATTATGGTTTCAATCAACCAACGTTTGGACTCTGAAACCATCAACCTTGTAGCAGAAGAGTTTGGCTTCAAAACAGAATATGTTTCTGCTGAAGTTCAGGAAGCTATTGTTGTAGAAGAAGACAGCGAAGAAGACCTTCAGGAACGCGCACCTATTGTAACGGTGATGGGTCACGTTGACCATGGTAAGACTTCATTGCTCGACTATATTCGCTCAGCAAACGTTATTGCGGGTGAAGCAGGTGGTATCACTCAGCACATTGGTGCTTACAATGTGAAGCTTGCCAGCGGTAAGCACGTAACATTCCTTGATACACCTGGTCACGAAGCCTTTACCGCGATGCGCGCCCGTGGTGCACAGGTAACCGACGTTGCCATTATCATCATTGCTGCCGACGACGACATCATGCCTCAAACCAAGGAAGCCATCAATCATGCTGTGGCTGCAGGTGTGCCCATCGTCTTTGCCATCAATAAGATTGATAAGCCTACTGCAAATCCCGACCATATCAAGCAAGGTTTGGCTCAAATGAACTTCTTGATTGAAGAGTGGGGTGGTAAGTATCAAAGCCAGGATATCTCTGCCAAGAAGGGTATTGGTGTTGATGAATTGTTGGAAAAAGTGCTTCTTGAAGCAGAAATGCTTGAACTCAAGGCTAATCCTAACCGTAAGGCCAATGGTACAATCATTGAATCGTCTTTGGACAAGGGACGTGGCTATGTGGCAACAGTTCTTGTAAGCAATGGTACACTTAAGCAAGGCGATGTGGTTCTTGCTGGTACGAACTTCGGTAAGGTTAAGGCGCTCTTCGACGAACGTAATCACCGCATCAAGGAAGTTGGGCCTGCTTGCGCAGCAACATTGCTTGGTTTCAATGGCGCACCTCAGGCTGGCGATCAATTCCACGTGATGGATTCTGAACAAGAAGCACGTGAAATTGCAAATAAGCGCGAACAACTTCAACGCGAACAGAATTTACGTACGCAAAAGATTCTTACTCTTGATGAAATTGGACGTCGTATTGCATTGGGTACATATAAGGAACTCAACATCGTGGTTAAGGGTGACGTGGATGGTTCTGTTGAAGCCCTTTCAGACTCGTTCATCAAGCTTTCAACCGAAACTATTGCGGTGAATGTGATTCACAAGGGTGTTGGTCAAATTACAGAAAACGACGTTACATTGGCTGCTGCTTCGCAAGCCGTAATTGTTGGTTTCCAGGTTCGTCCAAGTCAAGGTGCGCGTAAGTTGGCTGAACGCGAAGGTGTTGATATCCGTCAATATTCAATCATTTACGATGCTATTGAAGAGGCTAAGGAAGCTATGGAAGGTATGCTTGAACCTATCGTTAAGGAAGAAATGACCGCTACGGTAGAAGTACGTCAGGTATTCCATATCTCTAAGGTTGGTTACATTGCTGGTGCATACGTTATCGATGGTAAGGTAAAGCGTTCGGATAAGGCTCGTCTGATCCGCGACGGTATTGTTATCTTTACTGGTAATATTGCAGCACTCAAGCGTTTCAAGGATGATGTGAAGGAAGTCACTACAAACTTCGAATGTGGTATCAGTCTCCAAGGATGCAACGATATCAAGGAAGGCGATATTATTGAAACATTCCAGGAAATTGAAGTGAAGCAAAAGTTGAAGTAATATTCATACAATAAGCGATATAAATAACAGACGAGTATGCCAGTAAATCTGAAGGTTTACTTGACTACTCGTCTGTTTGTTTTTCTAATGCGGGGGCTTAATTGTTTTTTCATGCACTAAATATATTCAGCTCTCCCCAATTAATCATAGTCTTTTAAATACTGAAATCGTATGTATCTTGATATTTTTATTTTGGTTATCGTAGGTTTCGCTTTGGTGCGTGGCTGTATGAATGGTTTCGTAAAGGAAATTGCCTCAGCAATCGGTTTTTTGTTAGGACTTTTTGTGGCAGTTACTTGTTATGAACAGTTTGGCGAATATCTTAAGGTTGATGGTTCAGAAGTGAATATGTTTACCAGCATCATTGCCTTCTTTATCTTGTGGATTATCGTGCCTATCTTATTTGGACTTTTGGCCAATTTGTTGACAAAGGCGATTGAATTCACAGGCTTGAGCTGGGTGAATCGAATCTTTGGTGGTATCGTGAGTGTGATTAAGTTTGTGGTTTTAATCAGTTGTGTGCTTAATATCATGACGCAACTCAATATACTTAATAACGACCGCCTAAAAGATTCAATGCTTGCCGATAAAGTGATGTGCTTCACAACCTTCGCGATTGACAAGGTGGCAGATCAGGTCAAGGATGTAGATCTTGAAGTGCCTGATTTTGCTGGTGCCATTTTTGATGGTGGTAAAAATTAAACGAGATATCAAAATAACTTGACTCAGTTCATGTCATTGTTCTGCACCGCATTCAAGCGTAAATAATAATGATTTAAAGGTGAAGCAGGTTATTTTAATATGTTACTAAATTAGATTTAACCGTGAACGAAAAAAGAAAACAAAATCAATTGGTGAGTGAAGTCGCGGATAAAAAATACGAATATGGCTTTACCACCGACATTGATACAGAAATTATAGAAAAGGGTTTAAACGAAGATGTTATTCGTTTGATCTCTGCCAAAAAGCAAGAACCTGAATGGTTGCTTGAGCATCGATTGAAGGCCTATCGTTATTGGCTTACTTTGGAGCAACCCGATTGGGCGCATGTCCATCTGCCTCAAATCGATTATCAGGCCATTTCTTATTATGCCGATCCAACAAAGAAACAGAAAGAGAGCGGTAATAAAGAAATTGATCCTGAATTGATGAAAACCTTCGATAAGTTGGGCATTCCCCTTGAAGAGCGTATGATGCTGGCAGGTGTGGCTGTTGATGCCGTTATGGATTCTGTTTCGGTAAAAACCACCTTTAAGGAAAAATTACAAGAAAAGGGCATCGTGTTCTGCTCTATAAGTGAGGCTGTACGCGAAAATCCTGACCTTGTTCGTAAATATCTGGGTAGTGTTGTGCCTTATCGAGATAATTATTTTGCGGCCCTGAACACAGCTGTTTTTTCTGATGGCTCGTTTGTGTATATCCCAAAGGGCGTGCGTTGCCCCATGGAGTTGTCTACGTATTTCCGCATCAATGCCATCAATACCGGACAGTTCGAGCGAACCCTCATTGTTTGCGATGAAGGTGGATATGTATCGTATCTTGAAGGATGTACTGCACCCCAGCGCGATGAAAACCAATTGCATGCCGCTATTGTTGAGATTGTCGTAGAGAAGGATGCGGAAGTTAAGTACTCAACAGTGCAAAACTGGTATCCTGGCGATGCTGAAGGTAAGGGCGGGGTGTATAACCTTGTAACAAAGCGTGGACACTTACGTGGCGCCAATGCCAAACTCTCGTGGACGCAGGTTGAAACCGGTTCAGCCATTACATGGAAATATCCCTCATGTGTGCTTTCTGGCGACAATTCGCAAGCCGAGTTCTATAGCGTGGCGGTCACCAATAATTACCAAGAAGCCGACACGGGCACGAAAATGATTCACATCGGTAAGAACACGCGCTCGCGTATCATCTCTAAGGGTATCTCTGCTGGCAAGAGTCAAAACTCTTACAGAGGTTTGGTAAAAGTGGGTAGCAAGGCAGATGGAGCGCGTAATTATTCATCGTGCGACTCTTTATTATTGAGTAGCACCTGTGGCGCACACACCTTCCCCTACATTGATGTGCATAACAACAATGCAACCGTTGAGCACGAAGCAACGACGTCTAAAATTTCAGAAGATCAGTTGTTTTATTGCCAACAGCGTGGCATTCCCGTAGAAGGTGCTGTCGATTTGATAGTGAATGGTTATGCACGTGATGTCATTAATAAATTGCCTATGGAATTTGCTGTTGAAGCCCAAAAACTTTTGAGCGTCTCGCTTGAAGGTTCAGTCGGATAATGGGGTTTCATAATCGTGCCATTGCACTTAAGTCAAATAAGCATAAACTTAAGGCGCTCATAAGCTATAACAAAAGCTTGTGAGCGCCTTCTCTTTTATATGACTCTACGCTAACAGTTAAGCGCAGTTAATGATGCATCTGAAATGCTAATAACCTGGCTTTGTTTTCAAAAACCTAATCCTTATGAAACCTTTATTTTTTTGCTGAATAGCCATGCTTGTTTTGATGCTTGTTTCGGTGATTCAATAAGAAGCGATTTTGTCACAATTTTTGCCCGTTTTCCCTGAATTTTCAACTTTTTTTCAAAAAGTGAAAAATATCATTTTGTCACATTGTTAAAGTTTATAGAAAAAAGTTAAACGCGCTTCGAGGGGAGAAAAGTGGACCTTCGGCGAACGACTCGGCGGGAAATTTTTCCTAAGTCGGACCAAATTTTTACTACATCAAACCAAATTTTAACGACATCAAACCAAATTTCGCAATATTTTTGATCCTTTTGACACGAAAAAAGGGGGCTTTGAGGCCCCCTTC
>JAZKYK010000033.1:0-54766 GCA_045612125.1 Alloprevotella sp.
AGAGATGTACTATTTTTAATCATAAAATTCTGCAAGTTTTATACCTTAAAGGTACAACTTTCTGCAGAAATAACCAAACAAATAGCAATCTCTTTTATTGTATATCAGATTGTTAGAGTTTTTTTAAGGGACGACTAAGTACTTACATTGTACTCATGATTGCCATGCTTCTAACAACTGAAAATATCCGCAACTCTTTATTTATCTATGTTCTATAAAAATAAAAAAAGAGGATGCATCAATATTGATACACCCTCGTTGTATTGAGAAAAACCTTTTTTAATTGAGAGAGAGAAAGTCTTTATGCTTCTTGAGCAACAACTTCAAATGGAATTTCAACAGAAACTTCCTTGTGAAGCTTAACAGTTGCTACGTATGAACCAACTTCCTTAACGTCCTTGAGGACAATAACCTTGCGGTCAACTTCAAATCCGAGCTTAGAAAGCTCTTCTGCGATATGAAGATTTGTAACACTACCATAAGTAGCACCTGTAGCACTTACCTTTGTAGCAATTACGATATTTTCAATTGCACCAAGCTTAGCTGCAAGTTCCTCAGCTTCCTTCTTGATTTGTGCAATCTTATGAGCGCGTTGCTTAAGTTCTTCAGCAAGCATCTTCTTAGCTGATACAGAAGCAATCACAGCCTTACCAGTAGGAATAAGGTAGTTACGACCGTATCCGTCCTTAACTGTAACGATATCATCTTTGTAGCCTAAACCAACTACATTTTCTTTCAAAATAAGTTCCATATCTTATACCTCCTTTTTTATTTCATCATATCAGTTACGAAAGGAAGCAACGCCAAATGGCGAGCACGCTTCACTGCTTGAGCTACACGACGCTGGAACTTCAAAGAAGTACCAGTAATACGACGAGGAAGAATCTTTCCTTGTTCGTTCAAGAATTTCTTGAGGAATTCAGGATCCTTGTAGTCGATATACTTGATACCGCTCTTCTTGAAACGGCAATACTTCTTCTTCTTAACATCCACTGTTGGGGGAGTCAAATATCTGATTTCTGATTGTGCCATTGCTTAGTCCTCCTTGTTTGAAATTTTGTTACGACGCTTTGCAGCATATTCTGCAGCATACTTATCCATCTTAACTGTAATGAAGCGTAAAATACGTTCGTCACGACGGAAAGCGATTTCCAACTTGTCGATAGTTGTAGGCTCAGCCTTAAATTCTACCAACTGATAGAAGCCCGTAGATTTTTTTTGGATGGGGTAAGCAAGCTTCTTCATGCCCCAGTTTTCTTCATTGATAATCTCTGCACCTTCTGCAACGAGAATACCTTTGAACTTTTCGACCGCTTCCTTTGCCTGTACGTCAGACAAAACGGGAGTAAGGATGAAAACGGTCTCGTACTGATTCATCATACTTGTTTTTATGATTAAAAAGTTAATAAATAACGTTTGCGAATTAGCATCTGATTCACAAAACGTGTGCAAAATTACATTTTTTTTTCTAACCTACCAAATAAAGGTTCTATATTTTGAGGTTTAATCAATCTTTAGCGTGTGTATTGAAACAAGAAGTTCATATTCAAGGAGATCTCAACTCCCAAAATGCAACTGCTGACGCAGCTGCTACATTTAAAGAATCTACATTATGACTCATGGGAATTTTTGCAACATAATCAGCAGATTCAACAACATCAACAGGCAAGCCGTCACCTTCTGTACCAACAACGATCGCAATACGAGGAATTTCCTTTAATCTGCCATCATCGATTGACATACTATTATCAGAAAGCGCCATGGCTACAGTTTTAAATCCCAAATGATTCAAAGACGTGATATTAAAGTCCATCCACGTCCAAGGGACTAAGAAAACGCTTCCCATTGAGACACGGATTGCACGTCTGTTTAATGGATCACACGAATCCTTTGTAAGTAGCACAGCATCTATTCCTAATGCAGCTGCAGATCTGAATATTGCGCCTACATTGGTTGAATCAACCACGCCATGAATAACTACAATCCTTTTTGCATCTTTACAGACATCCTCAACCTTAGGGAGCACAGGTCGCGACATTGCACATAAAACACCCCTGGTTAGCGTATATCCAGTAAGTGATGACAATATTTCACGCGAACCCGTATAAACACGGACATTCGGCAATTTCTCTAAAATATGAGCCATATCACCTTGAATATGCTTCTTCTCACACAATATAGAAATAGGCTGATATCCCTTATTCAATGCAACTTCTATAACTTTAGGACTTTCTGCAATAAAAACACCTTTTTCTGGATTCAAACGATTTTTAAGCTGTGCCTCTGTTAATTTGGAATAGACCTCTAACTCAGGCGAATCAACATCCATTATTTCAACAAGTTCCATAACCTAACGTTTTTTATCTTATGCACATCTTTCTAAATTGAATTAGGTTGCTTGTAAGTGCATAAAAACATTCCTATTACATAACGAGTTTAAAAATAGATTCAAAGAAAACGAATGTTTCCAATGAATCTATTTTTAATATTATTTTGTGTCTCTTAATCCAACTGTTCTATTAAACACTGGACATTCTGCTGTTGAGTCCTTATCTACATTATAATAGCCTATACGTTGAAATTGCAGATATTCATACTTCGGTAATGTAGCCCCCCACTCTTCTATAAACGCATTTTTATTGACTTGCAAAGAATTGGGATTGATAAATGGACGCATTGAATCAATACCTCTCACACCATGTTCCTTTTCGTATTGCTTAATGGCATCACGAGGATTTTCACATGTCCACAAGCAACTATAATCACGTACTTCACATGGCACGCAGTGTTGGGTACTTACCCAGTGTAGGGTTTTTCCCTTGATTTTACGTGCTGACCCTGGCAAACCACTCTTGCTTTCAGGATCGTAAGTCGCATGAATACAGATGATATTACCTTCAGCGTCTTTTTCAATACATTTAGCAGGATCTTCGTCACACTTTATAATGTATGCATTTTTTAATCTCACTTCCTTACCAGGACCTAATCGCATAAACTTTTTGCCGCCATCTTCCATAAAATCTTCACGTTCGATATAAAGTTGACGACTGAATCTTATAACGTGCGTATCTGAATTTGGATCCTCTGGATTATTGATTGCAACTAAATCCTCAACTAAATCCTCGGGATAATTATCAATAACAAGTCTTACAGGATCAACAACAGCGCTAACTCGCATTGCTCTGGTATTTAAATCTTCACGACAAGCAGCTTCGAGGAGCTTAATATCATTTAAAGCATCAAAAGTGGTATATCCAATTTTATCTACAAAATTCAAAATTGCTTGCGGGCTATAGCCTCTGCGACGAATACCACAGATTGTTGGCATACGAGGGTCATCCCATCCATCAACAACCCCTTCCTGTGTAAGGATAAGCAGATTACGCTTAGACATCAACGTATAGTTTAAGTTTAATTTATTAAATTCAAACTGTCGAGGTCTATTATCTTCAATATTTTCAGTTTGCCCCTTCCATTCTTTAATCCATGTCACAAAAAGATCGTATAAGTCTCTATGCGGCACAAACTCGAGCGTACAAATTGAATGAGTTACACCTTCAAGAAAATCGCATTGTCCATGTGTAAAATCATACATCGGATATGCATTCCATTTATTACCTGTTCGCCAATGTGGCTGATTCAAGACTCTATACATGATAGGATCTCTGAAATGCATATTAGGACTTGCCATATCTATTTTAGCACGCAGAATCATTTTTCCGGGTTCCACATTCCCTGAGTTCATCTGTCTAAACAGTTCAAGGCTTTCCTGTGCGGGGCGATTACGATATGGGCTATTTTGCCCTGGTTCTGTGGGACTACCTTTTTGTGCTGCAATCTCTTCAGATGATTGCTCATCAACATAGGCTTTGTCATTTAAAATACACCATTCAGCAAAATCCCATAAATCCTGGAAATAATCGCTTGCATAACAAACTTTACCCCATTTAAAGCCCAACCATTTTATATCTTCTTCAATAGCGCGCACATATTCGATATCTTCCTTTTGGGGATTTGTATCGTCCATTCTAAGGTTACAAACACCTCCAAATTTTTCTGCTATACCAAAATCTATTGCGATAGCTTTGGCGTGGCCAATGTGCAAATACCCATTAGGTTCAGGTGGGAATCGGGTTTGCAATTTTCCCGAATTTTTACCTTCTGCCAAATCGTTTTGCACAATCTTCTCTATAAAATTCAACGTCTTTTTAGACTCTATTTTTAATTCTTCTTGTACCATTAAAATAATTTTATTTCTAGTTAGCCATTTCAGAAATAAATTTGATTCTCACCAATCTTATTTCTTCTTCAGAATAGTCTGCGCCAATTTCATTAAGCGCTTCATTTATGTCATCAGTAGTTGATTCTCTGAAATACGAATAGATATCTTCAATATGGTCATCGTCAAGTATTTCTTGAATAAAATAATCGATATTGATCTTTGTTCCTGAATATACTATCGCTTCAATTTCTGTTAACAACTCGTCAAAATCAATACCTTTTGCTTCAGCTAAATCATCGAGCATCACCTTACGATCAATACTTTGGATGATGCTAACTTTCAACTTAGATTTATTAGCAACAGTTCTAATTCTTAGATCTTCAGGTCTTTCTATATCGTTATCCTCGCAATGCTGCTTAATCAGTTTACAGAACTTTTCGCCATATCGCTTAGCTTTTCCTGCTCCCACCCCTGGTATATTTTCCAATTCTCGGATGCTTTGAGGATATATCGTTGCCATAGCCTCAAGTGAAGGATCTTGAAAAATAACATAGGGCGGAACATCTAATTCACGCGCCATTCGCTTACGCAAATCCTTCAACATATCATACAGGACAGGGTCAACCGCGCAAAGATCTCCATTTTGGATTGGTTCTTCTGTTATTTCTTCATCAAAGTCTCGGTCTTCTGTAATTGTGAAAGAACCAGGTTTTTTGTAGAATGATTTACTTTTTTTGTTAAGTTTAATCACACCAAAGTTTTCCAGTTCTTTATCCAAATACCCTTGAACGACAGCTTGCTGAATAACCGTTTTCAAAAAATCGGGTTCTTTATCTTCGAATATAGCAAAAACGTCAAGTTCATCATACTTACGAGCAAGGATCTCATCTGATTCATTACCTACAAGTATATCTACTATTTGTTCTTCCTTTAATATTTCTTTAGTATTAATGATAACCTCTATGGTTTTTTGTAAATAATCTTTAGCTTCCACGTGTTTTTTAGGATTTAAGCAATTATCACAATTATGACAATTTTCTTGTTCATAGTTTTCTCCAAAATAATGGAGTATTAATTTCCGTCTACACAAAGAAGACTCCGCATACAGAGCTGTTTCTTTGAGCAATTGTTTGCCTATTTCTTGTTCAGAGATAGGTTTATCCACCATAAATTTTTCCAATTTTTGCAAATCTTTATGCGAATAATAAGCAATGCATCGTCCTTCTCCACCATCACGTCCAGCACGACCTGTTTCCTGATAATAGCCTTCTAAACTTTTTGGGATATCATAGTGTATCACAAAACGAACGTCTGGCTTATCAATCCCCATTCCGAAAGCTATTGTAGCGACAATAACCTCAACTTCCTCCATAAGAAAGGCATCTTGTGTTTGACTACGTGTCAATGGATCCAATCCTGCATGATATGCCTGTGCTTTTATATCATTAGTGCGTAGCACTTCTGCTAATTCTTCTACTTTTTTTCTGCTCAAGCAATAGACTATACCACTCTTGCCTGAATTCTGTTTAATAAATTTTATAATATTTTTTTCTACATTCTCATTTTTTGGACATACTTCATAATACAAATTAGGTCTGTTGAATGAACTTTTATATTCAACAACATTAGTCATCCCTAAATTTTTCTTAATGTCATTTCTAACCTTCTCAGTTGCCGTTGCTGTTAAAGCGATAACAGGCGCCTGCTGAATTTGATTAATTATTGGCTTAATCTTGCGATATTCTGGTCGGAAGTCATGCCCCCATTCTGAAATACAATGCGCTTCATCTACAGCGTAAAAAGATATTTTTACACTTTTGAGAAACTCAATGTTATCTTCTTTGGTTAAAGACTCAGGTGCTACATACAACAATTTTGTAATACCCGACTGAATATCACTTTTTACTTTATCTATTTGAGATTTATTCAACGATGAATTTATAAAATGCGCTACACCATCGCAATCAGAATTATGCCGTATGGCATCTACCTGATTTTTCATTAAAGCAATGAGCGGAGATATCACAATCGCAGTGCCCTCCATCATAAGAGCGGGCAATTGATAGCACATAGACTTTCCACCTCCTGTTGGCATCAGAACAAACACATCCAACCCGTCAAGCAAGCTTCGTATAATTGCTTCTTGATTTTCTTTAAACTTATCAAAGCCAAAAAAACGCTTTAATGAAGTATGTAAATCATTGTATTCTCTCATAGGTGCACGTCCTAATAACATTGCTCATTTTATCCACAAACAAACAACGATGTAAAATAAATCATAAACAAAGTTATAACAAGATTTTCAAATGAAACAAATTCTTTCATTATTATTTTTCATTTGACATAAGTTTTTTAACTATTCAATGTTATTATTTTGTTCTTGCAATGTATTATATAAAATATGTGTACAAATTTTCCTTGTTTTCTATACTTCATTCATTCACAAAAAAACTCATCGACCCAGAATTTTCATGTTTAATTCTAATTTGACGCTCAATATTATTTTTAGTCATTTTTTTTGAGAAAAGTAAACTATCAAGGTAGAAGCACCACAAAACATCATTGATATTTTAACTTTTCAACATCAAATTTTTTATTTAAAAAGATAAGTAGTAATTTTGTAAGTCATATCTGAAACCGTAAAAGCTAAAAGTCTTGATACATTGCTGCTTTTGCCCTCAAATCCTATAAACACTCCTTTTTGACTCATCATGAAAATATTCGACCTTTGTTCACCATTTCAACCGACAGGCGATCAACCTGAGGCTATACGCGAGCTTACAGAAGGAGTGCTAAGCGACAGGAAATCTCAAACCTTGCTTGGTGTCACAGGATCAGGAAAAACATTTACGATTGCTAATGTCATTGCAAACGTAAACAAGCCCACCTTAATCCTAAGCCACAACAAAACGTTGGCTGCGCAGTTGTATTCGGAATTTAAGAGTTTTTTTCCTAATAATGCAGTTGAATATTACGTAAGCTATTACGATTATTATCAACCAGAAGCCTACATTGCGAGCACCGACACATACATAGAAAAAGACCTTGCGATCAACGAAGATATTGACAGACTGCGTTTAGCCGCAACTTCAAGCCTACTATCCGGCAGACGTGATGTTATCGTCATATCGTCGGTATCTTGTATTTACGGAATGGGCAATCCTGCTGCATTTTACGAGAATGTCATTGATTTAAAAGCAGGCAAACAAGAAGATCTGGACCTACTTTTACGTAAATTGATTGATGCGTTATATGTTAGAAATGACTCAAACCCACAGGCAGGTGAATTCCGTCTCAAAGGAGATTGTTTAGATATTTTCTTAGCATATTCGAAAAACATCATCAGAATTTCATTTTGGGATAACGAAATAGATTGCATCGAGGAAATTGACCCAGAAACAGGGAAACGCTTACAACAATTCACAAGTTATAAGATATACCCAGCCACATTGTTTCTCACATCAAAAGAAACACGGGAAACGGCTATACAAAAGATTCAAGACGATCTTAAAATCAGAGCATTTGAACTCCGACAAGAGGGGAAAGAACTCGAGGCCAATCGATTGGAAGAACGCGTCAATTTCGATATAGAGATGATTCGTGAATTAGGACATTGCCGCGGTATTGAAAATTACTCTCGCTACTTTGACGGCCGCGAAGCTGGCACTCGTCCGTATTGCCTTTTAGATTTTTTTCCGAAAGATTTTCTAATGGTTATTGACGAAAGCCATGTTAGCGTACCTCAAATCACAGCGATGTATGGCGGCGACCGTTCACGAAAAACCGCCCTTGTTGAATATGGTTTTCGGCTTCCCGCCGCCTTGGATAATCGTCCGCTGAAATTTGAAGAGTTTGAATCACTCACCAACCAAGTTATATATATCAGCGCAACACCTGCAAAATATGAACTGGAACAGTGTGAAGGCATTGTGGTTGACCAAGTGATTCGCCCTACAGGCCTCTTGGATCCAAGCATAGATATACGACCAAAGGATTTCCCTATAGACGATTTAATAGAAGAAATTCGTATTTGCATTAATCGAAACGAACGCATCCTTGTCACGACTTTATCAAAACGAAACGCAGAAGACCTCACCGAGCATCTATTATCATGCGGCATCCAATGCGCTTACATCCATAGCGATGTTGACACATTAGAGCGCGTACAAATCATGAACGAGCTCAGACAAGGAATATACGACGTGCTCGTTGGGGTAAACCTACTACGCGAGGGATTAGATTTGCCCGAAGTTTCGCTCGTTGCAATCATGGATGCAGATGTAGAAGGCTTTCTCAGAGACGCTCGCAGCTTGACACAAACTGCGGGCCGAGCGGCAAGAAACGTTAACGGACGGGTTATTATGTATGCAGACAAAATAACCAATGCCATGCAGCAAACCATTGACGAGACACAACGCAGGCGTGTCAAACAAATGAACTACAACATCCAAAACAACATCACGCCACAACCCATCAAGAAGTCGATAGAAAATAATGCGCTGAATTTTCAAACATCAACAAAAACATCGGGAAAAGCCAATAGTTCATCCTATCAAAATAATAATTCAGCACAGCAAAACATCAACTACAAAGTGGCTGAACACAAAGAGACCTACAACAAAAGTAGCGAAACAATTAATATTGAAGAACGTATTAATAACTTAAGAAATTCGATGAAAAAAGCAGCTGCCAATTTCGACTTCATTGAAGCAGCAGCCTTAAGGGATGAACTTCTAAGATTAGAGCAAGAATATAATCTTAATGATTAACGAAAAACGAAATAAAACACTCGACCAATGAAGCAATTCATTAAAAGTTGGGCACTTCCTTTAGCTATAATATTAGGGATAACAGGCTATTTTGTCAGCAAGATCATTGTGCCAGAGAGTTTAAAACCTATCTTCCTGAATACAGCATCAAGTCTTCAACCCATATTGATTGGCGCAATGCTCTTTGTTTCTTTTTGCAAAATAAAGCACCGCTCAATACATTTTTGCAAATGGCACTTCATAGCGCTTCTTCTGCAAATTAGTCTATGTTTTATCCTCGCCTTCATGGCCTTGCTTTTTAATGCGGAAGGAAACACCTTAATTCTATTTGAAAGCGCTATTTTATGCTTTCTATTCCCTACTGCTACAGCTGCGGTTGTCGTCGCTTCTAAGTTAGGTTCGCCCACCGAAAACCTTGTGGCCTACACGATGACCATACATATCGTTACTGCGATCATTGCTCCTGTAATTTCATGGATGCTTCATCATCAAATCAATTACCACCTTACCGATACATTATACTTTATTTTTATAAAGACTCTCCCATTAATTGTCCTTCCTCTCATCATAGCGGCATTGGCAAAAAAACTGATTCCCGAATGCATCACAAAACTTAACAAGCAAAAAAACCTTGCTTTCTATTTGTGGGCCATTGCCCTGACCTTTGCCATGGCTTTTTCTGTGCGCAGCTTAATGCACACAAATATAACCATGACGTCATTTGCAGCATTAGCACTCATTTCTTTTGTTGCATGTATCTTTCAATTTTTAATCGGCAGGCACATTGGACACCTCCACCAAGACAGCATTTGTGCGTCGCAAGCCCTGGGGCAAAAAAACACAGTGTTTGGCATTTGGCTTGCTTACACTTTTTTCAACCCCGTCACTGCTGTTGTAGGAGGATTATATAGCATTTGGCACAACCTTTACAACTCATGGCAACTTTACGTAAAATGTAATAAAAACGTTTAATCATGAAAAAAATCATCACAACACTCATATTGTTTTTTGGTTTAAGCAATGTCTTTGCACAGAAACCGATCTATGCTTTTGCTTACGCACAGGACTTTAACGACAGCACGGTTTACATAACGACCATACAAACGTTACCACAAGCAAAGCTAACTCGCGGTTTTTTAGAAAACCGCGCACAATGGAGCAACCAATTAGATTATTTCTTAGAATACACAAATCAAGCAGACAATGCTACGGTTTCTATTTTTTACAACAAAAACAAAAGCAAACTAAAAAAGAAACTCAATAAAGTTACCAGCAACATCAATAAGGATTTCAAGAAAAAAATTATTTTCCTGAAAGAAGAAGAATTCATTTTCACGCCTTTACAATAACAAGAATGCCTTACTCTTTTTTCAACGTTGCAGACCATTTTTTCTGCATATCATACACCCCAGAACTCATCTTAAGCAAGCTTCTACCATCGTTTGCGCCATTCCATGTAGAAAATCAAGATACATCAAGCGACAGCACCTTGTTTCAGCTTAACGTATCCCAACACCATGAAATTCAACCCGAAAGCAACAGCCTACATATTGGCGACTTCGACGCAGGAGGCGCCAAGCATTGCATATATAAACAAACCAACAACGGGTACTACATCAAGATTCACACCCCCGAGGGTTTGCCAGCCTGCACGCTCATTACCTCGCCCAATTTTGACAACAACACCGCATACCTGCACGGAGCAGACGACACTCAAGCCTTTGGACTGAATAATGCCACAATGATTTGCTTCGCCTTCAGCGGTGCGTTCCGTAAAATCCTGCTTATCCACTCTTCAACAATAATGATAGGCGAAAACGCATACCTCTTTCTTGGCAAAAGTGGCACGGGCAAGAGCACACACTCATCATTATGGCTCAAGCATATCGAAGGTACAGAACTTTTGAACGACGACAATCCAGCCCTACGCATTGATGCATCCGGAGCTGTTTACGTTTACGGCACGCCATGGAGCGGCAAAACGCCATGCTACAAAAACTTGCGCAAAAATGCTGCCAGCTTCCTCAAATTAGAACAATACCCGGAAAACATCATCACCCGACTTTCCCCCATACATGCGATGGCTGAAATACTATCTTCCGTTTCATCTATGGCATGGGACAAACCCACCTACAATGCTATTTGCGCAACTATTGGAAACATCATAAGCAAAGCGCCCACCTATCATCTCAAAAACTTACCCAACAAAGAAGCTGCATTCATGAGTTATAATGCTATGTCAAAAAGACTTTAATGTTTTTTCAAAAAAAGGAAAGCGAACCACATGAAAACACTTAAAGTACCTAATGCACTTTTATTTGAGAAAATAAAAACATACCTTTCTCAAGGCAAAGCAATCACAATCAAAGTACGCGGTAGTTCAATGAGAGTCTTTATTGAAGGCGATCGTGACCTTGCCGTTATCGTGCCTCCCTCCCCCAATCTGATAACGAAAGGAGCTGTTGCTTTAGCTGAAACATCACCCAATCACTACGTGCTTCATCGAATAATCAAAATCAAAGATAATAACATAACCCTCCAGGGCGATGGCAATGTAAACATTATTGAACATTGCTTGCTTCATAACATTATAGGCATTGCCACAACATTTTATAGAAAAGGACGTAGCACGCCCGACCATGTCACAGACTATAAATGGAAAATCTATTCATTCCTTTGGCTCACGTTGCGTCCGTTTCGCCGATATTTGTTATTCATCTACCGCACATTTTTTCTTTAACATTCACAACACCATTAATTAATTTATGAAGATCAAACCAGGATTTACACTTCACAACGTATGCGGAGAGTACGTTATCATAGCAGAAGGCATTGAAAATATCAACTTTTCGAAAATGATCAACCTGAACGACTCAGCAGCATACCTGTGGACAAAGGCAAACGAAGCCCCTCGCTTTTCACTTGAAGAACTTATCACTTGGCTCTGCGACGAATATGATGTAACGACATCTCAAGCAGAAACCGATGTTCGTGAAATGCTCAAGAAATGGCAGGAATTAGGGCTTATAGAAGACTAACTGTTTTTAAAACACAACTTTTTTCAATAAAATATTTGTATGCGACATAAAGTTTAAGTAACTTTGCGCAAACGAATATGTGATCATAACGTACAAAATTCTTTTGGATAACCGAATTATCCGAAAGTGAGTACATTTACTTAATCTTTATAATTTTTGGTTTAATCATGCGAGTTATTATTGAGCCCGATTATCAAGCATTGTCTAAATGGGCAGCATGCTATGTAGCAGGTCGTATCAATGCAGCGAATCCAACCCCCGAAAAGCCCTTTAAATTAGGTTGCCCTACAGGGTCAAGTCCTCTTGGTATGTACAAGGCATTAATAGAATTGTACAAAGAAGGCAAGGTTTCTTTTGAAAATGTTGTTACATTCAACATGGACGAATACGTTGGTCTCCCCGAAGAACACCCAGAAAGCTACCATTCTTTCATGTGGAATAATTTCTTCAGCCACATCAACATCAAGAAAGAAAATGTTCATATTTTGAATGGTAATGCTGAAGACTTGAACGCAGAATGCGCAGCATACGAAGCAGCGATTGAAGCTGCAGGTGGCATCGACTTGTTCATGGGTGGTATTGGCCCTGATGGTCACGTTGCCTTCAACGAACCTTTCTCAAGCTTGACCAGTCGCACGCGAATCAAAACATTAACAACCGACACAAAAATTGCAAACAGCCGTTTCTTTGGCGGTGACGTTAATGCGGTTCCATCAACAGCTCTTACTGTAGGTGTTGGCACGGTTATGGCTGCAAAAGAAGTGCTTATCCTTTGCAATGGTCACAACAAAGCACGTGCATTGCAAGCTGCCGTTGAAGGTCCTGTTTGCCAAGCGTGGACAATATCTGCACTCCAACAACATCCACACGGAATTATCGTATGCGACGAAGCTGCTTGTGAAGAACTCAAGGTTAGCACATACAGATACTTCAAGGATATTGAGAAAGATAATCTCTAAGCTTAAACACACACACGAGGATGTTCGCAAAATTGCGACATCCTCTTTTTTTTATGCTTTCAATCAAGAAAAACACCCTCTTGGCATATCTTTTGTTATCTTCAAATATAAAAAACAAAACATATCATTAATCAAAAACATTTTTACATATGAAAAAAGGAAATATTGGAATAACCACAGAGAACATTTTCCCCGTAATCAAAAAATTTCTTTACAGCGATCACGAAATTTTCCTACGTGAAATTGTATCAAACGCCGTTGACGCTACTCAAAAACTTAAAACTTTGAGTTCGAAAGGAGAATTTAACGAAGAGCTTGGCGACCTTACCATACAAGTGCATATTGATCAAGAAGCTGGCACGCTTACCATTAGCGATAAGGGCATAGGTATGACAGCCGATGAAATTGAAAAATACATTAACCAAATTGCTTTCTCGGGCGCAACGGAATTTTTAGAGAAATACAAGGACAACACCAACGCCATCATAGGCCACTTTGGTTTAGGTTTTTATTCTACGTTTATGGTGAGCCAACGCGTTGACATCATCACACGCAGCTACCAGGAAAACGCTCAAGCGGTGAAGTGGACCTGCGATGGTTCTCCTGAATTTGAAATTAGCGAAATTGAAAAATCCGAACGCGGAACGGACATCGTGCTTCATATCTCTGATGATTGCAAGGAATTTCTCGAAAAATCTAAAATTCAGGAATTACTCAGCAAATACTGCAAGTTCTTACCTATCGCTGTAGCATTTGGCAAGAAAACGAAGTGGGAAGAAGGCAAGGAAGTAGAGACCGACGAATTTAACATCATCAACGAAACCCAACCCCTTTGGACAAAAGCGCCCTCTACGCTCAACGATGATGAGTACAAGAAATTCTACGCCGACCTCTATCCCATGAACGACGATCCTCTTTTCTGGATCCACCTCAATGTTGATTATCCCTTCAACCTCACAGGGTTGCTCTATTTCCCAAAGATCAAGAACAACATTGAAATTCACCGCAATAAGATTCAACTCTATTGCAATCAGGTTTTCGTAACCGACCATGTTGAAAACATCGTTCCCGATTTCCTCACCCTCCTTCATGGGGTTATTGATTCGCCCGACATTCCTCTCAATGTAAGCCGAAGCTACCTTCAAAGTGATGCTAACGTTAAAAAGATTTCAACCTATATCACTAAGAAAGTGTGCGACCGCCTGCATCAGATCTTTAAAAACAACCTTGATGAATTTAAAGAAAAGTGGAACGACCTCAAGCTCTTTATCCACTATGGTATGCTTTCTCAACCCGACTTCTATGAAAAAGCACACCAATTCTCACTGCTCTCTGATGTTGACGGAAAATTCTACACCTACGAAGAATACAAAGAAGCAGTCAAAGAAAATCAGACGGATAAAACGGGCAAGCTCATCTGCCTCTACACCAACGACAAGGAAGCACAATTCTCATATATTGAAACAGCAAAGAAAAAGGGATACAATGTGCTGCTTATGGATGGCCAATTAGATTCGCATCTCGTTGGTCTCTTAGAGCAAAAATGGGAAAACACGCACTTCGTCCGTGTGGATGCCGACATTATCGACAATCTCATTGAAAAGGACAACAACAACGACGATCAAATTGCCGAAAGCGATAAAAACATCCTTTCTCAAGTGTTTATGGCGGTAATGCCTAAAAATGAGAAATGCAATTTCAATGTCAGTCTTTCAGCTATGTGCAAAGACGATGCACCAATCGTACTCACTCAAAGTGAATATATGCGACGCATGAAGGAAATGTCACAAATTCAAAGCGGCATGTCTTTCTATGGAGAAATGCCCGACATGTACAACCTCGTGCTCAACACCAACCACCCGCTCATCTTAAACGTTCTCAATGACACCCGAAGCAGTGTTGACGATCAGCTTCAACCCATCGAGAATGAACTTCGCGGGTTAAATGCTCGTCGCATGGCCATTGAGCAAGCGCAAAAAGACATTAAGCCAGAGGATCTCACACAAGCTGAAAAAGACGACCTAAAAGCATGTCAAGACGCTATCACAACAGAGGAAAACAAGAAAACAGACATTCTTAATAACTATGCCAAAAACAATGTCATCATTCCTCAGCTCATCGACCTTGCTTTGCTTCAAAATGGATTGCTCAAAGGTGAATCGCTTAACAAATTCATCAAGCGCTCTATAGAGTTGGTTAAATAAAGCGTTTCGTTTTAATGAATAAGATGGAAAGTTATATGCCCATGCTTTTTTTACGCGCCTTTCCACGATAAACCAACACGATAAATACAACATAAAGATTTGGGTAAAAGACTGACGGATTTTTTCTGTCGGTCTTTTTTATTTTATAACCCCACATCGTTTATATAAAAAAAAATAATTACTATCCGCGGTTCTTGTAATCATACTGTAATACCTGAACGATTTTAAGGACGATGATGAGGCGTTTTGCCGTGCGGATCCCATTGTCTAATGGCAACTCCCCAAAAAAAGAGGTATAACAACTCCCTGTGCGTAATACTTCTTGACCTTCGTTTGAGGGTCCTTGCGGGAGACAAGTCTGTACTTGAACATGTTTTTTGAGAGTTTAGAGGTTAGAGTTTTTTAAAAGTTGAGAGTTGAGAGTTGAGAGTTTAGAGATACCATCCGGCATGTAGGGGCCGATCACCGTGTCGGCCCGTCGTCATGCCACGCACTAATCGCCTTACAGAAGGGTTAGAGGCTGCCCTCTTGAGGCTTAAGGATTACGGGTTAAGGGTTAAGGTTAACGTTAGCGTTTACAAACACGATTGCATGCCGAAGGTGGTGGCGATGGCGGTGAGCACGGTGATGATGATTTGAATCACCTTGCCCCAGAGGTTGTTTTTTTGCATTTTCCATGGTTTTGGTGTGTCATTGATTTAGGGTTAATAATAAGATGTTCAGGAATCTAAACGCCGTTTAGTTTAAACTAAATCGGCTTTGCGTGAACTAAAGCCTGATTAATTGGGGCCCGGTTGGCTTCAATTCATTTTTTGCGCCCTGTTTCTTCCTTTATCCGATACAAAGATACAACGATATTTAGGGGCTTTGCGAATTATGCTGAATTGCAGAGATTTAAAGGGCTTTTGTTGGGAATTGCGAAGAATTGCGGAGAATTAACCACGGCTAAACGGCTATATATCAACGCGATATAACTTTTTCTTGATTTTTTTTAAAAAAAAATTGCGCGGGGGCGAAATTTGTTCCGTTTTTTAGCATATTTCTAAGCCTTGCGCCCGCCTCCGCTTCTCGCTCTCCTGATGTTTTTTACCCTCCTCGCCTTTCCACGCTTGGCGCCAAAGGTATTACAAGATGATTACAAGATTTTGCGCTCCACCCACGAGTGCTACCCTATTTTTATTATTATATATATATAATATATATAAACACAATATATACGACTGAGACATGGGGAGAGTTGAAAATTCTGTAATCATACTGTAATTCACTCGACCGTTCATGAAGCTTATACGCGCTTGCAAAAAGTAAGCAGTCGGGAGGGGGAAGTTGCGGAGTTGTGAAGTTGTGTCAGCCGGTTGTCAGCATCGCGTTGAGAAGAGTTCGTCGGGGAAGAGTCTTGGCGGGCGTACGGTACGTTTGGCGTCGTATTTTTGACTTTACAATCGGCGTTTGTTTTGGGGCGACGATGTATTACAGTATGATTACAAGATTTTGCGCTGGGGGTATCGCAGTAGTCTTTTAATATAATATTATATATATATATAATATAAACTACTAATACTATACTCACCCTTGGTTGGTGCAATTTTTTGTAATCACCCTGTAAGCGCAATTACACGCGCACGTTGCTGTTCGTCAGTCTGCAAAAACATTTGGCTATAGCGACACGAAGTTGTCTATAAAAAGAGGTCCCCCCGGCTTGTGTCATTGAACAGGCCGAGGCTAATGCACCCGTAAAAAGATGGCGTGGCCCGCAACGGTCAATCTCAAAAAAGGGAAGGAAAAGCAATTGCAAATCCCCCCCGCAGGGTGTTGCTCACGAAGTTCGCTTGTCACCCAGCGCTGGGTGCTCGTTGGCCCTTCAGAGTGGGTGTTCAAAATTAGGTTTTCTATGAATCTAAAAAAAGCATTTTACGCTAAAAAAAACTTGCTTTTTATTTCCTCATATCGCTGATTTTTAGTAACTTTACATGTGGACGGGAAAGGTAAAAGAAAGTGATTACGCAGAGGTATTTTTAAGAATTTTTCTAAGAATTTGCATCTCAAAAATGGGCTCAAGAAAAACGCATGCTAAACGTTCGCGTAGAGATAAGAAAATTGCGGAACTCGAAGCCAAGTTCGCTCAATGAGAGGAAGAGTCTTTAAAAAACACGAACGCATCGCTGAATGTGGAGCGAGCGTGATAACGAATAAATACATCGGCAGTCTCAGAGAGCATCTCACCGACCGTGAGCATCAAAAATAAACATTCACCCAACACCAATCATATAAAAAACGCGCACAAAACACGCCACCGAAACACTTCAAGCCTAAATTGCATAAACACAACCCACTCCAGCCTCATTTATCACCCACACATTAATGTTATAAACATTTTTATAACTAAATTTGCAGAATGTTGTCAATACGTATCATATGTTTTATTTTTAGTTGACACAAAAAAATCATAATAAAACTGCAAAGTATCAATGAACACCTATAACAAACGGGCCTATTCATTTTCCCAAATCAATGCTTATGCCATGCAACATGGACTTTTAATGGGAATATGGCATATCGTCAATAGTCTATCTTTCATCTATTGTGTCATTTCTGGACAAGCGTTTTTGATCAGTTTGCTCATGTTTTGCCTTACTCCCATATGTATTTATTTCCTAACCAATAAATACCGCAAGGAACTACTCCCTCAAAAGACCTTTACGTTAACGCAAGGCTTTTTACACACGTTTTTAATGCTATTTTATGCATCGCTATGGCAAGCTCTGGCACTTTACATTTACATGGGCCATTTTGATCATGGGCAATTGCTTGACAGCTACTTAATGCAAATCCAAGATCCCGCTTTTATTGAAGCCATGCAACAAACAGGCTTAGATCAAGACCTGCACTTAGCGCTTAATGGTGTCAGTTTAGAAGACGCAATCAAAAACCTCAAAACAATCCCCCCTTCATTTTATGCCTTAATGGTTATAAACACCAACCTCGTATGGGCTCCGCTATTCTCTTTGTTAGTAGCCTTTATAACAAGAAGAACATAAAAGCTAAAAAAAATGTCATTCTTCAAGATATAAACACAT
This sequence comes from Alloprevotella sp., assembly GCA_045612125.1. Classification (GTDB taxonomy): domain Bacteria; phylum Bacteroidota; class Bacteroidia; order Bacteroidales; family Bacteroidaceae; genus Alloprevotella. The sequence goes on from JAZKYK010000033.1 coordinate 18,270, forward strand.
CAAATTTATGAATACAAATTACACCCACGACATTTCAATTGTTGTACCTTTATACAACGAAGACGAAAGCATTCCAGAACTCCATGCTTGGATTTCGCGAGTAATGAAAGAACATGGATTTTCATATAATATCTTCTTTATCAACGACGGATCAACCGATAACAGTTGGGCTGTTATAGAAGACCTCGCTCAAAAAGACCCCGACCACGTGCACGGCATTAAATTTCGCCGAAACTACGGCAAGTCGCCCGCGCTCTATTGTGGTTTTAAAGCAGCCACAGGGCGAGTAGTGATCACGATGGACGCCGATCTTCAGGACTCGCCCGACGAGATTCCCGAACTTTACCGCATGATTACCGAAGAGGGCTACGATCTTGTGAGCGGCTACAAACAAAAGCGCTACGACCCCCTTTCAAAAACAATCCCCACGAAGCTCTTCAATGCCACCGCACGCAAGGTTAGCGGCATCAACAATCTGCATGATTTCAACTGCGGCCTCAAAGCCTATCGTCATGAAGTTGTGAAAAACATTGAAGTCTATGGCGAAATGCATCGCTATATTCCTTACTTAGCCAAAAATGCAGGCTTCAATAAGATTGGCGAAAAAGTGGTTCAGCACCAAGCCAGGAAGTTTGGCACCACCAAATTTGGCGGACTTAATCGCTTCGTCAACGGTTATCTTGACTTGCTGTCGCTCTATTTCCTCAACTCCTTTGGCTTAAAACCCATGCACGTATTTGGGTTCGTAGGCACACTCATGTTTTTCTTTGGCTTCGTGGCTTGCGTCATCGTTGGCGTCGATAAATTAATTGATTTATGCAGCCACACCCCCGCACGTTTAGTTACTGAATCACCCTATTTCTACATCGCCTTGACCATGATGATTTTGGGCACACAATTGTTCGTGGCAGGATTTTTGGGCGAACTCATTAGTCGCAATGCAGAAAACAGAAATAATTACCAAATTGAAAAGAGTTTTTAAAGAACCTGTATGAAAATCAAAAAATTTCTCCTTCAGCTCTTTGCGATCCACGCCGTGCTTTTATCATGGAGCTGCTCAGAAGTGGAATGCCCACTTGACTCGGTTGTGGTAATGACATGCGATTTAAAAAATATGACTACAGGAGAAAAACACACGCTTACCACACCGCTAACTATAACCCCCATGAACAGGGACACCATTTTGCTAAACCAGGCACAAGGCATCAGCAACTTTTGTTTGCCTTTAAAAATCGCAGCCGAGGTTGATACATTTTTATTCAAATTCTCTGATGCTTGGGAAAACAAAGCAATCGACACACTCATCGTAACGCACATCAACCATCCACATTTTCAATCAATTGATTGCCCTGCTTCATTTTTTCACACCATCACGTCAGTGACATGGCGAAATCAAAAAAATTCTTCATTTCCTTCATCAATAGACAGTGTAACCATTAAGCGCGCTTTAGTTGATTATGAAAATACAACCAATCTACAAATATATCTACGCACTGATTTTTAGTGGCCTGTGTATGCAAAGCGTGGCAAGCACCACGTTTACATCAACAGACTCTTTAAAGACTAAAGCGTCACGATCATACGCATCCAAAGAAGAAGCCCGAACCGCATTAGAAAAATACAATGGCATTCCACTATTGAATGGGTTTTCAGTGGGCGTTGATTTATTAAATCCCGTCATAAAAGGATTCGTTTCGTGGAGTCAATACGAGATTTCAACAAGATTAAACCTACATAAGACCTATTTCCCAATATTTGAAATAGGTATAGGAAAATCCAACCACACCAATGATGACACATTCATAAACTACCAAGTAAAATCCCCCTATTATCGCTTGGGCGTTGATATAAATTTTGCAAAAAACAAGAATGCATACAACTACATTTTTGGTGGCATTCGCTATGGATTCTCATCATACGATTACAGCATCAATGGCCCCAATGTCATTGACCCCAATTGGGGAACATCTGTACCCTACTCCATGAACAACCTTCACGGCTCAAAACATTGGGTAGAAATAATTTTTGGCCTTGAAACGCGAATATGGAAAATGATTCACTTAAATTGGAATCTTAAATACAAAACCGGAATTGCTGAAAAATCAAGCCAAATAGGCAAGCCATGGTATGTGCCTGGATATGGCACAAATAAAAACGGCACGTTAGGTGGATCATTCAACCTCATCATCGATTTTTCAAGAAAATAACACACATTTTCTAATACCGACAAAAGCAAATATATGACAAAAAATATATTAAAAGCTATATTCCTTATTTTTCTAATTGTAGCAACCTTTTTTATCTTAAAACGCAACCAAGCCGAGGCGCAAATCGCATATCAAGAAAACACAGGACATATATTTGGCACAAGCTACAAAATCGTTTATCAAGCCTCAAAAAACATGGGGCAAGAACTTCACGAACAATTAAAAAAAGTAGATGCCTCATTATCGATGTTTAACAAGGAAAGCACCCTTTATAAAATCAATCAAAACCAAACCGACACCATCGACGATTTTGTAAACGAAATATTCTTGCTTTCCCAGTGGATATCTCAGCAAACCAATGGCGCGTTCGACTGCACCGTAGCACCAGCCGTCAATGCTTGGGGATTTGGGTTTAATAACCAAGAAAAAATGACCCAAGAAGTGATAGATAGCCTCAAACAAATCATCGGTTACCAACGCATCAAAATAACCGAAGATGGTCGCCTATTCAAAGAAGACCCTCGCATGATGATTGACTTTAGCGCCATAGCTAAAGGCTTCGGAGTTGACGTGATATCAACCTATTTGAAAAAGCACAACGTCAAAAACTACCTTATTGAAATTGGCGGCGAAATTATAGCACAAGGGCACAACGCCCAAGGACTTCCATGGAAAATAGGCATTCAAGACCCCGAAAGCTCCACTTACAACAAGATCATCAACGTCACAAACAAAGCCATGGCAACGAGCGGCAACTACCGTAACTATTACGTCACCACCGACGGACAAGTCATTGCCCATACCATAGACCCCCATACGGCTCAACCCGTTCAACACAGCCTCCTCTCTGCCACCGTCTTTGCCCCATCCTGTGCCATGGCCGATGCCTTTGCAACCGCTTTCATGGTCATGGGTATAGACAAAGCCAAACAAACCATATCTGTGCATAGCGACAGCATTTCCGCCTACTTCATCTATCGCGAAAACGACAGTATAAAAACCTATATGAGTCAAGGCTTTGGTAAATAAAGAACAACACACAGTAGCCCCATCACACCTACTTCTTCTTGGAGGAACACCCACTTTTCCCTATGAACACAAATAGCATTTTTGATCGCCTCCTACTGTTGCCCCTCTTTCAAGGACTAAGCAGAGAAGAACTTATAAAAATCATTGAAAGCGTAAAGGTAGAATTCATAAGCGAGCCGATTCACTCCACCCTCCTCACTCAAGGTCAAAAAGCAAACCACCTCATATTCCTCCTGCAAGGCACACTGCAAATAAAGCACACCGAACCATGTGGCATTGAATTTATCGAAACGCTTCAAGCGCCAAGTGTACTTTTCCCAGAATGCATGTTTGGCCCACAACCTTATGTATCCCACACCATTCAAGCAACCACAGAAGTTCAATTGCTCGGCATCACAAAGCATGATTTAATAACGCGCCTCATTGATTTCACAACATTCCGAATATCCATACTCAATTACTTGTGCCACATTGCCCACAGTAAAAGCATAACAAGATACACCAAGTTCACCCCAGAACAAAACTTCATTTATTTTCTTGAGCGCCAATTCACCAACAAAAATGGATACAAAGAAATAGTCATAAAACTACAAACATTGGCAGATATCCTAAACATATCTCGTCTCAACACAAGCAAGATGTTACATCAACTCGAAAAAGAGCAAGTACTGGAATTGAAGCGCGGCAAAATCATTATACCTCAATTTGAAAAACTAACAAGCAAAGCACATTTTTAAGCAAAAACAAGATCAGCATTTAGTTTTTTTCAAAATCGGAGAGTGAACCATAACCAAAACCAACATTTGTATCGTATATCATTTTCAACCCAAATGAGCTGAAGCCCCTGGCATTCGGCTCTTTTTTATTTCCGAGCCATTATCAATGACGGCCATTCGGCAAACATCATGTCGTTTACTTTTTTATATATAAGCCCCACCCTGGGCGGCAAGCTGAGCTAATGGCTTATGCACTTTTTGCTTTCAGTCGGCAAGCAAGGGTTCAGGGGCATGATGCAAATTGCGGAGTTCATACAAATCGAACAACATTATATGCTTAGCATTAGAGGCGTTTGCCAGACGCCAATAATTATCAATAAATGCGCATACAAAATCAGCACCAGCGCACAATATCAATAATGATTACTTAAAAAGCAAAGAAGCGCTTTAAACAAAAAAACACACCTTTAATGTATTTTTCCAAAATTAATTTTGCTGGGTGAATGTAAAATCATATTTTTGAAGTGCAATAAAAATAAAAGGGTACGAAATAGAGCAAACAAAGCGTAGGTTCCCGAAACCTTCTAAGCGCTTTTCTCTGACGTATCTCTCTCATTTATCATTTATCAAACAAGACATTAACAATCAATTCCAATCCTATGAAAAAGTATAATTTTGGTGCAGGTCCATCTATTCTTCCAGATGAGGTTATGAAAGCAACTGCTGAAGCATGTGTAAACTTTAACGGCATGGGCCTTTCTTTGATGGAAATTTCACACCGCACAAAGGATTTCCAAGCTGTAATGGATGAAGCACAAGATTTATTCAAAGAGTTGCTTAACATCCCTGAAGGATATAGCGTTTTATTTGTTGGTGGCGGAGCAAGTTTGCAATTTGCTATGGTGCCAATGAATTTATTGGAAAAGAAAGCCGCATACTTAAACACGGGCGTTTGGGCTAAAAAAGCCATTAAGGAAGCCAAAGCTTTTGGAGAAGTAGTGGAAGTAGCATCATCTGCTGAAAGCAACTATACATACGTGCCTAAAACATTCGATATCCCTACAGATGCAGATTATTTGCATATCACAACAAATAACACAATCTACGGCACAGAATTGCGCACAGACCTCGACAGCCCAGTTCCTGTTGTAGCAGACATGTCGTCTGATATATTCTCACGCCCTATCGATGTATCTAAGTATGCACTTATTTATGGCGGTGCGCAGAAGAATTTGAGTATGGCTGGCGTGACGTTTGTAATTGTTAAGGACGAAATCCTGGGTAAGGTGTCGCGCCACATCCCCACGATGTTGGACTACAGAACTCATGCTTCAAAGGGCTCGATGTTTAACACCCCTCCCGTAGTACCCATCTATTGCGCCCTGCAAACGCTCAAATGGATTAAGCGCGAAGGCGGCGTGGCGGAAATGCAGAAGCGCGCTGAAGAAAGAGCAGCACTTTTATATGCTGAAATCGACCGAAACAAGCTCTTTAAGGGCACTGCGCAAGCCGACAGCCGTTCACTCATGAATATTTGTTTCGTGATGAACGATGAGTATAAGGACTTGGAACAGGATTTTCTGGCCTTTGCACAGCAAAAGGGCATGGTTGGCATTAAGGGACACCGCGACGTGGGCGGCTTCCGAGCAAGTTGCTACAATGCAATGCCCCTGGAAGGCGTGAAAGCCCTTGTTGAAGTCATGAAGGAATACGAATCTTTACATTAGACCAAAGAACGCACACGGCGTTTAGGCGGTTCGGGAAAAGAGCCGCGCACGTTAGCTAAACGCCGTGGGCGCCAAATGCCACACACGCTATGAATATTTTAGTTGCAACAGAAAAGCCCTTTGCACCCAAAGCAGTCGAGGGCATCAGGAATATAGTGGAAACCGCTGGCCACACGTTCGTTTTATTCGAAAAATATACCGAGAAGAAACAACTGCTGGAAGCCGTGAAAAACGCGAATGCCATAATCATCCGCTCCGACGTGATTGATGCCGAAGTCATGGACGCCGCTCCGGATTTGAAAATCGTTGTCCGCGCTGGTGCGGGCTACGACAATGTTGACCTTGCCGCAGCCAAGAGCCGAGGTATTGTGGTGATGAACACGCCTGGGCAGAACGCCAATGCCGTGGCTGAGCTGGTGTTTGCGATGTTGCTTTTCAACGTTCGCTCGCAATTCTCGGGAAAGGCAGGCACGGAGCTCAAGGGCAAGAAATTGGGTCTGCTTGGTTTCGGCCATGTGGCTCAGCACGTTGGCACGCTGGCTAATGGCTTTGGCATGGATGTGTATGCCTACGACGCCTTTGGCCGTCGCGACAACATCGACGCTGCTGGTCACCACTGCATCGTGTCGAAGGAAGAAATGTTTGAAAAATGCGACGTCGTGTCGCTTCACATCCCCTTAAAGCCCGACACCAAGGCCTCGATCAACGGCAAGCTGCTCGCATCGATGCCTAAAGGCGGCATCGTTATCAACACCGCCCGAAAGGAAATCATGGACGAGGAGCAAATACTCAGCGTGATGAAAGAACGCCCCGACCTGCGCTACATCACTGACATCATGCCCGACAACCATGCCGACATGCTTGAATTGGGCACGCAATATTTCACGACCCCCAAAAAGATGGGCGCGCAAACCGCCGAGGCCAATGCCAATGCGGGATTTGCGGCAGCAAAGCAGATTGTGAATTTCTTTGCTACGGGATGCACGCGTTTCCAGGTGAACTAAGCATGCACCACCCCTCGTCATTGCCACCCCCTGATTAAAGAACAAAAACCCCAATCATGAAGATAAAACCATTCGCGGCGCTGCGTCCGCCAAAGCATTTAGTGGAGAAGGTGGAATGCCGGGCTTACGACGTGCTTAATTCTGAAGAAGCACGCATTGAGGCTCAGGGCAACCCCATGTCGATGTATCACGTCAATAAGCCGGAGATAAACCTTGAGCCAGGCACGTCCGACACCGATCCGCGCGTATATGATGCAGCACGTCAGCAACTCGAGAAATTCATTGCCGAGCAATGGCTTGTGGCCGACAGCAAGGAAAACTACTATCTGTATGCACAAACCATGAACGGGAAAACCCAATACGGATGGGTCGTTTGTTGCCATGCAAGCGACTACATGTCTGGGAAAATAAAAAAGCACGAACTGACGCGACGCGACAAGGAGGACGACCGCATGAAGCACATCCTCGCCACCCGCGCGCAAATCGGTCCCGTGTTCTTGGCGTATAAGACGCAGGCCATTCTTGAGCAACTCGCGCTGAAGTATGCCAGCACCACGCCTGAATACGATTTTATCGCCACCATCGATGGTTTCCGCCATCAGTTTTGGGTTGTAAGCGATGAAAAGGACATTCAAACCATCACTGAGCAATTCCAGAGCATGCCAAGCATGTATATCGCTGATGGGCACCACCGATCAGCAGCAGCAGCACGCGTGTGCGATGAATTGGCAAAGCAGAACCCTGGCCACACGGGCCTTGAAGAGTACAACTACTACATGGCAGTGTGCTTCCCCTCTGAGCAACTCACCATTCTTGATTACAACCGCTTGGTAGCTGACTTAAACGGACTCACCACCCAAGAGTTTCTCGATGCCCTTGCCCTAGACTTTGATATCAACGCGAAGGGCGAAACCATTTATAAGCCCCAGCAATTGCATGAGTTCTCGTTGTACATTGATGGCGCGTGGTATGCGCTCAAAGCTAAGCCAGGAACCTACGATCCCAGCCACCCCATTGGCAACCTCGATGTGGATATTTCAAGCCGACTGATTTTAGATAAGTTGCTCGGCATTCGGGACCTGCGAAGCGACAAGCGCATCGACTTCGTGGGCGGTCTGCGCGGCTTGGCAACGTTAAAGCAACGCGTTGACAGCGGCGAGATGAAATTAGCGCTCGCGCTCTACCCCGTAAGCATGGAGCAAATCATCTCCATTGCCGACGCCAACGAAATCATGCCCCCTAAGGCCACATGGTTTGAACCCAAACTGCGCAGCGGATTGTTTGTGCATACATTCTAACCAGCAAGCCTCGTTCATTTAAAAATAGAGAAAAGGGTTGCTACGAATCAATCACCAAATCAGTCAGCCCTCTTATTTCTCTTTAAAACAAAAAAAGGTTCAGTTTAGATTTCCACTCCTTGTTGGAAACTAAGCTGAACCTTCTTTATAATTGTTAATGGATGAAGAAGTGAATGATTACATCTTTAAACACATATTTTGTTTCACCCTATTCACTTCGTCAATGCCCTTAAGTGCTTCTACAATTTTAAAGGCAAAATCAAATGTGCATCCTGGAGCTTTTGCAGTAATAATATTAGCATCCACTACCACTCCGTCATTAACGTAATTGGCGTTATGCTCTATTTGCTCTGTGCCTGGATATGAAGTGGCACGTTTGCCATTCAATAAGCCACAACTACCTAAAACAACAGCTGGCGAAGCACAAATTGCTGCTATATACCCACCTCGCTTTGATTGAACCTTAAGCGTACGGCGAAGTCCCTCATGCATTCGTAAGTTTTCAGCCCCAGGCATGCCACCTGGTAAAATAATGCAATCGCTCATCTCTGTTTCGCCCTTTCTAAAGATAGCATCAGCTTTAACACTAATGCCATGGGCACCCTTAACCATGCGCGCTCCAGAAATAGAAACTGTATTTACCTCTATATTAGCACGGCGCAGAATATCTAATGTCGCTAAAGCCTCAATTTCCTCAAAACCATTAGCAAGAAAAAGATGTACCATAAAGTAAGTGTGTTCAGTTTTTTTGTGTGTTCTTTAATAAGCCATTCTACTCCATCAACTGCAATAAATAGGCCTTAACTGTTTTTTCTAACCCCAAATACAAAGCATCGCAAATCAATGCATGACCAATGCTAACTTCCTTGAGTTGAGGAATATTTTGTACAAAATATTTCAAGTTTTCCAGGCTTAAGTCGTGGCCTGCATTTACGTCAAGCTCGTATTCGCAAGCACACTTAGCGGCTAAAACATAGGGTTGTATGGCTTGATCACGGTTTTGCGCATATTGTGCTGCATAAGGTTCTGTGTAAAGTTCTACACGATCTGCACCACACAGTTTGGCATACTTGACCATCTCGCAATCAGGATCAACAAATATGCTCACACGAATATTTACCTCGTGCAATCGCTTCACGATTGAGGTTAAAAAGTCTAAATGTTCTTTAGTGTTCCAACCAGAATTTGAAGTAATTTGATCGGGTTTATCAGGCACGAGTGTCACCTGGTCTGGCTTTACTTCCAGCACCAAATTCATAAAATCATCGCAAGGATAGCCCTCAACGTTGAATTCCGTGTGCAGGAGTGGGCGAAGGGCTCTCACGTCGGCATAGCGAATGTGGCGCTCATCGGGGCGGGGATGTACGGTAATGCCCTGTGCGCCCATGGCTTCCAAATCGAGCGCTGCCTTGATTAAATCTGGATTATTGCCGCCACGCGCATTTCTGAGCGTTGCAATTTTGTTGATATTAACAGACAATTTTGTCATTATACTATAATTTGTTACTTTTGCGAAATAATTATTTGTTGCAAAAATACAAATTTATTATTTGAAACAGGTTATTTTTTGTTAATATAGGCATGAAAATCGCATTAATAGGGCATATACACCAAGCTGAAAAGAGCAAATATTTGGCAGAGGTGATCAAAAGCTTGCGCAACACGTCAATGACCATCACGGCTGAAACCAATTTTTTGGAATTCATAAAACATGAGTTGGATATTGACGCCGTTGATATAACTCCATTTACGGATGGTAATTTTGAAGCGGACTTTTGTTTGTCGATTGGAGGTGACGGCACCTTCTTAAAAGCGGCTGCCCTGGTGGAGGGGAAGGATATTCCGATATTAGGCATTAATACCGGGCATTTGGGCTTCTTGACAGAGATTTCGCTAAACAATATCAGTGAGGGTTTAAACCTTTTGTATGCCGGCAAATACCGAATTGAGAAGCGCACCACAATCGTTGCGCAAACCAGGAACAATACGCCCATTAGCGACAATCCCTACGCCCTGAACGAAGTGGCCATTCTAAAGCACGACAACTCCTCGCTCATTCACATCAAAGCCAAGATCGACGACGTTTGCTTAAACGACTATGTGGCCGACGGGCTGATCGTAACAACCCCAACGGGCTCAACGGGCTATTCGCTTTCGGTGGGCGGACCGATCCTGGCACCAACCTCGCGCACCCTTTGCTTAAGCCCCGTGGCGTCGCATAGCTTAAACACGCGACCCCTGGTGCTGACCGATGATGTGGAAATAGAGCTCAACATCGAAAGCCGAACCAACAATTTCTTATTGTCGATCGACGGACGAAGTCAGAGCCTGCCCAGCGGAACGCCCATTTACATCAAAAAAGCACCACACACCATTGGCGTGGTGAGATTGGAGCATCAAAACTTCTACGACACGCTGAGAAACAAAATGGGCTGGGGGTTAAGACAAAGCCAGGAATAGCATTTCCGACCTGCCCCACCCTAATACTTCGGTCTTGAAACTTGGCTAAAAAGCCTTATAATCCAACAACTCATGAACTTTCATAAATCAACCAGGATATTCGACTGGCTTTGGAAAACAAGCAAGGGTTTTCGTAAGCATGCATTTCTAAATATCAGCCTGGGGTTATTTTTAGTGGGAGCCGATCTCTTATTCGTGTGGCTTACGAAATTAACAATAGACATCGCCACAAAGGTGAACCACACCATGGACCTTACCACCTCGATCGTGTTGCTGGCGGGCATCATGCTCACGCAAATAGCCTTAGGCATTGCCCACCGATGGATTACGGCAACGTTAGGCGTTGGGGCGTTGAACCGCATGCAACGCAAGATATACACACAAATCCTCAACACGGATTGGGCGATGCTTAAAAAATTCCATACGGGCGACATCACCAATCGCATACAAAAGGACACCGTTGAGATCACAAAATTCATTGTGGAGCAAGCCCCAAGCTTCATCACCACCATCGCCAAGCTGATAGGGGCGTTCGCCATGCTTTACGTGATGGACAGCCGCCTGGCGATCATCATTTTGTTTCTTCTACCCATCTTCTATTTAATCTCAAGGGTTTTTGTCAAACAATTGCGAAGCATAACGCACCAGGTAAGGCAAACGGAAAGTAAAATTCAAAGTATTTTTCAAGAATCGCTTCAACACATTTTGGTCATTAAAACGCTCTTGGCTAATCGCCTTATAGTGAACAACGTTGAAAACAACCAACAACAACTTGAAGCGCAAATAAGACACAAAACGATCTACACGTCGCTCACGGCAACATTGCTCAATTTTGGATTTGCCACAGGTTATTTCGTTTCCTTTGTATGGGGCACCCTTAATCTTTATGAAGGTGCCATAACGTATGGTTCAATGATTGCGTTTATTCAGCTCGTAGGACAAATACAATCGCCGATACGTTCATTAGCGCACTATGTGCCAACGTTTATCAATATAGCGACTTCAGTTGACCGTTTGGATGAACTTCAAAAGATGCCCAAAGTATCGACAGATGAAGAGATCATGGAGGGGCAACTTGGCATTCGTATTGAAAACCTGAGTTTCACCTACGAAGACAACCACCGCCCCACAATCAATGATTTCAGCTTAAACATCAATCCCGGCGAAAAGATTGCGATACTCGGGCAAACCGGAAGTGGGAAGACGACATTGATCCGCTTGCTTTTGGCACTCATTCATCCGAAATCAGGACATATAAGCTTGTACAACCAAAACAATTCGATTCAAATTTCGGCATCCACGAGAATAAACTTTGCCTACCTTCCACAAGGGAACACTTTGATGAGCGGAACGATTTTGGAGAACATGCAAATGGCCAATCCTAAAGCCTCAAAGGAAGAAATCATCAATGCATTAAAAATGGCTCACGCACATTTTGTGCTGGATTTGCCTAAAGGCCTTAACACCACGTGCGGCGAAGGCGGCCATAGTCTTTCCGAGGGGCAAGCGCAACGCATTTGCATCGCACGCACCATTTTGAGAAATGCACCGATTCTGATTTTTGATGAAGCGACATCTGCCCTTGACGCCGAAACCGAGAAACAAATTATCACGAATCTGGCGCAACACTTTAACCACAAAACAATCCTCTTTATCACCCATCGCCTTGCGCTTCTTGACATATGCGACAAGGTTGTTAATTTGGAACGAATCAAATAAAAACACAAAAAAGGACTCAAAATTACTTGAGCCCTTTTTATTTTGTACATAAATCGCAATTTACGCACTCAAATCAAAATGATTTACTTGAGTGTTACAACGATGTCTTTTTCTACTTCAGAGATTTCTACTTTGTCTTCACGAAGCAACCATCCCAAACCTAAGTAAAGATCCTTTTCAGCCTTAGCCTTAACTTCTTTCTTGAGTTCTTTACCTGTTAACTGACCCTTTTCGCTTAGTGCAGTCCAAATTTTACCAGCAAGTTCACCAGCTTTAGTTACCATAAATAAAAAAATGTTAGTAATTTTGTTTTGTTTTATAAAAAAATCAGTGCAAATATATAAACACACAGGCTTTTGAGTTTATTTAACAATAAAAAAAGAATATTTTTTAGATATTTTATAAATTTTGTTCTATTTTTTGAAAACTAAAGCTTACAAGGTGAATTGCTTTACCCTAAAAAGCACATCATTTCCCTATGCTTTCCATTCTTATTCCCACATACAATTTTGATTGCTCAAAACTCATTGGCGATTTATTGCAACAAGCCGAGGGTTTAAGTTTAAAATATGATGATTTTCAATATGAAATCATCGTTGTTGACGATGCTTCAAGCCATAGAGATGCGACACACAAAATAGCGCAATTGGCTAAAAGCCACGAGGCATTGCAATATGTGTGTTTGGAGACGAACGCCGGTCGCTCGGCCGTAAGAAATTTATTGACAGACTTGGCACACGGCGAATGGATATTAATGCTTGACGATGATGCTGAGGTCATCAAGGATGATTTTTTAGCCCACTATTGGCGATGCCGGACGAAAGCCGATGTTTTGTGTGGCGATTTGATGAACCCCAAAGAGGTCCTGAAGGGACATGAATTACGGTTTAAATATGAATGGGCAGCGATGCCCCAACGCGCGGTAAACGTGCGCAACAAAGCGCCCTATGATCGATTCACAACGTTTAATTTCTTTGCCAAGAAAAGCGTCATTAAAGCCATTGGTTTCAACACCAGCATTAAGGAATACGGATATGAGGACGTGCTTCTCGGTTTGGAATTAAAGGCACGCGGCGCTCGCATCCTGCATCTTGACAATCCGCTCCTGCACTTAGGGATAGATGCCAATGATGTGTTTGTTATGAAAACGGAAGCCTCGCTAAGGTCCTTTGCCACACTGCCCGAGTCTTACAAACAACAAACAAAGCTTGGACGCACATTAAGGAAACTAAACCAATTGAAGCTGAAAGGCCTTGCCGCCGCCCTACTCAAGCCATGGCTCCCCGCTATGAAGCGAAACCTGCTGAGCCACCAACCTAACCTTTTTGTTTTCAAGCTTTACAAGCTTACATTGGCGATAATTCAAAAATAATATAGCGTGTAGATTTGCAACACTTCCTCCGATGCAATGATCTACACGCTATTTTATTATTTTCGGTACTGACTTTTACGGTTAAAGTTAAACCCTACGTAAAAGTTCAAATAGCTAATAAAGTTTCTGAAATTGAACGATGCTTTCTTATACCCATAACCATAGGTCACAAATGAAGTGCCTGCAAAGTATTTTGAGTTGTTCCACACCAACGCGGCACGCCCTGTAAAATCAATGTTTAACGAGCGCACATCGTTGATGAGCACTTCCTTGTCCCACGGTTCCCCTATGGTTTTCTTATACCCCAAAGCAGGCATAAGCGATATATTAAGCAACAAGTTCTTGCATGGCACCCAATTGTAGGCATAACCAAAACTCACCCCGATGTTGTAATATTTAATGCGATCGGTTTTGAGTTCGGGAAAAAGTCGCTCATTGCCTTGATTGTCAAAGCGCAAATCATAAGGCAAATAGAGATGGTTAAAGTACATTTTGTGATGGTCGTAGCGCAAACCCAAGATAAACGAACCCGCACTGATGCGTTGCACCGTGCTCTGGGCATAGGCGGCTGGATATGAGAAATGGCGGTTATTAAAAACGTAGTACACATTAACCATCGTTGAATACGACTTCATGCCATCAAAATCATAACCATTAAAAGCATCATCTCGAAGCCCATCAAAACCCGAGATATTCCCAATTTTAAAATCAGCCTTGTTTTTGATGTAAATCAAATCGCATCCCACTTTTGCACTATAGAGGGCAAGGTTAAATTCAGTATTTTTCTTAGCTTGACCAAAATTTGAAACGTCCATTGTATAGCCTAAGAACAACCATCTCCAACCAAAATACGGCCCGACTTTAAAGGCTGGTCGGGGCGAAATATTGATACTTTGCAATTGCCCCTTTTCATTTTCCGCCGTAAATCGGTATTGTTGCCAATAGTTCGTGTTTTGCAACATGGCGGCATAATTGTAATAATTGGGCTCGATGTAATTCTTGTCGTATTCGTCCAAATCCTTTACTTTCCGCTTAACGTCCTGCACGACATTCTCTGCCACCCGCTCAATACCTTGCGTAAGGTCGCCCATAAAAGTTGTACTTTTAAGGGTGTCTGGTTCTTGTAAATTGATGGCAGAAAGCTTTCCTGAAATCAAGAATACAAGGGTAAAAGAGTAAAGGAAAGGATTAATTTTCACGTGAATAATTGATTGATTACTTGACTAACTAAGGTTTGGTATGCGTGTTTGGGATTTAGGAATATCACTTGTGCTCCCCTATGATGCCACCGCTTTATGGCTTTAAATTTTACCTAAAATTCTATCGACGACCCAGTTTACGGATGTAGCACTAATTCCATCGCACGAACAAATCGCATTACCTTGCAAATGCTCCACGACGTTTTGAATTAAGGGCAATTGCACGTAAGGCGGATTAGGAATAATGAATTCCGAGGTGCCTTCTTCGGTATGCAACAAAATGGGTTGATAGGTGAATACCGAAAAACTTAAAGAACCCTTGTCGCCAATAATTTGCACACGATCCTCTCGTGCTGACTCATGCGCCACAAAACACCAACTGCCCGACCCTGGCACGCCATTCGCAAAGCGGAAGCATCCACTCACGCTATCTTCTGTTTCGTACAATCCTCCTCGATTGGCGGTATAGCCCTCTGCTTCAATAATCGGTCCAAACATCTGCTGAAGCAAGTCAATCTGGTGTGGAGCCAAATCGTAGAAATAACCTCCTCCCGCTATATCGGCTTGTACGCGCCAAGGCAAGTTTTTTGAATTATAGTCCAAATCGCGTGGCGGTACGGCAAAACGGATCTGTACGTTAATCACATTTCCAATTCGCCCTTCATCTACCATTTGCTTAACTTTTTTGAAGTAATCCAAATATCTACGGTAGTATGCCACGAAACAGGGCACGCCACACTTTTCGGAAATACGATTTACGCGGCAACAATCCTCATAATTGGCCGCCATTGGCTTTTCAATATAAACCGGTTTGCCGGCTTTCATGGCCATTATCGCAAAGGTGGCATGCGTTGAGGGTGGCGTGGCAATATAAACGGCATTGACGAGTGGATCGTCAAGCAATGCTTGCGCATCTGTGTACCAATGCTTGATGTGATGACGTTCGGCATACGACTTTGCCTTTTCTGCGCTTCGACTCATCACCGCCACAACATTAGAACCGCTCACCATTGAGAACGCTGGTCCGCTTTTTTTCTCTGTCACTTCACCACAACCGATGAATCCCCAATTGATCGTTTTCATAATTATCTATTTGTCAAAAAAACTCTAAATTTTAACGAGCGATATTCAGGAAATTATTATCGCTTGGATATATTGAATAAGAAGCATTCGGTTGAGGCATTTCGTTGGTCATTTCCGAATCATTTAATCGCCATTGCGAAAAGAAACATGCGGCTATCTTCACGTCGGAATCGCTTTGCTGATTCATGAATGATTGTACCGTGGCGAAATAGGCTTCTCTATTATTGGCTTCGCTTCCCTCAAAGCGAAACATCTTATTCCTCGGATACGCACATGATGTCACTACCATTGGTTTGTTCAGTTGCTTTGCCATGCGTCCTAATTCATTGAGCAACATTGTGGTGTTCAGGAAAGCGTGCTTCAATCCAAAATGCAAGTTGGTGGGTGCCACCCAACCAAAGTCGATGGGCAAAAGATTAAGCGTGATAAAATCAATAATCGGTGCGTGTTCCTCTTGTTTGAGTGTATTCTGAGGTTTGTTTTGATACTTTACCGAGATGGCGATAAGATGATTCTCGTCCAGGTCGTTTAGTTTCTGGGCTTGAGGTAATGTTTCCACCTCCCAAGCCAAAAGTTCTTTGCGCTTAATGAAGGGTTTTAATTCGTTAATGTCAATCTTTGCATCAATAGTCAAATGCAAATACAAGTCATATTTCTTTGCCCACTTAAACAATTGTGGCAATTGGTCAACGTTTTTGACCTCAACCCGAACGGCATTAAAATGCCAAGCGCTCACGGCCTTAAACATATCCTTGGTGCAATCTTCCATGTTAAGGTTTACGCCAAGAATTGTGATGTCCTTATCGTTGTCAGAAAATCTCCCGTTATTGATCTTCACAAATGCGCCACAAGTTGATGCCATCAGGAACATGATGAGCGATAGCATTATTTTTTTATCCATAGCTTAATACAGATTGAGTTTGTGTGCTCTTGCTTCTTCAATAGAGGCGAGCTTTTTAACTTGATGTTGTTGGCGTATCGTGATATACTCTTGTTGCGTTTTTTCACAAAGTTCATTGCGTTCTTTTTCATTCAAGAGTTTTAGTGCTTTGACCGCCAATTGCGATGCATCGTTGGTCCAGCACACCAGGCCTTGATAAAGCGGCGAAAGTTTTAGCGCCGTATGCAATGCTGAGGTTGTGGCGCCGCCCACGAATAAGGGGATGCTCAAGCCTTCTTCCTGAAGTTTGCTTGCCACGTCCTCCATGTGTGCCAAGGAAGGTGTGATCAACCCGCTTAATCCAATCATCATTGGCTTGTGCGCCTTAGCTTGCGCTATAATATCCTGAGTTTTCACCATCACGCCTAAATCAAGGACTTCAAATCCGTTGCAACTTAACACCGTTGCGCAAATATTCTTGCCGATATCGTGCACATCGCCCTCAACGGTAGCTAAGAGCACAAGCGGCTGGTGCGTGGTTTCCTGCTTATCGCGAGCCATCATCTCGCTTAAATAGGCAACCACTTGCTTCATGGTTTGGGCTGATTTTAAAATTTGAGGAAGGTACATTTCGCCCGATGCAAATTTCTGCCCGATCTTCTCCATGGTTTTCATCAGCAGGTCGGAAATGATTTGAAGCGGCGTAAACTCCTTAAGCAAATCCTCAACGGGTTCCAGCACTTGCGAGGTTTGTCCTTTCATCACGAAATTTTCCAATTGTTCTTGAGGTGAAAGGCTTGTGCTTTTAGGCATTATGTTCTTCGTTTGATTTGCACTATTGCTTTCTTTGTGAGCCACGCTCCACTCTATCAACTCCGCCGACACATCGTGCCCATGAATAATGGCATCGTCCAACAGGGCTTTAAGCACAGAATCTATTTGCGCACTATTTAACGGTGCTTGCGGATTGATGATTGCCATATCCATACCCCTTAAGCGCGCTTGCTCGATAAATACGGCATGCATGGCTTGGCGCAATCGATCATTGCCTCTGAACGCAAATGAGATATTGCTCACGCCAGAAATGATGTGCACGTGCTTGAATTTTTCACGCAGATATTTCGTGGTGTTTAAAAAATCAATGGCATACGCCCGATGCTCTTCGTCGCCTGTGCATATCGCAAAGGTATTGGGGTCGAAGATGATGCGCTCTGGCGGGTAATTGACGCCATCAACCAAAAGTTTGTAGGCACGCTCGCAAATTTCAATTCTTCGCTCGTATGTTGACGCCTGACCTTGTTCATCGGCAGCCATAACCACAATGCTTGCTCCAAAATCATTGGCCTCGGCGGCTCGTTTCAGGAAGATGTCCTCGCCCTCCTTTAATGAGATTGAATTGATGAAGACACGCCCCTGAACTTGACGCAAAGCCGTGCTCACCACCTCCCAATCGGATGAGTCGATCATCACATCAGCACCTACCAATAGGGGTTCTGAGGGGAATAAGCTTAGAAACTCGCTCATGCATTGGCGTGCATCAACCATCGGTGCATCAAGATTGACGTCGATGATGTTCGCGCCTTGCGTTATTTGCTGGCAAGCTATGGTCAAGGCATTTTCGTAGTCCTTTTGCTCAATGTAGGTTTTGAACTTTTTAGACCCCCAAACATTGCATCGCTCACCAACGATGTAAAACTCTTGTTTCGGTGCTGAGGGCTTATGGGGTTTCGCCTGAGGCTGGGCTTCGTTCTGATCCAGGTAATGGCGCAAAGCGCCTATATGCTCGTCGGTTGTGCCACAACACCCCCCAACGATGTTTAAACGATGCGTTTCCAACACCGCGCTCAACTCCTGAACAAAATCGGCTGCACTTTGCTCATAAGCGCCCATGTCATTGGGCAATCCGGCATTGGGATAAATGGCTATGGCGCATTGTGCCACCTCTTCCAATTGCTTCACATACGGTTTCATGGCCTTGGGGCCCATACCGCAATTTAAGGACACGACTTGCGGTTTTGCCCACTCTATGGCGCGATAGAACTCGCCAATGGTTTGCCCTGCCAACATGCGTCCCGTGGCATCGCTTAAGGTGATGCTCACCCATATCGGCACCTCCACCCCACTCTGATTCATGGCTCGGCGCATGCCTTGCAAAGCCGCTTTAACGTTGAGCGTGTCAAAGCTGGTTTCAAGAAGCAAGATATCCACGCTCCCCGCTATTAACCCCTCAGCTTGTTCTTGATAAGCGCTCGCCATGTCGTCAAAGCTCACGGTTTGGTCTAATTGCAGGGTTAAGCTACATCCGGTTGGTCCCATACTTCCCGCCACAAAGCATGCTTTATTGTTTCTGCAAGCGTGGTCATCAGCCACTTTTCTGGCAATCATCGCACCTTCTTTGGCAAAAGCGTGGGCTTTGTGTGCTAAATTTAAATCTTTCAGCGCTATTCTATTGGCCGAGAATGTATTGGTGGTTATGATATCGGCTCCAGCGTTTAAATAACGTTGGTGCACACTTGCAATCACCTCAGGATGGCTTTCATTGAGCACCTCTGGCGTTTTTTCCACATAGCCCAGTTGTTGCAAGAGTGTGCCCATTGCGCCATCTAAAAGCAACCTACGTTCGTTGAGCGCTTTTCTAAAGGTTTCTATTTTGTTCATGCTATTTTCGAGGATTGAATCATTAAGATATGAAACGGCAGCGCCTTGTGTGTTTTCGTTTCTCTTTTTTATGTCAGCACGAGTTCCTCAATCACATCTGCCCCTACTTTTTCATTGATTTCCTTGACTAAGAAACTACGTTTCATTTGCAATTCCTGGCGAATCACTGGCGAGGTCAACTTAACAAATAACTTTCGGTTATAGATTTTCTTTTCTTTTGAACAGCGTGCAACCATGGGCCCCACAATTTCGTCCCATACGTCAACGGCTCGATGTTCGTTCAAGGGCGTTTCCAACCCCTCATGACGCAAGAAACGGTGCAGGACATCGGTTAGGTTTTCAATTTTTCGTCGTTCCATGGTTTTTATTTTTCGCTTATCACCCCTTCGTCCACGACAAACAATTTATAATCGCATGTTGATGCAGCTATGAGTTTGTCGATGTTTTCGCGGTTCGTATCGGTGATAAAGATTTGTCCCATTTCGTTGCTTGATACAAATTCCATGATTTTCATGACTCTTTTTGAATCAAGCTTATCGAAAATATCGTCGAGGAGCAAGATGGGCGTTCTTCCGCATCCCTTTTCTTTGAGAAAGAGGAATTGTGCCAATTTCATTGCAATGACATAAGTTTTTGTTTGTCCTTGCGAACCTTCATAGCGCAGAGGATGACCGCCTAACAATAAATTAATATCGTCGCGATGCACACCATGAAGGGTGTGTCCCACGATGCGCTCTTTATCTCTACACGTGCGCAATTGCTCTTCAAGGTTTCCACGTTCTAAATGCGAGTCGTAGGCCACGCTTACCTGCTCTGTGTCGGTGGCACACAAACGTGCGTACAACATTTGAAAGATGGGCAAGAAGTCCTTAATAAAGGCTTGTCGTTTTTGGTAGATATAATCGGCATCGGTACTCATCATGGCCTCAACGATGTCCATTACCGCCCAATCGGGTTCTTGTTCGGCTTTCAGCATGGCGTTGCGTTGCTTGAGCGAGGCTTCATAACGATTGAGTGCTTCGATATAGCAACTGTCGTATTGCGCAATAACCATGTCCATAAACCTTCGGCGCTCTTCTGCACCGCCTCTCACTAAATATTCGTCGGCTGGTGCTATCAGGACTAAGGGTATGCGTCCTAAATGTTCTGATAAACGTCGGTAGGCTTTTTCATCGCGCTTCACGCTTTTGCGACCTCCTCGTTTCAGGCTGATGTTTATCTGCTCTGTGCCACCATCTTCGCGCTGATAATCGCCTCGAATCATAAAGAAATCTTCGCCATGCTTGATGTTGCGATCGTCGAGGGCAGAGGCATAACCTTTGCAAAAGGAGAGGTAGAAGATGGAATCCAGGATATTGGTTTTGCCCATGCCATTATGGCCCACAATGCAATTGACATTGGGCGACAATGATAGCGTGGCTTCGCCGATATTTCGATAATTCATTAATGACAAGGAGAGTAATTTCATAGCAATGTGATGGCCTAAACTATTTTTAAAGGAGGGGGAACGGCGCTGATTTTCGGACGTGCCGAAAGGCTCCCGAAAAGGGCTTCCACCTCATCTATGCAAAGTTAAGTAAAAGGTGCGAAATCACTCAAGCGTAAGCGCATAAAAAGTTTATGGTTGACGTAAAAAAAACGAATGAATCGAACCCACATAAAAATAAAAAGGGATGCTTGAAAATCAAACATCCCTAAATCTTGTGAGCCGAAAGCGGGACTCGAACCCGCGACCTACGCATTACGAATGCGTTGCTCTACCAACTGAGCCATTTCGGCTAAACGCAGTGCAAAAATATAAACTATTTTCGATTGCGACAAATCTTTTTTTGTCTTTTATGTTGAAAAGCTTGTATTTATTCGCCTTCCAATTCTTCAAATATCATGGTTGTTGCGCCAATGGTGATGACATCGCCCGTTTCAATACGCACCTGCTCTTTTAAGCCTAAGAGTTTATTGCCCACGAAAGTGCCTGTGTTTGAAGGGCCATCCTTTACTGAATAAACCTTTTCGCCTGTGCGCTTTACGGTTGCCTTGATAACACAATGCGTGGTGTCAACGCTTGGATCAACGGTTTTGATTGGTGTATTGATTTTTGAGCCCTTGACATGTCTTCCGATGACATTATCGCCTTCGTAGATGAGCAATTCTTGCTTGAAATGGAAGGCATTTTCCACCACGGTCACGATGGCCAGAGGTTGTTGCTCTTCGTTTTCCTGGGTGTCGTCCTCCTCTACCTGTTGTTTGACTTCGGGGATGCGCAATTTAAATTGCTTATGACACTCGGGACATTCAAAGACTAAGCTTCTTCCAGGTTCGTATTGCGTTTCATCAAATAGGATTGGCTCATCGCATTTTGGGCATCTTATACGTTTCATAAATGAGTTTCATTATTTCTTTAATATCCACGCATCCTTAAATGCTTGATGGCCCTCGTGCATGGTTTTCAAGGCTTGTTCGGCTTCGCTTCTTGATGCGAATGTGCCCACTACAACGCGCAGGATGTCTTGCTTGACGAAGATTTCTGCTTCAACGCCTTGTTCTGAGAGGCTTTGGATTAGCTTTTCTGCATTCGCGCGTGGCACGCAACTACATACTACGATGGTGTATTGCTTCTTTGGCTTGCTTGGCGCTGCTTTCACTTCTTGCGGTGCGGCTTCTTCTTTGACGTAGGTTGATGGTTCAACGATGTCAAGTTCGCCCGTAGCTTCGTTTTCAGCCACAATGCGTGGTGCTAAACTTAAATTGACCTCTGTGGGTTTTGTAAAGATATCGGTGGCGAAGAAGGCTGCTTGCTTCAAATGCACATCGACGGTGTTTTTCACGGGTACTGCCCATGTGAAATAACATACGAGCATCACGATGGCCGCCGCCATGTAGTTGACCACCATTTTATTGAGGCGTAGCACGTAGTACTTACTATCGTCGGTGGTCGGCTTTTGCGTTTGCTCGGCTTTTGCTTCTTCGTTGTGGGCTGATACTTGCTCCTTTTTCTTGGGTGCCAACATTGTTTTGACCGCCACGGCGTCCAAACCATAGAGTTCGGGCGAAAGCGTGCCTGCTTCTAAGGCTTCAAAGGTGTAGCCCCCATCTGCAGCTAAGCGGAAGGTGCCAATGCCGTGAAGCTTATACTCGCCATCGCGCATCAACCCCATCTTCAGGTCCTGCACGGCAGCATCCACACGCGCTGCGGCGTCGGCATAGCTGATGGCGAAGGCCGACATGTAGGATTGCACGAGCATGCCATCGTTGATCACGAGGCGATTGTTGAAACTCACGCTCCGATGGGGCGGCAAGAAGAGCGCTTCATCTTCCACGTAGCGGGCTGGAATATTTTGAGTCAGCAACCCGCCAAATCCTGGTATAATAACACAGTTGTGGTGAAGCAGAATGTTTTCGATATGTCTGGATAAGATAAGCACAATGCGATAGATTTAAATTTTGATTAAAACCGAGGAGGTCGTGTCCCTCTCTCTCTTTCTTTTTTTTCGCGGGGCACACAGAGTTTACATCCACATGCTTTATTTGTGCTTTTGAATGTATTCCGTGTGGTTTAATTGGCAGAGATGAAGTTTTCGAGGAATCGAACGTCGTTCTCTGAGAACAATCTTAAGTCTTTGACTTGGTACTTTAAGTTTGTGATTCGCTCTACGCCCATACCAAAGGCATAGCCCTTATAAACTTTTGAGTCGATGCCGCATGCTTCAAGCACGGCGGGGTCGGTCATACCGCAACCTAAGATTTCGACCCATCCTGTGTGTTTACAGAAGCCACATCCCTTTCCGCCACAAATGTTGCACGAGATGTCCATCTCGGCCGATGGTTCGGTGAAGGGGAAGTAAGAGGGGCGAAGGCGTATTTGAGTGTCGGGACCAAACATTTCGCGTGCGAAGGTCAAGAGCACTTGCTTGAGGTCGGTGAACGACACGTCCTTATCCACATAAAGTCCTTCCACTTGATGGAAGAAGCAGTGCGCGCGCGCTGAGATGGCTTCATTTCGATACACGCGTCCTGGGCAGATCACTCGGATGGGTGGTTGCGTCTGTTCCATCACGCGGCTTTCTATTGAGCTGGTGTGCGTGCGCAAAATCACGTCGGGATGAGCTTCGATGAAGAAGGTGTCCTGCATGTCGCGCGCGGGGTGATCATCGGCAAAGTTCATTGAACCGAACACGTGCCAGTCGTCTTCAATTTCGGGTCCTTCCGCCATTGCGAAACCTAATCGGGCAAAGATATCAAGGATTTCGTGCTTTACGATTGAAAGTGGATGGCGCGTACCCAACTTGATGGGATAGGCCGAACGTGTCAAGTCAAGGTCAGAGTGGTCTTCCTCTGTTGTTGCGATGGTTGTTCGCAATTCAGCAAATTTATCTTGAAAAGCTGTTTTCAATTCATTGATGCGCATGCCCACTTCGCGCTTCTGTTCGCCTGGGACATTTCGGAAATCTGCCATTAATTCATTGAGCAATCCTTTTTTTGAAAGGTACTTCACGCGCAAGGCTTCCAACTCTTGTTCGTTTGAAGCGGTAAGCGATTGGACTTCGCTCATCAACGACTCTATTTTTTGTAGCATATGAGGATTTTAATGTTTTTAAGCAAAATAACGGGGCGGGCGACGCCTACCTTTTTAAAGAAATCAAGTCCTTCGGCACGCCATGCCTCTAATTGTCCGCAAAGTTATACAATTATTTTCAAAAGATGCGCTTCTTTTTAAGAAAAGCGTTACTTTTGTATTCAAAAAATAAAACTTCAAATATGACGATACGCACTTGCATCAATGTTTTTGGTTTTTCCTTATTTTTGAGCGCGTGCCAACAAAACAAGACAAACTCAATTGTTGAGGTTGCGCCTGAAATTCCTCTTTTGACCGACACGTTCGACATTTCAAAGGAGGCTGACAATGTTATGACCTACAAGAGCGCATCGTTTGATGATTTCATCTATCATTTCGTGAGCGACACGTCTTTTCAGAAGGCGCAAACCGCTTTCCCCTTGTCGATAACGAAGCATGGCAAAGCGGGGGCGCTCGACGAGGCGCAATGGGCGCTCAACGCACCTCCGCGCAACTTGCTTTCTTATGCGATGCTTTTTACATCGAAGCGCCACATCGACCTGCTGGAGAAGGACACGGCGCTCTGCCATGCCGAGGTGGACTACGTGTTTCTCAACACCGATAGCGTCAGGAAATACACGTTCAACAGGGTTGAGGGCGAATGGGCACTGCAATCCATCATGATTGACCGCCTTGCGCGCATGAAGCACGGTGATTTTTACAAGTTCTTTTGCCAATTTTCCACCGACACGGTTTACCAATATCAGCACATCAGAAATCCCTTTGCTTTCAAAACGGAGGACGATTACTCGCACGAAACGATTTCGGGCATCGTCAATGCGGAGGCCTGGCCGGAATATAGCCCAGACCTGCCCACCGACGTTTTGGCGTGCGTGCTCTTTGAAGATAAAGGGCAAAAAACGAGCAAGCGCTATTTGGTGCTCCCAAACCTCTCGGCGGGACTTTCAACCACGCTTACTTTTGAACGCGCTCGAAGGGGATGGCGACTTGCTGAATTGGAATACAATTAACCCTCTAATTTTTATTAATGAAAGTTTTGTTATGATATTAACAAACTACTCCCTTTTACCACACAACACTTTTGGCTTCAACATCCATTGCGATTATTTTTTTGAATACACCACACCCCAGGAGCTGAAGGACTTCATCGCCACGGGGGCTTTGACGAAACAAAAATACTTGCACATCGGCGCCGGAAGCAACCTCGTGTTCATGGGCGACTTTCGCGGCACGATACTTCACTCTGCCATTCAGGGCATCGAGGTGCTTGAGCAAACCCCAAACGAGGCAGTGGTGCGCGTGGGCGCAAGCCAGGTGTGGGACGACTTTGTGCTTTGGACGCTGACCCACGATTTTTACGGCCTTGAAAACCTTTCGCACATACCGGGCGAGGTAGGTGCCGCCGCCGTGCAAAACATTGGGGCATACGGCAAGGAAGTGGCGCAATACATTAAAACCATTGAGGCCATTAACCTGGAGACGGGCGCTACGCACACCTTTAACGTGGAGGCATGCGACTATGCCTACCGCCATAGCATCTTTAAAACCTCGCTCAAGGGCAAATATGCCATTACGCACGTTTGCTTCGCACTGACGCGCACCTTTGAGCCCGACATCAAATATGGCGCCATCCATGAGGCTTTAAGGCAACGAAACATCGTGAACCCCAGCGCGCTCGACCTGCGCCAATGCATCATTGACATTCGCGATAGCAAGTTGCCCAACCCTAAGGACGTGGGCAATGCTGGCTCGTTTTTCATGAACCCCGTTATCGATGCTCAGCTTCTTGAGCAATTGCAACGCACCTACCCCACCATGCCTCACTATGCCGCCGAGGAGGGCTTTAAAATACCCGCAGGGTGGCTCATCGAGCAATGTGGCTGGAAGGGCAAGAGCATTGGCGACGCGGGCGTTTACGCTAAGCAAGCCCTCGTGCTCGTCAACCATGGCGGAGCAAGCGGAGCCGACATCGCCCACCTGGCACAAACCATCGTGAGCGACGTTTACAACAAATTTGGCATACGCCTCACGCCTGAAGCCAATTTCATTGACTGACGCAACAGGAAAAGGCAGCAGGGGCAACCTCAACCCCACCTCAGCCACGCTCCGCCCCACCACCTTACGAGACATCTCTTTTATTCTCTATAATCACTACATACACATACCCGCACCCGCGCGATGTGAACCCATCAACACTTACATTATGTCAAGAAAAAAGAAACCACTTCCTTTAATAGAAAACATCACCATAACGGGCATTGCCGCCGAAGGCAAGGCGATTGCCAAGTTGGATCAATTGGTTATTTTCGTACCCTACGGCGTGCCAGGCGATATCGTTGACCTTCAAATCAAGAAGAAGAAGCATAGCTATGCCGAAGCCGAGATCGTGCGCTTTCACAAAAAGTCGGACCTTAGAATTGAACCCAAGTGCCAGCACTTCACCGTGTGTGGCGGATGCAAGTGGCAATGCTTGCCCTATGAAGAGCAACTCAAGTTTAAGCAACAACAAGTGACGGACAACCTCACGCGCATCGGCAAGGTCCAACTGCCCGAAATATCGCCCATCCTCGGAAGCCAGGAAACGTACGAATACCGAAACAAGCTGGAGTTTGGCTTCTCAAACAAACGATGGCTCACCGCCGAGCAAATTAAAAGCGGCGTGAATTTTGAGGACATGAATGCCGTGGGATTTCACATCACCGGAGCTTTCGACAAGATTCTGGACATCAACACGTGCCACCTCATGGACGACGTGTGCAACCGCGTGCGCAATGCCATCCGCACCTACGCCAAGGCGCATCAATTGAGCTTCTACGATTTGCGCCAAAACAAGGGTTTGCTCCGCAACATGATGATTCGCCTGGGCAACCACACGCAGGAAATCATGCTCCTCATTCAATTCAGCTTCACCAACGATGAAGAGCGCGACCAGGCGATGCAATTGCTGGCGTTCATCAAAAACGAATTCCCCGAAATCACTTCGTTGCTCTATGTCAACAACCTGAAGTGCAACGACACCATTGGCGACCAGGAAGTGATCACCTACCACGGCACGGACTTCATCTACGAAACCATGGAGGGCCTGCGCTTTAAAGTAGGACCAAAGAGCTTCTACCAAACCAACACGAACCAGGCCTACGAGCTCTATAAGGTGGCGCGCGACTTCGCCCAGCTCACTGGCAATGAGTGCGTTTACGACCTCTACACCGGAACCGGAACCATTGCCAACTTCGTGGCAAAACAAGCCAAGCGCGTAGTGGGCATTGAATATGTGCCCGAGGCGATTGAAGACGCTAAGGTGAATTCCGAAATCAACAACATCGGCAACACCCTCTTCTTCGCGGGCGACATGAAGGACATCCTGACCCGAGAATTTATTGAAACCCACGGCACGCCCGACGTCATCATCACCGACCCTCCACGTGCCGGAATGCACACCGACGTGATCAACACCATCCTCTACGCTCACCCCAAGCGCATCGTTTACGTGAGTTGTAACCCCGCAACGCAAGCACGCGACCTCAGCTTGCTCGACGAGCAATATAAGGTGGTGAAGGTGCAGCCCGTGGATATGTTCCCACAAACCCACCACGTGGAAAACGTCGTGCTCCTGGAAGTGCGCGAATAGCCCCTTCACCATAACCCAACACACATAGCATTCTTCAGGTTGTTTCACCACCCCAACGCAAAAAAAATCAAGCGCGCAGGTAAAATGACCTGAAGAATCCTCTTTTTTAACGCCCAGCGCGTTTTTTTACCCCACACACAACCCTCACCCCTCATGTTTCGCCGCGTTAATCCCTACCTAAGCCAAAGGCTCAATGCTTACCTTCAAAGTGGCGACGTCGATGGCATGGCTGTCTTTTTAGCCACTCTGAGCACCGCCGAACACAAAACGGCAGGCCACCTGCTCAGCACCGAAATCCTGATCCCCATTGCCGACGCAACCTTCAGCGAATGCTTCATTAAAATCGTGCCCCAAAACTCAAAAATTTACTTGACCACGTTTTTAAAGGCGTTCTGCAAAAGGTGCGAACTCAAGCGCTCATCGCTCAACTCCACCCTGTGGCAAGAATACGCCACCCTATGCCCCACGGAGATTGATTGCCAAAAACTGCTAACGCACCTGCTGCCGCTGGCCCACACCCACCACGAAGTGGACACACTGCTCAACCTCTATGCCCCACACCAAGCCATGAAGCGCATCGGACTTCTCATACGCATACCCACCCTGGCTTCGACCTACGCGCTCTTCCTTGAAACGCTCAAGGACGAAAGCAGCACCTCGATGCTACGCTCCGTGTGCATCGCTCTTGCCAAGCGTGGCGATGTGTGTGCCGGACGCTTGGCGTCGCTCTTAGTGGCCTACCACGCACTAACCCCCATACCGGGGATTGCGCCCTCAAACGTAGCGCCCTACAAATTCTCGCGCCTTAGCGAAAGCCTTGAGGCATTCCTCGCCACATTGGAGATAAACCCGTAATCTCAACACGCTTTGACACGCCAACGCAACAAAGCCACCCTCAGAGTGTTAAAAAGCCTTAAACGCAACCCCCATCAACCGAGCAAACGCCCTGATATTCTAAACTTTATCTGTAATTTTGCACACGTCATTTGGAAGATACATGGTTTTGTAACCACACAACCGATTTATATAAGCGAAACAACACAAAAACTAAACAAGCTTGACTTTCAAAAGACGCCAAGACTTTGCACGCATTGATTCATTCAAATAGATTGGATTCAACATGTAAGGAAATTTAAGGTTAATAAGGTTGTTCTGCGGGGTTCGCTCGGATTCATCCGATGCCCCACAAAAAGATGTTGCCAATGCGTTTTAAATAAGGGTTTAAGGATTTACGCACATTCTTTTGTTCATTGATGGCAACATTTACCCGTGCAAAGTTTAACATAAGAGAGGCTCTCGAGCCCCTCTTTTTTCGTTTATACCCCTCCGTGTTTCTTCATCCCCCACTCACTCAGTGCCCAATGCCCCAGTTCTCCGCTGACTCGCCAAGTGCATTTTTAAATTATTGATCATCCACTCTTCCGGAGGTCTTGGGAAAGCGCATAACCATCGCTTTTTCCTTGTCACATTGTCACATGTCACACTTATCTTGTGCAGAGACTAAAAAAAGAAAGACACGCTCGGGTGAGGGTGTCTTTCTTCGTCCTGATGTGTTGCTACTCCGCTTCTTTTATCAACTTTATGCATTGCGCTGGTTAATCAAATTGACCACCACTTTCACCATCACATCCTTCTCCTCTGTTCGACTCTCTGCAATCATCAGCGTGAGTGCCACAAGGGTATTGTCGGCAATGCGTTTGGTGCCATCGGGACGATAGAGGACTCCGTTGTTATTCAAGAACCATAGAAACAGGGTGGCGGCAATGCGCTTATTGCCATCGCTGAAAGAGTGGTTCTTGGTTACGAGGTAGAGTAGCATAGCGGCCTTTTCTTCTACCGAGGGATAGAGTTCTTCACCTCCGAAGGTTTGATATATCTGCCCGATGCTGCTTTTGAAGGAATCGTCCTTCTCGTTGCCAAACCATTGACTACCGCCAAATTTGGCGTGCAGGCGGCGTATTTCAGTCATGGCATTGTCATAGGTGGCGTGGAAGGGAGTTTCGGGCGTTGTAGTGCGCTCAATAGCGAGGCGTTCATAGTCGTAATTATCAAGAGTGTCAAGGGCGTAGGTATAGTCAACCACCACATCAAAAAGTGCCTGTCCGTCGGTCGTTTGAGTGATGTCTTGACTCTGTAGTGTGCGACCTACAACCTGCACCAATTGGCGAAGTTCGCCCAACTGATCACGACGCAGGCGGTCGTTTACGGCATAGCCTTTCAATAGATAGTCCTTCAAAATCTTGTTCGCCCATTTGCGGAACTGTACGCCACGCTTTGCATTCACACGATAGCCGACCGAAATAATCATGTCCAAATTGAAAATGGGGACTTGTCGGGTAACCGCTCTGCTCCCCTCCATTTGAACTTGTGCAATTTTTGCACAGGTTGATTCGCGCTCTAATTCTTCTACTTTATAAATGTTATTGATGTGGCGCACAATAGAGGTTCTGTCTGTTTGAAACAACTCTGCCATCTGCGCCTGTGTAAGCCATACCGTGTCGTTCTCCATACGGACATCAACCTGTGTCTGCCCGTCCTCAGACTGATAAATTATTATCTCGTTGTTTTTGTTCATCATACACTTTTCTGTTCCTCATATCAGAACGTTTGTTAATGAAGTGTCAAAGTTACGATTAAATTCAACATAAAATAGAAGAAACACTGATTTTTCCTCCAACGTAGGGCATACACCAATAGAACAGGGCGCATGCCGTTCTTCCGTTGCCATCGGCAAAGGGGTGGATATAGGCAATCATGAAATGCACAATGATGGCTCTAATAATAATCGCATGGCATGCTTTTTATTTGATGGGCGTTTCTTTCTTAGTCCGCCTCCCCAATAAACTTCTCGATAATCCTCACCTGCGTATGCGTAAGCAAGCGGCTTGTGGGGGTATATCCCGCCTTTTTGAGTTCACGGAGGAGTCCTTTGGTGACCTCCAATTCATGGCGAAAGAGGCGCGTGGCGGTGCGGTAAGCCTTGTCGGGGTAATAGCGCTGGGCGAGTTGGCCAAAGTAAAGCATGGTCGTTGTGATTTTAGGATTACAAGATTTGAGGTTTTTAAGGTCATAAATTTTAAGATCATAAGGTTCTGAGATTTTAAGGTCATAAGGCTCTGAGCTCGGAGTATGGGCGTAAAGCGTGAAGACGCAACTTTACAAGTTCACTACAATAAAAAATATTACTGTAATACTGTAAAACTGTAAAGACCTTATGTGTCTGCTCTTTCTTTTCCGATGTAAATGTCCGTTTTGCGATAGATTCTCTTTTCGGGTGGCGTAGTGAGCGGATCGTTGCAATTTTCGATATACCCTCGGTGTTTCCAAATGCCAAGCATGCTGCTTAATGAACCTGTGCGAATACCAAGGCGTTGGCGAAGCTGGTGCGCTTCCTGGCGTGTAAACTCATGGGGCAACAGGTCGAGCAGGTTTTGCGGACCGCGGCGCTCACGCCCATGTTCTGCCGTCTCTTGGCTGAGGATGCTCTCGCCAAAGAAGTGCATCTTGCACCACAGGTCGTACCGAAGCGACCAGCGTACGAAGTGTTCAATCGTCTTGTCCCACTTCTCGCCCTGCGCCACGTAGAGCACCATCGCTTTCAAGTAGGCAATCACGTTGGCACGATACGAAAGGTTCTCATACACACGGCTTTGCGAGAGGCGCGAGAAGTCGGCACACTCCTCCATGAGTTTTTTCGCCAGGGTGCGTGCCTGCGGACAATCGATGAGCCCTCGGGCATTGTTCAGGCGCTCAATGTAGGGGCGAAGGGCTTCATCAAAACTCTCATCGTAGGTGCCATAGACGGGCATTTCAGCTCCGATTTCGCGCTCGGGAATGGTGCAGAAGTTGATGCGTGAGATAGGTCCGTCTGTAAGCACACTGGAGAAGTAGCGTTGCCCCTTTTGCACGGTGGTCGATGCGTTCCAATTGAAGCGGATGCACACACGCTCGCTCACACTTCCCGTGCCCACACGCGTTTGTCCGTAGGAGTTGCCAGGGTCGAACGCCAAGCACATGATTTGAAATTGCGCCTTGCTTCGTGCCGAGGTTTTGAGGGCGTCAAATTGGTCAATCTCGTTCATGCGGGTGTAGAGAAAACGCTCCTGGGCGTCGGCAAGGCGTTGCACGAAAGCGGCATTCGCCATGTCGGGGTCAATCTCCTGGATGACGAGCCCTTCGGGTCGGCTTCGCTTGTCCTTGTTCGCCCCTTTGGTTTGCATCTCTCGCTTCCATTCGCGCTCACGGCGCAGGTTGTCAAGGTCGCGTCGGCGGATGTCTGCCATGATGCGGTTGATAGGTTCGGCGATGCAATTCTTCCCCGCTCCCGTGCCCGCCATCAGCACGTTCATAAGCGTTGCCTCATGCTCCACGTTGTCGATATACCTGAAGCGCGTTTGCCACAGGTGCGCCCCCAAAGCGGGAAATACGGCATGCGCCACGGCGGGTTTGTAAAGCGTGGGCGTTTTACTGATGAGCAGGCGGATAAGTGGAGGCAATGTGCGGGGCATCTTCGGCGGTTGATTGTCCGCCGCTTCTTCACCCTCGGCATCCGAGGTTTGTCGCTTGCAAATCTCCAGCACGCGCTT
This sequence comes from Alloprevotella sp., assembly GCA_045612125.1. GTDB lineage: Bacteria > Bacteroidota > Bacteroidia > Bacteroidales > Bacteroidaceae > Alloprevotella. The sequence continues at coordinate 50,409 of JAZKYK010000033.1, forward strand.
CATGATTCTCGGCATGTAAGGTGTTTGCGAGCGATTGCATGCACTTTTAATTGTCGCCATCCACTTCTCCCGGCTCTCCCCATAGGTGGGCAATACGCTGGCTATCCAATGAGGGTCATCATTACACACGTAACGCAGGTGGCACGCCATAGAAAAGATAAAGTTGTTGCGAGACCCATGTGCAGGCGCTCCGCCCATCTGCTCCTCAAGGACGCAGACGAGGTTGGGGTATTCAAGCGAGGGAAAGGTGGGGGCGGTAGGCACGGGCGTTTGTATAGGGGCTATAGCGTCTATCGCCTCTATCGTCCGCTCCGCAAACAACCCCTCCTCATCCATCCACATCACATACTCTCTGCTCACCACAAACGAGCTTCTGGCATAGTCCTTCACGCAAGCGTCATACGCCTTGTCGCCCAATTGCTCCGCCATCCAAGCCTGTGCCCGCGCCAGGTCCGTGCCCTTGGGGATGATGAAGATCAGGCGCAAACCCTCACAACTGGGCGTGATGTGCGCCATGACGATGCCCAGTTCCGACTTGCGGGGCGCAATCTCTGCCCAGCGCCCTTCGGGATTGGGGATGTGGTCGAGGTCGTAGATGGAGAGTCCCGAGGGGATGGCCTCGGCATTGAGGCGGCGCCCGTTCTTAAAGGTGGCGTGAGGCGTGAGGATGGGGAGTTGCTTCTTGAGGTTCCCCTTGAGCGTTTCAAAGTCCTCGGCGCTCATTTCGCCCCGCATCTTCTGCTCCCAGGCATCGCGGATTTCGGCACAGATGCGCGCCACGTTAGCATTGTCCAGCGCCTGGTTGAGGAGCTCGGGGGTGCACACCTGCACCGCCCTACTCTTTATGCTTTGCGAAATTCCGAAACTCATGCCACACCTCCTTCCGTCATCATGCGATTCACGAAATCGCTGGCTTTCAAACTCTCATCAAGGATGGCAATCCCTGGATGAACATTCGCCTCGTCAAGGTCTATGTTGAGCGAGAGGCGCACGGAGTCGTTGTTGATGGATGCACGCCCGTGGGGTAATTTGATGTACTTGCGCGATGCGCTTTGCGTGTGGCGCTGATGCGCATTGAAGTTACCTTCATAAGGGTTTACCAAGGCAATAGTGCCCTGCACACGTGTATTGTCTTTCAGGAGAGATGCGTAAATAGCATCCGAAATTTGAAGTTGAATAATCATAAACTCGAAATTCGTTAGTGAGAGAAAATGTTGGGAAGGTGGCCACCTTTCTTTTCGCTTTGCGTTAAGAAAACTCGCAAGTATCCCTCACTTTTTCATCTCGGGTTAATCGTTTTTAGTTTGCCTTAATAATTTCGTTCGCAACAATGTCTTGATAAGTAGTTCCATTGTATTCTCGAGTGCTAAATCGGAGTACTGCAAATACCAGGTCACCCGAATAATACTGGCAAGTAGCTGCATTGCCCAAGAGTGTCACGACGTAGGTGTTTTCATACTTGCCCCCAAGTTCTTGAAGCACAATGGTTGATTTACTAATCATTCCGCCCTCGGTCTTTTGTGAAGGCACCTGGATGGGTTCTGTTTGTTTGATGACTCTGAAAATGTTGTTCATGGATTAAATAGCAATTTTATGGTTAAACAATTGATAAATAAATTCGCGTCCGCGTTCCGTCCAAACAAGGCGACTGGAAGTGTGGATGTCGCCATAGTTGTCGTGATACATATAAATGCGATTCGTAGCAAGTCCCTTGCGCGCATAGTCGGCATAAAGCAGATATTGCCCGCTTTGACGATATTGAGATGGGGTGCTTTGAAAACACCTCGTCGGATAATCGCCTTACCACCTGTTTCGTTTCAAGCGCCAATACTTCACACACATCCTTCAAGCAAAACAAAAGATTGCCCTGTTCGTCACTCATGGTGCGGATGGCACCAAATTCTGGTTTTTGGAAAATCTGAATTTCCGTTTTCATTTCTTTTATGAAAATTAAGTTTTAAACTAGTGAGCATAAAAAAGCCCACAAACTCCGTTTTGGAATCTGTGGGCAAAATTAGTTAGGTTTGTTCGCCTTATCACTTTACCTAAACTTTACCTAAAGTCACTTTTTATCAAATTCTTTTGCTTTTTCTTTCAATTTGTCGAAAATCTCAGTGTAATTTCCGTTTTGTTTTGCGGCATTAAGAAGTTGTGGTAGGTTTTTGTAATCTAAATTAAAAAATTTGCCTACTGAAGAAATGAATTTTTGTTTATTGGAAACAATTAGTCCCTTATCGTCTTGAAACATTTTCAATTCATACATTGCGCTAAGTATTTTAGCAAAATTTGTTTTATGATTCTCTGCTATATGGTAACAAGATTTCGCAGAGTCACAACTACCTTCATTCATATCCTCCAAGGCATCCTCTACCTCCTCCGATAAGTAGTCGCCACAATTCATGTACTCAACTACCCATGCTTTCAACTTGCCAAAACCTATCTTTTGCGCTTGATAATGGATGTCATTTTGAATTCGTCTAAAATCGTTATAATGCTCATTCAAGGTCAAAATCAATCTACCCGTCATTTTGTTGTAGAAAACGGATTCGGTCAAATTTAGTGCATAATAAACTATGGTTAGCACAACCGCTACCGCTTTATCCAGTTCTTCTTTTGGGATATATTCGCCCCTTTCACGAAAATCACAATAAAGGTCATCCCAAAGCATATCACACATGTCAGCTTTGTTCTTAATAGGACTTTTCAAATCGTCAAGAATATATAACGATTCTAAGAATACATCTTCAGGTGAAAATCTAAAAGTACTCAGCTCTCTTTCATACTTTTTACACGATTGTTTGACAAGTCGAAAATAAATATGCTCCTCATACTTATTTTTGATTGCGTCTTTTTCTTCTGGGTTTAAGTTGCGGTTTTTCATTATAATCCTTTGTGAGTTCACGAATATGTTCCATTTTGTCACACAATGCATACGACGAACTGTCTGCATCTTCCCCAATAGTCAATTGGCCATTGGTGAAGTCGGCTAAAATTTTGTTCTCTATGGGATAAATAGCTCGTACCAAGTCACCATTGCGATACACGCCCATATCGCGAAAATGAACAGCTATATGGTATGCGTTATTGCAAAAAAGCGATACCATTTGAGCTAAATCTTCAGAAGTGCGTTCAAATTGCAAACCGTGCTCTCCTGAATTTTCATATTTCAAAGAGCCCTTTGCCGCTCCAATACTCTCTGCTAATGAAGATAAGAATCTTAATTTATCCGACATTTGTTGGCTCGCATCCACCCCTCTTGTTTTATCTGGATTTGGAAATTCAAAGACAACTTGCTTAATAACATCCTTCCTAACCGATTTTTGTTCCTCTACCATAGCCCAAAAGTCTTCAGTCTTCATTTTAGGACGTATTTCAAAAATAATCCCTAATTGTGTAAACTCACGCTGAATCGACTCTTGCAATATTTCACAAACCCTATCTGTGTCTCTATCAAATGCAGCGGCTTGCTCAATAGCTATTTGGCAAACTCCATCACGGTTGTCTATAATCACATGGCAGAAAGGGTAGGAACTTTCCTTTAATTCTTTATAATCTTTCCAAATTGTGACCTCCGTTCTTTTACAGATGGTCATAAGTGTAACACCATTTCTTGTAGAATGTATATCGTTCTTTATAACTTCAGAATCAGTATTATTCTTCAACATTTTGTACAGATTCAATTGTTTCCCCTGAAGCATTTTTGCAAGATGGTTTTGTGCCTCTTCTAATGCACTTTTACTTGTTTCTACACTAAATAAATTCTTGTCTCCTTCTTTAAAGTCGTATTTATAAATAACGAATTGTGGCATATATGGTTTTAAATCTTTATGTTTTCACAAAAATACAAAAAATAATGCACTCCAAGTGTGGAGTGCATAAAAGAAAAATTTAGTACTATAATTGTTGCTCTAAATTATAGAGGTGCCAACATTCCATTTATCAAATAACTCTCTAATATTCAATTCATTTAATTCAGGATTATGATCAAATTCAAATTGTACAGAATCTAACCAGCATTTGTAATAGAAAAGCGACGAACATTCTACCGACCAAAAATCACGAATATCTTCACACAACATATTATCTGGGTTATTCAACAACTTATAAATCACATGACGGTACTGGTATAACGTATTTAAGACTTGTGGTACTGGGTTAGCAAATTTTACTCCTCCAATCTCTGTGATTCTTCCACCTGCGGTAAACCGGTCTCTTAACAAATTGTCAATTACTGAATATCTGCTACACATCCATAGGGCAGCACGCTTATATTTTGCCGTGTAATTATTCCTAAACAATTTTTGTGACAAATAAAACCGCCTTCAAAACCAATATCCATACCTCCACAACCCGAAAAT
>JAZKYK010000034.1:0-15855 GCA_045612125.1 Alloprevotella sp.
AAGGCACCCAGATTGATGAGCATACCCACCCCAATCAGGAAATAAGGGATGAACAGGGCGTTACCCACAAACTCAATGTGCGACATCAAGGGCGACACAGGCGGAATCTGGCGGTTGAGCACAATACCCACCAAGAAAGCACCTAAGATACCTTCGATACCCACAATTTCCATGAGTCCGGCACCCAAGAACACCAGCGCAAGCACAAAGACATATTGAACCACACTCTCGCCCCAGCGGCGGAAAAACCAACGACAAATAATGGGGAATGTGTAAATGATAAACAAACCAATCAACACCACTTCAACCACAAGGCGCACCCAAAACCAACCTGTGGCCTCTTCCTTAAACATACCGCCCACAACGGCAAGCACAAGCAGGGTGAGCACATCGGCCACGATCGTTCCGCCTACGGCAATGCCCACACTTTGATGGCGCGACAAACCGTGGCGCATCACGATGGGGTAGGAGATGAGCGTGTGTGAGGCATACATCGCCCCCATCAGGATACACGCAGGAATCGTGTAGTTTAAGAAGGCAACGTTGGCAGCAAAACCCAGAGTTATGGGAAAGATAAAGCTCAACAACCCAAGCGTTATGGCCTTTGCCTTTGTTTTCTGCACATCCTGAAGATTCATTTCCAAGGACGCCAGAAACATGATGTAGTACATCCCCACCTTGCCAAACAATTCAAAACTGCTGTCGCGGTCCAGGATATGGAAACCATGAGGCCCAATCAACACACCTGCGAAGATCATACCCACAATCGAGGGTATGCGCAAGCGTTCAAGCAGCATTGGCGCAAAAAGGATAATGCTCAACACCACGAAGAAGATCCATGTTGGGTCGGTTATAGGAAAACTCGTTGGCATAAATTGGTGAATATTTGCAGTTAAGGATAAAAAATAAAAAAGGGCGAATTTGATGAACCCGCCTGATAAAACGAAACCCAAGAAATGCTTGAGAATCATTTGTAACCAACATTGTTATGCAAAGAAACGAAAAGTTTGCCACTTACTGTAGTTTGTTTGAATAGAAAATTTTAAATTTGTCGAAAATTAATAAAGAAAGGGCTTTTTTAACCCTATTTCGTGACAAAACTGAGGGATTGTGAAAAATCAAATCGATTACTAAAAAAAACAACATAAATCAATGAAAGTAGCTATCGTTGGCGCCAGTGGCGCTGTTGGCCAGGAATTTCTTCGCGTTTTGGCCGAACGCGATTTTCATATCGACGAATTGGTCCTTTTCGGCTCTGCACGTTCTGCAGGCACGAAGTATGAATTCAAAGGTAAGGAATACGAAGTGCAATTACTGAAGCACGGCGACGACTTCAAGGGCGTTGACATTGCCTTCACCTCAGCAGGTGCTGGCGTTTCAAAGGAATACGCTGAAGACATCACACGCTACGGTGCGGTGATGATCGACAACTCTTCAGCATTCCGCATGGACGAAGATGTGCCCCTCGTGGTGCCTGAATGCAATGCTGCCGACGCCTTAAACCGTCCTCGTGGCATCATTGCCAATCCAAACTGCACCACAATCATGATGGTTGTGGCACTCCAGGCCTTTGAAAAGATCAGCCACATCCGCCGCATCCACGTAGCCAGCTACCAAGCCGCATCAGGCGCCGGACAAGCTGCGATGGACGAACTCTTTGAACAATACCGCCAGGTGTTGGCACAAGAACCTGTAACGGTCGATAAGTTTGCTTATCAGCTTGCATTCAATGTCATTCCTCAAATTGACGTGTTCACCGACAATGGCTACACGAAGGAAGAGATGAAGATGTACAACGAGACCAAGAAGATCATGCACTCAGACGTTAATGTATCGGCTATGTGCGTGCGCGTTCCTGCACTCAGAGCACACTCTGAAAGCATTTGGATCGAAACCGAAGAACCTATCTCTGTGGAACAAGCCAGAAAGGCGGTTGAAGAAGGCGAAGGTCTCGTACTCATGGACAACCCCGCACAGAAGGAATACCCCATGCCACTCTTCCTCACAGGCAAGGATCCCGTTTACGTGGGCCGCATCCGCAAGGATCTTGCAAACCCCAACGGCCTCACATTCTGGATCGTGAGCGACCAAATCAAGAAGGGCGCAGCACTCAACGCCGTGCAAATCGCTGAATGGTTGATTAAAAACAATGGCTTGAAGAAGTAAAGAAAAGCGCAAGCGAGATGAGCGCGTAGCAATCATGCGCCTCGCAATCGCTTGGCCAAAGCCGCTTATTCATACTCATATTTAAATAATCAAGGGTGTGTTCACGTCACTGTGAGCACACCCCTTTCTTGACTTCATCACTTTTTATGGCTATTAAATAGCGAAGATTTAAAATCAAAAATTATTCATTTATCTATTGACATACACCGCGAATAATTGGCTCCACAGTGCATATCAATTGATGAAAATTCTCAAATTCTCTAATTCTAGACTTTATTTTTAACATTGCGTCCTTGTGATTTTTGTTTTTTCTAGAATTAAAGAATTAGAGAATTTTATTCATCAAATGATGAATTTTTTATTGATACACTGCGGAGCCAATTATTCGCTAAGGCTCATCAAACCGTCTCAAATTCTAGACTTTAAAAAACATTGTGTCCTTATGCTTCTGTTTATTTCCAGAATTTGATGAAGTCGGGTACTCACATTTAAATAATAAAGGGTGTGTTCACGTCACTGTGAGCACACCCCTTTATCTTTTCATGATCTATTCTTCTGAGAGCTTCACGGTTCTCGTGCCATCTTCCTCAACCACAATATCCACCCACACGGTGTTGCCAGGCAAGAGGTCCTCAACCAGTTCGGGCCACTCAATAAAGCAAACGGCACCCGAGTAGAAGTAGTCCTCGCAACCCATATCGTAAGCCTCATTCAGATTCTTGATGCGGTAAAAGTCGAAGTGATAAATCAATTCGCCTGTTGATTCCGAACGATACTCATTCACGATAGAGAATGTAGGCGAGGTCACCACATCTTCCACACCCAAAGCCTCACAGAGCGCTTTGATAAATGTTGTTTTACCTGCCCCCATTTGTCCGCGAAAGGCAAAAACAGCATCTTCCTGCATGGCTTTCATCACAAACGACTGAGCCACAGCATCAATAGTTTCAATTGATGTTATTTTAAATTCCATAACTAATATTAAATCGTTTTTTTTTCGGATTTTATTGTCAATAACGTCCTTGAACGACGATGGTGCAAAGATACAATAAAATATTGACTTCTTATTTTGTAACTTTGCAATTCATTTCGTTAATACTGTTTTTAACATGCACAAAATCATAGGATTTTTACTCACCCTCTTTATCGTGGCGTCGTGCGAGATGATGGACTACCATCCTTACGACACCGATATCAAGGGCGAAAAAAACATCAACGCCAAAAACATAGAGCGCATTGAGCAAGCCACCGCAGGCAAGGACAGCATTCGCTTTGCGGTGATCAGCGACACGCAACGCTTCTTAGACAAGACCCGCAAAATCGTCAAGCACATCAACGCCCAACCGGACATCGACTTCGTGCTGCACTGTGGCGACCTCACTGACTTCGCCATCACCGAGGAGTTTGAATGGATGCACAAGGAACTATCAAGACTCACTGCGCCCTACGTGACCCTTATCGGCAACCACGACTGCCTCGCCACTGGCAAGGACGTGTTCCGCGTGATGTACGGTGCGTTCGACACCAGTTTTAACGCGGGCTACATCCACTTTTTATTGATCAACTCCAATGGTTTGGAGTTCGGAGCCGATGAAGTGCCCAACGTGCCCTTTATCAAAAGCAATGAAGCGCAAATCCCCGACAGCATTAAGCACACCGTTGTGGCGATGCACGCCGCGCCAAACACCGATCAATTCGAATACAAAAAAGATGAGAAGTTTCGTGAGGCCATCAAGAACTACCCCGAGGTGCTGTTTGGCTTGAGCGGACATATCCACCGCCCCACTGTGCTTTATCCTCAAAACTGCGCCTTCCCTTATTACGTGGTCGGAAACTCTGATTTATTGATGTATTATATATTCACCATTCACGCTGATGGCCGTTACACCTATGAAGAAGTTTGGATTTAACCTGAAATACCTGTTGCTGGTGTGCAGTATCCTGTGCGCCCTCCCTGGTGTGGCAACCCCCACAAAGCGAAAAGCATGGGTTCCCAACGTTGCCACCTTTCAATATGCCGGAAACATCGCGCAGTTTTCAATTGGCGGGGGATGGTCGTATGCTAAGGACCGATGGATGACCGAAGCGCTTTTAGGCAGAGTGCCACGATTCAACACCAGCAAAACCAAATACACGCTCACCATACGCCAAACCTACACGCCCTGGCGCCTCAACCTGCCCATCCCTTCAAAAAGGGGCGATGCCTGGACATTCTCACCCTTCTATTGTGGTTTGTACATGAACACCGTGCTGGGGAGCAAGCAATTCTGGACCGAAGAACCTAAAAGTAAGTATGGAGGCGACTACTATAAATTCTCCACACGCGTACGCTTTGCCCTGACCTTTGGCGAACGCTTGCAATACCACCTCCCCGAAACGATGAGAAACTACGGCGAGAGCATGGAGGTGTACTACGAACTGTCGATCAACGAACTCACCCTAATTTCTGCCTTCCCCAACCGCCACATGAAGTTCTCCGAACTTTTCTCCTTGGGCATTGGTGCACGATGGCATTTATAGTCTTTAAACGTGTGTGGGCGCTGCGTTCTTAACGACGCAGCGCCCACACACGTTTTTTGACACTTCAACCCACTGTTATAACAACTTTGGCTATAGGAACTATAGGGGCTATAGAAACTATAGAGATTCAAGAATAAATCAGACCTTAAAGATTCAAGAATCGATCCAGCTTTGCGACCTTAAAGACTTTAATGACTTTAAAGACCTTATCGCCAAGCCCCATCCCTCAACTCTAAACTCTAAACTCTAAAAACTCTCACCCCTCCACCTTCACCACGCTTTCGCCGCCGAGGGGCTTTTTAATGACATTGATTCGTGGCGATATTTGTGTGCGTATTTGCTCGGTGTGGCTGATGATGCCCACCTTCTTGCCTTGTCCAGCCTGGAGGTTAGCAAGGGCTTGCATCACGAGGTTGAGGGAGTCGTTGTCGAGATTGCCGAAGCCTTCATCGATGAAGAGGCTACCAATGCTGAGGCCCTCAATGGAAAGGCCTGCAAGGGCTAAGGCGAGCGCCAGACTCACCACGAAGGTTTCGCCTCCAGAGAGTGAATTAACGTAGCGTTGCTGGTCGAACATATCGCGGTCGATGATTTGCAACATCAAAGTGCCGGGCACGGTGCGCAGGCGGTAGCGTGGGGATAATTGCAAGAGCTGCTGGTTGGCATACGTCACGAGGTATTCAAACGTGTAACTTTGTGCGATTTCCCTAAATTTCTTACCGTCGGCACTACCAAAGAGCGTGTTCAGGCGCGACCACCACGAGAGGTTTTCCTCAGCCTGTTCGAAGCGTTTCTGCATCAGCGCCACCTCATGGAGGGCGCGTTCATGGGCAACGATCTTAGCCTTTAATGCTGCAAACATTTCAGTATTGGCTTTAATGTGCTGCAGCGTATCGTTATGCTGGTCGATGAGCGCCTCGCGCGTTTCGCCCTTTGCCGTGTCGGGGCGCATATTATCCTGGCGGATGAGTTCGAGTTGTTCTTCAGCCTTATTGCGAGCATTTTGCGTCAGGGTCAATTCCTCCTTACAAGCACTGATGCGCGCACGCAGCTGGCTCCAATCGCGTGGATCAGTAAAGAGATCCTCGAGTTCCTCAAATCTCAAAGGCGAATGTTCGCGGTTGTAGGCCGCCATCCAACAGTCCAACTTACTGCTCTGCTGGATGTATAGTTTTTGGAAGTGGTCGTAATCCTGTTCCGACTTACGCTTTGAGCCCACCACCTCGTCGAGTTCAGCCTTAGCCGTTTCGAGGCGGAACTTCGCCTCCTGCTGTTCCGCAGATGCTTTTTGAATCACATCCAGGAGTTGCTGTTCAACCTCCTCAGGCGATTGTTCGCCAAAGAGCGTTTTGAGTTCATCGCTTTTAATTCTCAGCAATTCCTGCGTGGCATTGCGGTGGTCGCGCATCGCATCTTCGGTTTGCATCGCCAGCCTCAGTTCGCTTTCCAATTGCTTGATGATGGTTTGCACCACATCAATTCTTTGCTGGGCATCCTCTAACTTCTTCGTCGTTGTTTTCCAATCGGTGTACATGCCCTGCAAGGTTGAGGCATAGTGTTCGGGATTATTGCGCCATTTAGCCATCCATCCCGAATCCAGAATCAACATATCGAGGTCAGCGTAGATTTCCTTCAAGCGACGGTCGGAGAGGTCGATTTGCGCCTTCAAATCCTTAATCTTCGACATTGAGATTTTAAGTTGCGTTTCTAAGTCGCTGATGCGTTTTGCTTCTTCCGCCTCGCGCTCGGTGAGTTCGCGAATCAACCTATTTAGCGCATTAATGCCCTCTTGGTTCTTGCTGTAGTGATCTAGTTTTTCCTGCAAATTCTGAAGGTTGAGTGCGGTGTTGTTTTCCAGCTGTTCGATGGTGATGAGTCGGAAATTCGCATTCACGGCAGAAGAGCACTCCTTAAACGTCACGTCCAGATCAACATAGTTTGTCCATTCGTTTTTATAATCCTCCTTTTTCTTATTCAGGATATTGAAGTAGCGCTGTTCTTCCTCATACTTACCTTGAATCAGTGCCAACTGCGACCTCAACTGGCGGGCGTTTTCCTTGCACGCCTCCAGATACTCGCGCGATTCATTGTACTCGCGTTCGATATCCTCAAAGATCTTGCCGAGCTCACGTGCGCTCTCGGTGTGGTAGGGGTGGTGCGTACCGCCACACACGGGGCATGGCGACCCTTCCTTTAAGTTCTTACGCATCACTTCGATGTTTTGACTGCTGTGGAAGGTGAAGTTCTCGTGTGCCATGCTGAAGCTCACGTTGGCTTGATCGATTTTCTGTTCAGCCTTTTTCAAATCTGCGCTCAGCTGCTCTATCGCAATGCGAGAAGCATTGGTTTTAGCACGCATCTGTTCAATCTCCTCATAACATTGGGTGATGGCATTCCACAACTTCTTAGCCGATTTCAAAGCCTCCAGGCGCGTGGCATTCTGCGTGATGGACTGCTGCATGTAGTTGAAATCGACGGGATTGTTGTTTTGCTCCAGGAGATGCACCTCCGTTTTTCGGGTGCGCAACAGGTCGGACAAGCTTTGATGGTCCTTATGTTCCTTTTCAAGGATAGAACGCACTCTGGATTGCTGTATCTGCAATTCCTCGTAGGTGCGGCGACAGTCGGCATTGTGTAAGCTTTCCTTTTCCAGGTCGGAGAGTTTGCTTTTCACGATGTCGAACTTCTCAAAGAGGGTGCGGTACACATTCAGCCCTTGCAATTTATAGTGCGTTTGTTCCACCACGCGCTGCAGGTCCTCAAGCTCCGTCTTCTTGATTTGCAAATTGTTTTTGCGCTCCGCCACCTCGAGTTTGATTTTATTAAATTCAAGCTCACGCTCATTCAGCAACACTTGATTTTCCTTCATCTCGCCGCCAATCTTCAAGCCACGTTGAATGTCGGGGCGGCGTTGCTCAAGCTGCTTATTCGCCTCCTGGAGTCTTGAGATGGCTAAATCGTTTTCCATTTTGCACTTCTCTGCATTTTCGGTGCACGATATCAATAAGCGCTCCAGCTCCTGGCGTTCATTTTTACATTTCTCGATATTGGCTTGATGCCCTTTTATTTCGTTGTAAATGGACTGTTGCCCAATCACGTCGTCGTAGCGTTCAAGCAACTGACGTTCTGGGGTGAGCGTCAGGAATCGCTTGTAAACCTCAGCATAGGTGGCTTCGCACTGAGCCACCTCAACGATTGCCTTATCGTAGTCGTCGAGCCATTTGAGTTGTTGCTCAGTGGTGCGTTGTTGGTTTTCCAGATCCTTGATTGTGGTTTCGAGCAAGTCCTTTTGTTGGGTACATGCCGTTAACTCCTCATCGCCCATATAGTCGCGCAAGACGGTTGTTTTCTCCACATTCAAAGCCGCCAAATCCTGTTCGGCTTTCATCTTGGCGTCGTAAATGCGCATGGAGATTTTACCATAGATCTCTGTGCCCGTGAGTTTCTCAAGCAAAGCTGACTTTTCTTCATTTCGGGCATTCAGGAAATTCGCAAAACTATTTTGTGCCAGCATCACCGTGCGTGAGAACTGCGTGTAGTCCAAACCAATGACTTCAACGATCTTGGCCTTCACCTCCTGACGGTCGAACGTGCGGCGGTTGGGTGATAGTTGCTCCAGGGTGTGGATGATGTTGTCGTAAGTGCCCGTGCGGCGCAGGCGCACTTGCCACGTGGCGCGGTACAAAGCCCCATTCTGCGCTTCAAACTCCACAACAGCGGAGCCCTCGCGCTCGCCACGACGCAGGTAGTTGCGCACATCGGTTACGTTCACGTCTTTCTTATCCACATTCTCGCTTTTCAGCTTCTGCGAATTTTCAAGACGTGGCGCCTGGTTGTAGAGCGCCAGGCAAATAGCATCTAATATAGTTGATTTACCTGCCCCTGTGTCGCCAGTGATGGCAAATAAGCCTGCCGACTTCAAGGGCTCCGCCATGAAGTCGATGACATGCTCACCCGCCAGGGAGGTCAGGTTATTGATAATGATCTTACAAATTTTCACGTAATGAAAGGGTTAAGGTGGGTGACTGTTTTAATAACGCTAAAGAATATATTTCACCGTTACTCTTTAGCTCTGTGACTCTTCAATGCAACTCATTAATTTTTCGAGCATTTGCGGGGGCATCTCTGTGCTGTACTTTTGCTGATACACATGTTTCGCCAAATCCTCGGGTTTTAATCTCAGGTCGGTCTGTTCGTTGCTGCGGAACTGAACATCGTTGTCAGATGCTGTGGGTTTGGGCAATTCACGCACGATGCGGCAGAAGTGCACCGCCTTATCTTTCAACACCTGCATCACATCGTTGAGGAAGCTGGGTTCGGGTTGTTGTTCCATAACGCGCAATTCAAGGTAGTCCCAACGTGAGGTGTCGGGGTGGTCGGTGCGCGTTGGTAAGTTTTCAATGGCCTGCAGCACCTCGATGGTTGTGGCTGCGCCACGCTCAGGAATTGAAATCAACTGCTTTAGCGGTTGGTAATTGAGGGGTTCGACAGTGACCTGCGCCTCGTCGTCCACGCGCACCATCATGATGCCATGCTGATAATGTTTCTCGGAAAACGACATGGGCAAGACGCTGCCCGAATAATAGATCTCGCCACTTTTCTTGGAATGGCGCGCCACCGCTTGACGGCGATGGATGTGCCCCAAAGCCATGTAGGAGAAAAGTCCTTCGAAATGCTTCATCTCCACCACATCCTGTCCGCCCACCACAAGGCGCTCACTGTGTTCGTCGGCTATATCCACCCCCGAAGCATAGAAATGGGCGGCCGCTATCACCGGCAATTTCTTAAACGGCGATTGATTGAGCGCTCGCGTCATCTTCTCAAAGTAATACTTGAGTCCTTCGCTCACGCTCATCCCTGAGGGGTAGTCGCAAGCACGGAGGTAGGGTAAAGCCATGCACACCACCTTCGCTTCGGGATTGGTGCGCAAGCTCAAGGGCAAGAGGTAATGTTCGAAATCAAGCGTTTGCGCATCGGTATTCTTGACATTGCCACGCACATAGATATTATTGCGTTTTAAGAAAGGCGAGGGTGCCTCAAGGCGGTGCGCGGAGTCATGATTTCCGGCAATGATTACGATTTGCAAGCCCTCGACGGCCTCTGTGGCTTGTTGCAGAAACTCATAGTAAATGCGTTCAGCTGCTGCCGAAGGATTGGTATTGTCGAAAATATCGCCCGAAACGATCATCGCATCGGGTTGATAGGTGCGCAGTTGCGCGAGCAACCACGAAAAGAAATGTTGATGTTCTTCAATACGGTCGTGTCGGTGAAACACATTACCGAGGTGCCAATCGGAGGTATGAAATATTAACATTTGATTCAAAAAGATAAATTGCGAGGTTGGGCTTCGTTGTTATAGCACCAACCTTTAGGGATTATCGTGCGAATTTACTGAATATTTATGACATAACACACATTAACAGGCAGGATGTTGTTAACATCCTATTGTCGCTGTAATCAAAAGAAAATGGAGGATGCCCGGGGCACCCTCCACTTGACTTCATCAAAGCGTCAACAATTCCAGAAAACATAAGGACGCAATGTTTAAAAAAGTCTAGAATTAGAGAATTAGAGAATTTGGCTCCGCAGTGCATATCGATAGATAAAAAATTCTCAAATTCTCTAATTCTAGAAAAAACAAGAAGCATAAGGACACTATGTTTTTTTAAGTCTAGAATTTGAGAATTTGAGACGGTTTGATGAGCCTTAGCGAATAATTGGCTCCGCGGTGTATGTCAATAAATAAATGAATATTTGGAGATTTAATCTTCGTTATTTAATAGCAATAAAAAGTGATAAAATCAGGAAAAGAAAATGGAGGATGCCCGGGGCACCCTCCATTTCTTGTATAAGCGATTAGCGATTATCGGATAATCTTCTTGCCATTAACAATGTAAACACCCTTAGAGAGTTGATTTACACGGCGACCAGTGAGGTCGTAGATGTTCTGTGATTGGCCAGGATTGAGGATAACGCCTTCAATATCTGTGTCCAAACCGATGTCGGTGAGGTTGAGATAGTAAGCCTGTGCGGCCATACCGAAGTAGTAAGCGCGGTTGGGTTGCAATACCTTTGCGGGGTAGGGCCAGAATGCCACATAACCGTTGTTTTCAGTGAGGTTGAAGCATACTTGATCTTCGCTTACAGTTTCTTCAGCCAATGTGCCATAAAGGAGGTTGCCTGTGCAGTTGTCCTGAGCAGCCTCTTCAGAAGCACGAAGCACATATTCGCCAGCATTCTTCGCGTAGATCACAACACCTGTTTCAGCAGGAATAACATTGCCTTCGAGGCGAGTGAGCTGGAGGCGGTTGGTTTCTGTGTCAACCGCTGTCAGGTAGTAAGCTGAAAGTCCTTCAGGAAGAACTGTTGCTTCGGGCAAACATACAGTTGTAAACTTACTTGAACCAACAACGAGTGTGTAAGAGTAGTCGGCCTTGATGAACTCTGCAGGCTTGCTCTTCAACTTAAAGTTATCGATGGTCAAACACTTAGAACCTTGCATGTTCACCAACATACCAATTGAAACGGTTGTTTCCTTTTCGATGGTGAAGCTCAATGTGTTCACACTGGTTTGGCTTGACTTTTCAGCCATTGCCATATAAGCGATTGAAGTGTTCAATTCATCGGTGTTGGGGAACTTACCTTCTTCAGCCACTACGAGGTATGAGTTTGCACATTGTCCTTCGTATGAACCATAATGTGCAGAGAATTCATAAGAACCTGCGGGGAGTGTGATATTTTGGTAAGCCTTATGGTCGGTGAGTGCTGTTGCAAAGCCGTCCCATTCTGTAGTAACGGTGAAGCTGCTGTTCTTTTGCGTATCAACGTGAACTCCAGTTGTTACATTGCCATTAACGACAGCATTTTCAAGTTCCCAGTTTGTGATGGTGAGGAAACGTGAAGAATTTGCGGGGTTAACGGTCTTGCTGACGTGCTTAAATGCGCGCTTGTAGTTCTTCAAATATTTCGAAGAAACATCGCTGAACGACAATGATGTTTGTCCGATAGACAAGCTCCAAACACCTGGGCGAACTGACCATGCGTCGCCGTCAGGACCGAAGCCTGAACGCACACCAACGAAGCCATTACCTGTTGCGTCGTTAACATCGCCACCACTTTGGTTGAAGGTGTAGTAAGCCACAAGACCAGCAGCCTTAGCCGCTTCGAGGTCGGCAGGTGCTTCCAAAGAACGGTTACATACATCAACGATTTGATCAGCTGTGAGGCAAGTGTTCCAGATGCGGTATTCGTCAATCACGCCATTCCATGGATAGTCGTAACGTGAGATGTAGTACTTGAGCAATGAGTAAGAAAGTGCAGATTCATTAACCACCTTATTGATGAGTTCAGAGTCGCGGTAGAATGCCACGTCCTTACCATCGAAGGTTACGGCGTAATGGTGCCATTCCTGAGGAATAACATAGCCTGCGTTACTCTTGTTTGGCGTGAAGGCGATTTCAAGAACCATCTGACCATTATCTGCTACGTAAGCACCTAACGAACCACCGTAGTGACCAAAGCCGAGGTCGCCATTAACCGAGAGTTGTGAAGGATTCATCCACCATTCAATAGTGAAAGGAGAGTTGCTAATAGGTGCGGGTTCAATCTTCAACTCTGCACCACCAGAGAAGTTCAAACCTGAATAAGCATCGGCTGCGCTTACGAGAATTGCATTTTCGCGAACCTCTGTGTGCTTACCGTATTCGTTGCTTACGGTGAGTGAAACGTTGTAACGACCAGGCTTATCCATAGTAAGCACAGGGTTACGGCCATCAACGATGATGTTTACATAGTCGTTGTAGATGTTCCATGCCCATGATTCTGGTGAAGACTTTGACTTATCGAGCAATTCAACGCTATTGCCTACAACGATTGAAGTTGCACTGAGGTCGAAGGCTGCTGTAGGTGCCACATTCTGCACTTCAATGAACTTTTCGCTTGAAGCCAATACCTGGTCGTTGTACTTCACATTAAGTTTGATGTTGTAAAGACCAGCGATGTCATAGGTTGTTGCAGCAACCAAAGTGTTTTGCGTTTCTTTAATATCGTTGCCCTTATCCAAGATCCATTCGTATTCGTAACCGAAGTATGGGGTAGTAGGAACAAACGAAACGCTTTGGCCTACAGCGCAAGTGGGACTTGTGATTAAGAAGTCGGCACTAACTTCGGGCGCAATTACATTAACGGTGATGGTGTCTGAAACGGTATTGCCATTAGCATCGGTTGCTGTAGCATATACTTCGTGTGCACCAACTTCCTTGAATGTTACTGAAGGTTTAGCAACGGTGCTTGCGTTCAAGCCTGCAGCAGGCGCATTCCACACAAGACTTACCGCTGAGCGTGAACATTCAGCAGAGAGCGAAACAGGCTGACCGACCATAATGTTGGTCTTGATATCTTCAACATCAATTGCTAAGGCAGCATCCGACATCTTGAAGTTAGAAATGCTGTTTGTGGTTTGTTCGAACTTAGCGCCTTCAATATCACCACAAAGTGCAAGAGGAGCATGGTGACCACCTACACAGTCGCGCAAGTGTGCTTCGCCATTGATATAAATGATATCGCCACGGTAGTAAGCCAAAAGTTCCTTGGGTGCACCAGCCTCACCAATTGCTTCCGTACGATTTTGCATGATTTCGTTGGCTGTGAGCGCCTTGCTCCAAATACGGATTTCAGCATACTGAGCATCAGAGTAGCTGTTGTTGCGTGAATCGCTTGAGAATACCAAGTTGCCAAAACCTCCGAGGCCACTGTAGCCAGAAGCAGTTTTCTTCTTAGCAGTACGGCTTGTACCAACACCTGTGTAGAGATTAAGGGTTGATTTATTAACGCTCATGGCCACATGCATCCACTGACCTACCTTCAGCACACCTGTGTTGCTTGAAATACGGTTGTTGGTGTCCCAACCTGCGGTGAGCGAACCATTAGAGTTTGCGTGGAACATCCATGTGCCCCAGTTACCAGCTGATTGATTCCAGTCGGTCACAGTATTAGGACAAATCCAATATTCAATAGTTGCTTCGGGGTAGTTTGTGCCAAACACATCAGGAATAGTAAATCCACCCTTAACGATGTTCACTGCTGGGAATTGAGCAGCATCAGCAGGAGCAATATACACCTTGTTTGATGCAAACGATTCCTTGCTTGCATATTGCGCCGTTACGTAGTATTCGCCCGACTTTTGAGCTTCGTAAGTCAACACATGGGGTTCAACGGTTGCTTCGAGCGTACCTTCGCAGTAGATGTTGTAGCCCTTAAGGACATTAGCCGACTTAAGCGGTGCTGTCCATGACAAGGTTTGCTTTGCCGCGCCAAGGTTTTCAGGAGCATAGGTTGTGCTTGCGCCATAAACAATCGTTGAGTAAACGATTTGGTCGGCACCAGCGCTATCGATCTTGCAGTTTTCTTCAGTGAGCACGAATGGAGTTTCCATGCCTGTGGCTGAAGTTTCATAATCCACAATAGCGAGGTTGTGCAACTGTCCATGACCCAAACGTGAATTGCGCTTACGGTTGATGATGAAGAAGTACTTCAACGGACGTGTACGGTCGTAACCTTCAGTGAGGTCGGTCACGTCGTAACCAAATTCCATAGGTTCGTGGTGTAACTTACCATCGTTCCATTGTCCGAGCATAGGCACTTCGGGTGCAGGATTTGTGGCACCATTCTGACCGTCGCCTGCATATTGGAAGTGGTGCATAGGAATGGTCTTTTCTGGAGCCGTAGCATTCACATCGGCTGCGATACCTACAGAGAGCGCCACTTCTGAACGACGTGAGTATTCCATTTCAATCTTGATGGTGCGCATAGGCGCATAGTCCTTACGGATGCGGTAAACTTCAGGCGTCCACCAACCATCGCTGGGCGAAAGATGACCATTGTTGTCAACTGCATTGGGCACACTCCAAGCGTAAGGGCAGTAGATGAAACCTGCATTTGCCCACCATGGTCCCCAAGAGTTCACCACAATCCAAGCACCCTTTTCAAGCGGTTGTGGACCCCATGGTTCATCGGTTTCGAGGTCGCCTTCACCATAAATGCCATCGTTGTCGAGGTCAAACTCAATGCGGTCGTCGTAACCTACAATGGTCAAGGCGTGGTCCACCTGAAGACCCCAGTTTGTGAGGTAGCGCTTTCCAACAACGCCTGCTTCAGCATTAGCGGGTGTGTTGGCAATAGGTGCATCGCCATTGGCAGAAGCCACACCGATACCTACAACCGCAGGACGTCCCTTAAAATCGGGGTCGCCATTGTGGTCGTAAAGCCAACTCTTCAAAGCCTTACGTCCAGCAGCATACTTCATGCTCACAGGGAAGTTTGAAGGTTTATGGGCACGATTGAAGAAACCTTCATACCACTTGTCGTAGCCCGACATCCAACCGGTTAAAGGGCTGTCCCAGTCGTACGAACCATAAACCGAAGAACTGGTGCGACCGCCATAAGCCTTAGCTGAAGGCACACCCACAAATTGAATAAACTCATCCTTACCTGAGTTTCCGTAAGTTAAGTTCCACACAAAGTGTGATGGCAACTGATTTTCAAGAATATTACCCGGACGATCGTAGTAAGCATTGAGCTCATAGGTCAGCATGTAGCAAATGCGCGATGCCGAACCACACGAACCATTATCCTGATTGAACACAGGAGGGAACCACACGGTGTTGGCCGCATTAACAAAAGCAGGCAAGTCGGTACGGTTTTGTACCTCTTCGTCGCTCATTTCATTGTACGAACCTGCCGCAGCAAAGGGAACAGCGTTCTTTGAACCTGGCATAGGTCTATCACCCTGCCACTTCATCAACGACCAATCGTAATTGGTGTTGTCCACATAGTCTACATACTTAGACGTGTCGACCACCATACGTTGCGCACTAACAGCCGAGGCTGTAGCAGCAAAAGCCATTAAAAGTAATTGTTTCAACTTCATATTTAAATATTTAGATTAGTGATTCATTCCACAAAAATACGGAGATTTTAACAACCTTACAAATACATTATCGTAAAAAATGTTATCAATGTGAATCAGGAGTTGAAATTACGAACCTAATATCAGTAAAACTTTCCTATACCTAAATTAGGGGAGATAGGAACGGCCTGAAGGGCCAACCATCCATCAGCCCAGGGCAGAGCGACGAAGGAGCGACACCCTGGGTTTATACGGCCGCATGG
>JAZKYK010000035.1:0-2145 GCA_045612125.1 Alloprevotella sp.
TCATTCTCTCACCTTTTTGCTTTTGCTCTTACAGAGCGGAAGCCATGCGGCCGTATAAACCCAGGGTGTCGCTCCTTCGTCGCTCTGCCCTGGGCTGATGGATGGTTGGCCCTTCAGGCCGTTCCTATCTCCCCTAATTTAAGTATAGGAAAGTTTTACTGATATTAGGTTCGTAATTTCAACTCCTTATTCACATATTACACATAAAAAATAAAGTTTTAAAAGTGAAGTAGGTTGTTTTTTTATGTCACTTAAATTAAAAACCAGTAACTTTGCAGAGGGAACCATAATGAGGACTCGCAAGGTTGTAAGGATGAGACCTTCCAGTTGTATCGTGTAAGCAAAAACATCTTGTCTATTCATTTATTATCTACAGAACAACAATAAACCCCATAAAAAATCCAAACATGAAAAAAAGATTATTAAGTTTTCTATCGCTCGCCCTCAGTTCGCTCCTTGCGCTCCCTGTAGTGGCACAGAATGAAACTGTAGTGACGCTGGCTGGCAATGCCTACGTCACTGAAGGCAAGGCACACATTGACGAACGTCACTCTGCCATCCGCAATTGGAACAACACCGAAGACGTCATCAGTTTCTACTTCAAAACTGAAAAGGCAGGCAAGTTTGACCTCACGCTTAAGGCAAAGGGACATTCGCAAATCGAAGTTTCCCTCTTGGGCAAAAAGAAGACCGTAAAGCTCAATAGCGACGAACTTACAAACGTCAAGGTGGGCACTTTCAAGGTAACAAAGGCGCAGTATGTCAAAGTAGATATTCGTGGCAAGAAGTTGCTCAAGGGCGACAAGTTTGGTAGCGTATCAGCACTGCTCGTTGGTGGCGAAGTAGGTCCCGTAGTTTGTGTGAACGAACAGTTCAGCACGCACTTCGGACGTCGCGGTCCTTCCGTACACTTAGGCTATCCCTTCCCCAAGGGCGAAAAGATTGAGTGGTTCTACAACGAAGTCGTTGTTCCCGAAGAGGGCGACATCCCCAGCAGTTACTACATGGCATGCGGCTTTGGCGAAGGTTACTTCGGCATGCAGAACAACAGCCCCCATCCTCGCCGCATCCTCTTCTCTGTGTGGAGTCCTTACTCTACCGACAATCCTGCCGAAATACCCGAATCCATGCGCGTACAGCTCCTGAAGAAGGGCCCCAGAACAAATGTTGGCGAATTTGGCAACGAAGGTTCGGGCGGTCAGAGCTACATGCACTACGACTGGAAGGCTGGCGAACGCTGCCGCTTCCTCATCGGTGTGCGCCCCGACGATAAGAACACCACTATTTACACCGCTTACTTCTACGACAATCACGAAAACGAGTGGGTGCTCGTAGCATCATGGCGTCGTCCGCAGACTTCTACCTGGTACACCAACGCACACTCATTCCTCGAAAACTTCAATCCCGTGATGGGCTACATCAACCGCAAGGCGTACTACCAAAACCAATGGGCACGCACCGTTGACGGCAGATGGATTCCCTTGAAGAGCGCTCGCTTCACTTGCGACGAAACAGGCCGCACCAAGATGCGCCTCGACTACACAGGCGGCACTGCCGAAGGCGGCTTCTTCCTCTCTATGGGTGGTTTCTTCGATGACTATCTCACTACAGGCACCATGTTCGAACGTACTGGCAACACGACTGAAGCGCCCAACATTGATTTCAAAAAGCTTGAGAAAATCTCTCCATGGGTCAGCCAGCACTAACCAAACATGAGTGGGAACATCAACGCTTCACGACTCATAATTAAATAAATATTGCCGTACGACAACAATTCAAGCGGCAGGATTCATTAAAAAATCCACATCCCCAACAAAATGGCGATGTGGATTTTTTATCATTTCATCACTTTTCTTGACTTCATCACTTTTTGTTGCAATATTATGGAGCTTATTGTTTTTAGGCAGTTACGGCAATTTGTTGGGTGGTTTTGGGTGGCGCAAACCTATGTTTTATTTCTAGAATTTGTGACGTTTTGATGAGAGTAATCGAATATTTTTCTATCTAGTCGTCCCTTAAAAAAACTCTAACAATCTGATATACAATAAAAGAGATTGCTATTTGTTTGGTTATTTCTGCAGAAAGTTGTACCTTTAAGGTATAAAACTTGCAGAATTTTATGATTAAAAATAGTACATCTCTCCC
>JAZKYK010000036.1:0-15492 GCA_045612125.1 Alloprevotella sp.
AGTAAATTTGTGTAGAAAGTAGAAGGGGGCCTCAAAGCCCCCTTTTTTCGTGTCAAAAGGATCAAAAATATTGCGAAATTTGGTTTGATGTCGTTAAAATTTGGTTTGATGTAGTAAAAATTTGGTCCGACTTAGGAAAAATTTCCCGCTGAGTCGTTCGCCGAAGGTCCGGTTTTGACCCCTCAAAGCCCGTTTAACTTTTTTCTATAAACTTTAACAATGTGACAAAATGATATTTTTCACTTTTTGAAAAAAAGTTCATTTTCCATAAAAAACGGGCAATTTTTGTGACAAAATCACCTTTTTTATTGAATAACCAAAACAGACGTTATAGAAAACACAGATTCCCTGCAAAAAACAAGAAAAACCGCATTTTTCTTATTTCTCAAAATACGCACTTATATCAGAAGATTTCAAAATAACATATATTTTCTTACCACGCGGCGTAAAGGTTGATGTTGGGAGCGCAAAAAGCGAATCCAACAAATCCATACACTCTTTCTGACTAAGATACTGCCCATACGGAATAGCGCTCCTCATCGCTAAAACTTCCGCAATTCTGGTGTAAACCTGACTACGTACTGATGTATTCATTTCATCTGAAGACAACACATCTTGCAATATTTGCGTTGGATTTACCCCCTCGGAGCCAAGTGGTAGTGCATGAACGGAGAAATCATCCCCCCCCATGTGAATTATTTCAAAGCCTAAATTTGCAAACTCCTCCAACAATGCATTTAAACGTTGTGCTTCCTTCTTGGTCAAATGCACTATCGTTGGAAATAACAGTTGCTGTGAAACAACCTTTTGTAACGAAATATTTTTAATGTATTCTTCATACAATACCCGTTCGTGTGCACGATGCTGATCAACAAGCAGCATACCACCTTCGACTTGAGTGACTATATATCGCCCACTGATTTGCACAGCATCCCCTGACTCTCTCGTCCACAATCGGGCTTCATCTATTTTTAAATTATCTAGTAAAGTTATTTGTTCGTCAACAGGCTTTTCAATTTCTGAAACCAAAATACCATCGTATATTTCCCCCCAATCCTTTCTTTTTGCCACATGTGTGGGTCTTGCTTTCGAATTCTGTTTTGCATTAAAAGGATTAAAAGTATGATCCACCTCTACTTCAGGAAAAGCGATCGCACCCCCACTTTCAAGCCCCAAATCCGATCCATAAATAGGTATTTCTGGTTTATTCTCCACATCAAAATCAATACTTGGCACAGCATTATATCGCCCTAAAGCCTCTCGAACCGCAGCTTGCAGAATCTGGAAAATAGCATTTTCATCTTCAAATTTAATTTCTGTTTTCTGAGGATGAATATTTACATCCAACTTTGCAGGATCTACCTTCAAATTAATAAAGAAAGGGACTTGATCGCCATCAGGAATTAATCGATCATAAGCTAATACTATTGCTTTAGCAAACATGGGGTGCCTCATATAACGTCCATTTGTTAAAAAGAACTGCTGAGATACCTTACGCTTCGCACTGTTTGGCAAACCAACAAAGCCCTCAGCTTGAACAATTGTCGTATCAACCGAAATGGGAATCAACACTTTCTCAAACCGTTTTCCAAACAAATCATTAATGCGTTTATGGAAATTCTGCACACCAAGGTTGTACACCATGGTATCGCCATGATATAACGTGAAAGCAATATCTGGATGCGCAAGAGCTATTCTTTCAAACTCCTGAACAACATTATTAAATTCCGTTTGATTTGACTTTAAGAATTTTCGTCTTGCAGGTATATTGTAAAACAAATTTTTTACAATAAAATTAGATCCTTGTGTTGCTGAAACAATTTCACTCCCAACTAAACCACCTCCCTCTATTCTCACACACACACCACACTCCGCACCCTCCACACGCGTTCGCAGCTCCACTTGAGCTACCGCTGCTATTGAAGGTAAAGCCTCACCACGAAATCCCATTGTTTGTAAAGAAAACAGATCGGATGCTGCTTTGATTTTAGAAGTCGCATGTCGTTCAAAAGCCATTCGTGCATCCGTTTCACTCATTCCCGTACCATCATCAATCACTTGAATAAGCGTTTTCCCCGCATCCACCACTTTCACCTGTATCATTTTTGCCTTAGCATCTATTGCATTTTCAACCAGCTCTTTAACAACACTTGCCGGGCGCTGAATAACTTCTCCTGCTGCAATTTGATTTGCCACGGAATCTGGTAATAAATGAATTAAATCAGCCATGAATTCGTTCTTTTTTTTGTATAAAAGGTCATCTAAACAAAGAAGCATAGACCACCATAGGTTTTTAAGGTAGGTTCTATAAATTAATTTTATTCTTTTGGTTGATTCCGGGCTTGAACACTTTGCTTATCTTATGTAAATCGATTCAAGCTAACTTATAAAACCTACCTTAAATTATAATATGAGTTAATTGCTGCAAACATTTTATCAGTCCGCAGCAATTAATCAATATAATAAATGTCAAAAAAGTACCCTTAGCACTTTTTCAAAATATCAAGAAGATGATCCCAAACGACCTTTACTGAGGGTATATGCAAACGTTCTTCAGGTGAATGCACTCCACGCAATGTTGGACCAACACTAATCATATCTAATTGAGGATATTTTTCACTAAATAAGCCACATTCCAAACCAGCATGAATAGCCAAAATTAGAGGTTCTTTTCCATACAACTCTCGATAACTTTCCGATGCAATGCGAAGGAGTTCGCTCTTAGGATTCATTTTCCATCCAGGATACCCTTCGTTAGTTTCGCACGAAGCACCACCTAAAGTAAGACATGCACGTACGACTGAAGATATATTTTCTCGTGCACCAGACACAGAACTTCTTTGACTCGTAATCACCACCACTTTATTTTCAACCTTTCTGATGCTTGCCAAATTACTTGATGTTTCAACTAAGCCCTCCATATCCTGACTCATTGCATATACGCCATTATGCAGTGCATGAAGCGACAAAAGCATAGCCTTCATTTGGGCTGAAGCCATACAATTCGCCACAGGCGCTTCAGTATCCAACTCCCACAACATAGCAGGTTCAGTCTGCGGGAACTCTTCTTCCAAATCAGCTATATAGACATTCAAGTCGATACGTACATTTTCTTTGTAGCTCTTGGGCACCGCACATATAGCCCACCCCTCGCGAGGTATCGCATTATGAAGTCCACCACTCTGAATATCTACCAATCTCAAATCCGTACGTTCCATCAATTGACATAAGAAACGCACCAATAATTTGTTAGAATTTGCACGATTTTTATTAATATCATCCCCCGAGTGACCACCCGTTAAATTTTTCACACCAACTTTAAAAAAGTAATATCCCTCGGGAATCAATTCTTCATTACATGCAAATTCGGCTGTTGTGCGGGCTCCCCCTGCACAACTCACAAAGATTTGTCCTTCATCTTCCGAATCCAAATTAATTAAAAAATCCCCAGTAATAAAGCCAGGCTTCAATCCCATAGCTCCCGTCAAACCTGTTTCCTCATCACGCGTAAACAAACACTCTATAGGACCATGCTCTATATCATCTGCCTTGAGTATAGCCATTTGCATAGCAACCCCAATACCATCGTCTGCGCCCAAAGTAGTACCCTTCGCTTTCATCCAGTCTCCATCTACATAGGTTTGAATGGCATCATTATCAAAATCAAATTGCGTATCATTGTTTTTCTCACACACCATATCGAAATGACTTTGCAAGACTACCGTTTTGGAATTCTCTCTCCCAGGAGTTGCAGGCTTTTTTATCAACACATTCCCTGTCTCATCCACTAATGTTTCAAGACCTAATCCCTGACCGAAATCCACTAAAAAGGCAATCATTTTTTCTTCTCGTTTTGAAGGGTGCGGTACTTGACATACTGCATCAAAACAATCAAACACGACTTGAGGTTGTAATATTGAAGTTGTATTCATAGTTTTTATTTGTTAAATAATATAAAATAGCAGAGTTTTTAAATTCTTCGTTTTATCTTTGCGCTGAATTTATGTGATACGCCCACAACCTTCTCATAAATTATCATCAGCGCTTTTTTATTCACAACTTCATTCCAATTTCTTTTGATATATTTTAAAGAATTTGAAATAGTTGAGAATAAGTCGCAAAGATTGCTTATCAAAGATTCATTGGCAAATGTACAAATAATGTTTCAAATATTCTTTATCACACTTGCAATTATTGCCGTGGCTGTCGCTTTATTATGCATAAAGCTTTACTTTGGACAGAAGTTTGTTCACACTCACATTGACGGCAATCGAGCCTTAAATAAGAAAGGTATTCATTGCGTTCAATCTTTAGACCGAAAGATGCGTAAACCTAACCCACATCAAGTTTCTGAACGCAGAAAAAAGGAAACAACACAAAAACAGTAGAAACAAAATCATTTTACATATTATTTTTGATTTAACCATATGAAGTTTTTTTACACGCTCTTAATTTTCACGGCAACAGCCATTATGGCATCATGCAACAATCAGCATTCCTCTGAAACTTATGCAGGTATGACCGATAGCACTGCTACACCCAAAATCTCGTTTGCATACGTTGATATGGATACACTCCAAGCGAAATATCAATATTACTTAGATTGTCGCGCAGAATTGGAAACGGCATATAATGGTTACCAAGCTACTTTGGCTAAGAAAGAAAGTGTCCTTCAGTCAAAAGTTACAGATTTTCAGAAAAAAGCACAAGAAGGTCGCTTTGTTAGCGAAGTAGAATTCAACAATGCTCAAGCTGCACTTGCAAAGGAACAAGCCACTTTAGAACAACTAAGCCAAAAGTACATACAACTTTATTCTGAAAAAGAATTAGCAATGAATAAGGCTATTACAGACAGCATTCAGAATTTCCTTGCAGAATACAATGCTCAGCATCAATTCACTATGATTTTCTACAAGGCTGTTATCATGCATTGCGACACCAGTCTCAACATCACGTCAGACATTGTAGAAGGACTCAACAAGCGCTACAACGCAAAGAAATAATCTAAAGAGTAGCCAATTCAAGGGCAACGAGACAACAAACAACCATCTAGATGGTTTCTTTCGTCTCTCAACTAAATCGCTATATTGCTAAACGCTAATCGTTAGTCGTTCTTAGCTTTGTACACATACTTTATGTAACGAATTAGGGGAAGGTGCGCCTTCCCCTAATTCGTTATTTATTCTGCTTATTGAAAACACACTTGAGACACACTGATAACCTTCTGCCAAGTAACAAAGAACAAGAACCAATAAGACAACAAGCAACGACCTTTTTGTTCTTAATACAAAAATACGTTTTGACCATTAAGTTCTGCTGAAAATCGCGTCACGAAACAAGCCGTCAACTTTACCTCACTGTTTCTTTTTATAATACCTATTTACAATACTTCGGCCGAATTATTGTTATTTAAATAAATAAAATTAACTTTGTCAAAGTTTTGCTAATGAATATTTAGCGTCGTATAGCGAATTTAATATTGGACAAAATGGTGTATAGTTCCATCACTGAAAAAAGTAAAACGGGGAATAGAATTACCTTTATCGTTTGATATGGAGATGTTGACAATAAATAAACGTTTATCTCATCGAAAAGCCGTCTGCATTGTAGGCGTGATGTTTTCTTTGTCTTTAATTGTTGAAATTGGTTGGGGTAGTTTCCCTGTAGGTATATTCAGTTTTCCGCTCAACATCTTGGTTTTAGCATTGTGGATGATGCTGATAACGATACTGTTCCGCAATAGAGCGAATAATGCTTGTGCTTTATTTATGCTCTCACGCGAGGCCACATGGTTGTCGCTTGCCATGATTGTGGTGATTGGCATAACCCTCGGGTTGCAACGCAAACCATCGACCACTGCTTGGCCATTGGTTTTATCGTTATTGTTCCTGCAGAGCCATGTGCTATTTGTTGTTTTGCGTGGTTGGCATAACAGGAAGGGCATACGATGGCGTTTCTGTGTAACACATATCGGTTTATTGCTCGCAGTAGGCGCCGGGTTCTGGGGAGCATCCGATCGTGAGAAGTGGCGTGCGCCTGTATATCATTCTTCTTCAAATGAGGCATTCACACCGGAAGGAAGGCTAAAGTTATTGCCCTATACCATGGAACTAAAAGATTTTTCAATTCAGCAATCCGAGAGTGGTGCGCCGACCCACTACGAAGCGCAGATATTGGTAGATGGCAAGATGGCGACACTGAAAGTGAATCATCCTTACGAACGAACGCTGAGCGAAAAGATGTATCTTGTGAGTTTTTCTACTTTACCTAATGGAGAAAAATATGCGATTATTGAAATTGTCAACGAACCATGGCAATGGGTGTCAGCAACAGGCATAATAATGCTGATTGCCGGTGCCGTGCTTCTCTTTATACAAGGACCAAAGGAGACTGCGAAGCTGATGAGCGCAAGCGAATAAAGGAGAAAGGAGACTGCGAAGCTGATGAGCGCAAGCGAATAAAGGAGAACCGACGCCCGAAGTAAGAGCAGAGGATAAACATGTTTATACTATGCCTTACGAGAAGGAGGTCAAGTCCACAAAGTGGAATTAAAGGAGAAAGGGCTATGCAGACCGAATGGTTCCTTAAAACCTAAAAACCTCATAACCTAAAAACCTTATTGAACAATTAAATGATTATGGGATGGGATATTTTTCCTTTTTGGGCAGGTATCGTTCTGCTGATTGCTGCGACTTCTGCTACCTGGGCAATATTTAAAAAGGAGCGTAGCACTGTGGCTATAGCAACCATGTTGCTGGCCATTCTCGCTATGGGTGGTTTTATAGTCATGCTATGGACCACTCTTGAACGACCGCCTATGAGAACTATGGGCGAAACACGCTTGTGGTACTCCTTCTTCATTCTTATAGCGGGTTTGTTCACTTATTCACGCTGGAAATACAGATGGATCATGTTGTTCTCAACTGTGCTTGCGGGGGTGTTCATTGTTATAAACATCGTCAGGCCAGAGATTCATGACCAAACGCTGATGCCCGCCTTGCAGAGCGTGTGGTTTGTGCCTCATGTCGCTATTTATATGTTTTCGTATGCATTGCTGGGATGCGCCACATTGCTGTCAACCATTGCGCTGATGCGTAAGAACCATGACATGGAAAAGGCGATAGAAAAACTCCTGTATGCAGGAGTGGCGTTCCTTACGGTAGGAATGCTTACTGGTGCTTTGTGGGCGAAGGATGCATGGGGTGCATATTGGAGTTGGGATACCAAGGAGTCGTGGGCGGTTGCCACATGGGGATTGTACATCATTGCCATCCATTTGGCACCAAGTGTAATGAAAACTTCCCGAATAGGACTCTATCACATCATCATACTGCTGGGCTTCATGGCATTACAGATGTGCTGGTATGGCATCAACTACTTGCCCTCGGCAGAAACAAGCATACATACATATAACCAATAAATTAAAAGTTATGAAAAAGCAAAAAAGAGTTCAGTATCTGATCGTTGTTGCATTGCTGCTTTTGGTAGGCGGTTTCGTTACTTACCGTGCAATGCTTACGACACCATCTGCGGAGATGGCTCCAGAGGCACGAGTTTTAGCGATCATGGAAGAGGGCGGTTGTTTGAGCTGCCACAGTGCAAATCCTGAAATTCCATTCTATGCCAACATCCCTGTAGCAGGAGATCTGGTAATGAAAGACATTCAGGATGGCTATCGTGCATTTGACATCGAAGGTTTTATGACCAAATTGAAAGATGGCGGTGTGCCATCACCTGTGGAAGTTGCAAAAATAGAAAAAGTGGCACAGGACAAGCGCATGCCAATGGCCAAGTATTACTTGATGCACTGGGGCAGCCAAATGACGGACGAGAAGGTTGCCGTAATTGCAGAATGGTCGCGCGATTACCGCACAGCATACTACAATGACGGCTTAACTGGAGAACGCGCAGGCGAGCCCGTACGTCCGATTGTTGCAAACACTGAGGTTGACCAAAGAAAAGTGGCGCTTGGCTATGACCTTTATCATGACACACGTTTGTCGGTAGACAACACCGTTTCGTGTGCCACATGCCATGGACTCAACACGGGTGGTGTGGACAACCTCCAATATTCAAAGGGTGTTGCAAACAACATTGGCGGAGTAAATGCGCCTACAACATACAATGCCGTGTACAACTTTGTACAGTTCTGGGACGGTCGTGCCAAGACTCTTGCTGAGCAAGCTGCCGGCCCTCCACTCAACCCTATTGAAATGGCCTCTACTTCTTTTGACGAGATTATTGCCAAACTCGCGAAAGACAAGCAGTATGTTGAAGCGTTCAAGTCTATTTATGCAGATGGAATCACTGAGGCAAACATAACGAATGCCATTGAGGAATTCGAACGCACATTGGTCACACCCAATTCAAAGTTTGACAAATGGCTGTTGGGTGATAATGAAGCGCTCAGTGCAGACGAAGTTCATGGTTACGAATTGTTTAAGGCCAACAGTTGTGCCACATGCCACGTGGGTGCCAACCTGGGTGGCGAATCATATGAACTCATGGGATTGCGACATCATTATTTTGAAGCGCGCGGAACGGAACTCACTGAGGAAGACAACGGTCGCTTCAAGCAGACAAAGGACGAGCGTGACCGTCATCGTTTCAAGGTGCCTGGTTTGCGCAACATTGAACTGACATGGCCTTATTATCATGATGGCACTCGTGCTACCATGGAAGAGGCAGTACGCGATATGGCACTTTATCAGTGTGACGCAGAACTCAATGACTCCGAAGTGGCATCTATCGTTGCATTCATGCGCACCCTTACAGGTGAGTATCAGGGCAAGTTACTGACTTCGGATAATGTGCAAGAGAATTAAAGAAAAATAAATATTCAAAATGAGAATTTTGAATTGACAGGAGGGTGCGTCAAAACTGACACACCTTCCTCTTTATGTGCCATTGCAATCAGAAAGTCCCATTATCTTTAAAATCATTCATTTTTCTTCATAAAAACAATTAAAATAAAACAGAAGCATTCTAAAAGTAAAGATTTGAGATGTTTATATAACTTTCTTGAGTGTTTTTTATTACATTTGCAGATATAATTCAAAAAAACAAATCTAAGCATCATGCAAACAGGAAAAAGTGTAGTTATAATTCCTACCTACAACGAGAAAGAAAATATTGAAGCCATTATTCGTGCAGTCATGGCGTTGGAAGACAACTTTGATATTCTTGTTATTGAAGATGGTTCGCCAGATGGCACTGCCGAAATCGTAAAGAGATTGATGGCCGAAGATTTCAAAGGAAGATTGCATATCATTGAGCGCAAAGGCAAATTGGGATTGGGAACCGCCTACATTACAGGCTTTAAGTGGTCGATTGAACAAAAATACGATTATATCTTCGAAATGGATGCAGACTTCAGCCATGATCCCAAGGACGTCCCCCGTTTGCTCAGAGAAGTACGCGACAATGGTTATGATGTGGCCATTGGTTCACGATACGTAACAGGTGTAAATGTTGTCAATTGGCCTATGGGACGAGTTCTTATGAGTTATTACGCATCAAAATATGTGCAATTGATTACAGGCATCCCTGTCCATGACACCACTGCAGGTTTTAAATGTTATCGTCGTCAAGTACTTGAGACCATTGACTTGGATGCGATTCGATTTAAAGGTTATGCTTTCCAAATTGAGATGAAATTTACGGCTTACAAGCTTGGTTTCAAAATCAAGGAAGTCCCTGTTATCTTTATCAATCGCGAATTGGGAACAAGCAAAATGAGCGGCGGCATCTTTGGTGAAGCCTTATTGGGAGTGGTCAAACTAAGAATTGCTTCCTTATTGGGAAACATCAAACCTAAAAAACAAAACTAATCTTTTGGGTGTTCTAAAAAGTCCGCAAACCATTTTGATTTTTTAGAACACCCACCTTTATTTTTACAACAATGGCGCAGACAACACTTATCAAGAACGCCCTAATCGTTAATGAAGGTTGCGTTCGAAAAGGATCTTTATTAATCAATGAAGATAAGATAAAACAAATCATTTACGACCAAACAAGCACGCTCCCATTGGCCGACGAAATTATAGATGCCGAAGGTTGTTATCTTTTACCGGGTGTCATAGACTGCCACGTTCATTTTCGGGAACCAGGACTTACCGCTAAAGCAGATATTGAGCACGAAAGCAAAGCCGCAGCCGCGGGTGGCGTAACGTCAATCTTTGATATGCCCAACACCATTCCTCAAACAACCACAATTGAAGCTTATGAGGAAAAGAATAAACTATTCTCTGAACATTGCCGTGTGAACTACAGTGTTTTTTTCGGGGCAACAAATTCAAACATTAATGAAATAACTAAGCTAAATCCCCAAACGACTTGCGGCATCAAGTTATTTATGGGCTCATCAACAGGAAACATGTTGGTAGATGCTGAAGATAGTTTAAATCAACTTTTTCAATCAATTAAACTCCCCATAATGACCCATTGTGAGGACTCGGCTGTCATCAGCGCCAACACAAAAGATGCTAAAGAAAAGTGGGGCGACGATCCCAGCATAGAACATCATCCTGACATTCGCTCGTCTGAAGCATGCTATCAATCTACTCTGTTAGCTATAAAATTGGCGAAACAGCACAATGCGTCATTACACGTTGCACATCTAACCACAAAAGAAGAAATTTCATTAATCGATCCTGAGAATAAAAACATCACAGCTGAGGTGTGCATCCCTCACCTTATTTTCACATCTGCTGATTATTTATCTTTAGGCAGTTTGATTAAATGTAATCCCGCAGTAAAATCTGAACACGATCGCGACGCTCTGCGCCAAGCATTAACTGATGGTAGAATTCACACGATCGCCACAGACCACGCCCCCCACACACTTGCTGAAAAACAAGGAGGAGCAATCAAAGCTGTTTCAGGAATGCCCATGATACAATTCTCTCTAATTGCTATATTATCTTTAGTGGACAAAAAAATACTATCGATAGAGAAAGCGGTAGAACTCATGTGCCATAATCCTGCCACAAGATTTAATATCGAAAACAGAGGTTTTCTGCGAGTAGGATACAAGGCGGACATGGTTCTTGTTCGTCCAAACTCACCTTGGACTTTAACTAAAGAATGCATAGAAAGTAAATGCAAATGGAGTCCTTTAGAAGGAAGGACTTTTCAATGGAAGGTGGAGCAAACCTATTGCAATGGTCACGTCGTGTACAAGAACAACACGATTGTCAATGACGCTCCTTGCGGCGAACGCATTTTGTTTAATCGTTCATGAAATACGATTTATCTTACGATCCCATCGAGTTGCAAAACAAAATCAACTGGGCTGCCTTTCTTTTTGCGTGGGGATTCAAACATCAAGACAGCCTTCATTTTGAAGCTCAAAAACTAAAATCTGAAGCTGCCAAACTGCTTCAGGATTTAAGTAAAAAACACTTTAAAGTAAAAGCCAGATTAATCGTCTTAGACGCTTTTTCAAGAGAGGACGACATCATAGTCACAAGCAACAAAACCACAATTACAATTCCATGTTTGCGACAACAAACATTAGATGCCGGTTGCTCGGTATATAAATGTTTAGCAGATTATCTTGCCCCTGAGAACACCAACCATCCCATTGGCAATAAATTGGTTTTGTTTGCAACCACTTTTAAAACAAATAACAACACACTCCCCACAAATGCGTATCAACAAATGTTGTTGCAAACTCTTTCTGACCGTTTAGCCGAAGCAGCAGCAGAAGAGACACATAATTTTGCGTTATGCCACATTTGGAATAAGACCAACGATGCGCCTATTTGGGGAATACGTCCTGCGATTGGGTACCCCTCATTGCCAGACATGAGTTTAAATTTTGTTTTAGATCACTTTTTGGAATTTGAGTCAATGGGCATCTCTTTGACTTCAAGTGGAATGATGGATCCACACGCCTCTGTATCTGGACTTCTATTTGCACATCCACAAGCAACATATTTCAACCTCGGCAAAATTTCCAAAGAACAATTGATTGATTATGCCAGACGCAGGCAAACTGACTTACATTCAATCAGCAAATACATACGTTCAGAGCTTTAGTGAAGAGCCCCAATTACATCCATTTTTATAGTCAATTCTCTTTTAATTAGTGAGTTTCCCACTCATTTTAAAGTTTTTGAACTATAAATAAATAAAATTCAAAATTAGTTTTTAATTTTGCACGATGAATAAAACTATGTATGCGATATGCAATCAAACGAACATACAATTAAACAAATCGTTCGTGCGCTAAAAAAGGTAGCACAAAAATTCAATATTGAATTAGAGAATCAACCTCTAACAGATATTCATCTACAAGTCAATCAAGACAGTGGAGAGTTACGTATTTTCAATGATGAAGACGAAGAGATTACGCGCTGTGTTGTAGAAGAATGGATTGACAACAAATCTGAGAATTTCTACGAACAGGTTAAAGATATTTTGTATCAAATTTTAATAGATAACAAAGATCTCACCGACAACCTACACATTCTGAAACCCTACTCTTTTGTGTTAATTGACGAAGACCATGAAACGATTTGTGATCTTTATTTAGTTGACGACGACATCATCGTGCTTGATGGCGAATTAATGGTTGGCCTAAGTGAAGATTTGGATAAATTCTGGGAAGAACTTCGTGCAAAATAAACAGCACTGAAAACAATCAAATTCAGCACAAAACTAAAAAGTTTCTACAACAACACATAACAACTATGTTTGATAATCTTAGTGAAAGACTTGAACGTTCATTCAAGATATTAAAAGGCGAAGGCCGAATTACAGAAGTAAACATTGCAGAGGCACTCAAAGACGTACGCAGAGCGCTCATTGATGCTGACGTAAATTATAAAGTAGCCAAAAATTTCATCGACACCGTAAAGCAAAAAGCTTTAGGTCAGAATGTACTCCTCTCTGTTAAGCCCAAAGAGATGATCATTAAAATTGTTCACGATGAATTGGCAACACTCATGGGAGGCGACACTGCAGAAATCAATCTCAAGAGTCATCCTTCCGTTATACTTATGGCCGGTTTGAATGGTGCGGGTAAAACCACTCTATCGGGGAAAATTGCACTTTTCCTTAAAAACCAGAAGAAACGCAAGCCCTTGCTCGTTGCGTGCGACGTATATCGTCCTGCCGCAGTAGAGCAATTACGGGTTTTAGCAGAACAAATCCAAGTCCCCATATATATCAATGCTGCTTCAACCGACCCTGTTCAAATTGCAAAAGAAGGTATTATTGAGGCAAAGTCAAAAGGATATGACACCGTCATCATTGACACCGCTGGACGCTTGGCTATCGACGAGGAACTGATGCAAGAAATAACAAGCATCAAAGAAGCTTGTCAACCAGACGAAACCCTCTTCGTTGTGGATGCTATGACAGGTCAAGATGCTGTTAATACCGCGAAAGAGTTTAACGAACGTTTAGATTATGATGGTGTTGTACTTACTAAATTAGATGGTGACACACGCGGTGGTGCAGCAATTTCAATTCGAACTGTTGTAAACAAACCCATCAAGTTTGTAGGTACAGGCGAAAAGATGGAAGCGCTCGACCAATTCCACCCCAACCGAATGGCGGATAGAATTTTGGGAATGGGAGACATCATCTCGCTCGTTGAACGTGCACAGCAACAATTTGACGAAAAAGAAGCCCGTAAACTTCAAGAAAAAATACAAAAAAACAAATTTGATTTTGAGGATTTCTACAATCAAATTCAACAAATCAAAAAGATGGGCAACATCAAGGATTTAGCAGCAATGATTCCTGGAGTCGGAAAGGCTATTAAAGATGTTGAAATTGATGACAATGCATTCAAACCTATTGAAGCAATCATTCAATCAATGACCCCAAAAGAACGACACAATCCTGAACTTTTGATGCGTCAGCCCACACGAAAAAACAGAATTGCTAAAGGTTCAGGTACTTCTATTCAAGAAGTAAACCGACTTATCAAACAATTCGACCAAATGAGAAAAGTCATGAAAATGATGACAGGAAACAACATGAGAGGCATGATGCAACAAATGCAGCAAATGCAACAAATGCAAAAACAATTTGGTAAATAAAAAAATATAGCGATGAACTATAATACAAATCGTGTTTATAGTTCATCGCTAATACATTACACACGACACAAGTATGATTATCATTGACGGAAAAGCAACTGCCTCAACAATCAAGAAAGAAATAGCAGAAGAAGTTAGGCTCATGGTAGAAAACAACCAACGCCCACCACATTTAGCGGCCATTTTGGTTGGTAATGACGGAGGTAGCGAAACCTACGTAAAAAACAAAATCTTAGCATGTGAAGCCTGTGGCTTTAAATCATCCCTTATTCGTTTTACCCCTGACGTAGATGAAGACACACTTTTAAAAGAAATCGACCGACTTAATACTGATACCGAAGTAGATGGTTTCATCGTACAACTCCCCCTACCCCCACATATTTCAGAGCAACGTATTATTGAAGCGATTGACTACAAAAAGGATGTTGATGGATTTCATCCTATTAACGTAGGAAGAATGTCAATTGGACTTCCATGTTACATATCAGCCACCCCAAAAGGTATTTTAGAACTATTGCGTCGATACGACATCCAAACCAGCGGAAAGAAATGTGTAATTATTGGCCGTAGTAACATCGTAGGAAAGCCCATGGCACAACTTATGTTGCAAAAACATCTTGGAGACGCAACCGTTACCATAGTCCATAGCCATACCCCAAACATTGCTGAAGAATGCAAACAAGCCGACATATTAATTGCCGCAATGGGCAAACCTGGTTTTGTCACCTCAAACATGGTTAAACCAGGTGCGGTTGTCATTGACGTCGGCACGACACGAGTTCCCGATCCAAACAAAACCAATGGTTTTAGAATTTCTGGAGATGTAGATTTCGAAACTGTAGCCCCAATATGCTCTGCCATTACTCCCGTTCCTGGAGGAGTTGGCCCTATGACAATCTGCATGCTTATGAAAAACACATTAGAAGCCAAAAAAGGAATTTATTAACACCATGAATCGTGTTAACAAACAACTGGTATAGAATTTCATTGTACAACCATATAATTGCAATATTCAAATAACACTTTACCAATAAAAATATACTAAAATATACTTTTAGTTAAAAAAAACACGGTTTCCCCTTGCTATATAAAAAATAACTCTTACCTTTGCAATGCTTTTGGAAAACAACACTTCCTAAAGTCTTAACTATGGTGCCCGTAGTTCAGTTGGTTAGAGCGTCAGATTGTGGTTCTGAATGTCGTGGGTTCGAGTCCCATCGGGCACCCTAAGGAGAGGTTATTACCTCTCCTTTTTTTGTTATTTCAAATTTAACACAACAATATTTCAACAAAGAGGGGGTCAGCGGATTTACCCGGTTGGTGGAAGCCATGGCAATCAAGAATAAAGTGTTGCCAACCTATACATAAAGAAGCAGATGTCACCAACCCCTCTAAACTGTGTTCTTAAAGCCTTGATTTTGGCATTAAAGGATTCTGC
>JAZKYK010000037.1:0-34041 GCA_045612125.1 Alloprevotella sp.
TTTTGTGTCTTTTCACGCTAAAAATCATAGCAATACTTTTGTCGTACTAACACATCTAACTATGACAAGAGAACAACGCGTTAATCTTCAGTATTATTCTGCCATCGCTATGCTCGTCTGTGACGTGTCACATGTCACAAAACAGAGAATTGAGGGCGTTGATTCGTCTCTCATCTGCGTTGTTCTTACCTTTTTTCGCTCCGCTATTTCCATGCTGAGTGATTGCAAGCAGAAAGGGATAGGGCATGCCCATGGATTAAAACACACATCAAAACAAAAGGAAACAGGGCACATTTTCAAGCGCTGGGCGTTGAATGGTACTCTGTTTCCTTATTTATGTTTTTACAAAATGTTATACAATATTAATGCCTTGCTGTTTGCACAATTCTACGCCTAATTCCTTGAGCTTGAATTTTTGAATTTTTCCACTTCCAGTCATGGGGAATTCTTTGAGGAAGAAGATATAGCGTGGCGTTTTGTAGCGTGCAATTTTTCCGTTGCAGTAATCGCGAACATCAACATCAGTGATTTGTACATCTTCGTGGGTGATGATGAAGGCGGCTACTTCTTCGCCATAACGGGGCGAGGGTATGCCTACGACCTGAACGTCCTTGATGCCTTGCATTTTGTAAAGGAATTCTTCAATTTCGCGAGGATAGATATTTTCACCACCTCGGATGATCATATCTTTGATGCGTCCTGTGATGCGGAAGTTTCCATCGGCATCTTTTACGCCGAGGTCGCCTGAATGTAAGAATCCATTGGCGTCGATCACTTCGGCTGTTGCTTCGGGGTTGTTGTAGTAGCCATGCATGGTGTTATAGCCGCGGTTGCACATCTCGCCTTGTACGCCAACAGGGCATTCTTCGCCTGTTTCGGGATCAAGTACTTTTACTTCGGTAAATTCAAATTCACGACCTACTGTTGTGCAACGCACCTCGAACGGATCGTCGATGCGCGTTTGCGTCATTCCTGGCGATGCTTCTGTTAGTCCATAAACGCTGGTGACTTTCATAAACATCTTTTCTTCTACCTGACGCATGAGTTCAATGGGGCATAGCGAACCTGCCATGATACCCGTTCGCAGACTTGACATGTCGAACATTGAGAACATGGGGTGGTTCATTTCTGCAATGAACATCGTGGGAACGCCATAAAGGGCTGTGCATCGCTCTTTGTGAACAGAAGCCAGTACGACAAGGGGGTCGAAGCGTTCAACCATGACTTGCGTGCAACCATGCGTGAGGCAATTCATGGTGGCGAGTACGACACCAAAACAGTGGAAGAGGGGCACGCATACGCAGAGCTTGTCGGCTTGCGTGAAGCGCATGTGTTCGCCCGTGAGGTAGCCGTTATTGCTGATGCTGTGGTGGGTGAGCATAACGCCCTTGGGGAAGCCTGTGGTGCCCGAAGTGTATTGCATGTTTACAACGTCGTGGCAATCAACTTGTTGCTTCGCCACGATGAGCTTCTCGTCGTCGATGTTGCTGCCTAAGAGAAGTATTTCAGCCGTGTTGTACATGCCGCGGTATTTCTCTTGTCCGATGTAAATGACGTTTTTCATCTTGGGCAGTGTTTTGCTCTTCAGGTATCCGCGTTGGCATGTGCGGAGTTCAGGAAGGATATCGTAAACGATGTTTACAAAGTCGTCGCTCCCTTTGTCGCCATTAACAATGCAGAGGGTGTGCATGTTTGAGTTTTGGCAGACGTATTCCAATTCTGAACGCTTGTAGTTGGTGTTTACCGTTACGGCAACGGCACCGATTTTAGCGCATGCATAGAGGAATGTGAGCCAGTCGGGCACGTTGCCTGCCCAAATGCCGACGTGTGTGCCTTTGCTGACGCCAATCGACAGAAGTCCTTTGGCCATGTTATCGACACGCTCATTGAATTGGCTCCATGTGAAGCGCAGATTGCGGTCGGAATATACAATATATTCTTTGTCGGGAGTTGTTGATGCCCAATGTTCCAACCACTCCCCCAGGGTTCGATTAAAAAGTTCCATAAATCGTGTAGAGGGATAAAGGGTGGGGTTCTATTAAATGGGGGTGTAAACAACTGCAAGAATTTTGGCTGATGTGCCTTCATGGCCGTGTACGTGGTGGGGCACGATACAGTCGTAGTGAATGGTGTCGCCAGCTGTGATGACGTATTTGTGCTTGCCGTGTGCCACTTCAATCGTGCCTTCCATGACGTAGATAAATTCTTCGCCTTCGTGCGATGAAAGGGTGTAGTTCAGGTCCTGAACGGGATCAATATCGATGATAAATGGCTCCATGTGGCGGTCGGCCTTAGAGCGCGATAGCGCACGATAGTGCATGTGTGTGCGTGCATCCATCGCGTTGTTTGAGAAGCTGATCGTGTTTGCCGCATCTTGCTTTCGGCACACGACAGCGCCTTGTTCGTCCTGGTCGTCAAGGAACGTGCCAATGCGCACGCCTAACGCACGTGCTATTTTAATGAGTGGCGCAAGCGATGGGATGTCGATGTTGTTTTCAATGCGTTGTATTTGTTCTTCCGCCAAGCCTGTACGTTCAGAGAGCTCTTGAATGGTTATTTCTCTGATGTTGCGGAGTGCTTGTATCTTTTCGCCTACTTTTTGTGTGTTGTCTGTCATAAGTATAAGTTTTGTTTTGTGTGTTGTTAAAGCGTTTCAATATGATTGATCCAGGTGCTTGAATCTGCATCCGATGGCATGTGCCATGCTGCGCGTGGACTTAATGAGCACTCAGTGGCTTGTGGACCATCAGGCATGCATGATCGCTTGAATTGCTGGTTAAAGAAGCGGCGACAGAAGGTTTGTAGCCATTTCTTAATGGTTGATTGATCATAGACCGTGGTTTCATCACTGGGCGTGCTGAAGGCCAGGCAAGCGAGTTTGAAAATTTTAGCGGGTGAGTATCCGTTGGTTAATGTGTGGTAAAGGAAGAAATCGTGCAATTCATAGGGACCAACGAGATCTTCGGTTTTTTGTTTGATATTGCCTTGCTCGTCGGCGGGCATGAGTTCTGGAGAAACGGGTGTGTCAACGATGTCAAGTAAAATTGACTTGATTTGCTGATTCGCCGTGTTTTGTGCAACCCACGTAACGAGGAAGCGCATCATTGTTTTGGGTATTGATGCATTTACGGCATACATCGACATGTGGTCGCCATTGTACGTAGCCCATCCAAGTGCGAGTTCCGAGAGGTCGCCTGTTCCAATCACCATGCCATTCATTTGATTGGCTATATCCATGAGGATTTGTGTACGCTCGCGGGCCTGACTGTTCTCGTAGGTCACGTCGTGCTTGTTGATGTCGTGATTAATGTCCTTGAAATGTTGCGTGACGGCATCGGTAATGCGTATTTCGCGTGTGGTGATACCGAGGAGCTGCATCAATTGTAGGGCGTTTGTGTAGGTACGTCCTGTCGTGCCAAATCCAGGCATGGTAATGCCAATAATCTGTTTGCGATCCTTGCCGAGAAGGTCAAAGCTCTGAACCGTGGCCAGAAGTGCTAAGGTTGAGTCTAACCCGCCGCTGATTCCAATCACTGCTGTTTGTGCATGCGTGTGGGTGATGCGTTTTGCAAGGCCATGTGCTTGGATGGCGAGAATATTTTCAAAATAGTCGTTGCGCAATGCTTTTTCAGGAATGAATGGAAGTGTTGAAAGCGGGCGCTTGAGTGCTGTGGGCTGGGGCGCGTCGGTTAATCCCTGAAGCTCGATGTGGCGCAGTTTTGACTTCGTAATGTTTTGAGCGAAGCAGGGTGATTTCAAGCGCTTGTGGCGAAGTCGTTCGACGTCGATGTCGGCGATGATCATTTTATTGCTTTCGTTAAACGCAGGCATCTCTGCCATGACGCTGCCATATTCAGCGATGAAACAGCGTCCGCCAAACACAACGTCCTGGGTGCTTTCGCCTGAGCCATTAGCCGATAAAATATAAGCTGCCGACAATTGCAAGCTGCGTTGCGCTACGGCTTGGCGTATCGTGGTGTGGTGACCAACAATTTCAGGATGTGCGGCAGGGTTGAAAATGACTTCTGCACCGGCAAGGCTCAATGAAGCCGAGGGCGGAAGCGGACTAAGCGCATCAGTTCCTGTTTCGATGCCGAATGAGAAGGTTGGCGCGTTGAAGACGAGATTAGCCCCAAAGGGTACGTTTTCGCCCAAACAACAGTGCATTTCATTGTCAGCAAGCAACAGAGCCGATGCGAAATTGACCGTTGATGCAGAGGGGTAACTTTGAGGAACGATACCACGGACATGACCTTCTTCTATAACGACGGCGCAATTATAAAGTTTGCCTTTATGATTTATGGGGCAACCTACGATGGCTATAATGGGCTTTGAGGCTGTTGCTAATTTTATTGAATTGAGTGCCGAAAGGGCGGAGTCAAGCAAATGTTGCTGGTAGAACAAATGTTCGCAGCTATAGGCGGTGATCGATAATTCGGGAAAACAAACGATTTGAACGCCATGAACTATTGCTTCGGAAATTTGCTCAATGATGTTTTGAGCATTGTATTCTGCGTTTGCAATTTGTACCTGCGGACAGGCTGTAGCAACTCTGATAAAACCAAATGTATTCATAGAGTAGGAGGGCTTTGTGTGCAGATTTATATTCAGAGATGTATTGACGATCGACGGTGCGACAGTGCGTTTAAGTAACGCTATAATATTCTATATTAACCATCTGTTATTGAGGTATTTAAAGCGAGGACTCTTTTGCGCTTTCGTTTTTGTTTATCAGTCACATAGGCGCTATGCCCCTTCTTTATTAAAAAACGAAATCAACTAAAAAAATGCCATTAAAACTGCCCCAACTTATTATTTTAAATTAAAATTTCGTGGCGAGCTTTTCTTTGCTTCATGGATGGGCTGTCGGCAGGATAACCTATTGGAAGAAGTGCGACGGGCTCAAGGTAAGCAGGCACTTCAAAGTTTTCTTTGAGTATCGCGGGGTTGAAGTTACAAACCCAACATGTGCCTAATCCTACTTCGGCGGCCGCAAGGCATAGGTGCTCAATGAGGATGGCGCAGTCAATATCGCCGTGTGGTTTTTGGTCGGATTTCCTGACCCATTCCGTTTCTGTGTTTTTATAGATAACCATGCAGCAAGGCGCTGTTTCAAACCATGAGCGATTGTAGCACGCTTGAAGTTTTTGCAGATCCTGCTTCTTGGAAATGATCTTAATTTTCCAAGGTTGAAAATTTACAGCAGAGGGTGCTAATTGTGCGCATCTGATGATATAGTCTAATTTTTCTTCTTCTATCGCTAAATCCTGGTAAGCACGTGTGGAATAGCGTTGTTGACACAGATCTAAGAAATTCATAAGTTCAAATGTGAAAGATATTAGTTGCAAAGATAAAATTTTAAAGGGTATAAAAAACTGATAATTAAAAAAAAACGATGAAGTAGTAATTATTTTAGGCGTTTTTTCACATTACAGCAATAAAATAGGTAAAGTTTTGTGCTAAGTATTGCTGAAAATGTCAGAAAATTAACCTCACCCGTACGGTTTCATGTTTTACCGGAATGGATGCCCCAAGCTGAAGCCGCAGAGAAAGTGGGAAACTCGTTCTGTTGAATTCAGACTGAGCATTATGGTGAGGGCGGTGAACGTTTGTGACATGTGACACGTCACAACGAAAAAGGATGATAAATGCACCTAAACTGCCGATGCCTTTTCCATTTGTTCTTCATCATCACATCAGTGTATGGCATACACAAGTTCTTAAAATATATATAAAATAAGATTATAGTATATATATAATATATTTTATATATTATATATATACTATACATTCTAATATATAGTATAAAAAGCTCGAGTGTTATCTTACCTTTTTTTGCTGTGACGTGTCACATGTCACAAAATTCAGATAAGGTCGCAGTTGCCTTTACGGTCATGATCAAATTAACCCTGGCTCGGGGTACTCGTGCCCCAAAAAAGTGGGATATGCCTTACCTTTTTTGCTGTGACGTGTCACATGTCACAAAATTCAGATTAGGTCGCCGTTGCCTTTACGGTCATGATCAAATTAATGCTGGCTCGGGGTACTCGCGCCCTAAAAAAAATGGGATATGCTTGAATCGTCTGTGCGAAATTTAAAATATTTTTATTGATTGTAATGCACAGAAAATCCGTTTATTAGGTGCTGATTTTTGCCGTTTTCTGCGATGCTAATTGCCAATATTTGCCAAATGCCCTTGGGGGTATTGTAACTTTGCATACGAAAGGGGATAGGGGAATACACATGCACAAAACAATACAAGAACAAATGGAT
This sequence comes from Alloprevotella sp., assembly GCA_045612125.1. Taxonomy (GTDB): domain Bacteria; phylum Bacteroidota; class Bacteroidia; order Bacteroidales; family Bacteroidaceae; genus Alloprevotella. The sequence goes on from JAZKYK010000037.1 coordinate 6,274, forward strand.
AAGGACGAAGCACGCCACGGCAAGGGCTTAAACGATAACGAAGTGTGCGCTAAGCATAATGCTGATTCCATGCACAACGCACGCCAAGAACCACAGCAGCGAATTTGCCGCCGCCACGTTCGCTTCGCGAAAACACGGCTACGAAAATCTCGTAAACTAAACGGGATTTAGTTGAAATTAACTGCCGTTTAAAATAATTCAACGGGCTTTAGTTGGCGCACCAATCTTTGATATTTAATTAACCTTTAAATCGATCGAAAACCATAGAAAATCTTAAAAACAACCTTTTGGGGTAAGGTGATTCAAATCATCATCACCATCCTCACCGCCATCGCTACGACCTGCGGCATGCAATCGTGTATGTAAACGTAACGCAAACCCTTACCCCTTCCTTACGACAAATTACTTCATCTGCGCCTACTACTGCTCATCACTTTCGATTTATTCACGTGTCGCCATCTGCGTTCTGACACGATAATACAAAATTAAATATATGGTATGATTTTGCTGTTTTATTTGAAATGATTAATTTTGCAGTGATTAATAAACTTTAAAAGAGAAAATTATGGCAAGACCTATTGGAGAAACCCCAGTATTGTATGGTGAAGATGCCGTTCGTTTTCTCAATGAAATGGGAAACGTTAAACCGGCTTCTTACGAAGAAAAGAAACGAGTACGTGAAGCATATGAAATGCTGAAAAGTATTGCGACTTTTAAAATGTAACATTGAAAATGCGTTTAGTAACATTAAACGAAATATCTAGTAAAGAACCGTTCGATTGTGGAGATCCAGATTTGAACGGTTTTTTTATTGACGATGCTGAGAATTACCAAAATCAAATGTTGGCAAAAACATTTGTCCTAATAGAGGATGACGGCAAAATAATTGCCTATTTCAGTTTGTTGAATGATAAAATATCGCACACAACAATTGAAAAGAATTTATGGCGTAAAGTAAAAGGGAAATTTCCTCATGATAAGCACATGGGAAGTTATCCTGCTGTTAAAATTGGTAGGCTTGCAGTTTCGCTCGAATATAGAGGAAGAAATCTTGGTTCTGGACTCATTTCTGCGGTGAAGCAAATCCTAATTAACAATGATTCTGTCTCTGCTTGTAGATTCTTAACCGTTGACGCGTATAAAGAAGCTTTGCCATTTTACCAGAAGAATGAATTTAAATTTTTAGTTAATGATATTGAGAATTGCGAATTCACAGTTCCCATGTACTATGATTTAATGCAATTGAAATAATATTGACTATAAGTATCCGTACAGCTTTTAGTCGCTTATCTGCACTATAAAAGTCTATAAGGAGTTCCTAATAGGGACTCCTTATTTTGTTTTTACTGAACTCGGTTTTACAACCCAAAAAGGCGAAGAAATTTTACTTTTTAACGAATTGTCTGAAAATGACATGTACTAAAACAGAACCATCTGCCTCAGCGAATATTTGGCTTAGCTGTTTGTTTTGTGACATGTGACACGTCACAACGAAAAATATAGATATATGCATGTGCGTGTGCGTGGCGAAAACCAAGGCGTGCATAGGGCAATAAAAAAAGCAGAGAGGTTCGGGCGGGTGTGTTGCTGAACTTCTCTGCTTATTTGGGTGTAAAAACGGAGCTAATGCGGCTTACCGTTTGGGGCAGGTCGCGATGCCGTTGTGGTTGGTTTAGTTTGAATGGCTCGAATGAGCGCGTACGCGTAAAGTGGTTGTATGCTTACCAGGCGAGGCGCACGCTATAGGGGAACACGCGCTTGGCGTCTTCAAACGTGGCGATGCTTTCTGCCAGGCTGACGTACGAGGGTTGGAGTTTGCCGTAGAAGCATTCCTTGCCGTTGACGAAGATGCGCACCTTCTTTTTGGGGTTGAAGAGTTGGTCGTTGAGGAATACGACGAGCTCGCCTGTTTCGGCTGGTGCGTAGGTTTTGTAGAATGAAATTTCAATGCCCATTTGTGGTTCGCGCACGGTGGTGTTGTAGGTGACGTGGTTGGCGGTGATGTGAATCTCGTTCTTACGCGTTTCGTAGGTGTAGTAGATGCGTCCATCCTGGGGTGCGCATTCCTTAACGACCTTGAGGTTGTAGAAGGCGTTGCGCTTTAAGCCGTCCATCTCGAAGTTTTCCCACGCGAATTGCTTGGGCGTAGCGTTGCGCTGGAACTGTGCGAGCCATGGTGTGGTGGGCGAGTAGTCGATGCTGTGTCCGCGTCCTTCGGGCAAGGCGATGCGGTGCTTGAAGTAACCGGGATGGGCTTTCTCGAGCGAGTCGAGTGCGGCAAGTGCGCGGCGGGTAAGGATGTCGCGGCTGAACATGCGGTCGTATTCGCCTGTGAGCAATGAGAAGGGTGTGTTCATGAGGTTTTCGCAAGGCGCATTGCGCAAGGGTTCGCCTCCTGCCATTGGTCCGACGCCTGCAAGGTAATCGGCGTAGAAACTACCTAAGCGCTGGCTTCCGTAGCCGCCTTCGGAGATGCCGAAGAAGTAAATGCGGTTGTGGTTGATGTTTTCATCAAGCATGGCGCGGCGCAGAATGAGCTTCCACACCCATTGCTTGCTTTTTTGCCACCAACGGTAGTACTCGCGCATGTTTGGGATTTGGGGCACGAGGTAGAACGAAGGTGCATCAGCCCAATGGTTGGCGAGCTTAAATCCCGTGGCCCACTCTGAGTCCTTGTGTCCTGAACCGTGGAGGTAGAGGAAAAGGGGGTAGCCCGCTTCGGGGCGGTCGCCCTTGGTGCCATAGTAGAAGGGCATTGTGGCGTTTGGCTCGAGCGCTTCAGGTATTTCGTATTTCATGACGCGCGCTTCGGCGAGCGGTGCTTCAACGAGGGGGAGGACGTCGGCATTGGCTTGTTGCCATGCTTGCCATGCCTGGCGTGTTGCCTGTTCAACATCGTTGATGGGCGCCTCAGTGAGTTGGGGTAAATTCTTGCCTTGAATGTGGGCTTCGAAATAGGGTTGGAGTTGCTCGGCAGAGGTTTGCGCCATGAGTGGATTAAGGCTTAAAGCCAAGCAAGCGGCGGTGATTAAATGTTTCATGATATACTGATTTTATGCAGGTTATGCTAATTAATTCATGTATTTATACAAATAAATTTCTGATGACCAGGAAGATCATGGGCATGAGCAGAGCGGGGAGTAGGTTGATGGTTTTGCAATCTTTTATGTCCATCACACCAAGCCCTGCTGCCGCAATAAGCACACCGCCCACGATGGACGTTTCGGTGATGAGTTCGTCGGAAATAAACGTTTCGGAAACTTTAGCGATCACGTAAAACGCGCTTTGCCAAAGGAATACGAAGATGGCGGCAAGCGACATCCAAATGCCGTAGGACGAGGCAATAACGATCATCGTGACGAGGTTGAGCGTTGCGGCGGTGAGGAGGTAAGTATTGTCGCCCTTGAGCGCACTGAGCACGGGGCCCATCATGGAGAGCGTACCAACGCAACAAAAGAGAATGGCGGTGGTGAGCCCTTGCGATATGTCGGAATTCTTGCCTGCTCGGCTTGTGGCTTGCTCCATGCGCGTGTCGAAACGGAGGGCTGTGCCGATGAGTCCGCCAATGGAAAGGCAGGCGATGAAGAGCACGGGATATTGCGAGTTGCGCATGTTTTCCATCGCCACGTTGGCACCAAGCACAAGGGCAGCAAGACCCATGGCGGTGTTCATAACAGTGATGTACTTTTCGCGTATGCCTTTCTTGGCAATGGCGCCAATCAAGCTACCCACAATTACGGCTATGGCATTGAGACAGATGTAGATCATTTTTGAGAGTTGAGAGTAATTTTTGAAAGTTTAGAGTTTAGAGTACTTTTTAAAGTTTAGAGTTGAGAGTTTAGAGTTGAGAGGGATTAGAGGCTTCGCCTCTTTGGGGAGGAGAGTACAGAGTACAACTGCCATCCGGAAGGTGTCGGCCCGTCGTGAATCAACCGTAAATTCGTTAATTGCGGCGTTGTAGGGGCCGATCACCGTGTCGGCCCGTCGTCATGCCACGCTCCAATCTCCTTATAGAGGGTTGAGGGTTGTGCCTTATGCCCCTTCGCGCATGAAGTCGAACATTTCGAAGAGTTCCTGCTTCGTGGCGTGCTGATCAAGGCGAATGTCGCCTACGTCGGCAAGGAGGGTGAAGTTGATGTTGGCATCAACGTTCTTTTTATCGTGGGTCATGTAGGCATAAAGTTGCTCGTATTGCTGGCACGTGAAGTGGAAGTGGCCGTAGGTTTCGCGAATGAAGCAGGCGGTTTGTCGCATGCGCTCGGTGGGGAAACCTAATTTTCGGCAACTCAAATAGAGTTCGCCCACAATGCCCCAAGCCACGGCATAGCCATGCAGAAGGGTGCGGTCTTCGCTCATGGCTAAACTCTCGAGCGCATGGGCGGTGGTGTGAGCCAGGTTGAGGGCTTTGCGCAGGCCCTTTTCGGTGGGGTCTTGGCTCACGATGTTTTTCTTGACCTCCACGCTTTGTTCGACTAAGTGCTGAAGGGCGTTGAAGTCGGGGTTTTCGAAGTCCATCATGAGGTGCTGAGCCAACATGGCGTTGTCCTTCAAGAGGGCGTGCTTGAGCATTTCGGCATAGCCTGAGCGCAGGTTTTGCGTGTCGAGCGTGTGCAGAAAATGGGTGTCGATAACCACGGCCTCGGCTTCGCGAAAGGTGCCTATTTCATTTTTGAGTCCGTTGAAGTTGATGCCCGTTTTTCCACCAACGGCGGCATCGACCATCGCTAAGAGCGTTGTGGGCACATTAATGAAGCGCATGCCTCGCTTAAATGTGGCGGCGGCAAATCCACCAAGGTCGGTAATCATCCCTCCGCCCAAGCAAATGAGCAGGGAATGGCGCGTGGCTCCAGCATCGCCCAGCGATTGCCACACGTGGGCCAACGATTCGAGTGTTTTGTTGGCATCGGAACTTCCGATAACGATCGAAGTGGCACTGCGCAATATGGGACTTTCGTCAAGGCGTGGTTTGCAAAGCTCGTGCGTATGTTCGTCCGTGAGCACAAACACTTTGTTGGGCGCAAGGTCCGCAATAAGGACTTCAAGTGCCTGAGCCGTGTTGTGGGTGTAGATAATTTCTTGCATGAGGCAAAAGCGGGGTTTATTTGTCGAGGTTGTCGCCTTCAAAATCCTCTACCGTTTTGCGGATGTAATCAGGCACCTCCACGGGGCTTTGTGCCTTCAGCGAGAAGCACACCACAACCGTTTTGCACTCACACACGACGATGCCCGTCTTCACATTCACGGCTTGCTGATGGAACGTGAGGCTCTTTGAGCCGATGCGGGCAATGCGCGTTTGCATTTCGATGTTGTCGCCATGGAAAATGGGGTGGTAGAAGTCGGCATTGATGTTTGCCACCACAGGCACCACATCGCGGCGGTAAAACTCGCGGTCGATGATGTTCATGAGGTAGTCCTCCTTGCCTAAGTCGTAGTAAGCGAGGTAGGAGTTATTATTGATATGTCCGAAGCCATCGGCATCGTTAAAACGAAGCTGGATGGGTATGCGGCGTTTGAATACAGGCTCGTTATTTGTCATAATAGATGTGTGTTTTAAGTCTTAAATGTAGTTGTTTGCGAATGTATTATGCAAAGTTATAAATTAGTTAACACATGTACTTCTTTTTTGTTAAAATCGCTTGCGCAAAGGCGTAATTAATCGATTATTTCATGGTTTTTCGGCTCTTGTTTTATAAAATGATTACCTTTACATGACAATTCAAATCAAAAAACAAACAATAAATAAACGATATGCAGATTGGCGATAAAGTAAGATTTTTAAATGAAACGGGCGGCGGCGTGGTTAGTGCCTTTGTGGACAACAAGACGGTGCTCATTGAGGACAACGATGGTTTTGAAATTCCGATGCTCATCACTGAGTGCGTGGTCATCGACACGAATGATTATAACATTCCCATCGTGCCGAAGAAGCGCCCTGAGCCCACGAAACCTGTTGAAGTGAAGGTTGTGGATGAAGACGATTTTCTCGAAAAGCCAATAACCTTTAAGCCCAAACCTCTTGAGCGACGTGGGGGCGAGAAGGTGAACGTGTGTCTTGGATTTACACCTGTGAACTTGGCTGAAATATCGCGCAGGAAGTTTGACATGTATCTCGTGAACGATTGCAACTACACCATTACTTTTGCCTTGATGCAACAAGAGGGTAATGCGCTAAAATTGCGCCATTCAGGCAGCGTGGAGCCCAATACGAAGTTGCTGCTTGAGACCTTCGACCGAACCGCTCTTCCTGAGCTTGAGCGCCTCACGTTTCAAGCCTTTGCCACGAAGCAAGAGAAACCTTTCTTGATGAAGCAACCCTATCACGTTGGCATAAGAATTGACGGCACGAAGTTCTATAAGCTCCACACGTTTGGCGAGAGTATTTTCTTTGAAATGCCCGCCTACACAGTCGATGTGGTGAAGGACGATGCACCCGTGCGCTCAATGTTTCTGAACGCCGAGGAGTTGCGCGACGCGATGCTTCCCCAGGCCCCCGAGCAACGCCCGAAGCAAGAACCTGCGCGCCAAGCGCAGAAGAACGGCATTATCGAGGTGGATCTTCATGCCTCGGAAATCCTGGAAACCGAAACCGGAATGAGCGCGAAGGATATCTTGGAGTATCAGATGAAGGTGTTTCACGAGGAGATGCAAAAGTACGTGAAAAAGAAAGGCACGAAACTGGTGTTCATCCACGGCAAGGGCGATGGCGTGCTTCGCAAAAACATTGAGCAGGCTTTGCGCCACAAGTATAAATCGTGTCTTTTCCAAGATGCCTCGTTTAAGGAATATGGCTATGGAGCGACGATGGTCACGATTCGATAGCCGTCAAAGTGTTGAGCGATAAGCGCTGAGCTGCTTCGCATGGTAATAAAAAAATAAAGTCTGCAAGGTCATGACGATTTAAACATGTGGCCTTGCAGACTTTTATCTTGTATGGGTAAATTGATCGTTTGTGTTCGTAAATGATCTTTGCGTTTGTTCCGAAAAATAGGGAATTACTCGACCTGGATAACCAGCCCCTTAAGATATTCACCTTCAGGGTGGTAAATGTTAATGGGGTGGTCGGCGGGTTGGTGGAGCTGATGGATAATTCTCACCCTTCTTCCGCTTTGAGCGGCGGCACTGAACACGGCCAATCGGAATTGATCCTTGTTCACGGCTTGCGAGCAACTGAACGTAAAGATAATTCCGCCTTTCTTGATCTTTGAAATAGCGATTTTATTGAGTCGCGTATAGCCCTTAAGCGCATTGTGAAGGGCGTGCTTGTGCTTGGCAAAGGCTGGGGGGTCGAGGATCACAAGGTCGTAGTCGGTGGTGGACTCGAGGAATTTAAACGCATCTTCCGTGAACGCCTGGTGTCGCTCGTCGCCCTTGAAGTTGAGCTCGATGTTGGCGTTGGTCAGGTCTATCGCTTTTGAACTACTATCTACTGAGTGAACGCAATTGGCCCCACCGCGCATGGCATAGACCGAGAAACCGCCCGTGTAGCAGAACATGTTGAGCACCTTTTTGTTCTTACTGTAAAACTCGAGTAGGGCGCGGTTTTCGCGTTGGTCAATGAAGAAGCCCGTCTTCTGCCCCTTGAGCCAGTCAATGTGGAAGGCAAGGTTGTTTTCAATCGCAATTTCCGAAGCATCGTTGCCAATGAGGAAGCCGTTTTCCTGACCGAGTTGTGCCTTGTAGGGGAGGGTGGTTTCTGATTTGTAATACACGTTCTTGACGGTGCCTTCCGATGCTTCAACAATGGCTTCTGCTATCACCTGGCGATTCACGTGCATGCTCACGGCATGGGCTTGCATGACCGCGGTTTCGCCATACACATCGACCACCAAACCAGGAAGGTTGTCGCCCTCGCCGTGAATGAGGCGGAAGATGTTGTTGTCGGGGCGGATGAGCTGGCAATTCTTGCGCAATTCATAGGCTTCGTGAATGCGCTTTGTCCAGAAAGCCTTGTCGATGGTTTCATCTTCAAAAGAGATGACACGCACGGCAATTGAGCCGATTTGATAGTGGCCTAAGGCAATGAATTTGCCGGTGTGGTCAACCACGCGGACAAGCTCGCCCTCGCTGATATTTTCATCGACCGCCTTGAGGGCACCCGAGAAAATCCAGGGGTGAAATCGTAATAAGCTTTCGGTTTTTCCTTTAAGTAATTGAACGGTATGCATGATGTGCGGTTATTCGGTTTCGGTGTTAATGATTTGATAATTCTTGGTTTCAAGCAAGGCAAGCACCTCGGCGTATATCTTAAGACACGCAAAGGCATCGAGCGCAGCATATTGTTTTTGCGAATCGGAAAGAATGTCGATGTCCCAATTCGAGAGGCGAGCGCTTTTGGAGATTCGTTTTTCAAAGAGATTAGCGTAAATCTTCTGCAGGCTCATATCGCTAATGTCGAGGTTTTTGACAAGGTTTTGAAGTTCCACGAAATTCGTGGGCTTAAACGCCTGTCGCTTTTGGAGCGCGGCAATGTCGTCCTTGATGGAGAGACCTATTTTTATGGTGTTTGGGCTCTCGAGAAAGGCAAACAAAGGACGTATGTTTTTAATATGGTTAAGTCGAAAAAGGAAGCACACGTCGGGCGTTGAGATTTGCATGAGCGACACTTTATGCGTGACGCCCTTTTGAAAGGCGGGTTTCGTTTCGGTGTCGAAGCCCACAAGCTTTTGCTGGTTGAGGTAGAGTAGGGCGCGCGTCATTTCCGTTTCGGAATGCACCACCACAATTTGACCCTCAAACGCTTCTTTCGGTAGGGATGTGATGAAATCTTTGGGTGTTGATTTCCTTAAGGTTTTCATTAGTCGTTTGTGTTGTTAAAGCGCGCATCGTGTAGCGCCTTCAAGGTATTAAGAAGCTTCTGCCCCCATTCGTTTTGGAAGCTCTCCTTGACGTCGTAGATCTGCGCATGGATGGCTTCTTCATATTCATTTTTATAGGCTTCAGTGAGTTCGCGTAGCACTTGATATAAATCCGCCAAACCCTCTGATATCGTGCATAATATAGGTTTGTCGCTATACTTAAACTCTTGCACGAAAACGTCAAGATAATCGTCCAAATCCTTCATCGTGCGCGCTGCCTTATTGCGGATGTAGTTATAATCGTCTTCCGTCACGCAAGGGTCGTTATAGCCCTCGGGTTCGTCGAAGTCGGGCAGGAGCGTGGCGCGCAGGTAAATCACGGTCAGCAAGCCGCGCACCACATCGTTGAACGTGTTGCGGTCGGTTTCTTCGGTTTGCTCGAGGTATTTGCAGTATTCTGAACTCACCACAACAAAGTCGATGCACTTGCTGGAATAAAAAATATTTTCCGACATATTTCCTAAGTAGAGTTTGTTAAAATCCGGTTTGTTTTTGTGAATTGTGACATGTGACACGTCACAAAACTTTTAAGTAAAATATATTCAAAGCGCACACCCCCTGAAGCGCGACGCGCAACTAGTGGCAAGGCACTAATGAAAGTGTGTCAAGGCACATCTTTGGCAAAGTTAATAGTTGAATACATAAAATCAAAGGTGTTTAATCATATTTTTTTGAGATAATGTTAAAGTTTATGGGATTTCTTAAAATCTACAATAGAAATTTCTAATAAATAATGTATATTTGCAAAGAATACGTTCATCTGTCCGCACCTTCGTGGGCATCAACATTTTTCTTCATTTTCGATTATGAGAAAGAAATTCTTTATAACCATTTGGTTGGTTTTTATTTTAATCGTCAGTACGGTTGTCGTGATCTTTTGGGGCATCGCCAAGGGGCACATTGGCTATTTGCCTGATTTGGCTGAATTGCAAAACCCCATTAGCCGCTACGCCTCACAAATCGTGACGGCCGATGGTAAACTTCTTGGCACGTGGTCAAGAAGCGAAAACCGCGTGTTTGTAGATTATGAAGAAATATCTCCCTACACCATTAAAGCGCTCATCGCCACCGAGGACGAACGCTTTTATGAGCACTCGGGAGTCGATGTCAAGTCGTTGATGCGCGCCATCGTGAAGCGCGGTATTTTGCAACAATCCAGTGCGGGCGGGGGTAGTACAATTACCCAGCAATTGGCCAAGCAGCTCTATTCGGCAAAGGCTGAAAATAAATTTGAGCGCATGATGCAAAAGCCCATCGAGTGGGTCATTGCCATCGAACTGGAACGCCGCTACACGAAGGAAGAAATCCTCACGCTCTACCTCAATTACTTTGATTTCCTCTACAATGCCGTGGGGATTAAAACGGCCGCACAAGTGTACTTCGGTAAGTTGCCCAAGGACCTGAATATTCAGGAGTCGGCCACGCTTATCGGTATGTGTAAGAACCCTTCGCTCTTCAACCCCGTGCGCCGCAATGAGAAATGCCGAAACCGCCGCAACGTGGTGCTCGGCCAAATGCTCCGTTCGGGATATCTTACCACAGAGGAGGTGGATAGTTTGAAGGAAACACCGCTCACGTTGAACTTCCGACGCATTGACCACAAGCAAGGGCAAGGCACCTACTTGCGCGAATACCTCCGTACCACGCTCACCGCAAAGAAACCCAAGCGCGCAAACTACGCATCATGGCAAAAGCAACAATATTACGAGGATTCGCTGGCTTGGGAAACAAACCCCATTTACGGATGGTGTAATAAAAACGTGAAACCTGATGGCTCTCACTACGACATCTACACCGATGGCTTGAAGATCTACACCACCATCGACTCACGACTTCAAGGCTATGCCGAGAATGCCGTTTACAACCACGTTGGGCTTTACCTACAAAAGGAATTTGAACGCGGACGCAAATCCTCAAACTTCCCTTACTCCAATAACTTGACGCGTGCGCAAGTCGATGAAATCCTGCACCGCACCATGCGTCAATCTGAGCGTTACCTCAAACTTAAAGCTCTGGGCATGAGCGCCGAAGAGATTGAACAATCCTTCAAAACGCCCGTCGATATGTCGCTCTTTAGCTATCAAGGCCTGAAGGATACGGTCATGACGCCGCTCGACTCTATTCGCTATTACAAGAAATTCCTGCGCTCGGGATTGGTGTCAATCGAACCGCAAACGGGCTATGTGAAGGCCTACGTGGGCGGCTTGAACTACACCTACTTCCAGTACGATATGGCGTCGATGGGACGCCGACAAGTGGGTTCAACAATGAAACCGCTGGTTTATGCCATGTCGATGGAGGACGGTATGCAGCCCTCCGACACGATCTATAACATTCAGCGCACCTATCAAGTGGGTGATCAGCAATGGACACCGCGCAACTCAAGCGACAAGCGATATGGCGAACCCGTTACACTGAAGTGGGGATTGAGTCAAAGTAACAACTGGATCACGGCGGAACTCATGTATCAATCCGACCCCACTGGTAACCGACTTGCCAATTACCTCAAGCAATACGGCGTGGCTAATGCCGATATCTATCCCTCGCTCGCACTATGCCTGGGCAGTTGCGACATCACCGTGGCTGAAATGGCAAGCGCCTACACCACATTCGCCAATAAGGGCATCCGTTGCGCACCAATCCTCATCACGCATATTGAGGACATACACGGCAATATCATCTCTGACTTCTCGCCACGCATGAACGAGGTGATTAGCGAAGAAAGCAGCTATAAAATGCTCGATATGATGAAAGCCGTAATCAATGAAGGCACCGGCATACGCTTGCGCTATCGCTATAAGTTCGAAGCCGAGATAGCCGGAAAAACTGGTACAACAAACAGTAACTCCGACGGATGGTTCGTGGGCATCGTGCCGCGCTTAGTCACCGCATGCTGGGTGGGCGGTGAAGAACGCGACATTCACTTCACAACCACGGCCTTGGGACAAGGAGCGGCAACCGCACTCCCCGTTTGGGCAAATTACATGACGCAGGTCTATGCCGACTCGCTTATTGGCTATCGCCAGGATGAGAAGTTCGACATCGACTCAACTCTGCTCGTGCCTAAGGTGGAAGTCTCACTTCAATCCGAAACCTTTACACCCAACGCCAACCCCAGCGTCGTTCAGCCTAAGAACAACACGCAAAAATCACAACAAGATCTTGACGAAGAGGAAATAGAATCGTTCTTCGACTAACATGAGCTAATAAACAACGATAAAAATACAATTCACTATGAGATTCCTGGCTTTAATCCCTGCAAGATACGCATCCACACGCTTTCCTGGAAAACCCTTAGCCGTGCTCGATGGTAAACCCATCATTCAGCACGTGTATGAACGCGTGGCGCAACACTTTGAGGATGCTTATGTCGTGACCGACGACCAACGCATTGCTGATGCCGTAAGCGCATTCGGCGGACAATTCATCATGACCGGTACGCACCACAAAAGTGGCACTGACCGATGCTATGAAGCCCTAACAAAAGCAGGCGAAGAGAACTTCGACGTTGTGGTTAATATCCAAGGCGACGAACCCTTCATCCACGCTTCGCAACTCAACGCCATCAAGCAATGCTTCGATGCGCCTCAAGTGCAAATCGCTACGCTCATCAAACCTTTCGACGCTAACGATACGATCGAAGCACTCGAAAATCCTAACTCACCCAAGGTGGTGGTGTCAAACACTGGTGCAGCACTTTACTTTAGCCGTTCGGTCGTGCCTTACCTCCGCGGCATAGAGAAGCAGGAGTGGCTGAAAAACCACACCTTCTACAAGCACATCGGACTTTATGCCTACACCGTGCCTACGCTTAAAGCCATCACGCAAATGCCGCTCGGCGAACTCGAACAATGCGAATCGCTCGAGCAATTGAGATGGTTGCAGGCGGGTTATCACATCCAAACCGCCGTCACAAACATCGAAACCATCGGTATCGACACGCCCGAAGACCTCGAGAAAGCCAAAGCATGGATCAAAAATCAAGCATAGCAAACCATAAGAGCATGAAACAAACTAAAGCAATTCTCATCGCCTTGCTCTTTACTTTTCAAGGCTTTCACGCCAACACCTATGCTCAGGAAATCGTGATCGGCACGCACCGCTTTAAAGACAATAATGCCGTTTACACGGGCGAACTTTTGAAAAACAAACCCCACGGCAATGGCGTCACCACATACGAAGATGGAAGCGTTTACGAAGGGGAGTACGTCAAAGGCAAACGACACGGATACGGCATCATGCGCTACGCAACTGGCGAACGCTATGAGGGTCAATGGTTGTTGGATGAGCAACACGGCAACGGCACATATTACTACGCTGAAAACAATAAGTACGTCGGACTTTGGTACAGAAATGCACGCCACGGAAAAGGCGTCATGTACTACTACAACGGCGATATTTACGAAGGCAATTGGGTGGACGATGAACGCGAAGGACAAGGGAAATACACCTTTGCCAACGAAATCTATTATGAAGGCACATGGAAAGCCGATAAGCGCCACGGAAAGGGCGTTTACGATTGGGGCGACGGCTCACGATATGAAGGCACATGGCACGCCAACCAACGCCACGGCAAAGGCACCTACACCTATGCTGATGGGAGCGTCTATGAAGGACAATGGCAAAATGACTTGATGCACGGCAAGGGCACGCTCAAACGCGCCAATGGCGACGTCTTCGTGGGCAATTACGTGCAAGGCGAACGTACCGGCAAGGGCTACACCACATTTGCCTCTGGCGACACCTACGAGGGCGACTACCTCAATGGCGAGCAACACGGCAAGGGTAAGTACGTCTGGAAAGACGTGGCGGTTTACGAAGGCGAATGGCAAAGAAACGTGCGCATGGGCGTGGGTAAATACACACGCACCAATGGCGACACCTATGTAGGCGAATGGGCGGACAATGTGATGCACGGTAAAGGAGAATTCCGAAGCGCTGACGGACAAATATACATCGGTGAATTCTATGATGGATTAAAACACGGAGAAGCCCTTGAAATCCAACCAGACGGCACAAAAGTCAATTGTACCTACAAAAACGGCGAACGCGTCAATAAATAGGAAACTACTTCTTTAAGCCACCTTACATTAATAAAACCTTGCCTAAAAGAATGAGGTAGTTAAATAAACCTCGCAAAATGTTATAGGAAGTTGCCCTATTCGTCCAACCTCCTTCTACCCATCATAGCGAGACCCCAATGACCCTAACGACCTTAGCGACCTTAGCGACCTTAAAGACCCTAAAGGCTTTAATGACTTTTAAGACTTTAAGTTCTAAAAGTCCTTTTCACCAAAGCGCGCTCATGTCTAAACAATCTCAAGCGCCCGCGCCATTGACACATGCAAAATCTTAAATTAACGATACTCGGTTGTGGAAGCGCTACGCCAACATTGCGCCACAACCCCTCGGCTCAAGTGCTGCAAATGGGCAATAAAACCTACCTCATCGATTGTGGTGAGGGCACACAATTGCAATTGAAGCGAGCGCGCATTAGCCTTGCTTCACTCAATGCCGTGTTTATCTCGCACCTCCACGGAGACCATTGCTTGGGGTTGCCTGGATTGGTGTCAACCTTAGCCCTTCTCGGTCGCGTCATGCCCTTGCGTATCTATGCGCCGATTGGTGCCAAGGCCGTATTTGAGCCCTTGTTTGAATTCTTTTCCAAGGACCTCTCCTTCGAAATTATCATCCAGGAAATCAACACCAACGAGCATGCCGTGGTTCACACCGATTCACTCATGAGCGTTGAAGCCTTTCCGCTTGCACACCGCATGCCGACGTGTGGCTTTCTCTTTAAAGAACATCAAGCCTTGCCAAACATCAAGCGCGACATGATCGACTATCTCAATATTCCACACTACGACATTCCGCTCATCAAACAAGGCGCCGATTGGATAGCACCCGACGGCCGATGCCACCCCCACCACACGCTGGTTACGCCACCAAAACCCGCACGGACTTACGCTTACTGCTCCGACACGATGCTCTGTAAGCGTAACGTGCCGCTCCTGACGGGTGTTGACCTGCTCTATCACGAAGCAACGTTCCTGAAAACCGACGCTTCAAGAGCGGCTGCCACTTGCCACTCTACAGCACACGATGCCGCAACCTTTGCCTCTGCCGCACAAGTGAAAAAGCTCCTCATCGGCCATTACTCAGCACGATATCACGACGAGCAACATTTCCTTGACGAGGCAAAACCTATTTTTGAAAACACCATCCTTGCGCAAGAAATGCTTGAAATTAATATATAGCCTTAACGTTTTCCTGATTATCGCATGACGGAAATCAAATCTTTAAGGTTTTTAAAGAAAAACAAAGGCACAACACTTCTTTTGTAAGGTTTTAAACACTAATTTTGCGTTGCATTTCAAGGGAAACACTTGATGTGCCGGAAGGAAGTTTGGGTGAGTGGCTGAAACCACCAGTTTGCTAAACTGACGTACGGGCAACCGTACCGGGGGTTCGAA
This sequence comes from Alloprevotella sp., assembly GCA_045612125.1. Lineage (GTDB taxonomy): Bacteria > Bacteroidota > Bacteroidia > Bacteroidales > Bacteroidaceae > Alloprevotella. Next base: position 21,602 of record JAZKYK010000037.1, read on the forward strand.
TCCCCCAGCTTCCGCTGATTTGTTAAAACATAAGTTTTGATGTGTTAACCTCTATCGGGGAGGTTAGCACATTTTTTTGTATCTTCTTTTTTATCCTGCTAATTGGCCGCATGGCCTTATTGCTCTCTCTTCCGCAAAGTTATCTCCCGGTCTATTATTCGGCATTTCATTTCTGTTTGAAGGTCACCGCTAAATTTCTTTGTTTATCTCCCGACACATAAACCGAAAGCTGATAGCCGTAAGCATTGAAAAAAAAATAACCGACTTGCTGATTGGCAAATCGGCTATACTTGATTTTCTAAAGTCATTTCGGAGAAAATGGCTCTCGGGGCCATTCAACCTGCTATTCATGAGCGAGCGTCAGTACTTCTATTTCCTGGCTCGTAACACCGGATAATTTGAGGCGCAGAGTGTGGTAGGCTGATGGGTGAGCCAAAATCTTGTGGAGCTTTGTTTTTTGCAAAGCATCACGCATTTCCTCGGACGTCTGAACTTGATCGGTTTGCGATTGCGTCTTCAACGCCATAAATGCTTCCTCGGGCAGGGTGATGGCTAAATGAAGCGTGTCGGCCATAAGTGCAATATCGGTGAGTACGACGCCCTCGCTGAGCTCAAGCGGCGTTTGATAGAGCAAATTGCGCACGTGGCTTTCAACCGTAGGGGTGGGCGTGTCTTCAAGAATCCCTACTTCACAGAAGTTTAAGATGTCGGTAGGGGTGAAGGTAATCACGATTTCCTTTCTGGCATCGGCTTTAGATTGATAGAGGAATTGTGCACCCTTTTTCGATTCAAGCATAAGGTCAAGCAATTCCTGCATCTCAGGCAGGGAAGACGTGAGCGTGTTCTTTACCTCAGCTCTGAGCGCGGCGTAATCGTTTTTCCAATCCACTTCATGATCTGCCATGGTGTAGGTAAAGACGAGTAGAGAGTCGCGTATAGAAATGCCTCGAAACTCTGAATCTGAATGGGCTGAGATAGGCATGGGGCACACTTCGTTGGTTTGCTCAATATAAAGCTCAAGCGGCGTTTGCTTTTTCTTGCATGAGGTGACCAACGCCCCAAGAATGGCTAAGAGGCATACCCTAAAGAGGAGCTTGATGTTCATGGCTCAAGGATTACTTTAACAATGAGTTTGCGCAAGGTGCCATTGCCAATGATGGGGGCATGGGCATCTTCGGGGTAAACGATAAGGGCCTGTCCTGGAAGAACGTTAAAGTAAGTTGTGGCGCGCTCAGGATACAGGGCAAAATCATCTGTTTCATTAAAGGGATTTTCACTTTCGCCAAGGGCGCTTATAGGAGCCCAACCGATAGTTTCGGGCGCCGAAAGGGGCAGGTGAATGTCAATGTACTTACGGTGCACCTCGAGCTTTTGGTCTTCAAGGGCAATGAGCTTTGCGTCGCTCACATTGATAAAGAGTTTTTCGGGAATGAGCGTGATGCGTCCGGGTTCAACGGCCGAGAGGTCGTTGTCCTTGACATAGTCAAACACTTGCTTGAAGTAGGGGTGGAGCGAATTCAAGCGATCGCTATCGTTTAATGAACAAAGTATCATAGGTGTATATCATTTGTTATGTGAGTAATGCATCAATAACAAGGCAGAAGCATGGCTTTACGGAAGTGAATGAAATACCATTTCAGGCTCATGCTATTGCCGAAAAAGGCTATGAGGAATCTTCATACATGGGCGATGTGTGCATGCCCGTATTAATCCCTCATAACCTTTGCATGAATCAATATGATTATTTTCTATTTGCAATTTCTTCAAGGATCGTCCAGCATTGGAAGAGGCCGCGTGGCACGTGGAAGCAGCCTTTCCACTTTCCGCCCTTGAGTGTGAGCAACACTTCGCCCTGACGGTTTAGATAACCAAACCATTCGGGGTGTTGCGCATCAGCAAAGTGGCTCCAGGTGTAGTCGTGAACCTTTTCAAACCAAGCGAGGCACTTTTCATTGCCCGTGAGTTGATAACCCTTAATCATGGTGATGAGCGTTTCGATGTGTACCCACCAAAGCTTTTGATCCCATTCCAATTGTTGAAGGGGGTGACCTAAGCGATCCATGAAGTAGAAGATGCCATCGTATTGGTTGTCCCAACCGTATTCCACTTCTTTAAGTGCAATGTCAACCGCCTTTTCAATAAGGGCTTGGTCGCCGAGGCGCTTGCCAAGGTCCATGATGAACCACATGGCTTCAATGGCGTGGCCGGGATTAAGCAAACGACCGTCCATGCAATCCACGAGTTCGTTGTTCACGCCCAAATGCTCTACGATAAGTCCGAGTTCGGGGCGATAGAACACGTCCATCACTTCGTGCACGCATTCCTTAATCTTTTCTTCAAGGAAAGCGGGTTCAAGGAGGGGTTCAATTTCAAGCGCTACGTTGCAAAGGATCATGGGAAGGGCAAAGCTCTTGAGCGCGCGTGCGCCAGGCGATGCTTTCGACCACTTACCCTTGGGGTTGTCCACCTTTGAGAGCACGATGTCGAAGGTGCGCTTAGCGATATCAGCATATTCTTCATTGCCAGTAGCAATGGCGAGCTGACCAAAGGCGATAACGGCAAACGTGTAAGAGAAGATGTTGTAGGGCTCAACGAGCGGATGACCTTCACGATCAAGGGCAAAGTACCAGTTGAGGTTGCCATCGTGGCCATACTTCTTGAGGAATTCTGCACCTTGGATAGCGGCGTCAAGCCACTCCTGCTTCTTTTCTACTTTATTATAGAGCGTGGCAAACATCCACACTTCACGGCCTTGAAGCCAAATGAATTTATCGGTGTCGAATACTGAGCCATCGCGTTCAAGGCATGTGAAAAAACCACCGAATTCCTTATCCTGCGATTTGTCGAGCCAGAAGGGAATAACCTTGTCGAGCAATTCTGATTTATATTGCTCAGCTAATTTCTTAAAGTCCATGATTTTCTATGTATTTTTTGATGTCACTATTTTATACTTGCTTCTTAGCTTGCAATCCTGGGATAAACGATAGGGCTAACGCAACGACGATGCACACCGCCATACCGATAAATCCGTAGAGCAAGAAGCTTGTGGGGGTGAAGGCGTTCATCCAGAACACTACGGCTTCGCCAACGATAAAGCCTGTCATAGCGGCAATACCGCCCACACGCTTACAGAAGATACCCACGAAGAACAAACCACCCAAACCGCTTGAGAGGAGTCCTAAGATGGTGTTGAAGTAATCCAAAAGCGAAAGGATTTCCCACGTAGCCATCAACAGGGCAATCGCCACGCCAATAAGTCCTGAAATCATACAAGCCCAACGAGCCACCTTAAGCATGCTATGATCGGATGCTGAGGGCACAAAGCGCTTGTAGAAGTCAACACTGAATGCCGTTGAGATGGAGTTGATGTTCGACGAAATCGTTGACATGGTTGCGGCAAAGATGGCAGCAATCAAGAGTCCCGCCAAACCAGCTGGCATTTGGCTGGTCATGAAGAAGGGGAAGATGGCGTCGGACTTAGCCATGGTGTAATCCAATTCAGCTGGGTGGGTCTTGAAGAAGGTGTAAAGACCGGTACCAATCAAGTAGAACGACACGCTGATGAACACCGACATAACACCATTGAGCATGATGCCGCGTCCGGCTCCCTTTTCATCCTTCGTGGTCATGTAGCGCTGAATCACGGTTTGATCGGAAGTGTAGGAGATAAGGTTATTGGCCAAACCACCCAAGATAATTACCCAGATCGTGGCGCTGGTGAAGTCGAATGTGTAGTCGAACAAACGGAATTTATCGTTGTCGATAGCTAAATCCATAAAGCCTGTAAAACCGCCTTCGGTATTGACGATGAGGTAAACAGCAGCAAGAATAGCGCCACCTACAAGGATTATACCCTGTACGACGTCGCCCCACACTACGGCTTCCACACCACCCATCGTACAATAAATGATGGTGATAACACCCATGAGGATGATGCAGAGGTAGATGTCGATACCCGTCACGGCGGTCAGAGCCAACGAGGGCAGGTAGAGCACCAAGGCCGTACGTGCCACCATGAAGGTGATGAAGAGTGCACTGGCGGTGATGCGGGTAGCTGCATTGAAGCGCACTTCAAGATACTCGTATGCACTCGTCAAATTAAGCTTGCGGAAGTAGGGCAAATAGTACTTCACCACAGGGAACGACACGATGAGAATCGTGATGAGCATGGGGTAGTAGGTCCAATCTGTGGCATATGCTTTGGCGGGAATGGCCATATATGTGATGGCGCTGAGCATGGTGGCATAGATGGAGATACCTGCTGCCCACCAAGGAATGCGTCCGCCACCCTTAAAGAAGTCCTCTGAAGAGCTTTCGCGAAGCATAAAGAAATAACCCAAACCGAGCATACCAACGAGGTAGATGCCAAGCACCAGCCAGTTGAGCCATCCGAAGGCCACGCGCGAGTTTAGCTTCACCTCGGTCACTTCAGTTGAGCGAATACCGGGTTTGCTTTCGCCGTTAATCACGATCCAACCGCCATCTTGAGCCACTACAGCTGCACCAGCACGCGCAAGAGCAGGGTTTTGAGCCTCTGTCACCCATGCGTCGGTGATGGTTTGATATATAAGCAATTCGTCATTGAATTGATACCACTCTGCAGGGTGCGTGAGGTAGTCGGCTTCGGGACGGTTGAGCGCGTTGAGGAACACTTGCTTATTCACACCACCAAGAATCGCTACGTGGGCCACACCCGAGGGCACGGCCGAAGCACCTACGATTGCGCGACTTTCGCCATTTATAATTGCTTGATTTGTAGGAATCCACGCGTTTTTCTTAGAGTCGAAGTAAACGCCATCGGAATGCACAAACGCGGTGTCGGTTTCGGTGCGTGGCGCAAAACCGCCAAACACGTAGAAGTTCTTACCAATGGCAGCACTCTGAACCACACCAGCTGGCTGAACGCGCGAACGTCCGGGGATGCTGGGCAATTCTTCCCATCCCGTGGCAGCTGGATAAGCCATGCGATAGGCTACATTGTTTTCGCCACCAGCCACATAGATGTGCGTGCCGTCAAAGCCACCTGCGGCGCTATGAATGGCCACGGGGAGTGCGGGCAATTCAGTAGCTACGAGTTGCCCGTCCTTAAACGTAATTAAGTGTACGGTAGCAACGGCGGGCGAAAGGCTATCAGGGGTAAGACCGCCAATGCACACAAGGCCATCGGGCACTTGCACGCTCACGCCATAAGCCTTTGGGGGAATCTGAAGTGAATCTTTCGTCCAACCGTCGGCTGAAAGGCGATACACGGTGCCGTAATATTGTTTTTGACCACCTTCGGCAGCTGGCGTGTCGGGGAAGTTGCAACCACCAGCTACGATGGTCGCACCGCCAACAACGCCCGCAAAGGGGGCTGAAACACCTTGACCTTTACTTACACAAAGTTCAGGTAAAGTATTGAATACCACCTCATTGAATTTATTGTCGTTTTGCCCAAAAGCATGAAGCACGCAACATAAAGCAATCGAGGCGAGGATTAATATTTTTCGAATAAACATAGGCATCAAATGCTTTGGCGATTTACTTATTGCAACGTTCAAAGAAATTGATGGCTTCAAGTTCTTTCTTCATGGCTGCTTCTTCCTCATCGGTCATGTTTTGGAAAGGCACGCGGTTAGGACCGAGGTCAAGACCAATAAGCTTCATGATGCGCTTACCGCCAACGATATTACCACGATAATGGCAAATCACGTCGATAACGTCTTGTGAGAATTCTTGCAATTCGCGAGCACGTTCAAGGTCGCCTTCCTGCCATGCGGTAATAATTTCAGAGAGGCACTTGCCATTGTAGTTCGTTGTGCCACCAATACCGCCTTGAGCACCGCCCATGGCTAAGCAAGGAAGAATGGTTTCGTCCTGACCGTGGAGCATGTCAAACTTGCCGTTGGCATATCTGCGACAACGGTTGTACTCATAAAGGCTTTCAAATGTGTACTTGATTCCGGCAAAGTTAGGAATACGTCCGTCAACGGCCTTGAGGAAGTCGAGCATTGAAAGGAAAGCGCCATTAAAGGCTGGGATGTGGTAATAATAGAATGGAAGATTTGGTGCGCCTGAAGCGATTTCTTCGCAATACTTAACCAATTCTTCGATGCGTCCGATTTTTGGGAAGGGCGTTGCCATAGCACCGATACCCCAAGCTCCGATTTTCTGAGCGTGTGCTGCAAGGCGCTTGCTGCTCATCACGCATGTGCTACCCACGTGAACAATCACCTTGAAACCTTCGGGCACGGCTTTTACCCATGCTTCGGCAAGTTGCATACGTTCTTCTTCAGTGAGCATATAGCCTTCGCCTGATGAACCGTTAATAAACACACCCTTCATGCCATTGCGTGCCAAAAGCGCAGCATATGCGGGGATGGGTTCAAGGTTAACTTCGCCAGTAGCAGTGAAAGGCGTGAAGGGAGCGTCGATAAGACCAATAATCTTTTCCATAATGATATTAAATGTTTAGAGTTATGTATGCAAATGAATGAGATTAATAAAGCGAGAGGTGGAAAATCGTGGTTAGGGCGTAGAGCACACTAACAACCACCACGATGGTTCCGATGGTTTGATTGAGGCGCAAAATGCCGCGCACCCCGAAGTTGTTCTTCATGTGGGATATGAGCCACGTTAAGCCTAACCACCACAACATCGCTCCAGCAATGATGGAGAGATAGCCCACCGTTTGTCCGAAAAGATTTGAGGGGATAACAAACGTGAGCATGTTGTAGAGCGCAATAAAGAGGAAAATGATGAGCGGATTGCTGAAGGTGAGGCCAAAACCTGAGATAAAATTATAAAATAGGGTGCCTTTGCGCTTCATTTGCGGGCGCATGCATTTGCGGGGATCCTGGCGGTAGGTGTGTAAGCCAAAAATAAAAAGCATCACACTACCGATGAGCTTGAGCCAAAATAAGGTCTGACCTTGTTCAATAAGATCAATAACAAACGACATTCCCAAACCTGTAGATAAGGCATATATAAAGTCGCTCAAAGCAGCGCCGGCACCAGTAACTAAACCGTAAATACGGCCCTTTTGCATGGTGCGCTGAATGCAAAGAATACCAACAGGTCCCATTGGGGCGGAGATGACGATACCGACAATTAAGCCTTTCAGAACCAATTGAAGGGTCGAACTAAATTCTATCCAAATTTGTAGGGGGTCCATAAGTAGTGGGTCCATAATAAGAGCAAATATCGTATTTATTTGCGAATATGTCAAAAAGTTTTAATAAAAAATGTTTTAGGCAGGCTTAGGCTTGCTCAATAAAACTTTTGATAATCTTCAGGGCTTCGGCTTGAGCGGTGGCCAAATCATCGTTGATCACGATATGATCGAATTCATTGGCTTTTGACAATTCAAAGGTGGCGCGCGCAATGCGGTCTTCAATCACTTCGGGTGCGTCGGTAGCGCGAAGTGTTAGGCGTTGGCGCAAAGCTTCAATTGAAGGAGGCTGGATGAACACGCTTAAAGCGCGGTCGGCGTAATGCTTCTTGATGTTTATGCCGCCGAGCACATCTACATCGCACACCACGTTTTCGCCACGCTCCAGTTGTTGGTCAACCTGAGTCTTTAGCGTGCCGTAGAAGCGGTCTTTGTAAACCTCTTCATATTCAAGGAAATCACCATTAGCAATGTGCTGGCGGAAGGCGTCGGGCGTCAGGAAGAAATATTCCACACCGTGCTGCTCTTGACCGCGAGGGGGGCGTGAGGTGGCACTAATTGAGAAATGAAGGTTTAACCCTTGTGCCATCAAATAATTGATGATGGTGCTTTTGCCGCTACCCGATGGCGCTGAAAAAATTATAATTTTTGACATATTGAAAGCTTTTTATTTTCATTGATGATGGGGTGAACTAAAAGGGCGATATATCAAGGTGGGCGATAGGGCTTACATCACGTTCAGCACCTGCTCCTTTATTTGTTCTAACTCGTCCTTCATCATCACCACGATATTTTGCATCTCGGCTTGATTGCTCTTTGAGCCTGTCGTGTTGATTTCACGCCCCATTTCCTGCGCGATAAAGCCCAGTTTCTTGCCTTGTCCGCATCCCTCTTTCATCGTTGTTCGGAAGTATTCAAGGTGGTTTGAGAGGCGTTGTTTTTCTTCGTTGATGTCGAGCTTCTCAATATAATAAATGAGTTCCTGCTCGAGGCGATTCTTATCGTAATCTACGCCCGTGAGTTCGTTAAGGCGGTCGTAGAGGCGTTGGCGAATCTTTTCCACTCTCGACGTTTCGAAGGGTTCAATATCCTTCATGAGTTGCTCGATGGTGTTAAGGTTTTTGGTAAACTTCTCATAAAGTGCCAAGCCTTCTTGCTTTCTAAATTCAATCAATTGCGTTATGGCATTTTCAATGAGTTGAAGCACCAGGCTCCATTCCTCGTCGGTTAATTCCTCAACCACGCCTGTTTGCATGATTTCAGGCATTCTGACCAAGGCATCCCAAATATTGGTGGCGTCGAAACTTAAGCCGCAAGCGTCGCTGATTTGGCGCATTTGCTGAATGTAGCTGGTGGCCACTTGGGCATTGATCGTGTTGCCTTGCGTGGTGATATCTTTTTCAATCCATAAATTAAATTCAACCTTGCCACGTTCAAGCTTTGTTTGAATCATCTGGCGAATTTCCATTTCTTTTTCCCTGTAGAGTGGGGCAATGCGCGTTGACAAATCAAGGGCTTTGGAATTGAGCGACTTAATTTCGGCATGTATCTTTTTTCCGTTATATAGAAGGTCGGCTTTACCATAGCCAGTCATGGATTGTATCATGTCTTTTATGCGGTATTTAAAAAATGTTGAACAAAAATTAATGCAAACTTACTTAAAAATCATGATATTTCCGTAAGTTTGTACAAGGAAAAAGGCGAACGCTATGTTTTTCGATGGGTTGAAAATAATATTTAATCACGATTGTTTGAACCTTAATGCCCTTTTTTTGAATTAAATTACTCATTAAATATTTTTAAAAGTATGAAAAAAACAATTCTTCTTTGCTCAGCTTTTCTCTTGAGCATAACGTCGGCTTTGGCGTGCACCAGTTTTTTGGTGGGCAAAAAAGCTTCTGCCGATGGTTCGGTTTTTATCACCTATAGTATGGATAGCTATGGGGCTTTTGCACGCTTGGAGCATTTCCCCGCCATGAAGCATGCCCCTGGCACGATGCGCCACATTGTGGATGGCGATAGCAACCGCCCCTTGGGTTATATTCCTGAAGCACCCCAAACCTATGCCGTTATGGGTAATATCAATGAATTTCAGCTTTCCATCATGGAAACTACATTTGGCGGTCGCGAGGAGTTGGTTGACACGCTTGGTGGCATCGACTATGTGTCGCTCATGACGCTTGGTCTTCAACGCGCCAAGAATGCTCGTGAAGCCATTAAGGTAATGACCGACCTTGCGGCAGAACATGGCTATTACAGTAGTGGTGAAAGTTTCTCGATAGCCGACCCCAATGAAATTTGGATTCTTGAAATGATTGGCAAGGGCGTGGGCGAAAAGGGCGCCGTTTGGGTGGCTGTACGCATTCCCGACGATTGCATTGCATCGCATGCCAACCACAGTCGTATTCACGCCTTTGACCTGACCGACAAGAAGAACGTCATTGCAAGCTCTGATGTCATTTCCTTTGCTCGCAAAAAGGGTTATTTCACGGGAAATGACGAGGATTTCTCATTCTCTAAGGCGTATGCGCCAGCCGACTTCGGCGCAATTCGCTATTGCGATGCTCGCGTTTGGAGCTTTTACAACCGTTGGGTTGAGGGCATGGAGCAATATCTGGAATATGCCAAGGGCTATGACATTGCCAATCAAAAGCCTATGCCTTTATACTTTAAGCCAAAGCAGAAATTGTCACTTAAGGATGTGATGAACTCAATGCGCGACCATTATGAAGGCACTTATTTCGACACGCAAAACGATTGCTCAGCTGGTCCTGGCAATGCGCCATACCGCCCTTCGCCATTGAGCTGGAAGTACGAGGGCAAAACTTACTTCAACGAGCGCCCGATTTCAACACAACAGGCTGCGGCAACAATGATTGCACAATTGCGCGAAAATATGCCTGACGAAATCGGTGGAATCCTTTGGTGGGGCAACGACGAGGCAAATATGATCAGCTATTCGCCTGTGTATTGCTCAGCCACGAAAAGCCCGCTCTGCTTTAACGACCCCACGGCTTCGGATGTCAAATTCTCATGGAACTCCGCTTTTTGGGTGTGCAACTGGGTGGCAAACATGACCTACCCACGCTACGAACATTTATTCCCCGATGTGCTTAAGGTGCGCGAACAAGTTGAGAACGCTAACCTTGCCATGCAACCTGCCATTGAAGCTCAGGCGCAAACGATTTTGAAAACGCAAGGACAAGAAGCAGTGCGCGAATATCTCACGCAAGTGTCGGCTGAACGCGCTGAACTGATGATGCAACAATGGCGCAATTTAGGCCAGTATCTCATCGTAAAGCACAATGATATGGTGGTAAAGAAAGAAGAAAACGGACAATTTAAAATGACGCCCTATGGCATTGCCGATGCACCCCAACGCCCGGGCTTCAACGATCCTTATCGCGCAACAATCGTGCGCGAAACCGGCGACAAATACCTATTACCCGAATAGATTCTAAACAATACTTCATCAATGATTTAACAAAAGCGGTAGGCATGCTCATCAAGGGCATACCTACCTTTTTTCATTTCTTTATTGGTCGTTGATAGCTCAGAGCCCTTCTTACCTACTCACATTCCCCAAGATATTCTTCAATCACTCTTACTTGTCTGGGCGAAAGAACGCGGCAGTTTTCTATGTATCCCACTTTAACAAGTGCGTCCATCAGTCCTCCTGTAAGGCGGAGCTCTTCTCGAAAGAGGGCTACGGCACGCTTATAGCCGCGGTCGGGATAGTAAGACATGGCGAGGTTGCCAAATTGGCGAAATTTGCGGGATTTAGGCTGACTTTCAGATTTCTTTTTCGTTTCGTTTTTGCTGTTCATAATATAAATACCCCTTTGTCACGCGTGACATGTCACGCAGTTTGGTTGATGATGTTTTTGCAACTTTTGATATACACATTTCGTTCGGCGTCGTGGGTGATGCGTGAGCGGCGTTTCCATTGTCGCAACTGTTCGTCGATCGTTTTAGATGGCACTCCTGGACGCAGCGTTTGCAGCATGTTTTTGGTAAACTCTGTGGGGAGGTTTTCAAACACGTCAGCGCCGTTTCTTTGCGGTAGGGTAAAGTCCAATTCGGTGGCTTTCATAAACTTGTCGTGAAACACGTTCCACTTCACCCACAAATCGTACTCCACGCTCCACGAGGCAAACGCCTCCACCTCGTCCGTCCATTGGCATCCATGGATGATGTAAAGCAACATGGCGCGGTTGAAACCCGAGCGCACACCGCGCTTCACATAGTCGGCCAACACTTTGTTGTTCATCTCCCTGGCATGCTGAATAAGCTGGCGTTGCGTGCGTCGTGCCCATTCAATGGCATGGTTGCAAGTGTAGGTGCCGCGCGCCTGGCATAGGGCTTGGATGTAGGGTTGGAGTTGCTCTTCAAAGTCGGCCTCGTAGGTGCCGAACACGGGGATTTCTTCGCCCCAATCGTCTTCGTCGGTAGGGATGGTGCAACAGGTGATGCGCGAGATCGTGCCGTCCATAAGTGCGTTTTGCGTGAAGAATTTTTGTGCCATGACGGGTGTGGTCGATGCGTTCCAATTCAGGCGCAGGATGGCTTGTTCGTTCACCGAGTCAATGCCCACGCGCTCTTGTCCGTAGAGGGTGCGGTCGTAGGCGAGTTTGATGAGTTCGTTTTCTGCACCCTTTTGTGCCGATGTGCCCGAGAGTCCTTGAAACTGCTCCAACTCATTAATTTTGATGTAGAGCGTGCGTCCGCCCGCTTCTTTAAGGCGCTTTACGAAGGCCGCATGCGTCGTGTTGGGCGAAAGGCGTTGTATGCAAAGGTTCTTCGGTCGTGATGGCTTCTCCTTATTGCTTCCCATGCTCGACACCTTTTCGCGCCACTCATTTTCGGCCTGACGGTTGCGCTCGTCCACCTTCGTGATGTCGTTCATAATAAGGTCGATGGGCACGTCAACCGCCGACTTACCACTGGCTTGTGGTGCAATGAGCAGGTTAAGGAAGGCGGGTTCGTAATTCTTGTTGTCGGCATAGCGGAAGTACACCTCGTGAAGGTGTGTGCCCAATGCGGGAAATGCTGCCATCGCCACGGCGGCTTGCATTCGCTCGGGCGTGTTTTGAACTAAGAGCGATAGGGCAGGGGGCAACACTTCGGGCATGTGGGGCATGTCCCACACGGGCTCAACCACCGCGTCGGTGCCCTCAATGGCGGCTCTCAACTTGCGTGGCAAATAGGGATAACGTTCTTGTCCACACATGTCGTGCAACACGCGGTGAAACTCTGCCGCCTCAATGCCAAAGGTGGGGATGATTTGCGC
>JAZKYK010000038.1:0-8930 GCA_045612125.1 Alloprevotella sp.
AGAGATGTACTATTTTTAATCATAAAATTCTGCAAGTTTTATACCTTAAAGGTACAACTTTCTGCAGAAATAACCAAACAAATAGCAATCTCTTTTATTGTATATCAGATTGTTAGAGTTTTTTTAAGGGACGACTAATTAAATTCAGTAGTTAACAGGCAAATCATAATATTTTCTTATTGCGTACTTTCCCATCCCCAGCCAACCACATCGGATGATCCGCCAATCGCGAGCATCCAGGCCAGGACGGGAAAGTACGCTTGCTTTTTGTCTTTTATCTTTTCATGTTGATGAATTATGAATCAAATGGTTAAATGATTATAGTACTGCTTAGAAGAACTGTATAATCACGTTGATGAATTAAGAGTCTGATGATTGGTATGAAAGAAAAGAGCCATCAACCAAATGAACGGTTGATGGCTCAAAACATAAAAATATGAAAGAAAAAATGGTGTTTATTGTATGACCATTGCTAATTTACTTCTTAGCTGTTGCTTTCTTTGCAGGCGCCTTCTTTGCGGGCTTTGCAGGAGCTTCAGCTACAGCTTCTTTCTTGGGGGCACACTTCTTAGCTGGTGCCTTCTTTGCAGCGGGCTTCTTTTCTTCTTCAGCTACGGGGGCGTCGGCTGCAGGCGTAAGCTTTGCAATGGCTTGCTTAAGCTGCTTGATTTCCTTTTCCTTTGAAGCAAGTTCTTCGTCCTGGTTCTTGATGGTTGTGAGGAGCGAATTGAGCTCTTCGTTGTCCATACCTCCGTAGATGTTGTTTACGCGTGTCACGAAGTCGCCAACGATGTTCATGTAGTTTGTAAATGCATCGTATGGAGAGTCGTAGATTCCGCGATAGCCACCGTATGAGTTGGGCTTTGTTGAGATGAAGCGGAAGTTGTTTGATGCTTGGAGGTAATCCCAGTCTTGTTGCAATTTCTTGTCGCCTGAGATGCGTACGCGTTCTGCCACGCTGTAGAGCTTGTTGATGGCTTCTTGTTGCATGACGTTGCCAAGCCATGGTGAGAGGTCGCGTTCTTCATCCACCCATGATGTTGGATAGGGCACGTCGATTGCACCTACTGACTTCATCTTGCTGCAAATTTCTGATGGTGTAGCCATTTCGATACCACGTTCCTTGAGCTGTTGTGGGAGTGCCTTCATGAACTCGAGGATGTTTGAAGAGAGTGGTTGGAAAATGCCGAGTGCGCAGAGCTCCATGAAGAGGTTGATTACCTGACTTTCTTCAGGGAGGTTGGCAATCCATTGTGCGTAGTTGTCGGCAAAGAGTGGATATTCGCTCCAGCTGGCATCGTTAAAGCGGTATGAAATATCTTCAGAAAGTGAGTAGTCGCGGAGCAAGAGCTTGAGGTTTTCGTTGCGGTTGCAGTGGTAGAGGAAGTGAGGACTCTTCCAACCCAATACTTGGCGAGCACCTTCGGCAAGCATGCCCTTGAAGCCCATTTCTGCTACGAGTTCACCAATTTCGTCTGAATAGATCAAAGCTGAGTTGCGGAAGATCTTTGGTGTTTGACCAAACAATTCCTTGATTTTCTTGCAAAGGCGAGTTACTTCGTCCTTGAAGCCTTCGGGGTCTTTGATTGAAGAGAAACCGTGAGAGTAGGGTTCGGCAAGGAATTCTACGCAACCCTTCTTGTTAAGTTCTTGGAGGAGCTCAATGACTTGGGGCGCATAGCTTTCGAGCAATTCAATGGCGCAACCTGTTAATGAAATGGCACACTTGAAGTATGAACCATTCTTTTCAGCCATTTCGATGAGGGCCTTGAGGGCGGGCTCGTATGAACGTTCTGCTGTTTCTACGATTGAGCGTTCGTTTTCATAATCATCATAGTAGTAATGATCTGTACCGATGTCGAAGAAACGATAGCGTTTGAGGTGGATATTTTGATGAATTTCAAAGTATAAGCAAACTGTTTTCATAATCTTATAATGTTTGTAAGCTTTATATTATACGGCGATAGTAATTGGGTTGTATTTATTTCTTGCAACGTTCGATGGTCTCGTCGTAGCATTTACGAATTCTATGACCAACTTTTTCCCAAGTAATTTGATCAACTTCTTTGATACCTTCTTCGCGCAAGTATTCATATAAACCTTCGTTTGTACAGATTGAATACATGGCGTCGGCCATTGCATGAATGTCCCAATAGTCTGTTTTAATACACTTGTCGAGAATTTCAGCACATCCACTTTGCTTACTGATGATTGAGGGAACACCGCATTGCATTGCTTCAAGTGGTGAAATACCGAATGGTTCTGACACTGAAGGCATAACGTAAACATCGCTATCGCGGAATGTTTCGTACACTTGCTTACCTTTCATGAAACCAGGGAAGTGGAATTTATCGGCAATGCCTCGCTGAGCTGCAAGTTCAATCATTTCGTTGAGCATATCGCCCGATCCTGCAAAGCAGAAGCGAATGTTGTGGGTGCGTTGCAACACGAGGGCTGCTGCTTCCACAAAGTATTCGGGTCCCTTTTGCATGGTGATACGTCCGAGGAAGGTGACAACCTTTTCGTTGTTGTCCTTCTTGGTTCTGCCCTTTGCTATGATTTCTTGAATTTCGGGCTCAAGAGGATAAACGGCATTGTGCATGGTGACACACTTAGCTGGATCTTGATGATAGTGCTTGATTACCGTTTGGCGTGTGAGTTCGGAAACGCACATGATGCAGTCGGCATTGTCCATACCATCCTTTTCGATGCTGTAAACTGTTGGGTTTACGTTGCCACGTGAACGGTCGAAGTCGGTGGCGTGAACGTGGATCACCAAGGGTTTGCCTGAAATATTCTTGGCATGGATACCAGCGGGGTAGGTGAGCCAGTCGTGCGCATGAATAATGTCATACTGCTGTTGGCGTGCAATAACGCCCGCTACAATTGAGTAGTTGTTGATTTCTTCATGAAGGTTATCTGGATAACGACCTGAGAAGTTGATACATCCTAAATCGTCGGTGTAGCGATAACTGAAGTCGGCATAAATATGGTCGCGTAAATCAAAATAGGTTTGTGGGTCGCACTTATGACCGATGCGTTCCTTAACATAATCCCAACTCACGTCCTTCCAAACCACAGGTGTTTCATTCATACCTATGATATTCATGAAACTCTTATCTTCATCGCCCCAAGGCTTTGGCAGACAGAAGGTGATTTCCATGTCGGATTGAAGCGATAAACCTTTTGTCAAACCATAACTGGCGGTACCTAACCCACCTAAAATATGAGGGGGAAATTCCCAACCAAACATTAATACTTTCATGGTTGAATAAATATATTTTACTAATCTACTTGCGCCTTATTGATTGCAAATAGTATAGTGTAGAATTAATACCAGATTGTTACACGTTAAATATAACAAGACTATTCTTTATTGTATTTGTCAAGAATATGAATTGCGCGGAGCAAACCACTAACGTTCATCGCAAATGAAATAGCGCCACGACCTGAGAATCTTGGATTACCATCAAATAATTCAGGTATTGTTCCAACACAATGGTAGAATAATTCTTCTTCAAATCCGATAAGCTGGCGTTCAATGAAGTTTAAGCCGCTACGCTTGTAAACGCGCAAGTATGCTTCGAGGTAGAATCCTGTGAGCCAGGGCCATGCTGTACCGTTGTGGTAAGCAAAGTCGCGTTGCGTTTGTTGACCCACGTAAAGGGGATTGTAGCCGCCGCTCTTTGGTGATAATGAACGAATACCCTTAGGCGTAACGAGCTCGCGTGTGCAGATGTCGAGCACCTTCTTGCGTTCTGTAACATCGAGTGGAGAGAAGTCCAAAGCAATAGCAAAGATTTGGTTGGGGCGAACGCTCCAGTCTTGCATTTGTCCGTCAACGTAATCAAGCAAATAACCATGTTCATTGAGGAATGTGCTCTTGAACGATGCCTGGATCTTTTGTGCAAGCTCTTCGCACTCGTTGGCGTAAACTGAGTTTTCAGCGCCGGGCGTTTCGCTAAGCATTTGTTGATAGAACTTAACGGCGTTGTACCACAAAGCGTTGAATTCTACGATATAACCTGAGCGTGGCACGATTGGACGACCGTTGTAGGTTGAGTTCATCCATGTTACTGCCTTGTCGCGACCATTGCTATAGAGCAAGCCATTGTCGTGGAGGAAGAGGTTCGTGTGCTGACCGTTGAGGATAAACTTCATGATACCTGAAAGGAGTTCACCATAAAGTTCGTAGCACTTCTGACGACCTACGTACTTGCCATATTGCTGGATACACCATACGGCCCAAAGCAACGTGTCGGGTTGCTCCATTTCATGGATGTCAACACTGATGGGCTCCTTATTAATAAGGTTCTTGATGGCCTTTGATGCTGTACGCATGTAAGCTTCAAAGCGATCTGTTTCGCCGATGGCAAGTGTTAAGCCAGGAAGCGAGATGAACAAGTCGCGTGCGCGGCTCTTGAACCAAGGATAACCAGCGAGTACGTATTCTTCTGGATCGTCTTGCTTCTGCACTCTGAATTGGTGAGCTGCATGAACCAAGCAATGGTATAAGCTATCGTGGGGCGCAGCCTTTTCCATTTCGGCATTCATCAATGGCTCGAGTTCTTCGGGAGCCTTTGCGCGCAATGATGCTGTGAAGATAATGCTCTGTCCCTTTTCAATGGGCATTTCAAGGTAACCAGGCACCAATAAGTCTTCTGAAGAGTAGTAACCGCGTTCGCGTTCCTTGGGATAATCTAAGCCTTTGTACCAAGCTGGATCGTGGTGGTATTCGCAAGCGCAATTGGTTTGCATATAAAGCTCGGGGTAGCCTTCGTAAAGACACATCTTAAAGCCGTTCTCAATGGGCTCATAACCTGTTTTAGCTGTGCCGTTTTCTTGTGTCCAATGGCGCACACTACGGAATGCTAAATAAGGCTTTAAACGCAATGTTGTGGCAGAATGAGCTTCAAGAAGCGTATAACGCACGTAAAGGCGGAAGTGGTCTGATCTGAAGCAAATCTCTTTCTTCAACAAGACACCGCCAATACGGTAAATCCACGTGGGAACCTTGTCCCACTCAAAACTCATAATGTACTTATGGCCCTTAGGACTGTAGTTCTCGCCTTGATATTTGTGCAAACCTAAGTTAAACTCGGCGCCATGCTGAATCACCGTTTCATCGAGCGACGACAGCAATACATGATTTTCATCATCAAGGTTAGGAACCGGACCTACAAGGAGTCCATGGTACTTACGGATGTTACATCCAACCAAAGTGGTAGAACAATACGCACCTGACTGATTTGTGATCAAGAATTCCTTGTAGAGTGAATCTTGAAGATTCGCCATTTGCGTTTTGTCAAATCTTAGATACGGCATGAATTATAATTTTTTTAAAATTTGTTATTTAGTGTTTACAATTCGAAACCAAAGTTATGAAAATCTTTTCTATTAAACAAAAGGTTTTTTGCCTTTTTTGTAAAAATGGTATATAGAAGATGCATTTTAGCACCAAAATGGGGCACTTTGCCTGAAATTATGATGTTTTTTATCAAAAAATGGGGTTAAAATGAAATATTCAAATAACATTTTGCCGAAAACCTTGAAAGCAAAAAATAAATAACTAACTTTGCCATTGCAACACACACAACACGACTAAACGAACTACTAAACTAATACTAATGTTAACAACTGAAAGTCACGCTAAGCGTGAAGCTTTGGAGGTGATGCAACCTATCCTGCAGCATCTTCAGCAAGCTGAAAGGAGGCTTGTTGAAAACAACATGACGTGGCACGAGTATAAAAAACACGAACCTATCTATCATGAGGGGCAGAAGGCTGATAATTTATTTATTGTCGTTAAGGGCACGGTGAAGATTTTTAGGGTAGGGGTGTGTCAGCGGCCGCAAATTATCAGAATGTTAAAGTCTGGGCAAATGTTTGGATATAGAGCTTCTATTGCCAACGAACCTTACGTGACCTCTGCGGCGGCTTTCGGCCCTGTGTCTTTATGTGTCCTGCCAATGGCTCTGGTTAATCAATTGATGTCAAAGAACCCTACGCTCCAACATTTCTTTATGACGGAGTTGGCGACTGATCTTGGTACGGCCGACAAGCGCATTGTGAGTTTGACGCAAAAGCATATACGCGGGCGTATGGCCGAGGCGCTTCTTTCGATCAGGGATATCTTTGGCTTGGATAAAAGTGGCAATATTAATATAGATATCACACGCGAAGAAATTGCTTGTTATGCCAACATGACAACGAGCAATGCCATACGCACCATGTCGGCATTTTCACAAGAGAACTTGATTGGATTTGACAATAAGCGCATTAAACTCTTGAACGATGAAGAGCTACTTCATATTTCATTGAGAGGATAAACTGGGTGCTTATATTAATGAATGAGTAAACGATGCTTTATGCGATTGGGTGATGAATCTTTAATTGAACAAACGATAATAAATCATTAAATATAAGTGTTTTAATTACCTTCTCTTTAATTTTTACTTGAATGCTTACGTTGGTTGATAAAATCATCAACTGAACACTTGTCCTGCATAACCAAACCGTATAATCCTTTAGATTTGCAAATGAAAAAGATAAGCGATTAAGTGCTTATCTTTGTAAAAAGTTAACCAAAGGAGAGAGGTGAACTATTGTGTAATCTAGTTATAGAACTATACACGGAAACAGTCCTCTTCTCCTTTCCGTTGAACGGAAGAGCCAACTATATTTGTAGATTCTAAGATCTAATAAAGGATGTAGTTAGTTCAACTCCTGGTTAACCAATCAATTAAACATTTGCAAAGTTATGCAAAAAGACTTTTACATTGGTGTTGACATCTCGAAAAAGACGATTGATGTTGCAATTTACAAGAAGGAGAAATCCAACAAGGTTTCTGTATGTGAGAAATTTCCCAATTCATCTGACGGATTCAAGGAGATGAAACGGTGGTTATGTAAATGCGGAGTATCACTCAAAAACGCTCTTTTCTGCATGGAGGCCACAGGACATTATACCTATGATTTATGCCTATTCTTAGAGCAGCAAGAGGTTTCGTATTCCGTTCAAAGTCCACTCCATCTTAAGCGTTCGTTTGGACTTACTCATGGCAAGAATGACAAGGCTGACGCCTACAGAATTGCTAGTTATGCTTACCTGCATCGTGAGGATATTAAACTCTCCCAATTAGCGACTAACAGCATACGCAAGTTGAAAGCATTAATGGCAGAAAGAAAGAGTCTTGTTGTAGAGATTGCTCGTTGTAAGGCGCAACTTAAAGAGGTTGGAAGTCATTCATCAAGTCCTGGAACTACCAAACGAACGAAAGAACTATTAGAGTTTCTTGAAACCCAAGTGCAGGACATTGAAAAAGATATGGCGCAAACCATAGATTCTGATACTGAACTCAAGAATAACTACCAGCTATTACTAACCATCAGTGGTATAGGTATTGTCAATGCAGTCAACACAATCGTTGCTACGCATAATTTTAAGATGTTTGACAATGCTAGGCAATATGCCAGTTATATTGGAGTAGCGCCGTTTGAACACACATCAGGGACAAGCGTTAGGGGAAAAACTCATGTTGAACCTGGTGCCAAAATGTTAAAAGCTGATTTGACTGGAGCTGTGAGAAGTTGCATAAACCACGATAAGGAAATCCAAAAATATTACGAACGAAAAATCGAAAAAGGTAAATCTTATGGAGTTGTTGCGAATGCGATTAAATTCAAACTTCTACTAAGAATGTTTGCTGTTATTAAGCGAGGAACACCTTTCGTTAAAAAGGCAGACCACTTGATTTAACTTTTAAAGTACTATAACGATATTTCGATGCGCAGCCTTCCATATTGTTTTTGCGCTCGAGATTGAAGGTTGTCTTTTGGGGATGGGGTTTCACAAAACCACAACCCCTCACCAAAAGACAAAATTCAATCGCGCCTACAGATTTTTCAAAATAAGCAAAAAAACTTGCAAATTTATTTGGTCAGGTCCTATATTTCCGTGTAATCATGTTGGCAATAATAAATCAACTGATTAAACAGATTCTACGGTTTTTTTGTCCTGCATAGCCAAACTGTATAAGCCGTGTAATCACGTTGGCAATATAAAATCAATTGATTAAATAGAGTTGACTCATAGGCAAGATGCCGAAGGCGTCTCAGCTTTGTGACATGTGACACGTCACACACTTTTTCCTTCGCTCTCATCTCCCCAAAGAGGCGAAGCCTGTTACTTCTCTAAACTCTGAACTCTCAACTCTCAACTTTTAAAACCTCTCTATAATGCGATTGGTGCGTGGCATGACGACGGGCCGACACGGTGATCGGCCCCTACATGCCGGATGGATTCTCTCAACTCTAAACTCTCAACTATCACAAGTAACTAAGGACATTCCCATGACATAATAAAATACGCGTAGATCCTCGTGATCCGCTGGAGTTATATTTTTACACGCAGAATACGCAGAACTCGCGGAAACCATGCGGAATGGGAAATGCTCTTATCTGTAAGGAAGACGCAGAGGCGCACGCTATACTTGCGCCACCATCCGGATGGTAAGCACAAACAAAGTGTGCGCGCTTCCGCGAATTCCGCGAATTCCGCGTGAGACATTTTTTACCAGACACTCATCATTTTTATAATCAACATGATTACAAGGATTATACGGTTATGCTATGCAGAACAAAAATCTTTGAAATCTTTTATATTTTTTCACGCAGACTACGCGTAACTCGCGGAAACCATGCGTGCAGTGCAACGGTCTGAAAGGCCAACAAGCACCCGGCCCAGGGCATCGCCCTGGGTTAGTTTATAGCGTGGAGTTGCGCCCTGCAAGGTAGGGTGTTCAAAATAGACATCAAAAATCTACCCATTTTTCACTAATACTTTTAGTCGTTTGACAACCAAATTCGGAGAGAGATGAGCGTCTGTCCATTCTTTAATATGGCGATGCCTTCCAAGTTCCAAACGCTCT
>JAZKYK010000039.1:0-21901 GCA_045612125.1 Alloprevotella sp.
AGTAAATTTGTGTAGAAAGTAGAAGGGGGCCTCAAAGCCCCCTTTTTTCGTGTCAAAAGGATCAAAAATATTGCGAAATTTGGTTTGATGTCGTTAAAATTTGGTTTGATGTAGTAAAAATTTGGTCCGACTTAGGAAAAAAATCCCGCCGAGTCGTTCGCCGAAGGTCCGATTTTGACCCCTCGTAGCCCGTTTAACTTTTTTCTATAAACTTTAACAATGTGACAAAATGATATTTTTCACTTTTTGAAAAATAGTTGAAAATTCACGAAAAACGGTTAGATTTTGTGACATTTTTGAGAGTTTAGAGTACAGAGATGAGAGTTTAGAGTTTAGAGTTGAGAGAAGAGGCTTCGCCTCGTTAAGAGGGACCTAAAGGTCCGTTAAGAGGTTAAGAGGAGCCTTTGGCTCGTTAAGAAGAGTTTAGAGTTGAGAGGTAGGGGCCGACACGGTGATCGGCCCCTACCTCTCATCTTTTTCTGATGTATTAACAAATGTTAAAATCGGGGGGGTAATTTTTAACATTTGTTTTTAGATTGTAAATGGTTGTTATTTAAACTAAAATACTTAAATTTGCCATGTAGAAGTCGCTAAAACAGGGGTGTTTTATGCGAACTTATGGTATTGACATTGTTGGCATATCGTACTAACTTATTGGATGCAAGCTTTTTATGAATTTTAAAAGGTTGTGTCTTTTAGGTTCGGTTTGTTGTTCTCGTACAATATTAATCGACGTGCATACTCATTATATATATTAATAACAAATGATGAAAACCAAACTAATATTCAAGCGCACACTCTTGGCGTTGGGCATGTTATTCGTGTTCAGCACCGTTGTTCATGCGCAAAAGTTAGTTGTCAAGAATAATTTGCTTTACGACCTCACCGCCTCGCCAAATATTGGTGCGGAGTTGCGCTTAGCGCCCAAATGGACCGCACAGCTTTATGTAGGTGGCAATTTCTGGGATATGAAAAAGAGCGTCAACCGAAAGTGGCGCCATGTCGTGGTGCAACCCGAAGCCCGTTATTGGTTGTGTAACACGTTCAATGGCCATTTCTTTGGCATCAACCTCCTTTATTCGCATTACAACGCCAGCAATATAGATTTTCCCTTCGGTATTTGGAGCGATGTGAAGAATCGCCGCCGTCAGGGCGACCTCGGAGCCATCGGTTTGAGCTACGGCTACAGCCACATGCTCTCAAAGCGTTGGAGTATTGAAGGAACGGTAGGTCTCGGTTATGGTGTGACCCGCTTCCGTGAGTACGATTGCGTCACCTGCGGTGCCTTCTACGGTTCGCGCACCAAGCACCTGCTGATGCCCACCAAGTTGGCCGTTTCAATCGTGTATAATATCCTTTAGTGGTTATTTCCCTTAACTCAACTCAATGGCATATGCGATTGGTGCGTCGATTGGATGACGGGCCGACACGGTGATCGGCCCCTACATGCCGGATGGATTCTCTAAACTCTCCAAGCAAGTCGCATGGGCTCACTTTGTGAGCAAAAATTATTCGATTACTCTCATCAAACCGTCTCTAATTCTTTAATTCTTGAAAAAACAAGAAAGCAGAAGGACGCAATGTTAAAAAGAAATCTAGAATTTGAGAATTAGAGAATTAATTTGGCTCCGCAGTGTGTATCGATAGATAAATAATTATTCGCCTAAGCTCATCAAACCGTCTCTAATTCTAGAAAAAGAAAAGAAAGCAAAGCCCCTGAAGCAAGGGAGTATCAAGCCGCATGGCAACTGTACTCTGTACTCTGTACTCTGTACTCTAAACTCTGTACTCTAATCTCTAAACTCTCTCAACATATTATGCTCAATTTCAAGCACTACATATTGGTTCTTATCCTGACTCTTGCCATGCCCCTTGTTGCGCAGCGCAAAAATGACTTTAAGGTGAAGTGGCAAGGCAAGGATTTTGTGAGCCTTCAGTTTAAGCTCAGCGTGCCCGACTCATTGGCGGCGTCCGACTACTCCCTTTACGAGGCGCCTTACCTCTCCAATCCCAATACCACCGATACGTTGCGTTTCGATCCCGTAATGTTCCGTGGTAAGCGCAACCTTCGCTACACCGAGCGTGCACGTTACTTCAATGATGTTGCTGCCGACAATAATGTGGAGTTAACCGCCGAGGATGGACTCATTTATGAATTGACCCTTGACGTCAAGGATCATCCCTGGTTGCTTGAGGGCAGAAACACCGTGTCGATGGTGCGTGAAAAAGAAGGGTGTTGTGACCTTGAAATCCTCAGCGATGCCTATATCGGTCATTTCGCTTATATCCCTCCCTTTGTCCCTTATTTATCGCCAGTGCCCGACAATACCGGTAAGGCCGGTGAGTTGATGGTCAAGAACCCCGTGCTCAAGCATATTTCAGAATACCGCCCCTACGATGAATCGCGCGTTTTGCGTAAGGAGGGCGATATGCTCTACGTGAACTTTGAGCTTGACAAAACCATTTTGCGCCATGACTTCCGCAACAATGCACCGATCCTCGACACCATTGTTTCGATCACGCGTCAAATCATGGCTGACACCACGTCGAGCGTAAGACTCTTCCAGATTGTCGGTCTCGCTTCTGTGGAAGGTAGCATCAAGCACAACTGCCAGTTGGCTGAAGGTCGTGCTGAGGCCTTGAAGAAATATATTCAGAGTCAAGTGGCAGTGCCCGACTCCCTCTTTGAAGTCAACAATGGTTGTGAAGGTTGGAGTGAGTTGCGCGATCAGATTAATGACACGCCCTTTGAAGGTCAGAAGGAACTTCTTGAAATCATCGACAATACGCCCGACCCCAATTTACGTGAACGCAAGATGAAGCGCCTTATGGGTGGTCGTCCCTACAAATACGTTAAGGACAATATCCTTCAGGACCAGCGTAACTCAGGTTACTTGCGCGTGTATTTCGATTATGTGGCCGACACCGCTGCAGCTACCATCAACAATGCTGTTGAAATGATGAATAAAGGTTTGGTGGATCAGGCGCAAACCCAATTGCAAAGTGCCAAGCGCGATCCCCGTTCGCTCAATGCCCTTGGCGTGAATGCCTACCTGCGCGGTAAAGAGCAGGAAGCCGCGGAATACTTTGAACGTGCTGCACGCCTCGGCAATGCCGATGCCGAAAAGAACCTCAAGCAGGTCAAAATCATTTGGAAGGCACGCGAGGATAATGCTCTTTAGAGTACAGAGCACAGAGTACAGAGTACAGCTGCCTTGCGGACGAGGGATAGAGCGTAAGTTTTAGAGTACAGAGCACAGAGTACAGAGCACAGCTGCCTTGCGGACGAGGGATAGAGCATAAGTTTTAGAGTACAGAGTACAGAGCACAGAGTACAACTTGCCGTGCGGATTATAACTCCATTCGTTCACTCTTTTAGACGCCGAAGGTGTCTCCGCTCAGTAACCGGGTGGTTTGAGCGTAGCGAATACCCCCGGATAGATGAGTCAATAGAGAGTTGCACCCCGAAGGGTGTGCCCCAACACCAGTGTATGGATAACGAGATATGCTTTTAGACGCCGAAGGTGTCTCCGCTCAGTAACCGGGCGGTTTGAGCGTAGCAAATCCCTATGGATATTTAAAAAAAGAATAATGGCTTATACAAAGTTGATATATCATATTGTACTTCGTACGCATGCAGGCACTGCACCGATAGTAGAGACGTATGAGCGTACACTATATATGTATATTTTGGGATATTGTAAAAATCATCAATGTACCCTATATCGTATAAATGGTATGTCTGATCATATACATCTGCTTGTTGGTATTCATCCGACAATATCTGTAGCCACCTTCGTACATGATTTGAAGATTGCGACTCACAATTTTATGGTTAAGCATAAAGCGTATTTTCCTAAGTTTACAAAATGGAGTGAGGGATATTGCGCCTTATCTTATTCAGAAAGTGAAAAGGAAAATGTGATGAGATATATTATTAATCAGAAAGAGCATCATCGCAAAATTACGGCTCGTGAGGAGTATATGGCACTGTTGCGCGATGCTGGTATAGCATTTGATGAGCGCTTCCTATAATTGGGGCACACCCTTCGGGGTGCATTCCTACTTGAGTTTCCTGTCCGGGGGTACTCGCTATCGCTTGAACGCCCCGGTTACTGAGCGGAGACGCCTTTGGCGTCTTGCCATCCGGATGCCTCAATGCGCAGTCCTATAATTGGGGCACACCCTTCGGGGTGCATTCCTACTTGAGTTTCCTGTCCGGGGGTACTCGCTATCGCTCGAACGCCCTGGTTACTGAGCGGAGACACCTTCGGCGTCTTGCCATTCGGATGCCTCAATGCGCAGTCCTATAATTGGGGCACACCCTTCGGGGTGCATTCCTACTTGAGCGTCCTATCCGGGGGTACTCGCTGTCGCTCGAACGCCCCGGTTACTGAGCGGAGACACCTTCGGCGTCTTGCCTTGCGAGATAATTATTAGGTGGAGCTTGTAGGTGAGTAAGGAACTACTAAATGAATTAGGACTACAATGACTGGGTAATGACGCTGAAAGCGTCACCACTCAGTAACCGGGTGGTTTGAGCGAAGCGAATACCCCCGGTATGAGGAATCCTGCAGGTGTGCACCCTGAATGGGTGCCCCAGCGTCTGGTCCTATTAATGGGGCACACCCTTCGGGGTGCATCTCTGCTATGCATGACATCCGGGGGTACTCGCTTTTCGCTCGAACGCCCCGGTTACTGAGCGGAGACACCTTCGGCGTCTTGACATCCGGAAATTGCGGAGAAGTCCCACCACGACGGGCCGACACGGTGATCGGCCCCTACAACCCGAAAAAGAAAACAATTTATTATTATTTATTTTATTCACTTTTTTAAAAAACTTACAAACATGAAAAAGTTCAACAAGTTTGGTTATGCTGGTGCGATAGCACTTGCAACCGCAATGAGCTTCAGCGCATGTTCTTCAGACGATGAAATGGAGAACATCAATCCTACTTACGATGGTAGCTCAGTAAAGACACAATTTTCTATCTCTTTGACGCAGAAGGCAAAGAAGGGTGGACGTATGGCTAATGATCACGCTATGGGTACAGGTGCTACGTTCCAAGGTTTAAAAGATATTAAGCTTTATCAGTTTACATCCGCAGTTTCTGCAGGAACAGAAGCTTCAGTTAAATTAACAGAAGATTTAGCAAATATTGATGGCATGGGCTTCAATTATTTGGCTACAGGAAAGATGAATGGACAAGTTTACAACAATGTTGAATTTGAAACAGGTGTAAACAATTTCCTCTTCTATGCAAAGGTAAATATTGATGATAATACTAACGAAGGTCAAGTGAATGCCGATTATGCAGCAGCTGCAGAAGCCGCAAGCGAAACAACTTTTTCACCAGTGACTTTTGTTGATAAAAATGGTGCAGTAACAAATGCTAAAGGACATAATTTTAATGAAGCATTTTCCGATATTATTGCAATGTTGAAGGGTATTAATGATTTGTTTGCAGCCGCAAATTTACCAGCTTCAGTTGTTGCGGAACAGGCTACATTGCAGAAGATTACTTATGCTTCATCTGATAATGTTCGCGAATTGTTGCAAGATATTTATTTCAGCATCAATACTCAGTATGAAGGTATGAAAACAGATGCACCTGATGAAGTGGCTACGAAAGCGTTGTTAGCTGGCATTCTTTCAAAATCAGGTCTTGTCGTTTCAGGTAGCACACTTGACTGGGGTACTGATATGAATCCTGAATTCCCAACAAAGTGGGGATTGCCTAATGGTGCTGTTGCTGTGAAGTATGCTTCTGGAGCTTTTGCAATAGCTACAGATATGACTGATGGAACTACATCTAATTATACTAAGTTCGTATATCCTGCTCCATTGATGTTCTTTGCAAATAGTGCCGCAGGTGTGCGTAATGCTTCTTTCTTTGAAGGTAAAACTCCAAGTTCAACTGATACATGGGCAACTACCGTTCAAACTCAATTTACAAAGGGTGCTGTTTCAGAAACGACACGTTCAGTTATTTTGTGGGACGAAGTACAATATGGTGTTGCTCAGTTGGCTACAACAGTTAAGTTCGCTAATTCAACAGTAAAGGATAGCAAGGGTAATGATATTGCGCTTAATGCAAGTGGTTTCCCTGTTACAGGTGTGCTTGTTGGTGATCAAAAGGCTGTTGACTGGAAGTTTGAACAAAGTGGTTCTACTTCTTATACACTTTATGATGGTAATATGACTGATAATGCTATGGCAGCTAAGTCTTCAACAGCTTCTGCAATCAATTATACATTGGTTTATGAATCAGCATCAACTGCAGAAACATCTGTTAGCGTAGCTATTGAAATGGTTAATAATACTGGTCGTGATTTCTATGGCGTAAGGTCACAAGTCATTCCTAATGGTGCTAAATTCTATATGTGTGCAAAGTTGGATCTTCCTGCTTCACCTGTAACAAACAGCATCTTTAAGCAAGACTATGTAACTACTGCTAACTTTACAATTGAATCATTGAAGTCTGCATACAATGGAATTCCTGACTTGGCAACTCCTAAGATGGAATTCGGTATGTCTGTTGACCTTGCTTGGAAGGAAGGTCTTACATTCAATACAACAATTGAATAAACTTTACTCTTACCTCCCTTAACACAAGGTAAGAACCCCAAACTATCGGGCGGTCGCCCGGGGACGGACGACCGCTCACTCAGAAACGCGTACAATTCCTTTGGTATGGAATAGGACCAAATGGAATGCGTTTTATGGTCATTTGAACATGACCCCACACAAAAAACTAAAATTATGAATTTTGCTCGACTCATTAAATATACATTAATCGTGCTCATGGCGGTGGGCACGTTGGTTTCGTGTCGCATCGACGAAGACCTTTCGGACTGTGGCGTTTCATACAAATTACAGTATGAAGTGTCGTTGCGCACGAATGTGCAAACGATGATCGAGGCAGAACTCACTTCGCAAGCTGAACAAGAGTTGGGCAAACGCCTGATGGAGGAACTCTCGGATTTCTTCGCTGAATATGCACATGATGTGGATTTGGCATTCTACACGTTGGACAAACCACAATCCATGCGCCACCACGAGCACCACGTGATTGGTGGTAAGTCAGCAACCTACTCCATCTATATGCCAGCCGAGAACTACCGCCACTTGAGTGTGGCAAACGTGGATGTGGAACCCGCCATAGAACACAACCCCGTGAGTGAATTGGCTGATAACTATCACTTTGAATCGGTGGCTGGCGACACCATCGACTCGCACAGCATCGGCCTCTTCAGCGCACGCCTCGATATGGAAGTGTCGGGCGATAAGGACCAAGAATTTAATGTGTCGCTTTACATGCAAAACGCAGCCATGGCCCTGGTGCTTGAACCCGTAGGACAACGCCCCAAGAAGGTGGAGATGTATCTCACCGACCTCGCCACAGGATTTGATGTGAACGACAGCGTGTATATCTTCAATGAAGCCCCAATCGTGCGCACGCATGAGTTGAAAGACACGGGCAGCTCATTGATGTGCCTTTATGGCATGGGCTTCCCCAGCCGCGATGCCGTGGCACATAGCGGACAACGTGCCACAAAGGAAGATGCCCTTTGGCGTGCCATAGTCCATGTGACCCTCGCTGATGGCACCGTCACGCAAACCGAACTCTACATTCCCGATGCCCTCAAAGCCGGACATCTCTATATCCTTAAGTCGCAAATCCTCGACAACGGCGCCATCGTGCCCGGTAGCCCTGAAGTAGGCGCGAGCGTAGAACTCGACTGGAATGCGGGGGGCGAGTATAATCCGATATTGTAATTAGAGTACGGTTTTTAGAGTACAGAGTACAGAGAACAGAGTACAGCTGCCGTCCGGATGGTGTAGGGGCCGATCCCTGTGTCGGCCCGTGGTGATACAACGGTACAATGTTGCCATTCGTTTTGTCTGTGGTGATACAACGGGCAAAATGTTTTGAATACGGATTTGGACGGTGCACACGTCGGTTGGCTGACGGGCCGACACGGTGATCGGCCCCTACCTCTCAACTCTCATTAAAACGTCTAAAATTCTAGAAAATTCAAAACTTGATTTTAAGGTCTAGAATTAGAGAATTAGAGAATTAATTTGGCTCCGCAGTGTGTATCGATAGATAAAAATTATTCGATTACTCTCATCAAACCGTCTAAAATTCTAGAAAATTCAAAACTTGATTTTAAGGTCTAGAATTAGAGAATTTGAGAATTAATTTGGCTCCGCAGTGCATATCGATAGATAAAAATTATTCGATTCTCTCATCAAATCGTCTCTAATTCTAGATAAAGAAAAGACACCAAAGGCAATAGAAGTAAGGAAGAGCAAGCCGCACGGGCTCACTTTGTGAGCAAAAATTCTCAAATTCTCTAATTCTAGAAAAAGAAAAAACACCAAGGCATTAGAAGCTAGGAATAGCAAACCGCATGGCAGTTGTACTCTGTACTCTAAAACATCTTCAAACATTATGCAACATTTAATCTACATACTTCTTTCGATGCTTCTCTTTGTGGCGTGCGACAGCAGTCATGATGAGGAGTGGAACGAGTATGCGCGTGTGTTGCCCATCAATATTCAGATTAAGACCACGGAAGTACTTCAACCACGCGCATTGGGCGATCCAGGCGTTAAGGAAGAGTTTCCTCTGCCCAGTATGGCTTATATCTATGTGCTGGCAAATTCGGCTGCTGATGGTACGGGCGCTCCATTGCTCCAGATTGTTTCTGGTGCAGATAGTCAGGGCGGAATTGCGCTGAACCGTGAATCCTGGAAGCAAGATACTTCCGATCCATCAATTTACCATTATACCGGCCCGCTCAATATTAGACTCTGGCACATGGCCAAGTCGGCAAAGGTGTATGTCGCCGTAGCCGATCGCGAAATACCTGGTATTCAGTTGCCATCCGAACCCGATGATATTGTTTCGCTCACGTACGACCCCTCAGAGGAAGGTGCGGAAAGCAGTGTTTTTATGAAAAACCTCTATGCTACCCCCTCAAACCTCCAAAGTAATGGCGCGTACTATGGAACGGTGGTTGACCTCAACACCAACACGCCCAGCGTCAACGTGATGCTCTACCACGTGGCGGCACGCCTTGATATTAAGTGGAACGTTGGCGAAGAGCGCCGCAAGACCTTTGCGCTCGGTACGTTCACCGTGAATAAGTTGCCCAAGAGTTGCTATCTCTTTCAACCCACTATGAACAATGTGCCTGCTGATGCCCATGCATACAGTGAAACCATCGTTGATGCTTTCTCGCCCACCACAGCGTGGAGCGGCCGTAGGGTGGTGTATGTGCCGCAGGTTAACGATGGCGCAAGCGGTTTCCCCGTAACGTTGAACTATACCAATGCTGCGGACGAAAATGCCCTTGGCACCAAAGAACAGACTTTCCAATATCAAAATGATGTTTTTACCACTTGGTTTAATGTGGAAACTAATTTCGTGAATAATTAAATATAGATGCTATAGAAACTATAGAGACTATAGACGCTATAGAAAAAAAACTCCCTTCCCCCTCTCTCAATATAAATACAATGAAACACTGGCATAAAATATTAATCCTAACCATAGCGCTTTGCATGAGTTTTGCAGAGCGTGCGTTGGCGCAAGACCCAGCCACCGACCCCCTGGTGCGCTACGTGAGCACTTCTGGATCATACGGAAGTGACGGCACGACGTGGGCTACCGCCAAGAAGAATCTTCAGGATGCCATCAACGACCTTTACAGCTATATGCAGCGTTATGGCATTAAAGAAGGTGGCCGCATTTATGTGGCTGAGGGTACATATACGCCTACGGAAAGTACGGAGGTATCGGGTGGCGGTGTGCTCTACACCGCCTTCAAATTTTATGCCGGTATTAGCGTGTATGGGGGTTATGCCGGTACAGAAACAGGCGATGCGCTCATCCCCAAGAATCGTGTGATGAAAGATGGTGCGACCCACCCCTGGGAACTTGAACACGTAACGACATTGAGCGGAAATCATAACACTGGAAAGGACGTGACCTTTGTTTGGAACGAAACCACCAAGCGCTTTGTGACGACCTTCCCTGCCTGCTCTTACCACGTAGTGTGGTTTGCAACGAATGGTTTCACGAATGGTCGTGCCAATGCTTTGCCCGTGGCCGATGGAGCTGATGATTCCTATAAGGCCGTGGTTGATGGGTTCACCATCGAAGGTGGCGATGCCAAGGAACGTGAAATAGCCACACGTAAGCACACCTCTTATGGCGGTGGTGCCTACATGGTGAAGGGGGCGGTGCTTCAAAACTGCGTGGTGCAGAAAAACGAAGCGACCCTCCGTGGGGGCGGTGTGTATATGGATGGCGGTGGCGAAATCTCAGAATGCCACATCCACACGAACCAAGTGCTTGGTATCGGTATTATCCAAGGTTATGGCGGTGGCGTGTGTGTAGATGATAAGGGTAGCGTGAAGCACTCCATCATTCAAAACAACGTGGCACGCATGGGTGGCGGTTTGGCGCTTACTGAAGAAAATGCCGACACCGACGATGAATATAAGGACATTGCTGCTGCGGGTTGCCTCGTGGCCAACAATACCTCAAGTGCAGAAGCCGGAGGTGTGTTTGTCCTGCAGGGTGGTTTGCTGAACCACATGACCATTGTGCGCAATGCTTGTACGGGTCCCGACGTGATTGTTGATGGTCGCCGAATGGGCCGCAGTGGTGGACTATACATGACGAAGTCGGGCTTTGTGACCAACTCCGTAATCTGGGGTAACCAGTGTAATGCCAACAGCGGCATTCAGTTTGCAGCCTACACCGCGAAAACAGAAAACCTGCAGCCCCTTGTGAGCTACACCGCCGTGGGTAATGGCGATGTGACCGACTGGACTGGGGTGAAGAAGCAAAACGTGATGTCGCTCGGTAACGAGTCGAACACGGGTTCGGGCAAGAAATACCCCGACTTCCTGGACAAGAGTTTGATTTCAACTGACGGCATCGACGCTGTGCCCCATGGCGCAGGGCTTGACGAAAACAATATTAATGCCACGCTCGACCGTTGGCACCCTGCGGGTACTTCGCCTTTGCGTGAAGCTGGGGTGCAAATCACAAATTATGATAGTTACGACAAAAACCAAATCACGTACCTCACCGAGGACATGATGGGCAAGGAGTTTATGCAAATCACCACCTTGGGCGCTTATACGCCTGAGGCCGTTGAGTATGTACCTGCTTGGTTGCCTTCAGAAGAAAATCCTTCAGAGCCCATTCTGTCTTTTTTTGTTGACCCTGCAGCGAAGAACATGGACCGCACAGGATTTACAAAACTCGGTTCGTCGTGGGAATCTGCATTGGCTTTCGTTAATGACGTGGCACATTGGTATGAAAACCACCTTGGCCAGACGATTACGTGCTCAGACGGTACGACGCAGGTAAAGCTGACATCCACAACGCCCATTCAGATTTTTGTGAAGCAAGGCGAAATCTTCCCCATCGGTTACACCAAGACAGGCAACATGCGATCCAGTTACATCAAGATGGTTGACGACTTCCGCTTGTATGGCAGTGTGCCCAAAGCGAATACAGGTACCATCGTGTCGGGCAGAGACATCAAGAACCACACCACCACACTTACGGCAAATGTCACGAACAACGGCTATAGTTACAACTCTTGCCACATCTTGGTGTATAGCAAGGCAAGTCGCACCATTCTTGATGGTTTCCGTATTGCCTATGCGAATGCACAACCAGCAGGTTCGTTTACCCCCGTGTTTAAAAATGGAGGCGGTATTATTATTGACTCTAAAATGTTTGGACAGGGTGCGATGACCGACAATAAGGTGCGTAATTGCATTATTGCCAACAATACAGCAGAACAAGGGGCAGCGCTTTACATTCGAAGTGAGTGTGCTAATTCGGAAGTCGACTTTACTTTTGAAAATTGTATTTTCCACAACAACACGAGTCTTGATGCAACCGCAACCTCAGCAGTGTACGTAGAGAATACCGCAGAGGGTTCGGGCATAAACGTCACCTTCAATCATTGCAACTTCCTGAAGAACGTGGGTTACGGGCTTTATCTGAAGGGTCAGAATGCAACAGTCACCCTCAATAACTGTTTCGTGTGGGCAAATGCCTCAGAGAAGATGAATAACTCCGCATTATTGGCTGAGGCTGGTAATGCCGGTAAGGTGCGCACCATTCAAGTGTTAGATGGCGCCACGCTCAACGGCAGCAATAACCTGTTGGATGCTGGTGTGGCGTTGAATGGACTGAGCAACAGCCACAATATCCTGACTTATGTCAATAATACCGACGCAGGCTACACTTATCCCATCTCTGTAAACCCCACCAAGAATATTGGGCACTCAGAGAGTGGCGACTTAACATACTATGGTGGTGCGGTTGATTACACCCCCCGTAATATGAGCCCCTTGGTCAATGCTGCTACCGACGATAGCGAAAATACCCTTGACCTCTTTGGCAATGACCGCCATTACGGCGGTCTGCCCGACGTAGGTGCGCTTGAAAATACGAAACTGCCTGCAAGCGGCAAGGTGCTCTACGTGCGCGACTACCGCACACCCAATGGCGACATCGACCTCACCAAGGGCGGTGATGGCCTTTCATGGACTACGGCGATTAATGGGAATGCGGTGTATGATTTAAACAGTCTTACGAAACTAAACGTTGCAACGCTCAACCTCAATAGTGAACGCTACGAGGATAATGCAACTTATAAGGAAACGTTTATTCCGAAAAACGGAAACACTTTATATGATGGTGGATTCTATAACAAAAACAATAAATCAGACAATGCCACTGAAAAAGGCTTCAAGGCCAATAATTACAATTACACCAGCGGTCTGCAGTATGCGGTGAATCTTGCACGTCTGATGATGATTCGTGATGCGCAGGACGACACTGATAAAACCTACGAACCTACAAGATACTTGGCCATTAAGGACCGCCACAAGGTGCAAGTGTGGGTGGCCGAAGGCGAGTACAACGACGGCAAGGGCTTTAAGATGCAGGATGGGGTAGATGTGTTTGGAGGCTTCCCTAATTTTGAATATACAAATCCAGGCCTTACAGAGCGTAATCCCGTGAATCACCACACTGTAGTTCAGGTTTTAGCCACAAACTGTACGAAGAATTTCTTTAATGTTGATAATTACAAAGACATAGTCAATAAGAATGCAGGAAGTCATGATTCTTACGACTGGTATCGCGTATTGACGCAACCCAGAAATATTAATGGGTCAGCAAATGAGGGGGGGTACAATGGACATGGAGTATGTTATGATCCTAATGATTTTACCGCTCCAAATAAGACTAAACAGTTGAATGATAGTGTAACCTTTCGCCACGTAACGAAATGGGACGGTTTTGTAATACAAGGTGGTTATATGAGAACCGGCCAGGGTAACGAGGGTGGTGGTGGCGCTATTATCCGTACAAATGGTAAGTTGGAAAACTGTATCATTCAATATAACTGTGGTTATACTGTTTATGGTGGTGGCCTTTTGGTGCGTAAGGGTGAGGTAATCAATACCACCATTCGCTACAACCACAATGCGGCATCCGGCGTTAATGGTAATGGTGGTGGACTTTCTACAACTAAGTTTGCAACCCTCTATAACTGCTTGATTTATGATAATTCAACGGCTGGTACGGGGTCGCAAGTGTTCTTGAATCAGGCTTTGTTCTTTAACAACACGATTTCAATGACAGGTGCCGTCGAGAGAGGTAGTAATAAATTTTTCTCAATGGGCTATATTGATTATACCACCTTTATCAACAATATCATCTGGTCAAAATTGCCTACGGGTACTGCCGACATAATTGATTTGGGTAATAACAGCACGGTTGTAAAATTAAACAATTATAGCAATAATGATCAAACTGTGTCACCTCTCTTCGTCGATCAGGCTAATGGTGACTTTAGATTACAGTCAGCTTCGCATTGTGTGAATTCAGGGGCATCACCTGAAAACATTGTATTTAAATATGGTGGTATAACGTACGATATTCCTTTCCCCGATACCGATAAGGACTATACCGATCGTATCAAGGATTGTAGTTTGGATATTGGAGCATACGAATACAACGGTGCATACGACATTACGCCGACAAGAGTCAATGTTACAGAATTTGAAATCCCCATTGTGGATACGGATAAAGACCCGAATGGCTCTGATGTCGCTCCTGAAAGTTCGTTGACGCAAAAACTCAATGCAAGGGGGACAATTTCAGCGCTTACAGAAGACTATGCCCATAATGTGGCTACCTACTTCGTGACCATGACTGGGGCGGGCGTGGCTTCAGGCGAAAATCCAAGTAACGCGGCATGTCGTGACAAACTGCAAAAGGTGCTCGACGCAGCCGGTCGCTACAAGTACCTGCACCCCGACGAGCAAGTGATTGTGAAGTTGGCAACCATCAAGTCCGGCGACAACTATTACGGCTATGCGCCCAGTCGCTCAACGGTGAACAACAGTAATGACCTTGACCAAAGCAACCCACGTACGTACTCCTTCCTGGTGCCACGTGGTGTGGAAGTGTGGGGTGGTTACGACGACACCTTCAACGAAGAAACACGTGACATCATCAACAAGAAGACCATCCTTACAGGGGGATACACCAACGATGGTCAGAACGTGAACTGCTACCATGTGGTGACCTTTACGGATGACCTCTTTGATGCTGAAGGTAAACTCATTACGCTTGACAATCTGCCCGCAGGAGATGATTGGGCTGGACTCACTGCAACGCCCACGCTCAAGGATAAAGCCGGCTTGATGAGTCTCTACAACCGTGCAGTGCTCGATGGACTCTTCATTGAAGAAGGCGATGCCTCGGGCGAAGATAAGACGGGCGAAGTGGGTAAGGAATACCGTTATGGCGGTGCTGCCATCGTGACGAACTTTGCCCATGTGCGCAACTGCGTGTTGATGAACAACAATGCTGCCATCGGTGGGGGTGCGCTCTATTTGGAAGAAGGTTCGCTCGTGAGTGGATGCGTCTTTGAAGCCAACTCAGCAGAGCATGGCGGCGCCATCTATGTGAAGGAAACAGAGGCAGATGGTGTGACACCCCAGGATGAAGTGGACGATTATAAGAACAACTTCGCCCACCTGTACAGCTGTACCATCGTGCGCAATGAAGCCGCAGATGCTGGTGGTGGCGTGTGGTTCTCTGATAACTTACGTGCGGTGAACACCGTGGTGTGGCAAAACTCAGGAAACAACGGTACGAATGTCAGCGGACTTACCGATCCCTTTGCCACGACCGAGGCTTCACTCAACGCCTGGGATTATCCTTTTGCTTATTCTGCGGTTGAGAACGTACACATGCCTGGTGTGAACAACCTCTCCGTACACACAGAACCCAGTAAAGGTGTGCGTTTTGCCAATACCGACGCTTACTACCCCTTGCAGCGCTACTCTGTGTTGGCACGTGCAGGCTATGCTGCGTCGCTCTACGTGAATCGTGTGGGACTTTTCCCAACACTTGAAACGGTGGATATGGCGGGCAACTCACGCTTGACCTACAACCGCGATGAGCAGGGCAATGCCATTGACGCAGTGGAAAAGGATTATATGGAAATCGGGGCGCGTGCTTACAACGGACCGCTCGAAGTTATGCCCGATCCCGATAATCTGATGACGCGCATCTATGTGGTGAAAGCAGAAGATATCGATCATGCTGTGTTTGAAAAAGTTTCAAAGACAACAACACTCAATACAGAAGGTAAGCCTTATCTTGAAGGTAGTTCCTTTGCCTTCCCCATGCAGCGCCTCGACGATGCCTTGCAGTATGTGCGCAGGGCAAGAGACCTTAAAGATAAGAACGGCGACCCGTTGAACAACAAAACGTTTGAAATCTTCGTGAGCAAGGGTACTTACACGCCCGTACGCAATATTGAAGGCAATACGGGCGCCTTGCGCAACAATACGTTCCTCGTACCCGAAGGCGTGAGCATCTATGGTGGCTTCGTGCCCAAGAATGCAGCTAATAAATATTATGGTCCTTTAGACGATAATAGCACTATTGAAGACATTACTTTGGATGGCTCTGCAACAGGCATCATGGTTGACGCACGCGAGCGTGCCGACCTCAATCAAAACTCTGTGTTTGAGCCTTGGGAAATGAAGAACCAAACCATCCTTTCGGGAAAGTGTTTGAATTCAGAAACGGTGGAAAATGTGTTCCACGTCGTTACAGCTATGGCAGACCCCAATCTTGTGGGAACATTGCCAACCAACCGACTCCCCATCGTGCTCAGCGGTTTGCAGATCACAGGAGGCTATGCCCTTCATGGTGATGCCGATAATATGACCAATGTGCAGTCGTTCTACAAGGGCGGCGGTGTGATGGTGGATGGAAGCTGGGGCGTTGCTGCAGGTCAGAAACGCCAAATCATCCTTGTGGCACATGAGTGCGACTTTACCAACAACCGTGCTGGCGATGGTGGTGCCATCTACAGTAATGGTGTGGTGGAAGTGTATGCTTCTTCGTTCACACAGAATGCAGCTAAGTTCAGCGTCCACTCAGCTGTTGCTGGGGATGCCGAACACGGCCATGGTCATGGCGGTGCTATCTTCAGCGATTACTCACTCACGGTGATCAATTCTGTCTTTGAGAATAATGAAGCTGGTGCTGTTGAGGACGAAGGTGATCGTGAAAACAATGAAGAACTTTCAAAGGGTGGTGCCGTTTATCACAACGGAACGCAAGGACTTGTAATCCTCAATAGCAACGTGGTGCGCAACCAAGCGGTGTCGTATCCTGCCCTTTATGTCAACACTCCTAATGCAGGTGGCGACGTGGCGGCGAATAATCCTCATAAGATTATCAACTCCTTGTTCTGGGGTAATGAGTTGCGTGCTGATGCGCCCAAGACGGCTACTAATGGCGAAAAGGCACAAGATTTTGTGGTGAACTATCGTCGTGTCAATAGTGACGAACAAGTCAATGCTCCAAGCGAATTTGCGCCTTGGAGGGGCGATCAACCGTCTGTCGCTGAAATGCTTTGGAATAGTGCATATGAAGCAGGACGTGGTTGCTATGCCACTTCTGAACCTAAGTTCCGCTGTTCGGAATACAACCTTACACAGTCAATACCAGCAATTTTTGCCGCTTCGATTCAAGATGCTGGCAAGCGAAAATGGGTGAACAACAACATTCTTCTCAGCAGTGATAATCAGGCTGTGGATGGACCTAACTTCGTGTCGCCAGCGCTCAATGCGGGTGTTGCGAATTACATGCCTTCAGCCGACTGGACGATTTCGCGTCGCAATAATTTGGTGGACAATGGCTGGACCATGGTGAAACTCAACGATAAGGGTTTTGAAGATAAGACGGCAACTGGTGCAACGGGTGTGTATGCCGAAGTGCGTGAATTGGTACAGAATCCCGCAACCTATAACTACGCCTTTACGGCTTACCCCTTGTTTGATGAAGTCTATATGACCTACGACAAGGCCAATATGACCGACAATAAGATGTATCGTGTAGCGATCGATCCCAATACGTTGGTTGATACGACCTATATCGATATTGGTGCCTATGAGTTTTATCACAAAAAACTCAACCCAGCTTCGGCCTACAATAAGGATATTCTTTGGGTGGCTGAAAACAGTAAGGGCGAGGCAGATGGTTCTACGTGGGCTGATGCAACGTCCGATCTGCAACGTGCCATCGAAACCTTGATGTCAAGCCGTAATAATCACGATAAGGAAATCCGAATCATCAAGGGTAAGTATGCACCGATGTACACCATCGATGGTCAACAAAGCTTTACGATCAACACCAGTGCGCACAATAACTCAGCAACCTTCCCTGATGTTGTGAACAAAGATACAATGGGTATTAAATCATTGTCGTTTATCGGTGGTTGGGGCGATGAGTATGCAACGGATGCAGCAGATGCGCAAACCTTCCCTACAGAAGTTCGCATGGAACCGAATGAAGGTAAGGATGCTTCAATCTTCTATATTGTCGATGCGCACAATTGGTATAATGAGAAGGAACATGCTCATCCTTATATAACCAATATTAAACATGATGACTTTAAGAAACAGCGCGTTGTGCCAATAACCTTTGATGGGCTCACATTTGTGAATCCTTATGGTAAGGATAATAAAGTGGGCGCTGCCATTCAGTATGATTCACAATGTCAGTTTAATCCGGAAGATCATGATTCTGAAACAGATTCACTCGTGCATTCAACGCTTGGCGACAGCGTGCCTAAGTTGACCGTGGTGCGCTCTAAGTTTGTGCTCAACGGAACGGCAACTAAGGATGCTGAAGGAAATGTCATAAACGTGCCTGCCGTGAAGATTGGTGCAGGTGGTGGCTATGCCCTGGTGTACAACTCGGTGTTCCACTCTAACCGTGGCGATGCCCTTCAGGGTGACAACACCCGCGTGGTGAACAATACCTTTGCCTTGAATGGCGGTGGGGTGACGCTTCGCTCAACACAAACTGCTGGCGCAATCGGGGTGAACCTTGATAGCCGCATCCATAATTCATTGTTCTGGCGCAATGGTGGTACTTTTACGGTGACTCCAAGTGATCCAAACAAGGGTATAGAATTGTTTACAAACAACTCCTACGTGGTTAATCGAGAATTGACCGAGGCAGAGTTGCAGGGCAACAACGAAAGCTTGAGTGATGACAATGATGACTTCATCAATGGACCAAACTTCAAGGCGCCCAATGTGGAGGCTAAAACAGAAGCCGACACTCTGGCACGCGATTTCAGCCTGATGCCAAGCGCCAAGACCATTGATAAGGGCAGCAATGCGATTTATTTAAAGTGGGTGCACAATATTAATACAGAAGGTAAAACCATTCCCAATACCGAACAAGATGCGGCTTATGAAAAGCGACTCTTCGGTACGAGCGTTGACCGCGGTGCCTACGAATACCAGAATGTCCTTCAACGTTATATTTACGTTGATTTAGCGCAAAATAGTAATGGCACTGGACAGACCTGGGAAAGTCCTTACATCAACCTTCAGAATGCCGTGGACCTCGTGGCGGTATATGCCAATGTACACGAAAAACCAGGTTACGTGTTCTGCAAGGGTGGACAAACCGATGAAAACCTGGCGATGCGTGAAAACGTCAGAGTCTATGGTAGTGTAGCAACCAACTACAGTGCTATGGTTGCTGCTGCTGATGATGATAATGGTGATGATGATGAAATAGATAACTACGTGGCTGAACTCTTGGGGAACCGCTATGGTGTGGCTTCGCCTGCTGGCGCGCCAACCATCATTCGTGGTATCCATAAAACGAGCGACTTTGCGATACCCGCCCTGTTGGATGGCTTTGTGGTTACACCTAAGGATGGGGCAGAGGTTACCGCTCCGGTGATCGACCTTCAGGGTAAGGGCGCTGTGGTGCGCAACGTGGTGGTGCATGGGGTGAATAATGTTTCAACCAGCGAAGCCGTGGGCGCTAAGAGCGCTGTGCGCAATAGGGGCGGACTGCTCTACAATGTGCTGGTGCGCGATTGCTCAACACCTGCTGCTTACATTGGCGCTACATGGACATTGTTGGATGGCGAAGGCAATGAAGTGTTAAGCGCCAACGGACGTGCCTTGCATTGCACGTTTGTCGGAGATGTGGAAGTGGGCGATGGCGGTAAGGTTTACAACTCTATTATTAAAGGTACTGCCAATGGTCAAGATAAGTTTGATGCTTGCAATCTTTCTGGGGCATTTGCGAGTTACCTCGACAAGCAAACCAACCGAAATCTTTGGTATCAGTTGGAAGAGCAGTCGGCAGATATTGATGCCTGCGGTGCGAGCCTTACAGATGCTTGCACGGCTGACCTAAAAACCGTTTTGGGCGGCATCGCCGACCTAACCCCCTACGTTAACGTCGCTACCGACCGCGACCTCTTGGGTAACCCCCGTCTCTTAAGTGAGGGTCTCGACCGCGGTTGCTACGAAACCTGGAACGTGAAGAACGGCGCGCTTGAAGCGACATACAATACCGCTGGCATGCGCTTCCCGCAAGAGGGTTCGGTCGTGTATGTTCATGAGGGCGCTACGCTCGTGATGAATCATGCTGACTTTGCTCTCAGCGGAAAGGGAAAGGGTAGTCGCCTCGTGGTGGAACCTGGATATTTGTTGCTCAAGGATGGAGCGTCGCTCTATGGTCAGGGTGCTGCGGTCCGACTCAATCATGTGGGTGTGGAACGCAACATTGCAGACTACGGTGCGCTCGTGGCTTTGCCTTACGACTTCAACTATGCTGATGTTCGTCAGGTGGACTACGAAAACAATCAAGTGAAGCTTACGGAAGTGGCTTCGCCCACTTGGCAATACTACGACGGCGAGGCTCGTGCGGCATACAACTATACTGCGGTTGAAGACAACTCTGCTTGCTGGACCGATGTCGTTGACGAAGAAGTGATGCCCCAAAATATGGGCCGCTACTTCAAGCCTGCAGAAGCAGGTACGTATCGCTTCACAACAGCGCGCAACGATGAGGCGGTTTATACCGAAGGTTTCTCTGGCGCTGCACTTGAAACGCAGAAGACGGTGATGCTCACTCAGTACGATAACCGTGATGATGCACCAAACTTCACCACTGCCGAGAATATGGGTTGGAACCTCGTGGGAGCACCTTACCTGGTGGCCAACTACAAGGGCGATGTGAAGGCTGGTGGCAAAGAGTATTTGCCCAGCGATTACAACATGAGCTTGCCTCGAATGATCTATACATTGACTGCCGACACGCAGAATGCTGGTGACTTCAACAGCGGAAGCAGTGTAAGCGCTAAGGGTATGTCGCCCGGAGCAGCTTTCTTCACGCAGACGGCTGTGAATAGTGGCGAAACGGAACAACTCGTATTCCAGTTGACTATGTACACCGGAAGCGAACCTGCTGTGGTTGCCGTGCCCAAACAAACCCTTGTCCTGACCGACGAAGCTGGACACACCGATGAGGTGGAACTCATCCCCGCTACGGATGGAACGGCTGGTTCTATGACTTAC
The DNA here is from genome assembly GCA_045612125.1 of Alloprevotella sp. Taxonomy (GTDB): domain Bacteria; phylum Bacteroidota; class Bacteroidia; order Bacteroidales; family Bacteroidaceae; genus Alloprevotella. Next base: position 20,978 of record JAZKYK010000039.1, read on the forward strand.
ACTTATGGTCGTGATGCCGTGAAGTGGATGGCAATGAACGATGCTTTGCCACAGACCTATGCCATGAACGACACCGTGTCGGGTACGCGCTTCTCAATCATGGGCGATGCTCCCGTAGCAACGGAAATCGCACTTGGCGTGAAGGCTGGCGGTGATGGTCGATTAACCTTTGCCCTTTCATCGGCTGAGGCTTACGAAACTTTCACAAATGTGTGGCTTGCCGACCGTGAAACGGGTGCCGTTACGGATTTGAAGCAGAACAGCTATACCGTTAATATGGATGAAGGCACTGAAACCGCTTCGCGCTTCACCATTAAGTTTGGTGGCCATCGTCCCGAAATGATGAACGACCTCATGGCACATCGTTATGATGTGCATGCCGAAGCCGGAAAGGTTTATGTTTCTCGCTTGGCTGGTGACGAAGTGATCTGTATGTATGATGCAACAGGACGCATGATCCACAAAGCGGTGGCTGAAGGACCACGCCACAGCGTGGCACTCCCCGCCGGCATCTACCTCGTTCGTGTCGCTGAAGAAGTACATAAAGTCAGTGTGAAATAATAAAAAAGCCCTGCAAGCATTCCGCTCGCAGGGCTTTTTTGTTGCGTTGTATGGGCCGATCCCCGTGTCGGCCCGTCGTCCAATCGACGCACCAATCGCATATGCCATTGAGTTTAGAGTTTAGAGAGCCTTGTCCTCTTGTTGGGGCACGCCCTTCGGGGTGCTTCAATGGGGCTCTTTTAGGACCGGGGGTATTCGCTACGCTCAAACCGCCCGGTTACGGAGCGGAGATACCTTCGGCATCTTGCCATGCGGAACTGTGGATGAAATAGAAGTTATAGGAGCGATAGATACTATATAAACTATAGATTTTCAAGATAATCTAGATATTCTAGAGATTCTATATGTCATAGATATTCTAGA
>JAZKYK010000040.1:0-20987 GCA_045612125.1 Alloprevotella sp.
TTATCGGACGCAAAAATCCTCAAACGAAGGAAAAGAAGTTTTACGCTCAGGGCGAACCTGTAAACCCCGTGAGCCTCAGTGACATTGCAAACGAAATCAGCGGCATGTGTACGCTCACCGCACACGACATCAAGGCCGTGCTCTCAGCCCTTGATGAAGCCCTCTTGCGCCACGTCGTGAACGGCGATAGCATTCGCTTTGGCGATTTCGGTTCGTTCCACCCCCGCATTGTGTCGAAGGGCGCAGATACGCCCGAGGAATTTGAACCCTCATTGCTCGAAGGCATCCGCATTCGCTACACCCCTTCGGCAAACACGCAGCGCCAGCTCTCGAAGAAGTTCATCACCTTCCAGTGTGTGAACAAGCCTGAAGCGACAACCGACGAGGGCGAGTAAACACGCGAGCGCTGAGCAGAAAAGCGTGAAGAACTCGAAAACGTAAAGCGCGCGCACACACACACTGAATGATGTGAAGCAAAAAAGAAAAGGAGAAACATCGTGAGCAGTCTGGTTTGCCTGGATGTCTCTCCTTAATCTTTAAGTCTTATTCTCTTGGCGTTGCATTAATAACTACGTGCAATCACGGCGCGTGCTACGGCTGGTTTGCCGCTCACCATATCGTGGCCTAAGTTGGTTTGGTCATAATCGTAAGGAATACAACGGATTGTGGCGCCTGTTTCGGCCTTGATTTGGGCTTCTGTTTCTTCAGTGCCGTCCCAGGGGCAGAGGAAGAAGCCGCCGTCCTTCACGCGTTCCTTAAATTCTTCGTAATCATTGCAATAGAATACGTTGTTATCCAAGTGTGCCTTGGCCTTGTTGTAGATGTTTTGTTGGATTTCTTCGAGCAAGTTCTTAACGTAATCTTCAATGCCTTCGAAGGGAAGCGTTTGCTTTTCAAGCGTGTCGCGGCGCATGAGTTCGATGGTGCCGTTTTGCAAGTCGCGTCCGCCCATCACCAAACGTACGGGCACACCCTTTAATTCATAGTCGGCAAATTTAAAGCCAGGGCGCTTATTGTCGGCATTGTCGTACTTCACGCGGATGCCCATGTCCTGCAAGCGCTTGGTGAGCGCGCCAAGTTTTTCGTTGAACGCATCAAGTTCGTTGGCCTTATAAATAGGTACGATAACGACTTGAATAGGCGCAAGAACGGGAGGAAGCACAAGGCCATTATCGTCGGAGTGGGTCATGATGAGCGCACCCATGAGGCGAGTACTTACACCCCAGCTTGAAGCCCATGCGTATTCCATTTGGTTTTCTTTGTTCACAAACTGAACGTTGAATGCACGTCCGAAGTTTTGACCAAGGAAGTGTGACGTGCCGCTTTGGAGCGCCTTGCCATCCTGCATCATGGCTTCAATGGTATATGTGTCGAGCGCACCAGCAAAACGTTCGTTGGCACTCTTCACACCGCGCACAACGGGCATAGCCATTACGTCGCGCGCAAAGTCATGATAAACTTCAAGCATTTGCTTTGTGCGTTCGATGGCTTCTTCCTTGGTTGCGTGAGCGGTGTGGCCTTCTTGCCAAAGGAATTCGCTTGTGCGAAGGAAAAGGCGGGTGCGCATTTCCCAACGCATCACGTTACACCATTGGTTGACGCACAATGGCAGATCGCGCCATGATTGGATCCAATTTCTAAAGGTGTTCCAAATGGTGGTTTCTGAAGTGGGGCGAATAATGAGTTCTTCTTCAAGCTTTGCCGCTGGGTCAACCACAACGCCATCGCCCTGGGGATTGGCCTTCAAGCGATAGTGGGTCACAACCGCACATTCCTTTGCAAAGCCTTCAACGTGTTCAGCTTCCTTTGAAAGGTATGATTTCGGAATTAATAAGGGGAAATACACGTTTTGAACGCCAGTTGCCTTAAGGCGCTTGTCGAGCTCATGTTGAAGTGTTTCCCAAATGGCATAGCCATAGGGTTTGATAACCATACATCCGCGTACGTCTGATTGTTCAGCCAAGTCTGCTTTTACAACCAATTCATTATACCACTTAGAGTAGTCTTCGCTACGCTTTGTTAAAAATGAAAGTTCTTTTGCCATTATATTTGATTTAATTTAAATGCGTTCAGGCGGTATCCAATGCAACGAAACACCGCGTTTTTTCAGTTTACGTGCAAAATTAAACAAATAAAGAATATAAAATGGTTGAAATTGTCATTATTTCATTAAAATTAACAAGAATTTTACCTTTAAATGAACATAGAAGTTGTATCTTTGCCAAAGTTTGATAATAGTGATTACTTTAATTAACAAATATTGAAAATTATGAAGAAAACTAAATTAGGCGTTTTAGCGCTCTGTTCTGTTTTGTTGTTCTCAGGTTGTGGTATGTCAAACACAGCTAAGGGTGGACTTATTGGTGGTGGTAGCGGTGCTGCTGCTGGTGCATTGATCGGTGCGCTCATTGGTAAAGGTAAGGGTGCTGCAATTGGTGCAGGTGTAGGTGCTGCGGTAGGTGCTGGCGCTGGTGTGCTCATTGGCAACAAGATGGACAAGGCTAAGAAGGCTGCTGAAGCGATTAAGGGTGCTGAAGCTGAAACCTTGAAGGATGCTGAAGGTCTTGCATATGTTAAGGTAACTTTCGACTCTGGTATTCTTTTCTCAACAGGTAACTCTACATTAACGCAAACAGCTCAAACGTCGCTTGCGCAATTTGCTTCAACCGTTTTAACACCCGACATGGACCTCGCTATTGTTGGCTACACCGACAATGACCCATGGCGTGGCTATACCGCTGAACAAAGCGTGCAGAAGAATCTTGAACTTTCAGAACAACGCGCTAAGAGCGTAAGCGCTTATTTGGCTCAAGCAGGTGCAAATGCTGCTCAACTCAAGTATGTAGTGGGTAAGGGTGAAGAAAACCCCGTGGCAAGCAATGCTACTGAAGCGGGTAAGGCTGAAAACCGTCGTGTTGAAGTGTATATCCTTCCAAGTAAGGAAATGATTGAAAGCGCAAATGTAGGTACATTAAAGTAAAGGAAATATTACGCTTTTAAATAGGGAGAGGTATCGGCTGAACGATGCCTCTCTTTTTTCATGCTTTTTCATTTTTAATGAATATTGGATAAATTCACTTCTTTTTTATTTGTGGTTAGTTTTAATTTTCTTAATTTCGCAAAAACAAAACAATGAGTCATGGAAAAGAAGATTGATTTTTTCTTGATGTGGACAGAAAGTCAAGCACGACGTGATTTGGCTTCAGTTATACTTAACGACCCCCTCGTCAATCATTTATACATTATATGTTCTGAAAACGGTGAAGAAGATATTGAGGTTTATGAGCGCGTCACGGTTATTCACACCAACAACGTGAGTGGCACAAAGTTTCTTCGTCAAATCGTTTCGAAAGCAAAAGCAGAATACATTGCCCTTTATTTAAAGCCTAATGCTTTAAGCATGGGGTATCGCGCATTGGATCGTTTCTATCAAGTGGCTAACGATTCTAATGCCGTTATGGTGTATTCAGATCATTACATGATTAAAAATGAGGTTAAGGAATTAGCCCCGAAAAACGATTATCAAGAAGGCAGCATTCGCGATGATTTTGATTTTGGCGATTTAACGCTTATCAAAACAAGCGCATTTAAGAGCTTCTTTGAAACCGATCGCGTAAGCAGATACCGTTTCGCGGCATTCTATGCCATGCGCTTGCATCTCTCAAGAATTGGTGCTATTTTCCATATCGACGAACCCCTTTACACCGTCACGGAATTGGATTTAAGATTGAGCGGCGAAAAGCAGTTTGATTATGTCAATCCATCTAACCGAGATGTTCAATTGGAAAACGAAAGGGCATGTACCGACCATTTGAAGCGCATCAACGCTTACCTCTCGGCCGAGGAATTTGATAGTATTCCCCACGACAATACCACATATCCCGTTGAAGCCTCTGTGATTATCCCTGTAAAAAACAGAGCGAAAACCATTGCCGACGCCATCAATAGCGTTTTGCAGCAACAAGCCGACTTTGACTTTAACGTGATCGTGATTGATAATCATAGTCAGGATGGCACCTCTGAAATCATACAATCATTTAGCGCCGACAAGCGCGTAGTGCATCTGATACCCAAGCAAACGGATTTAGGCATTGGCGGATGCTGGGACTACGCTATACGTAGCGAGCATTGTGGCAAATATGCCATTCAATTGGATTCGGATGATTTATATTCATCGCCCGCTACATTAAGTCAGATCGTTGAGGTCTTTCAAAAACAAAAGGCCGCCATGGTGATTGGCTCTTACCGCATGGTGAATTTCAACCTCGAAACCTTACCTCCAGGTTTAATCGCACACCGCGAGTGGACGCCCGACAACGGACGTAACAATGCGTTGCGCATTAATGGGTTAGGAGCGCCACGTGCCTTCCGCACCTCATTGCTTCGCAAGATTGGTGTGCCCAACACGAGCTATGGCGAGGACTATGCCCTGGGGCTTGCTTTTTCGCGCTATTACCGCATTGGCAGAATTTACGATGAAGTTTATCTGTGCCGACGTTGGGATGGCAACTCTGACGCCAATCTTTCAATCGAACGCGTCAATGCCAACAACAGATACAAGGACCGCTTGCGCACGCTTGAAATTCAGGCGCGTCAGCAAATGAATGAATTGTGGAATCATTCTACAAATCAGGATGAGGTGCTGGAATTTTTCATGAACCAGATTGAGGTATGGGATGAAGCAGCCAAGCGCGTAAGCGACTTAAGCACAAACATCAAAATGCGCTCATTGGATATTGACGACAATAAAATCGGCGTTCAATTTAATCCTTCGCGCATCAGCTCTACAGCAGCTAAGGTTGACAAAAAGGAAATTAAAAAGCGCCCATGTTTCCTGTGCGCCAAAAACCGACCTCTACCACAAGTTTCTTTGCCCATTGAAAAGAAATTTGAGATATTGGTCAATCCTTTCCCCATATTGCCATACCATTTAACGATCCCAACACGTCGCCACATCGATCAATCGCTGGAAACGCTCTTGCCTGCATTCGGTAAACTGGCTTGGGACTTACCCGATTTCTTCGTCTTCTACAACGGACCTCAATGTGGTGCATCAGCCCCCGACCATGCCCATCTGCAAGCCGCACACCGTGGCGTCTTACCCATTGAAAAAGACTGGAAATTTTACGAAACGAAATTAGAAAAGGTCTTCCCACTCTCGCCCATGCAGGAGGCTGAGTTGGACGAACAAGGCTACACATCATCGCAGGCAGGGATTTACCAATTAAAGGACTATGTTTGTCCGGCATTTGTGGTGAAAGGCTGTTTGTTAGAGTCAAACTACTACCTGTTGCGTAAGTTAATATCGGCTTTAGGTGCAAACGAAGGTTCTGAAAGTGAACCGTCAGTCAATGTCATTGCATGGCGACAAAAGGGTAGCCCTTCTGAATCCGACCACGTTATCTTCGTGGTCTTCCCACGTCGTAAACATCGACCCGACTGCTACTTTGCCAAGGGTAATCAGAATTTCGTGATAAGCCCTGGATGCATCGACATGGGCGGATTGATCATCACACCACGCGAAGAAGATTATGAGCGCTTAACGCCAAAGATTGCCGCAAACATCTTGAGCGAGGTTTCATACACCGAATCCGAAGTGGCTCAAGTGATTAAGAAACTCCAAAAGAAACGCAATAAAACCAACACCACGGAAACCAGCACTGAAGTGGTTTCGCTATCCATGCCTAATGAACCCATGGTGAAAGTGGGGCTTCTGACCGACACGAAAGTGCAATTCACGCTTAATTCGCCTTACACCGCTAAGGGAAACACCATAACGGGCGAGCAGGTCGTTGAATTCAAAGAAGGCGGCGTGGTTTGGAATGGAAATGTATATAGCGAACTCAAATTTAAAGCAACTTTACCTGATTGTTCATTTACCATCGTTGACCTTGAAATTGGTGCTGATTATCATTGGAAACGCAAAGAATTGCAAACCTTCCGAGGCGACATTCACATATTGGTGGAAGAGGACAAGCTCCTTGTTATCAACAAACTACCAGTTGAGGAATACTTGAAGAGCGTTATCAGTAGTGAAATGAGTGCCACCTCGTCGCTCGAATTCTTAAAGGCCCATGCCGTCATCAGCCGAAGTTGGCTATTGGCGCAAATGCAACACCGCCAGCAAAACAATGGCCGTTCAGGCGGCTTCTTTAGCTTCCAGCGCAAAAACGATGAGTTCATACGTTGGTACGATCGCGAGGACCATGCCCGCTTCGATGTATGCGCCACCGACCATTGCCAACGCTATCAGGGCATCACACGTGCTGCCTCGCCAAGAGTGACGCGTGCCGTTGATGAAACTCGAGCCATGGTATTGGTGGAAGGGGGAAATGTGTGTGATGCGCGCTTCTCCAAGTGTTGTGGTGGCATCACCGAAGTGTATTCCACATGTTGGGAGGATCGGGAAGTGCCATACCTTCAACCGATTCACGATGTGTCGGCAGAACTCCAAATGCCCGAAAAGGACATTAAGTCAATTCATTTCGATTACGACCGTTGGATCAGAACTAATCCCGAAGCGCTTTGCAATACGGCCGATGAAAACCTTTTGCGCCAGGTGCTCAATGACTTTGACCAGGAAACGAAGGATTTCTACCGTTGGCAAGTTCAATACACGCAACAGGAATTATCGCAATTAATCGCTCAGAAATGCGAGGAAGATTTTGGCGAAATCATTGATTTGCAACCCGTTGAACGTGGATATAGCGGACGAATCAAGAAACTACGCATCGTAGGTACGAAAAAGCAAATGTGCATTGGCAAAGAGCTTGAGATACGCCGCATATTGTCAGATTCGCATCTTTATAGCTCAGCATTCTCTGTTGAACGCCTTGACTTTGCAGGCGAAATACCACAACGCTTCATTCTGCATGGAGCAGGGTGGGGACATGGCGTAGGGTTGTGCCAAATCGGAGCAGCCGTGATGGCCGAACGAGGTTACACCTTTGACGAAATCCTTATGCATTATTATAAGAATGCAAAGTTGCACAAATTGTAAGCGTGTTATTCGAGGGAGCGTAGCTCATTTTCTTTGAGCATCATTATAACGCACCCTCGAATAACTTGTAAGTAAAGGATAGAAAATAGAAAAATAAAAAGCGTGGGGTAAAGATTACTTTATAGTAATACGTTCAATTATTTATCATGACAAGCACCACCAATTTATTTACATGATCACATCATCTTATGTTCAAAACAAACGCAAAGAATCAATCACATTGGTCCTGGATCCCTTCCCTGTATTTTGCTGAAGGAATCCCTAACGTCATTGTGATGAATATTGCTCTCGTGCTATACAATAATTTAGGCGTCGGCAATGCCGAGGTGGCATTCTACACCTCATGGCTCTATCTGCCATGGGTCATAAAGCCTTTATGGAGCCCTGTCGTGGATATATTCAAGAAGAAACGATGGTGGATATTAAGCATGCAATTGCTTGTTGCTCTTTCGCTTTTTGGTGTAGCTTTAACGTTAAACGTGCCAAATTACATGTTTTGCACGTTATTGTTCTTTTGGTTGATGGCATTCTGTTCAGCCACGCACGATATTGCCGCCGATGGCTTTTATCTCTTGGCGCTTAACGAGCAAGAACAATCATTTTACGTTGGCATACGCTCCACTTTTTACCGCATCTCAACGATATTTGCTCAAGGCGGTCTTTTGTTGCTTGTGGCATTTATACAATCCTATTTTGCTTGTAGCACAGAAATTTCGTGGCAAGCCACTTTTACTTTTGCCGCAATCTTGTTTGTGGGTTTGTATGCCTACCACAATTACACTTTACCCAAGCCTGATACCGACCAAACGGTAGGTTTGAAGACCTCAAGTGCGCTTAATAGTTTTCTGGAAACATTTGTTTCATTTTTTAAGAAACCGCACATCCTCACCGGTGTTGTTTTCTTATTGCTTTATCGACTTCCCGAGGCGCTATTGGTAAAGATTTGTCCGTTGTTTTTCCTGGCTCCCGTGCACGAAGGCGGCTTAGGTATGGATAAAGGCGAATTGGGCACCATTCAGGGATGTGTAGGCGTTGTGGGATTACTTCTCGGGGGTATTTTAGGCGGCTTAGCCGTATCGAAAAGCAGTTTTCGTCGATGGCTTTGGCCGATGGTCGTTGCCATTTCTCTGCCCGATGTGGTTTACGTACTGTTAGCTTATTACCAGCCCTCGAATTTAGGGCTCATCTCCTTAGGCGTATTTATTGAGCAAATGGGCTATGGCTTTGGATTTACCGCCTACATGCTTTACATGATGCACTTGGCACGCGGCAACCAGCAAACCGCACATTATGCCCTTTGCACTGGGTTTATGGCCCTATCTATGATGTTGCCAGGATTTATAGCGGGATGGCTTCAAGAAGTCTTGGGTTACGTAGGGTTCTTCACCTTAGCGACTCTATTGACCATTTTCACGTTTTACGTAGCTTTCCTCATAAGGAAGCAAATAAATTAAACAACGCATGCATCAAAGATATTTCATTACACTCTCATACGACGGTACGGCCTACCACGGATGGCAAGTGCAACCGCATGCCATCACCGTGCAGGAACTCCTCAATAATGCCTTAGGACTTTTGCTCCGCACGCCCGTAGAAACGCTTGGCGCAGGACGCACCGATGCTGGCGTACATGCGGCACGCATGGTGGCTCATTTCGACGCACCACCAATTCTCGATTGTCAGGCTATCGTGCATCGCTTGAACCGCATACTCCCACCCGACATTTCGGTGCTTGCCTTAAAGATGGTTCACCCCACGGCTCACGCCCGTTTTGATGCCACTTCGCGCACCTACCACTATAACATTACGACAAGAAAGTCGCCCTTCAACCGTCATTATGCGCTCATGGTGCCTTATGCCTTGGATTTTGAATTGATGAACGAAGCAGCCGCTTTGTTGTACGACATTAGCGATTTCACATCTTTCGCCAAACTTCATGCTGATTCAAAAACCAATATCTGTAAGGTCACTCATGCGCGATGGGTGCAGATTTCCGAAGATTCATGGCGCTTTGAAATCACCGCAGACCGCTTTTTACGCAACATGGTGCGAGCCGTTGTTGGTACGCTCTTGCTTGTGGGACGCGGTAAGATCAGCCTGGAACAATTTAAAACCATCATTCTAAAAAAGGATAGATGCGCCGCGGCTGATAGTGCCGATGGTAAAGCGCTAACCTTGATCAATGTGACTTATCCTTACGCAACGCAATAAATGCTGATATCTCCTTTTAATTAATCACGCTTTACGTTATGAACACAAATCAGGAAACCCCAAAATTTCAAACCTCAACCATAGCACCTATGCACACCGCCGAACATATTTTAAACCAAACCATGGTTCGAATGTTTGGATGTGCACGCTCAAAGGATGCGCATATTGAGCGCAAAAAATCGAAAGTCAGTTACACCTTGCCATCTTGCCCGTCGCCTGAAAAGGTGGAAGAAATCGTACGCCGCGTCAACGAAGTGATCAGCCAAAATCTACCCGTGTATGATAAGATGTGTGCTTTATCTGAACTCCCTGATGGTGTGGATTTGGAAAAACTCCCTGAGTTTAGCACCGACGTGATTCGCTTGGTTTATATTGGCGATTACGACATTTGTGCGTGCATTGGTCAACATGTTGAAAATACATCTCAGATAGGGACTTTTCATCTTTTGGGTACGAATTGGGACGAGGAAACTAAAAAATTCCGCATACGTTTTAAACTCGTTTAAATACAATAGTGGGTGTGTCATTTATCGTTGTGACACACCCACTTTTTTATTAATTGATCGATAAAAATCATTACAATGCTTATGTGAAATAAACGCGATGCACTCGTGGACTTACGCTCGTTAGTACCTCGTAGGGGATTGTACCTAAGCGCTGAGCAATATTAGAGATGGGGAGTTGGTTACCAAAAATTTCAACAACATCTCCTTCTTCACATGGAATGTTCGTGACGTCAACCATGCACACGTCCATACATATATTTCCTACGTAAGGCGCCACCTGCCCGTTGATGATTACATAGCCATTACCACATCCCAAATGGCGATTAAGCCCGTCGGCATAACCAATAGGCAAAGTGGCTATTCTTGAAGCACCATGTAATACGCCTCTTCGGGAATACCCAACGGTTTGGTTGGAACTGGCATGATGAATTTGGAGGATTATCGTTTTCAAACTCGCCACGTTAGCCAATTTATCTGAGCCTAAAGGCGAAACGCCATAAAGTCCTAATCCTAAGCGAACCATGTCAAGGTGCATGTCTGGGAAGCGTTCAATAGCAGCACTATTGCAAATATGCTTCAGTATCTTATGGTTGAAGTTCGATTGAATTAAATTGGCGGCTTGGTTAAAGAGGTTGAATTGATTCTGTGTGAATTCATCGAAGATTTCAGCATCGCTACCTACGAAGTGTGAGAATACCGAACGGGGGATGAGATGCGATTGGGTCTTGAGTATATTGATGAGCTGATTGATTTCGGTGAGCGGATCAAAGCCAAGGCGTGTCATGCCCGTATCAAGCTTTAGATGTATGTTTAGGTTTGAAAGCCCTAAGCGTTCGGCTGTTTGAATGAGCGCATCAAGAAGTTTGAAGCTATAGACCTCTGGTTCAAGGCGATAATTGAAAATACGCAAAAGTTGAGAGGCATCGGGATTCATGATTATGATTGGCGTATTGATGCCTGCTTGACGCAATGCCACCCCCTCATCCACGGCCGCCACAGCAAGATAATCGGCGCCTGCATCGGTGAGCGTTCGTGCCACCTCTATATCGCCAAGTCCGTAAGCCGACGCTTTGATCATACACACCATTTTAGTGGTCGGAGCAAGTAAAGAGCGATAATACCTCAAATTATAAGCCAATGCTGAGAGATCAACCTCAAGCGTGGTGGCGTGCGTCTTGATGGTTAACCGATCGGATATTTGTTCGAACGTAGCATGTCGCGCGCCTTTGATGAGAACTACGGCATTTGAGATGTTTTTCAAAGCCTCACTTTCAATCAGCTCATTCGTGGTGTTGAAGGTCTTAATGACGAGGTTCTTAAAGCAAGCTTGATGCTCTGTAAAATGAGGTCCGACGCCATAAAGAACGTCCACCTGATGAGTGGCAATGAGCTGAGCTATTTCCTTGTAAAGTTGCTTTTGTTCAACGCCAGTTTGCTTCATATCGCTAAGTATCACGACCTTTTGCTTTGCTTCAACCGAAGTTTGGCAACGGCGGCTCATGAAGTCAAGCGCGATGCTCAGCGAGTTCATATCAAGCGAATAGCTATCGTTAATCACGATTGAATTGTTAACCCCTGTTTTCACCTCAAGGCGCATGGGTAGGGCAGAGAGTTCGTTAAAATCCTCATGTGTGAATGGTACATTGAGGTAGAGGCACACGGCTAGGCAATGTAGAGCATTATGGATGGAAGCCTGGTCGGTAAAGGGTAGGGAAAGGGTGCCTTGCTTCGCTCCATAAATGTAGGTTATCTGGGCATGGGTGGTGTTGATAGTAACGTTTTCAATCTGTAGGGGAGTGGTGTTATGCTTTGTGCTCCAAGTGAAGCATTCGCCCTTGAATTCGCTTTGAGCTACAACATCTGCAAGTGTGGCATCATCTGCACAATAAATCAAAACCTCGGCATCTTTAAAAAGTTTCATCTTTTCAAGTCCCTTTTCTCGAATATCCGTAAAACCTTCTTGATGTGCTGTACCGAGATGCGTGAAAATGCCGATCTGTGGCTTAATAATAGCTTCTAAAGCGTTCATTTCATCGGGTTGCGAGATGCCTGCCTCAAAAATGCCGAGTTCGGTGTCGGCATTGAGTGCCCACACGGAAAGTGGAACGCCCACTTGCGAATTGTAGGACATAGGCGAGCGGGTAATGCTATAATGATTTTTGAGCAACGCATAAAGCCACTCCTTAACCATGGTTTTTCCATTCGACCCCGTAATGCCTATCACTCTAGCATCGGATTGTTGCCGTTTATAGGCCGATAATTGTTGTAAGGCTTTAAGTGGTGATTCAACTTTAAAGAACTCCGCAATATTAAGTTTTTGTGTATCCACCTCATAATCTTGACTCACAACAAAAACATGAACGCCCTTCTCGATAAGTTCATCAATGTAGAGATGACCATTGCCACTGGGCGTTTTAAGTGCAAAGAAGATGCTTTTTTCAGGAAAAAGCAACGAACGGCTATCGGTGAGCAAATACTCAATGTTGATAGCTTTGTTTTGCCCGATGAATTCGGCATTTATGATGGACGCTAATTGATTGGATAACATATTTATCTATTCTGGAGTATTAGGCATTAAATGCGTGGCTTTGTGTTTTTGGATGAATGAAAGTTGGCGTTCAACCATTTTTTCTTTAAACGCGAGGCTTTCCTTAGATTGGGGTTGGCGCGGCTTATGTGCGAGTGCTTTTTGAATGGCTTGCCACTCTTGTGCATACGCTTTCGTTTCGGGTGCAAAGCACCATGTGGAGAATTTCTCCCACACATATTGAGCTGCCGTTGGCGACACGTGAAGCATATCTGTATCATAAAATCGATAATCACGAAGCTCGTCTATAACAATCTCATATGAAGGAAAATAAAGGATTTTGTTCGTCCATTTCATTAATTCTTCAATCGCCAGGTGCAATGTTGCTTTAGTGAGTGTATTTTCGTGCACACCTAAATTCATGTAGCGGAAGGGGCTAACCGTAAAAAGGACTTTTGCATCTGGGTTAATCTCCCATAAACTGGTGAGAACATGCTTCCAGGCATCCAAAATTTCGCTAACACTCAAGCGGCGATACGTAAAGAGATTGGACGGTTGCTTGTGGCAATTGGCCACGATGGCATTGTCCTTGACATAGACGTGCGCCGTGCCCCATGTGTTAAGCACAACGCTTGCTTCTTTTAGTGCCTGGCATGCTTCTTGCCAATGCGCTTCAACCTGCTTAATGCAGATATCTTTTGTTTCGCCTGAAAAGAGGGTGCTATGCATAATGCTATGCCAGCTTCCCTCAACGCCCTCATAAAACCAATGATCATGTACCTGACCTTGAAGCAAAGCCTCAAGCCCTTGCGAAATACTTAAGGGATTAAAGAGCGTGCCAAAGGGATTGGTCGTCACATTCAAACCACAATCTTTGAGGCGAGTAGAGATATGTTCTGAAAAGCAACTGCCCATCACAAACATACGACTATCGGGAATAATCTTAAGCAAAGGCGAAGGCAATTGAACAGGCGTTTGAAGTTGCATAAAAAGAAAATAATAGTTATTAGGGCAAAATTACGAATATTTTTCATGTGTAAGCATTTGACCTAAAACTTTATTTTTTTTAGATAAAATTTGCTAAACAACGCGATAAGCACTATTTTTGTAAAGTGCATTAAACTTAATTTGAATTAATACTTAATATATTTTGTTTATCTTACAAATATTGAATACGTTATGATTAAATCATTACCTAAAGGATCACTTCGTTGGAGCATTGTTCTTATCATTGTTTGTTGTGGCGTTTATTTAGCTTACAACACCTTTGTACCTCAAGAAAATGAGGAGCTCACCCAAACGCCCACACCTCAATCAAGAGCAAATAAGGTGCTTGAGGTTCGCGCTCAGATCGTTAAACCACGCGACCTTACTGATGCCATTACAATCTCAGGTTCGTTGCTTGCCAATGAAGAGGCTAACTTAGCTTTTGAAACGTCTGGTAAAATCACACACATCTATTTTAGCGAAGGCCAAGCCACCAAGAGCGGACAACTACTGGCCAAACTTAACGATGCTACCCTTCAAGCTAACCTCAAGCGCTTGCAAGCCAAACTTCAACTTACCGAGGACCGCTTGCGCCGCCAAAAGGCTTTGCTTGAAAAGGAAGCCGTCAGCCACGAAGCCTTCCAACAGGCAGAGGTTGATTTGCAAACGCTCAAAGCTGAAATTGAACAGGTGCAAGCACAAATCAATCAAACGGAGTTGCGCGCACCCTTCGATGGCACCATCGGTTTGCGTCAAGTGAGCTTGGGTGAGTTTGTATCTACCTCGCAAGCTGTTGCAAGCATCACCGCCACAAACCCCATTAAAATTGAATTTGCTGTACCCGAGCGCTATGCTGCTTTGCTGAAGTCGGGAGATGAAATCACATTCACCGTTGAGGGTGACATAAACCAACGCAAAGCTGAGATTTATGCTACCGACTCTAAAGTGAACACTAACACACGCACGCTCTGCGTGAGAGCAAAGTGTGAAAACCTTGATGGCAAACTGATTCCTGGCCGATACGTTCAAGTCACGATAACCGCTCAGAAATACACGCAAACGCTGGCCATCCCTGCAGAAGCTATTATCTCGGAGATGGGTATTGATAAAGTGTACGTTTACCGTAGTGGTGTGGCACAACCAGTTAACATCAAAAAGGGATTGCGTACGGCGAGCGATGTTCAAATCATCAACGGCCTTGAAGTGGGCGACACGGTTATTACCAGCGGTATTATGCAACTTCGCTTAGGCACCAAGGTTAAATTAACCATCGAATAAATGAAACCCTTCTTCTCTTAACAACTATGTTGAGATGAGTGCTTGCAGATATGTGTCTGCCTACATTCACCAATCCACCTTTCCACTTCTATTATAAATTCCATTCATCACATGAATATATCTGAACTTTGCATACGCCGCCCAGTATTAGCCACCGTGCTCACCATTATCATCATTATGTTTGGTGTTATTGGTTATTTTTACTTGGGTGTTCGCGAATTCCCCTCGGTTGATAATCCTATTATCTCCGTGTCGTGCTCATATCCTGGTGCTAATGCTGAAGTGATTGAAAATCAGATCACTGAGCCGCTAGAACAAAACATTAACGGTATTCCTGGTATTCGCTCGCTCACCAGTGTTAGCCAACAAGGTTCTAGCCGCATTACGGTCGAGTTCGAACTCAACGTTGACCTTGAAACGGCTGCCAACGATGTGCGAGATAAAGTGTCGCGCGCACAACGCAAGTTGCCTCGTGATTGTGACCCACCGACCGTGTCGAAAGCTGATGCCGATGCCAGCCCCATCCTCATGATAGCCCTTCAAAGCGATAAACGCTCATTGCTCGAACTTTCTGAGATTGCCGACCTCACCGTGAAGGAACAATTGCAAACCATTAGCGAAGTGAGTAGCGTTGAAATTTGGGGCGAAAAGCGCTATTGTATGCGCTTGTGGCTTGATCCCGTCAAGATGTCGGGCTACGGCATTACGCCCATGGACATTAAAAACGCACTTGACAAGGAAAATGTGGAATTACCCTCTGGCTCCATTGAAGGCGACAAAATGGAACTTGAAATCCGTACGCTCGGACAATTGCATACCACCGAGGACTTCAATAACCTCGTCATCAAGGAAGAGAACGGACGCATCGTGCGCTTCTCCGACGTAGGTATGGCAGAGATTAGCGCACGCGACATCAAGAGTTATGCGAAAATGAACGGTGTGCCTATGATTAGCGTGGTCGTAATTCCACAACCTGGCGCCAACCACATCAACATTGCCGACAATGTGTATAAGCGCATGGAGCAAATGAAAAAAGATTTGCCCGACGATGTGCACTATGATTATGGCTTTGACAACACACGCTTCATCCGTGCATCAATTAATGAGGTGGAAAGCACCATTTACGAAGCTTTTGTGCTTGTAATTTTAATTATCTTCCTCTTCCTGCGCGACTGGCGCGTGACGCTTGTGCCTTGTATCGTAATCCCTATTTCGCTTATCGGTACCTTCTTCGTGATGTATCTGTGCGACTTCACCATTAACGTGCTTTCAATGCTTGCCGTGGTGCTTGCCGTAGGTCTTGTAGTGGACGACGCCATCGTGATGACCGAAAACATTTACAACCGCATCGAGCGTGGCATGAAGCCCATCGATGCGGGTATCGAGGGAGCAAAGGAAATCTTCTTTGCCGTAATCTCAACATCAATAACCCTTTTGGCGGTGTTCTTCCCAATCGTTTTTATGGAGGGCACGACAGGACGCTTGTTCCGCGAATTTAGTTTCGTGATCTCAGGAGCCGTAATCATCAGTACGTTTGCCGCACTGACCTTTACGCCAATGCTTGCCACGAAAATCCTGAAACGTCGTGAGCAGCACAATGCGCTCTACCGTTGCACCGAACCTTTCTTCCAAGGATTGAACAACGTGTATCTTAAAACGCTCAATGCTTTCTTAAACCGACGTTACATCTCGGTGGTCATTATGATTGCCGCCACAACCATAGCCGTTATACTCTGGAATAATATCCCCTCTGAAATGGCACCACTTGAAGACCGCTCATCAATCAGCATCCGCACAAGCGGCCCTGAAGGGGTGACCTATGAGTTTATGCGCGACTACACTGAAAGCATTGACGAACTCGTGGACAGTATCGTTCCTGATGCCGAATTTATCACGACACGTGTCAATGCAGGTTCGGGCTCACTACAAATCACGCTGAAAGACCTTGACAAACGTTCGTACTCGCAGATGGACGTGGCTTCAAAACTCACAAAAGCCGTTCAAAGCAAAACTGATGCACGTGCTTTCGTACAACAACAAAGTACCTTTGGCGGACGCCGAAGCCGAATGCCTGTGCAATACGTATTGCAGGCCTCGGAAATGGACAAACTTGAAAAAGTATTGCCCGAATTCATGAAGCGCGTACACGAAAGTCCATACTTCCAAATGGCCGACGTGGACCTCAAGTTCTCAAAACCTGAACTTCGATTAAGCGTTAACCGCGAAAAAGCAAATCTCTTAGGTGTGAATACACGAGATATTGCACAAACCCTTCAATACGGACTTAGCGGACAACGCATGGGGTACCTTTACATGAACGGCAAGCAGTACGAAATCGTGGGTGAAATAAACCGCCAACAACGCAACACCCCTGAAGAACTCAAAGCCATCTACATCCGTAACCAGGCGGGCGAAATGATTCAAATGGAAAACCTCATAAAAACCGAAGAAAACATCGCACCTCCGAAACTTTATCGATATAACCGCTTTGCATCGGCCACCGTGTCGGCTGCCGTTGCTGATGGTTACACCATTGGTGATGCGCTTGAGGAAATGGACCGGATTGCTGAAGATTTGCTTGACGATACCTTTCGTACCGCACTTTCAGGCGACTCTAAGGAATATCGAGAAAGTAGCTCTTCATTACTCTTTGCTTTCGGACTTGCCATCGTGCTTATCTACCTCATCCTTGCCGCTCAGTTCGAAAGTTTCCGCGATCCGCTTATTATCATGCTCACCGTGCCACTTGCCGTATTTGGTGCGCTCGTCTTTATGAATTACAACGAGCAAACGATGAACATCTTCTCGCAAATCGGAATCATCATGCTCATTGGTTTGGTAGCTAAAAATGGTATCTTGATTGTGGAATTTGCAAATCAGAAACTTGAAGCAGGCGATTCGCTTATTGAAGCCATTCGCTCAGCCAGTGTGCAACGCTTGCGCCCGATCCTCATGACGGCTCTCTCAACCATTCTGGGGCTCTTACCATTGGTTTTTGCCAACTCCGAAGGATCGGCTGGACGCATCGCCATGGGTACAGCCGTGGTAGGTGGTATGCTCATCTCTACGCTCCTCACGCTTTACGTGGTGCCCGCTATCTACCTTGTCGTTAAGAAGCGCGCATAGCGTAAACCATTTAGCTCAAAAAACAACATCAACCTCAAATACCGAACAAACGATGTTTAAACTCAAACATGCCATGCTCTGTGCCTTCCCTCTCTTGATGGCCACACCATCGCTCCGCGCACAAGAGCAGCAAAATATATTTTCACTCAAGGATTGCTTGAACATTGGGCTTAAAAACAACTACGATGTGCAGATTGTGCGCATCAATCAAGAAATAGCAAGTAACAATGCCACGCGAGCCAATGCCGGTCAATTGCCCACCGTTAATGCACAAGTGGGCTATACCGGAAACCTTACATCCACCACAAACAAGCAAGGAGACATTAAAACTAGCAACCACAACGTGCCTGCTCATGCGCTCAATGCGCGCCTTGTGGCTGATTGGACGATCTTCGATGGCTTTAAACTACAAGCCAACTACCAAAAACTCAAAGCGCTCAAGCAACAAAGCGAACTCACCACGCGCATTGCCCTCGAGGATTACGTTGCAAATGCCGCAACCGCCTATTACAATATCATTCGCCAGCAAATGACGATGAACAACCTCAAAGCCTCGCTTGCACTCTCACGCACCCGCTTGCGCATCGTAAATGAACGCTACCTCTTGGGCTCAGCTTCGCGACTCGACCTCAGAAGCGCACAAGTGGATTTCAACGCTGATAGCACTCAAGTGCTCCTTCAACACGAAGCCTTAATCAATGCTGTACTCGACCTTCAGCAACTCATGGGACGCGCCGCGCAATACGAGGATGGTAAGGGATTTTACATCATTCATCCCGCCGACACAACCATCAACCTCATGCCGACGCTCGACATCAACGCTATTGAGCAATCCATGCTTAAAAACCACGCGCAAATCCTCAAGGCTCAAACAGAAACGCAAATATCTGAACTCGACCGAAAAGCCGTGTTGAGCCGCGATTATCCATACCTTAAATTATCGGCTAATTACGATTACAATCATACCCTGCAAAAGACCGAACCCACACAACGACGCAACACCTACGGACCTGAAGTGGGCCTTACTCTGGGCATGAAACTTTTTGATGGCGACCGCACCCGCCAACGTAAAAATTCAGATGCAGAAATACGAAAAAGCCAAACCGCACAACAAGAGGTGGAGCTCACGCTACGCACTCAACTCGAACGCCTCTGGAAATCGTATAAAAACAATCAGCAACTCCTCTCGTTGGCGCAACAAAACCTGAAAGTGGCGGCAGAGCACCATGAAGCAGCACAAGAACGCTTTATGCTCGGAACATACTCGGGGATTGAAATGCGACAAGCCGAACAAAACCTGCTTGATGCTCGCGAACGCTTACTTCAAACGCAATTCAACACTAAAATATGCGAAATATCATTGCTGAACATCAGCGGAAACGTCATTAAACTCACGCAATAAATCAGTAAACACAAATGGCATCAATTCATCATTAAATGTCTTGATGCTATTTTTTTGTGCTCATCAATATTATGCCTCTTATCCATCGTATCGAATAAAATCAATATAATCGCTACCGATTTGGTTTTAATCAACTTTTGATAGCGATATCATACAAAATAATCGCTTAATAGACAATCTGATTTTCGGCGTAATGCGTGAAATTTAATAAATGTGGCATGAAAACAAAAAGCAGGAAGAACCTTGAGATAAAGGAGCTTCCTGCTTTAAAAGATATCTTATGATTTTGCGTTTAAGTGTGCATAAATCATGTGGGAATTAAGCGAACCACTTAACGTAAGCGAAGTCTTGACGGTAGGGGAGATGTTCGTTTGAGGGGAACATACGGAATGCTACCTTGAATGAACCTGCTACGTCGAGGCTTGTTGTGAGCTCGAATGTGTGGAGGTTGCCTTCGCGCTTTGTCATTGTCATAGGAATAGTTGTCTGGATAACGTCGTTACCTTCAACATTTTCGATTACTACGAGTTCTACGCCAACAGCGTTGTCGAGACCCTGTTCGTCGATAATGTGCTTGATAGTGAAGTCCTGACCAGAGATTACGTTGTTGAGGTTTTCCATACCTTCAGAAGCAACTACGTTGATGCTGTCCCAACGTTCTGCAACGCATTCCTTCCATGCTGCGATTTCCTTCGCGAGCTTGTTGTTGTCAGCAGCGAGGAGCTTGAAGCGAGCAGCTTCCTTGTTGTAGAAGCGATCGTAGTAGTCGTCGAGCTGGCGCTTCATTGTGTACTGGGGAGCGATCTGAGCGATTGAGTTCTTCACTGTCTTCACCCAACCTTCGCTATAACCCTTCGCACCGCGAGCGTAGTAGAGAGGAATGATTTCCTGTTCGAGGAGTGAGTAGATTGTAGCAGCGTCGAGGCGGTCCTGGTGTTCCTGGTTCTGGTATGTACGCTTGTCTGTGAGCGCCCAACCTGCACCGGGACGGTAACCTTCGTACCACCAACCATCAAGTACAGAGAGGTTTACAACACCGTTCATAAGTGCCTTTTCACCTGATGTACCAGATGCTTCGAGAGGACGAGTGGGAGTGTTCATCCAGATATCTACACCTGAAACGAGGCGGCGAGCGAGTTCCATATCGTAGTTATCGAGGAAGATAATCTTACCGATGAACTCGGGACGCTGAGAGATTTCGTAGATGCGCTTGATCAAGCCCTGGCCTGCACCGTCAGCGGGGTGAGCCTTACCAGCGAAGAGGAATTGTACTGGGTAGTCAGGGTTGTTAACGATCTTAGCCAAACGATCCAAGTCTGAGAAGAGGAGGTGAGCACGCTTGTAAGTAGCGAAACGACGAGCGAAACCAATGAGCAATGCATTAGGATTGATCTTGTCGAGCAATGATACTACGCGGCTGGGATCACCTTGGTTCTTCAACCAAGTGTCGCGGAAACGATTGCGGATGTAGTTGATGAGCTTCATCTTCAGAGCGCAACGAGTTTCCCAAACTTCCTTGTCAGATACTTCATAGATCTTTTCCCAGATCTTCATGTTGCTTTGGTCGCCCATGAAGGCCTTGTCGAAGTGCTTGCAGTAAAGTTCCTTCCATTCGCTTGCTGCCCAAGTGGGGAAGTGTACACCATTAGTCACGTAGCTAACGTGGCTTTCGTTTTCTTGCAAGTTGTAGTCTGTGTAGTAAGTATCGTGGTCGCGGATTTCATATTCGCGGCGTGGTTCGTCTGGCATATAGCCTGGCCATGTGCCCTTGAACATCATTTGAGAAACCTTACCGTGCAACCAGCTCACACCGTTTACTTCTTGACAAGTCTTGCAGAGGAATACAGACATAGAGAACTTTTCGTTCTTGCCTTCTGGGTTCATACGACCGAGACCCATGAATTCGTCCCAAGTGATGCCGAGCTTACCTGCGAATGCGTCCATGTACTT
>JAZKYK010000041.1:0-27700 GCA_045612125.1 Alloprevotella sp.
GATATTCGAAGCTGCAGGTTACAGAATTATCAATTCTATTAATTTTAGTATTAATGACATTAAAAAATTATAATATATGAGACTGTTCCTTTCAGACACTTGTTACGAGCCTCTGTTTGCTCTTCCAAAGAAGATTCAAACTAAAGTGGTAAACTTCCAAAAAAAGTTTCGTGAATGTACAACGGCTAATGGAATGCACCTAGAACCCATTGCCCAGTTCAATGATACATCAATGCGTACCGCACGCATTGACGATAATTATCGTGCTGTAATAGGACTTATCGATGACAATGCATATCTTCTTTATGTTGGCACACATGAGAATGCCTACAATTGGGGGATTCGTAAAAAACTCGTATGGAATGATCACACACAAGCATGCCAACTTGTAACTGTTCATCAAGTAACAGAAACTGTTGTAAAGACAGAAAATAAGAAGAGTGAGGAGATATCTCCCTATGCTAATGTTTTAACAGAACAGTGGTTAAAGATTGGTATCCCTGAAGAGTTAGTTTCACAAGTAAGACTAATTAAGAGTCTCGACGATTTGGAACTATTAGAAAAATATTTGCCTACAGATGCTTTTGAAAATATTTATAATCTCCTAGACGGAGAAAGCATAATGGATATCATAGCAGAAATAGAGGATGGGCAAGCAAAAGAAAATGAAGACCAATTGCTTAGTAACAATAATAAACGTCGTTTTGTAGAGTTGACGGATGATGATGCCTTGCAGCGTATCCTAGATAATGATATGGATAAATGGCAATTATTCTTACATCCATCTCAGCAAAAACTTGTAGACGCAGACTATAAGGGCACTATGAAAGTAAGTGGCGGTGCTGGTACTGGTAAAACCGTTGCAGCTCTTCACAGACTTAAGCATTTGAGTGGAAATTCAGAAGCAAAGATACTGTTTACGACCTATACAAGAACGTTGAGAGAAAATCTAGAAGAATTAGTTAAGAAAATGGGGATCAACCGTTCTCGTTGTACTTTAAGCAATATTGACCAAGTACTTATTGAAACAGCTCGTCAGTATAATATTAAAGGTGGGTATAAAATTCTTGATTATTCTGGTGATGAGGAATCATTAAAATTATGGCGTGAAATACTTGAAACAGAAGTAACAGAATTTGATGAAAAATTCCTTTATGATGAGTATATCGATGTAATTGTTTACTTTGGCAATAATGACGTCAAGTCATATATGATGCAACAAAGAGTTGGCAGAACAAAAGCTCTTAGTCGCAAACAAAGAATAGAAATCTGGAGACTTGTTGAAAAGTATATAGAACTAAAGCAAGAACGAAGGGTTGTTGACCGCTTAGAATTATTTAATGAAACAACTAAATATCTGAACAATAACGATATACGACCATACACAAATGTTATTGCAGATGAGTTCCAGGATTTCTCTAATCCTGAATTAAAGTTCCTTCGTGCTTTAGTAGCAGAAGGTAGAAACGATTTATTCCTCACTGGCGATCCTATGCAACGCATTTATAGTGGTCGTAAAATTAACTTCGGAGCTGCAGGAATTAATGTAAGAGGTGTACGAAGCCGTCGTTTGAAAATCAACTATAGAACCACAGAACCGATCAAAAAAGTTGCTGTAGGTGTTATAAAGGGGCTGACATTTGATGATATGGACGGTGGTACCGAGTCTATGAATGGTTATGTATCGCTAATTCACGGAGGGGAAAAACCTATTTATAAATTAGTAAATAATGCGACAGAGGAAGTAACCCAAACTGTAGAATGGATTAAAGAATGCATTAACAATCAAATTAATGCAAACGATATCTGTATTGCGGCACCCAGCATGGGGCTGCTGAAAGATTTGCAGTCATATTTACATACTAACGGTATTGCATATAAGGTGCTTAAAGGCACGTCAAAACAAGGTTCAAGTAACGGCATATCGTTATGTACACTTCATTCTCTTAAAGGATTAGAGTTTAAGGTTGTTGTTCTAATAGGTATCAATGAAAGAAATATTCCCTCCAAAGTAACTGAAGGGTATCCATTCACTGGTATGGATGCACTTGATAAGAAAGAGTTTTTGTCTTCAAAACGTTCTTTGCTATATGTTGCAATAACAAGAGCACGACAATTAGTTTACATGGTTGGATATGGCGAACCTTGTGGTTTAGTTGAATCCATTATTGAAAAATAAGATTTAACATCAACTACTCAAATTTTATCAACAATACGATAATTTCAGAAAAAATAGTCGCTGTTATGGAAGGATCCTAGAAGTAGGTGCAACGAACTTCTAGGGTTACTTCAGTAAGGTGTTTTTGATAACATAATTAAAGTTTCTTAAGTGCTCCTCTTCAGAATTTATGAGAAGATATATTGCATTTGCACTAGATTAAGTAAGAGGCATAAGGAAATTAACTCATTTGATATTAAGAATAAATCTCCACTATAAATAGATGCCACGACTGAATAAAGTTTTACAAGAACTCAATATTGGATTTGATACCGCAAAGGATTATCTAAGAAAAACTTTCGGGATTTCTATACTGTCAGTGAATGACAAAATTACAGAAGCGCAATATCAAGCGCTTTTGAAGAAATACAAAGCAGACAAAGTCTTTTATAGTGTCATTAGAAAGACTTTTGGAACACGTCCTACAAAGAAGAATCCACAAGGCATTCCTGCGGTATTTAATGATGAAGAAAAGGAAGTTGCTCTAAAGGTGGGAGATATGTTAGATGTGGTCCCCAAAAAAGTTTGGGTTAAATATAAAAGAGGGAAAAATAAAAAAAGATTGGTGAGGAAAGGAACGAAAGGAAATAATGGTAGCAATTCTAAGTCTTCATATATTTATCCTTATAAGTACATCAGAATTATAAGTGTTCCATTCGGAGGTCAAAGAAGGAGATGAGTATAGAAGGTAACTGCAAGAATTTCAAAAAGGTTCTTTATTCACCCTAACCAACCAAACTTTCACCCTCAAAATTATTCCCAATATTTTAATGTTATTTCTTGGCATTAAATAGCAAATAGCATACTGATAGTAATAAAAAGGGGACGGTCGTCATGGACCGTCCCCTTGCTTGATTATAAATCCCTAATTCAAAAGGTAATCAAAAACGTTCATCATTATAATACCATTGGGCATAATATGCGTTGGTATGTCATCTGTTGTAATAATAATGTAACCTTGTAACAATTATTATCAAATGATTATGCTTGCTACTTATCTGCTTTTCAATGTAATGTTCTCTTTCTAATTTCATGCAGAAACATTTTTTGTGTATTTACATAGTTTTCGTCTGTGGTTTGTGCTTGCAATCCGGATGGTGACGCAAGTGTAGCGTGCGCCTCTGCGTATTCCCTATATAATAGCATTTATATTCCGCATGGCTTCCGCGATTTCCGCGTATTCTGCGTGAAAAAATAGAACAAGACTTTGTTTCAGTCTATAAGTTTAACTCCAGCGAATCACGAGGATCTACGCGTATCGTTTAATAAAGTGTAGATATTATTCTAAAATACTCGTGAACGTGGAGATTTGTACGTTTCAAACGGCTTCATATTTGGAGCGTTTGAGGCATTCGTTGGAAACAAATAATCATAAACACCTGGATAACAGTGCTTTTATTCCTTCAGAGCGAAACCCTGCACCGTCCATAAACCCAGGGTGTTGCCCTGGGTTGGGTGCTTATTGGCCCTTCAGGCAGTTACTCCTCAACAACAGTTTGCTGGATAGCAATAATTGTAAATGAGATAGGACTGTTGATTGACGACGGGCCAACACGGATTAGCGCGATTCATGAGTGAATTGACGACGGGCCGACACAGGGATCGGCCCCTACACCTATCAACTCTCCTAACTTCTTAACGATGCGTAGCCTCCTCTTAACCTCTTAACGGACCTTTAGGCCCCTCTTAACGAGCCGAAGGCTCTTCTCTCAACTTTAAACTCTCATATCTTCATAACGAGGCGTAGCCTCCTCAATACAAAATAAGGTGAGTTCTTAAATTCTCAGTAGGAATTTATAGAACTCACCTTAATTTTATCAGGGATGTGGCGAGTGGTTTACTCGCGGTCGTAAATCAAGTCGCCTGGGGTGCGTTGCAGCATCTTGATCATCACGCAGCACACGGTGATTACGGTTGACACCGCAATAATTGATGTTGCGATATATGTGGTGGGGTTCCAAAGCGAGAGGTAATTGAAGCCGTCCTTGGTGAAGCCTATTAAGGGCAACAACAATTGGATCAACCAAGTGAAAGCCAACGCTAAGGAAATGGCCATACCCACAATCATTATCAAGATGATGACATAGACCTTAATCAACTCTGTGGCGTTCATACCAAAGGCTTTGAACGTACCGATGTTGCGCTTCACCTTTTGGAAGTAGGCTTGCAACATATTGACGAGGAACATGATGATACAAACGATTGAGAACACCACCATAGCAGAAGATAGAATTCGCGCCACCAACGAAACGGCATTGAAATTCTCCTTGCTTGCCACTTGCGTCATGTCGATCTGCACCTTGTACTCTTTGCCCTTGGCAAACATTTCGAAGTCGCGCACATGGTCGAGCGAGGTAAACGTCAATGAATAGTGGTTGGGGATGATGTGGAACTCTGACGTTTTATAATTATAGATTCGCGTCAAGCCTTTATCCGCCAAAGTTTGAAGCACTTTTCGGTCTATATCGAGCCATTCCTGTGTGGGGAGGGTTACATCGGGAAGTTTAAAGCCGACCTGGAGTTGACGACCTGCTTGCCAAGTGCGCATGGATTTGATTTCGAGCGAGAGGAGTTCTGCATGTTCCTTAAGGTCAGCAGGAAGGGCTCCCTTCACCGCGTCGAGGAGCTCAGTGTCGGTAATCTCCTCAGGTACGAAATAGATGAGCGTTTTCAAGTAGTCCTCATTGTAAACGTAGCTAAATGGATAAGTCACGTTGTTTTCAATCTGCTCTGCCAAATACTTGGTGGAGAGAATATCTGAGTTGCCAGGCAAGCGGCGCACTACAGCCAAGACGGGAACGGGAACAGCTGCAAACGATTGGTCGATCATCTCCACGCCTAAGCTTACAGCCTCGGGGTTAAAGGCTTTATAATTAATATAAGCGGGAATAGAGTCAAGTGAATACCCGAGGCGCTCTACAGTAGCTGAAGTTAAGATTACACCAAGGCTTCTATTAGAAAAGCAACTGCCGTCAGCCACACATTTCTTCACCACATTTTCCTTGTGGAGGATTTTATGAACCAGCGGACTATTGATCTTTGAAACGTGGCGTGTGTTGGCGTAAAAATCGCGGCCATGAACGCCGTTCATATCGTTGTACTTTTCAACGTCCTCGCACACTTCAGTAAATCCGTATTGCCTTTGGATGGCAGGTTGACGAATCACGTCGAGGAAGTTTTTCTTAGATTGGTCGGACCCATCGGTGGGGATGTCAATCCAGTTGGTGAAAGGGTCCTCCATCTTATCGCGAAGGTAAATCATCCCTCCTTCGCTAAAGGCGATACTGATGAAGGTTGCAACCAAAACCAGCGTGAGCAACCATAGGTTGGAGTATCGGTGGCCGAGCACTTCATTGCCCTCGCGCACCATTAATAATTTAAGATATTGCTTCATGTGAATAGTTAAAAAAGAGCGGTGCTTGATTTTTATTTCTTACGCAAAAACATTTCGAACGCATCCGATTCATATTCTTCCACGCCGTTAGTCCAGACGTTGCTGTCGCTGTCTTTTTTGGTATAAATGCACTGATCGTTGCAAATACCATAAAAAATGTCTTCGTCGTCTTGGTGCGCCTTAGGACGTACGTTTTTCTTAATCTTCACAATAACATCGGCAAACGTGACCGCCAGGTGCATGTCGTGACTTACGATGATGGCTGTAGCCCCTTCGTGAGCACTGAGCTTGTTTTTAAGAATTTCCATAACGCGCGTCGCATTTTCCACGTCGAGGTTACCCGTGGGTTCGTCGCCAAAGAGCACGGTAAAGTCGGGCAAGATGGCGCGCGCAAATGCCAAGCGCTGTTGCTGACCACCTGAAAGTTCCTGAGCCATGCGTTGCTCATCGATATGCTCAAGGCCTAAATCCTCGAGCACCTTACGGGTGCGCTGGAAGCATGAGAAACGTGAGAATCCCTGGAGCATGCGCGTGAACGAGATGTTTTCGTAAGCGGTGAAGTTGCGCATCAGGTTGGTGTTTTGGAAAATGAAGCTATAGTGCTTGAGTCGGAAGTCCGAAAGGACACGGTCGCTTTTCTTCCACATGGGTGCGAGAGGCAACTCTTTACCATCGTTGTCGTAAAATACAAAACGAGCTTCCTTATCAGGCACGATGGTGTTGTTCATCATACCCAGGGTTTCAAGGATGGTACTTTTACCGATGCCCGACTCACCTACGATGAAGATGACTTTTCCACGGGGTATGGCAAGGTGGTCAATTTCCAACACGACTTTAGAAACACCTTCTTTATAACGTTTGTCGTAAGAACACCTTAATTTTTCTATTTCAAATATCTTATTCATGAATTTTTGTGGTTATAAGGCTTATAAGGTTGTGAGACTTGTCGTTTCTCTTAACCTTACAGCATCAGCTAAGGTAATGAACAAACAGGAATCCAAAGGTAATTTTCACCACTCATTTGGAATTTATACTTAAACGCTGTGCCATTGTTGAGCAAGGGCAAATCCTCTACTTTACGCTTCATCTTGCTGACCATAATTTTAAAATCAGCGTCAACACACTTTGTGGGGTCAAGGATCTCCGCCAGAGTGTAGGTTTTGCTCATCATATCGGACTGATGCTGCAGGAGCGCCTTGTCAACATTCCAAACGATTGAGGTAAAATCCTGGAACGTGGCTTGGAGGACTTCGTCGGTGGTTTTGCCCGTGGCTTGCTGAATGATGCCTGCAAACACATTGACAAATTGCTGACGTGTGGCATCGTCGGCCACGTTCTGAGGTATGGCCTTGAAGGCTTGCAGCTTAACGATGCGATGATTCAATTCCGAGCTGGTCATGAAACAGACGGGTGTCCACAGAGACACATTAGAAGAATCAGCCACAAGCGTATAACCCTTATAGGCATAGGGCTGAGGTACGCATTGCTTGTTTAGTGCTTGCATTTGCGTGTGCACAGCAGTTTGGAACGATTTAAAAATGGAAATCAATATATTTTTAAATTCGTCGGCAGTGAATGGTGTGCCTGCTGGAGCGCGGTGCATGGACGTGGCATACAACTGTGGCGATTGGTTTGCGCGTGCCTCAATACCTGTTTCGATGGGGCTCCATTCTAAATTCACATCCTTGCCATAAAGCGTGGGGATCTGCTTAAAGAACAATTCTGCCATTTGATTGTAAAATCCTGAATAAGCAGCGTGTTCCTGGTTATCGACCTGAATGGAGGAGAGCTGCACACGACTTGCCTGAGCCAATGTAATCAAGGAATCAATGGTGAGGGTGGTGTCGGCGGGATAATGGCCGCAATCGCCCACAACAACAACAAGGTTGTTATGCTCTGGCTGATAACCCATGACTTTGGCATTGAGTGCGACAGCCATGCCCTTAAAGAGCGCCTCCTCGGGGGATTTATCTTTCTTTTCAGCGGTTGTTCCGTAGTTGTTGCGTCCAATATTCAGGAAGAAATGATGGAGATTGGTGTCGGAGGGTTCGGTCATGGGCATACATTCCACGACGTTGGTGTCGCCCGCGAGGGTGTCGCGATAGAGCACCGCACCAATCTTAAGGGGCGCTTTGTTCACCTTTAAATACTGCTCTGCTTGCTTCAGCACGTCGGCCACAACGGGGTAATAAGATTCCATGCCTTTTGTGGCATCCATCACTACGATTAAGTTGGTGTGGGCTGTGGTTCGCAGTTGCTCTTTCACCTTGCGATGTGGTCGGTTGATGGTTGCAGGGGTAGCCTTCACTGTGCCAATAGGTGAGTTTTGGAGGCCGAAGAACAAGGCGTAATACAGACTGTCGTTGTGGAACGTACTGGCATTTAATAAAGGAAATCTCAAGATGCGTGGTTGCAGGCGATACTTTGTTGAAGCCTGTCGCATTTGATTGTCCTGGCCATAGCGCCATACTTGAGCTTTGTTGGTTAAACGCTTATCCACAAACGTCTCCGCCAGGATACCGCGGCTCTTGAACGTGTCAACAGCTGCCTTGTCCCAATTGGGTTCAAGGCAAAGGTGATGATCCCAAACAAACACATCCTTCGCAGTGACCCACCCTTCAACTTCGCCTGCCGTTTCAAGGTTCAGGCGGCTGGCGCGCGACAACAGGAGTTTGCACACGCCATTGTGAACGGCCTCCTTCATGACGTAGTAGAGCGTAATGTCGGTTTCAATGATTTGGCCTTCATCAATCGCAGGGTCGGGATTGAGATAAATACGTCCGTATTTGGCGTCGGTGCTTCGGTTTCTATTGCGCAGCACGAAGGCTTTGCGAAACAGGTCGGCATCGGTGGTGGGACAAGTGCTCCACAGCAAGAGATGGTCGAGCGGGATCCAGCCCAAGACATCGATTTTCTCTGATATCGTGGGATAGTTTACTGCTCCAGCCTTATGTTCCACAAAAACCTCGGCAAAGCCATCTTTTATGGTGGCAATGCGGACTTTGACATTCATGTCTAAGGTTCGCCCCGTGGGTTTAGATAGATTGGGTTCAAAATACAGTGGGTTGTTGCACCGATCGCTGTACACATCCCAATATTTCTTTCTGTTCTCCACGTTTTGGCCATAGTTATCGGCGGCCAAATGCTCAATATCGCTTAAGCGAACCATGTGTTTATCTAACGCCATGGGCAAAAATGCCGAGCATGTTGTAGGCTTATTTTGAGCCATAACAACCACGAGGGAACACATCCATAATATTAAACTTGAGAGTTTCTTCATAATCAAGTTTTCTGTAAGTAACAAGCCTTTAAATTAAGCAATCAAGTTCGTGAAGAGAAAACGCTCCTCACGAACTCTATTGTTTTTGGTTGACTTGTTATGGTATATATTCCAAAGGTAACCAATAAGATACTTTACCGTTTTGGGTAAACTTATACTTAAATGTTGAATTGCTTGAAAGCGTAGAGAGGTCGTCGATCTTACGACTCATGCTGCGCACAATTCTCTTGAAATCCTGGTCGGGACATGCCTGACGATTCTTGATTTCAGCCAAAGTGTAGATCTTCTGGCCATCTTGTTCGCCACGCAAAATCTTTGTTGTCACATTCAAACCACCAATGATACGCGTCACTTCGTCGGTGCTCATCTGCTCGATTTCTTCGGCGCTCTTTTCTGTCATTGATTGAATGATACCAGCAATAGCCTTCACGTAATTGTTGCGGGCAATATCGTCGTAGGTGTTGGTTCGTGTTGCGTCCTTCAAAGGCTTAAGTTTTGCCACCAAAGCCTGAAGTTCTTCGGTTGAAAGCAACACAATCACATCCCAATAAGAACGGCCATCGCCATTGTCGCGTGGGGTGTAGCCCGTATAAGCAAGGAATGAGTTGCTTTCCACAATGGCCTTATAACGCTTTTCGCCCAACTTACGACGGAGGTAATCGTGGTCCATAGACACCTGTCCCTTCTTTACGCTACCCTTCATGGTGAGTCCGCCTTCAAGGTCGTTAATGGTAGCCAAAAGGTTGTCCACAGTACCCTTAAACTCAACGAAAGCATCCTGGATGAGTGTCTTGAGGTCGTTTTCGCTCAATTCCTGGTTAGCCTGAGCACGGTTGATGGCTGAAGCCACGAGTTGTCCTTCTTCCTTTCTCAATTTCAAACCGTTTTGTGTAGGTTGCCAGGGCTTGCCTGTTGTTAACTTACGGCAAATGTTTGTCAATTGATTGTTGAAGTCGTTGTACGCACCGCGGTCCATATTCTTAACCTGGAAGGTGAAGAGCTGAACCTTTGCAGAGTCTGCCATTTCGATAAGCTTGGCATCTGTCACGCGAGTGTCTTCCTTATCATTGCCACAGTCGCCAATCACGAAGAGGAGGTTACTGTTTTCTGGCTTATAGCCCATTTTCTGGTAATCCAATGCGGTTTCAAGACCATAGTAGAGGGCTTCGGCTTCTGTTTTATCGGCATCACTACTTTCTGCGCCAAAGCCATTACGACCTACTTCAGTAAAGAACTTTTCAATGCTGGGGTCGGTGGGCGCAATCATGCGGTGGTACTCAATCACATTGTCGCCATCAGCATAGTCGCGGTAAATAACGGCGCCAACCTTTACTTCCTGCTTACCTTCTGCACCAAGGAATTGGTTTACTTCCTTAATGGCATTGGCCATCACAGGGAAGTACTTACCCATTGAGCGTGTGCCGTCGATAACGATGATGATGTTGATTTGAGCAGCAGCCTTCAATGCTTCTTCCTTTTCTTTCTTTTGCTTGTCGATCTTCTTGGCTTGGGTTGACATATCGCCTAATTCACCATTGGGCGTACCAAAGAAAGTGGCTTTAAAGCATTTGTCGGCATTCACAGCACCTTGTTCCTGGTCGAGGATAGGATAACGCATGGTGTTTGGACCCATGCGGAAACGTGTTGCAGGTTGATTGAGACCGTTTTCGCTACCATACACCCACTTTTGTGGTGCAGTGGTTTTCATTTCAGGCTCTTCATAATATTGCGCATGAATATTATTGGCCTTGAAATAGCTCACGTCGTCGGGATTTGAGTTGGGTTCCAAACATGAACGTTGGTTCCAACGTACGAAGCTGTTGGTGTAAACCCAACCTTCGAGCAATTGGTCGGTGTAACCATCCAACTTGCTGGCTTTGGCAATCAAGCAAATCTTATTGCCATCCACGTTTTTTTCCTTCATCACGTAGTGGAAGTCCACACCAGAGATCAAGTCCTCGCCTTCATCTTTACCAGGTTCGGGGTGCATGTAGCGCTTACCGAAGTTTTCATCGTTCGAAACGTCGATATTTTGTACGATGAGCGCCTTACGATAGATACCAAGGTCGCAAGTGGGGCATGTGTTCCAAAGCAAGAGATTTTCCATGGGGATCCAGCCCTTCACCTGAATTCTTTCAGAGATATTGGGGTAGTTTACCGCACCTGGTTTTTCTTCAACAAACACTTCTGCAAATCCATTCTTAATGCTTGCGATACGCACGCGTTCATTAAAGTTGAGTGTCTTGCCATTAGGTTTTTTCTTATTGGGTTCTTGATACAACACGTTGTCGCATCTGTCGCTATAAGCGTCCCAATACTTTTTAGTGCTTTCTGCATCCTGGCCATAACCCATTTTAGGAAGTTTCTCAACGTCGCGCAAGAAAATGGTAGTTCTGCACAGAACATCTGGTAAGAATGCAGTACATTTAGTTGGTTTAGTTTGTGCTGAAAGAAGCCCAAAAGAGAAAATAAATAAAATTAAAAATTTAATTTTCATTTGAGTTTTACTTTTTAATAATTGAGTTCTGAAATATCGTAAAGTTCAATTCTTTCGTTGATGCCTGCTAAATTACTGATACCGAAATTAGGGTTCTTGGGCATATTCTCGTCCGTCAGGTCGGCATAGACATCAAAATACAAGTCGTTTTCCTGTTGCATGTTGGGCACATCCAACGCAAAATAGATTGGCGCAAGGATGGATTCGTTAAACCCAAGGTCCCAGAATGTAGAGGTGAGATAAAACTCCATACGCACAGCCATATAATTGAGTTTGCTGTCGTTGGTAAATGCATGCTGCATGAGTTCAAGCACCTTCTTGCGGTCGATATCAATATTCATGTTATGCGAAGGCAAGTTCAAGGCGTGGGTCAAACGGCCGAAGTCGCTTTGGCTTTTTTCGGTTGAGCCATCTTCATCAACGTTAAATTTCACGATAAATGGTTCGGTTTCCGAAGGCATATAGATAATCAATGCGTTTTCCTGCTCCAAGGCTTGGTCGCGAAGATTGCGCAAGCGTTCGATAACCGAAGCTGAATTCAAGCTTGGCGAGTGGTCCAAAAACACAAAGCGAAGGTTGTGGCTGGCACGGTCAATTTTCTGAGCTGAGAGCTCCACCCCACAAAGGGTTGAGACCATCAACATCAGAATCATGCCCATATATCTCAGGGATAAAAACTTCGTTTTCATAGAATTCAAAGATTAAGATTAACGGTTAATTCTAAGTTTCACGCTTTTCACGTTGTTGTTATCATCGTAAGTGGCTGATTCGCAAGTAACGCTTGACCAGATCTGCATCATAATCATTTGATTGATGTTTGACACAGAAGTTTGAGCTTGCTCGCCCGATTCAATGTCCAAATTCACGTAGGTGTATTTAACGCCTCTGAGTTTTCCATTGGGGTCGCCTTGCTTGATCAACTGAGTGATTTCTTCATTTGTCAGTTTTTGCTTCACTTCCTTCACAACGGGGCATTCGCCAACCTCAGCCTTCGCTACGATTTCGCCATCAACAACCATGCTCACGCGGTATTGATTAGCAGTAGCAGCGATGTTTGAGAAGACGCCAGTGGTGTTGCCTTCTTCAATAATTTCCATGGTGGGCATTTCGTGCAAGATAAACGTTGCTGCTTCAGGGAAGGTGGGGCTCACGTTTACTGTGAAATTATACTTTTTGGTTGCCTTATTGTATTCAGGGTCGCTGACCTGGATTGCGTAAGCCACGTCCTTTTGTGTAAACTCAGTTTCAGCGCGTCGTGTGGATTGAGGTGCTTGTTGAGCAGTTTCGGGTTGAGCCACCTCCTCTTTCTTATCTTTCTTGACGTCAAGCATTGACTTTGCAGCGAAATAACCACCGCCAAGACAAAGCAAAACGCAAACAGCGAAAATTCCTACTTTTGTTGATTGTTTCATTTTTATATTTGTTTATTATGTTTCATTAAGCCCCAAAGAAATCTTGAGGAAGATTTAAACGGATATGGGCTTCTGAAATTTGATTAAACTCGTTTAATATTACTTTCTCGACCGTGATTTGCTGTCCAAACATCATGACGATATCACTAACGATAGTGCTGATGGAATAATCTGGGCAATTGGCTGGTTTGTCCACCAAAACCACTATTACGTTGGGGGTGAGGTAAGGACAATCCGAGAAACTTTCGCCAGCATTGATCTTGGCTTCCAGCTCGGTAGCGCTCCAGGGCACTAAATCTTCAACGACCTTTTCAAAGCCTGAATGCTCAAGCAAGCAAATGAGGGTGTCGGCTTGTTCGTCCATGGCGCGGAAGATATAAACGCCATCAGTTTCGGAGAAAGGTAGGTTTTTAAACACACCATCGTCATTTTTATCAAAGGGCTGTTCGCCTAAGGTTGAAACGGTAAAGGCAATGTTTGACTCTTGCTTAGGTTGTATCTCTACCTGGCATTCATACGACTTTGCATCCTTATCGTAGCGCATTGAGACAACCTTCATTACGGGGCGCTCTTTCAAGACAACGGGCGTTGATGCGTAAACTTCTTCTTCGTCGGGGAACACCAATTCTTCGGAAACGGTCTTTGTTTGCGACACCCAAGTCACAGCCGACACCACGGCCGCAAAGAGTGCAATCAAAAAGCAAAGCTTACGCCTTGAAAATTTCTCCTTGACATAATCCACGTGGTCAGAACCACACGAATGACATCGCACATATTGATTTTCATCGGCTTGAAACAGTGTTCCACAATTTTTACATTCAAAATCTCTTATCATGTGTTATAAGAAAACATTTGGAAATTCAATTGCTCCGCCACGTCGAACGTCTTTCCTTGTCGCGTGGCGAAGCCATTGGCTTTAAAATTTAAAGATCAACGCACCATGTGCTTTAAGATGGTTGCGATTCAACTTTGAGAAAGTGGTGTTGAGCATGTATGTCTTTTCACCATCTTGAGTTGTGTAATTTGAAAGTGTGTTGGCTGAAGAAGATACTGTGCCGGTGAAATTGAGTTTTCGGTCTTCTGCCTTCCATGCTTCCATCACGCCCATTTGGTAAGTAGCACCCACTTCGAGCACACAACGTTGCTTGATGATTTCAATTCTAAAACCAGCACCACCAAAAGCATCTACGCTGAAGCTATTTACGGGTAATTCTTCACTTTCATAATAATTCAACTCACGGTGAATCGTACCAAAGCCATTACCACCCCACTGCTCATCAAGACGGAGGTTATTGTACTTTGAATACAAACCGTAAACATAACCATCAAAATTACATTCATTCAACACAGCTTCAAGGTTGTAGTAAGCCTTGGCACCGGCTTGAATAAAGAATGAGAATCGGCTTGCCACTTTAAAGTCGAAGTCAAAATAAACAGGAGCCGCAATGCTGTTCAATGTGATTTTTTCATTGGCCTTGACGTTCTCATACACACGTGTATAAGTATCGCCGTCGATATCTGCATTAGCTGCTGCGTTGTAACGGTAGCTGGTTTCAGGCAATGCCAATTCAATCGTGCTTGTTGAATACATCAAACCGATGTTGAACGACGTTTTCACCTTACCCTTAGATGGGAATGTATAACCATAGTCGATACCTGCTTCCATCATTGTAGTCTTGGTTTCAAGAGCATCAGCACCTTCAATTTTATAGGCATCGCCAATCACATAATCAAAATGCACACGCACTTTGTTGCGGATGGGCTTATACGTCATTTTGTATTTATTACATGCCTGTTCAAAAGGTTCGAGACGTAACTTCACATCGTAGTCGTTGTATTTGAATACGGGGTTCGCTGAGATGAACGCTTGATCCAAAACGTTAAATTCAAGTTTCTTGCCATCAACGAGAATTATGCTGTCGCGGGCATCGCTCTTGATAAACACTTTATAGCCCTCGGGGAGCATACTTTGGTTGACCGTTTTGGTTTCAATATTCTCAAACACGCAACGTGTGGTGGAGTCGTATTCCGTTTCGGGTAAGTAAACCAAAACGGCGCGCATACTGAAATCTGCCTTATTAAGGAAGTCTGATGAGAATTCCACATCGCATTCGTTCGTCACATTCACGTACTTGTCAAAGCTACACGCCACCTTCCATTGTCCGTCTTCATTGTAGAGCGATTCATAACGAATGTTTTTGATTTCAATGCGTGTTGATACCGACATTTCCGAAAGCAACTCCGCATATTCCTTAACAGTTACCTTATCGGTTGAAGCCAACCCCATGAGGTCGTTGCTGATCATGGCATCTTCGCTCACGAAAAGGTCCACAAACATATCTTTATAGCTGTAGAAGTCGCGGTCCATAGAAGCATAACGCTTATAATTTTCCATCGCTTCAACAACGCCAAGCAGAATCTTTTGGCGCTCAACCACTGTGGGTTGTTGTGCATAAGCTATCATTCCGAAATTTACTATCAAAAGAAGGATAGCAGCTCTCTTTATCATATTTTTCATAATCGTTACTTTCTTTCCTTATTATTTGACAATAATTTTCTTTGTAGTAAGTTCACCATCTTGATTTTCGTACTGCACGAGGTAAACGCCAGGCACAAGTCCTTCGGTTGTGTTCGCCACGAATTTACCATCCAAAGTAAGCACGCGCTTGCAAGTGCCAGCATCTTCAACGGCAAATACATCATCAACGCCGGTTGTTTCATTAGCAATCACAGAGCGTGTTGTGCCGTTGTAAGTTGAACCATCCCAAGCTTCATCTACTTTTGTCAGGTAGCGCTTACCACTTGCAATTTCAACGTTTCCACTCTTAAACAATGAATAAACATAAGCATTATTCATTTGTCCAACGGTGTAGAATTGCTTGTTCCATCTCAATTGGCTGGTGTTGTCTTGGCGCTGGCTTGCAAAGTCAAGATGCTCACTGCCAACCACATAACCAAACACGAGGTAGTACTGACGGTCTGCCAAGTTTGCATCAGTAATAGCTGCTGGCATTTGGCAAATCAACGTGCGGCTCTTACCTGTACCCTTTATGGTCAATGATGCAGGCGTTTGGGGTTTGCTGTGCACCGTCACCTGGTGGCTCATGCCTGAACGTGAATCCCACACTCTGCCATAAGGACCTACATTGCTTGCCGCTAACGTGTAAGTGTAAGTACTTGTTTTATATGTATCGGAAACGAGTGAAGGGGTAACGATTGTTTTTACGTTGGCACTTCCCGTAGCCATGTTCGTACCTGTCCATTCATATCGTTTGTATTGGTCATCGCCCTGTGTTGCATCTGTATAACCATATCGGATGGGTTCATACGTGAACTTCATGGTATTACCTGTACGTACATTTGACCCGTTAACGCCCATTTCATTTTCTTTATTGTTAACGTCTTCCCATTCAAAGGCATCAGCAAACTCAGCGCGCTTCCAAACGCGGGTCTGCAAGGTGTCGCGATAATCCACACTGTAGTTTTCGCCCACCTTATTGGTGATGTGCAAGGTAATGGTGTGGTCTTCATAATTCGCATCCACATCGGGCACATACGTCCACGCTTCAATGTCGCTTGACTTCACCTGACCATTCACGCGCCATTCATAAGTCCATCCATCAGGATTACCTTGGTTGCTTCGCTTATAATTCAGGTTGATATCATTGCCTTCATAAGCATGCACAAGGTGTTGTCCCCAACGCACATTGCTTGCCGAGTCGGTCAACACGGGTTGGATTTCAGGTTGCGGATAGCAAGTCATGTCGATGTTGTAAGTTTGGGTAAACCATTCATCCTGACTGCTGTAATATGCGCCCGTGTAGGGATGCTTAAACACCACTTGCCATTGTCCCGTTTGCGAAGCATTATCTGCATTGAACGTCATTGAAGCGTTCTGAACCGCATCTGAAATATTATCATTGCCTACCTCTACAACACCTGCACTTGCGCCAACCTTAACAATCTCATAAGTCCACTTACGGGTACTCAAACCATAACCGCCTTCAATCGTGTAGTCGAGCACAAAGTTATCGCCAGCAAAGCAATCCACTTCAAATAATGATGTGCCACTCAAAGGATACTGAATTTCAGAAGTATTCGTTGCAGGCTTAGCTTGCATCTTAAGGGCAACATTCTTCAATTGAGGTGCTGGCCAAACCACTACTGCTACATCGTAGCTGCACTTAATATCTGTGTCGGGCTTGTAGGTTGCTTCTACATGATATTTATATTCCTTAGCCATCTTGCCATCCGCCGCCAAGGGTGGTAAGTCAAACTGACCAGCGTTTCCAGTTGAATCACCCTCAACAACAGTCCACTGGCAGTCCCAGTAAGCGGCACCACGTGTCATGTTCAACACCAGCTTTTCATTGTTGCGTCCTGCAAAGGTTTCAAGCACATAATGATTATCTTCTGCACGGAGGCTCAAATTCTCAAGTGTTGCCACGATTTCCTTCCACACCACAAATCTCTTGTTGCCTTCAATGGTATAAGGTGCATCCGTTTCATCGCCCTGCTTGTAGTAGTTCTTAGGGTTGTTCGTTAATGTATATGAAACGGTATAGGTCTTATCGTTGGTAGAACCTGTATTCTCACCTGTAAATGCATAAGAGAACGATTGTCCCTGTTTGCTTGGTCTTGCTGATACAATCACTGGCGAAGCAGTCCACTTGAGGTTCCATGAATCAGGATCGCCATTCTCACCTGTAATATTGAGGTTAACTTCATCACCAACCAACAGGTGGAAATCGTTCGCACCCTCATACTCGTTGAAGTTCGTCACCGTGTCGGGTGCAGCAAAAACTTCTACCGTATAGGTATTTGTCACTTCCAACCAATTTTCGCTACCTCCGCTGGGTAAATTAACCGTATTCGCCAAGACATATTCTACTTGATATTCCTTAGCCTCAGAGGGTGTGAAGGTTGTCACGCCCTGACCAAGGCTCTCACCATCAACGGTTATGCTATAATGCCAACCATCTGTAAATCCACCGCCATAAGTATTCATGGTTGCAAAGTCAATGCTTTGACCTTGATACAAGGCATAGACATTGCCATCATTGTCGGCATTCAAGTGGCGGTCAACATTGGTATGTGTTGGTGCAGCAAACACATTTAATACGGGGATATCGCTTTTAGTGCTTGTGTACCACACTTCGGTGTCCAGCAAAGGATTCACGCAAGTCACTGCAAGTTCATGCGTATATTCGCCCTGTGCATTAGCCACATAATTATATTGAGAAGAATTGCTCACCACAACATCGTTGCGCTTCCATGAATACTTCCATGTACCATAATCGCCAGCATTAGCCACAGTCACTGAATAGTTAAAGCCGTTAGCGACCTTGCCCACATAGGTATAACTCTCGTCAGCTGTAGGCAAGCTGTATGTAAGCGAAGCGCTTGCGGGATTTTGATACACCCTGAGCGTGTTTGAGAAATCATCTTCATACCACACCGTGCGACCATCGGGCGCAACGTTCTTCACTTCACAACGAATCACCTTGTTGGTTGCCGTAGCACCATTGGGATCGTACGTATAAGTATCGCTGGTTGCTGCATCAACGTTATCAACAGACCATGTCACGGTCCAGCCCTCGGGGTAAGCCAAACTGCGATTCAGCGTCACCGAGAATTCACGCGCCAAACCATTGACATAAGTTGCCAAGCTGGGAATGGTTTGTGTGTAAGGATTTGTAGGGCGTTCATAGATATTGAACTCATCAGAAGCATCTGTCGTTTTTGTAAACGTCACCTCGGTTGCTTCCACGTCTGCCCACAACGTAGTGTTGTCGTTGCGCTTGTATTCCTTGTAGGTAAACACAGCCTCATAGCTCAACGTTTGCTTGGTACCTACCTCAGGTGTAAACTCATCTTGGAGTTCCATTTCGTTGTTACGTACATCGTCGGCATCCAAGGTTTCCACCAACGTACGAGCGCCATTGTACACACGATAGACCTTGCAATCCTGGAAATCACCATACCACAATTGGTCTTCGTTGTCTTCGTCCAACGCTTCCTTGACATACGAAACTTCAAAAGTCAACTCCGCACTCAGTTCCGCGCCATCAATGGCATGCGCATTGTCAACCGCCTCGTAAGAAGAACTACCCGTCAAGGTTGTTTTACCCAACTCGACAGTATTGCTTCTGTCTTCAGCTTGGGCATGTGCACCTATTCCATATGCAGAAAACGCCAGAAAAAGGGCACCGCTTAACATTTTTGTTTTCATAACTGCTTTTATGTTTTTATTTATATTTATAATCAACACAGTGACTCTTCGCAAGGCATGCAAAAAGCCAATATGATACAATACGGCAAAATATATGCAAATTTAAAACACTTTTTTACAAAATAGCCCATATTTAAAAAAAAGACTTAATTTTTATAAATTATTTAACAATATCCAACACTACACATAACATTTTGCATCCCAAAGTCACTAAATGAGAATGAATTATATGGCTTCTAACAACAAAAACTCAGCGAAGCGGCACCTTGTAAAAAGGAGCGTACTTCGCTGAGTTTTTATTCGTAAGTTATGTTCTAATCCAAGCGCAACATAAACTAAGGCACATATACTTTTACACCGTTGATGATGTAAATACCCTGGTTCAGTTTGTTTAGGTCACGTTTGTGCTTCAGCACAGTGAGGAATTTACCATCAAGCGTATAAACCTTAAGTTCGGTTTTGCCATCTGCTAACACATCGGTAATTGCATCAACCTTGTTTATGGTGCCGTAAACATTGAGGTTTTGCGCTGGCATAGTTTCTGGAATTTCAATATCCCAACCACTAAACGTTTCGCCTTCACCTAAAGCTGGCTCATAAGGTTTAATCTTATCACCATAAGCAAGAGATTGCGATAAGATGGCTTCACCATTCACATAGTATATGATTGTGTAGATGTTGACCTCAAATTGTGCTTCGTACGTCACATCGTGAGCTGGCACTGTAGCATCAACCTCTGGCGACCACCCCAAGAAGGTGTGGCCTTCGCGCTCAGGATCTTGGGGCGGTGTGATGGTTGTGCCGTAGTCCAACATGACAGACATCAATTCCTCGCCTTCGCTGATAAATGTAACGCGATATTGATTCACCTGCCATTGCGCCGTGATTGTGAGATTAGAAGCAGGCATGGTTGCAGGAATTTCGGTATCCCATCCCAAGAAGGTGTAACCCTCGCGTGTTGGTTCGGCAGGCGCCGTTATGGGCGTTCCATAATCCTGGGTAATTGCAGGAATATCAGTTCCACCGTTGCTATCGAACGTAATGGTGTATTGATTCACTTCCCAAAGAGCCGTGATTGACATATCCTCAGCAGGCATCGTGGCAGGCACTTCCTTATTCCATCCCACGAAAGTATAACCCTCTTTTGTGGGGGTTGGCGCTACGATTGTCGTGCCATAATCCTGCGTGATGCGCTCAATGATCTTACCATTGCTTTCCTTGAAAGTGATGGTGTATTGATTCACCTGCCATTGCGCCGTGATTGACATATCCTGGGCTGGCATCGTGGCGGGCACTTCCTTATTCCATCCCACAAAAGTATAACCCTCTTTTGTGGGGGTTGGCGCTACGACCTCCGTGCCATAGTCCTGCGTGATGCGCTCAATGATTTTACCATTGCTTTCCTTGAAAGTGATGGTGTATTGATTCACCTGCCATTGTGCGGTGATCACCATATCCTCGGCAGGCATTGTTGTGGGCACTTCCTTATCCCAACCTAAGAAGGAGTAGCCCTCGCGTGCTGGGAGTGGAGACGTCACCTCGGTGCCATAATCCTGCGTGATTTCCTCAATAATGCCACCATTACCATCATCGAAAGTGATGGTGTATTGATTCACCTGCCATTGTGCGGTAAGCGTAAGGTCGTACGCAGGTACGGTACTGGGCACTTCTTGATCCCATCCTAAGAAAGTATGACCTTCTTTAACAGGGTCTTCAGGTTGTTCAATGGGTGCTCCGTATTCCAAAATGGCACTATAAATGATTTCGCCATTGCTATCCTGGAAGGTTACGGTATAAACATTCGAACCCCAATTAGCCTTGACATAAACGTCGTTTGCTGGCATCGTTTCAGGCAACTGCGGCTCCCAGCCCAGGAAGGTGTAACCATCCTTCACAGGTGCTGTTGGTTCATTTACAATTGTACCATAATCCAGGGTAATTGGTTCAACAGTTGAGCCTCCATCTGAATCAAAATAAATGGTGTATTGGTTCACCTGCCATTGTGCGGTATAGGTAATTCCGCCATTAGGAACTGTAGCTCCGTCTTCAAGTGCGGGATCCCATCCGATAAAGGTATGACCTTCTTTTTCTGCCACTTCAGGAGCTTCAATGGGCGCTCCTTCTGGGAGGTAATCAACAGTGGTTACGCCATCCACATCAAAAATTACGGGATAGGTTTTTATGTTAGATTCAAAATGCGCCACTAAGGCAACGGTTGTGTCGGCCACGAAAATGTATGGATTGTCGTAAACCACAAGCGTATCGTTGTAAGTCCAATGCGTGAACTTATAACCGGAATTAGGAGTAGCTGTGGCTTTAATCACAGGGCAATATCCAACATTTTCAACATACTGCTCACCTTCCGATACATACGTTGCACGACCAGCCTGCTCATCGGCACTCGCCACAAGCACCTTATTCGCGTGGCGAGCCTGACAATAAGCCTCATATGCTGCTTGCAGACGTGAAATATGGGTTTCGGCAGCCTGGCCTGCAGAGAGTGCTTCCTCGGCCTGTGCCAGCGCTTCGAGCAATGCGCCGTTAACCGCTTGCGACACGGCGCAGTTTGGCGAAAGCCCTTCGTTCAAGGCAGCACCTTCAAAAAGCGCCCATTCTGCCGCTGAGAAATAGGTATTTACGTCTCCATTAATTGCCTTATAATGCTGGAATCGCAAATATCGGTATTTGCCGCCCAGCAGGGCGCAGCCTGTGCCAACATAACCATGGCCCGTGTCGCTGCCCCAGTCCATAACAATGGGCTGGCCGTTATCGTCAGTCGCAACCGTGCCGTCGTCATTGCGTTCGCAAAGATCAATATTGTAGGTCATGCGCAACATTGCGACTTCCGCCCAGTCTTCATCTTCATGGTTGCGTCCAAAGACCTTGGCTTCACCAAAACCAAAGTTGGCATTATGCTCCGAGGTGCGTGTGCGGCGCATCATTTTTACAGAAATGGCATCAAGCTCATTACCTGCGCCAAGGTCCACCTCAAAGTAATGCGGATAAGCCGCTTCTCCCGCCCAATAGGTATGGCCATAAG
Organism: Alloprevotella sp.; assembly: GCA_045612125.1. GTDB lineage: Bacteria > Bacteroidota > Bacteroidia > Bacteroidales > Bacteroidaceae > Alloprevotella. The sequence continues at coordinate 22,074 of JAZKYK010000041.1, forward strand.
TGGTGGGGTCGCCATCAAGCATACCCGGAATGCCCGAACCGTCTGATGGGTGGATAACATCCTCCCCTTTGTCATTGACAGCCTTGATTTGTACGTCGGTTGTGTTGTCAAACAAGCCGTGAGATGTAAAATCATCATCCTTAGTACATGCCGCAGCTGGATTGTAAACAAAACCCGTGTTGTAATAGTCGCGAATGCTACTCACCAATTTACGCAAGCGCTCATTGATGTTGTACTGAGCAACTTGATCGCGGATAGCATCAACTTCTTCTTGAGCCACAGGATAGAGGAACATCATGTTGCCTTCGTCCCAACGCGCATTCCACTTAATAATGTAGTTCTTACTGTGGCTCTGAACATTCCAGGCAGCACAGTAAGGACATGAATCCTCGCCCGTACAAACGCCTTGTTCAGTGTGGGTGTAGATATAGACCGTACCAGGAATTACGGGGAGGTATTCAAATACATAAACAGCAGCCTTATCGCCAGTTGTAAATGTACGTTCACCGTTACCAGTGAGGTTTTCTACTACGTTAGTAGCCCATTTCTGAGTGCCGTAGTTTTGGATGTAGTAAGCATTTTTCTTAGGTTCGTCGAAAGCATCAAGAACATCTGCTTCTGTAGCAGGTTTGAAGTACCAAACGTACTTAGCTGCTTCAAGCGTAAGCGTTTCAGGACGTTCATAGGCCTGCACGCGGATGGCACCACCTTCGTCGAAGACAAGACCAGCCTTACCTGATCCAGGAGGAACTTGGCGGTTAGGTTGGATGTAGTAATAACCTTCGCGCATTTCATGGAGTACGAGATTAGCCATCGCTTCCTTCATCTCTGCAAGGATTTCTTCAGGATCGCCGACACCATTGAATACGTAAGCTTCATACTTAGCGTAAACTTCCCGAACAACGTTGACAGAAGCTTCTTCGTATTGACCTGGACAGTCGCCTACATAGTAGTTAACGCCATTAGGGAAATGTTCATTCATGTATTCATCGAGGATTTCGCGAGCGCTCATTTCTCTTGGCGTATAGATAAACCATGCGTTTTGACCGTGGGACGCGAACAAAGCGTAATCTCCTGCCGTTTCAAGATAGATGGGGTTTGTGCCCCAGTCGTTCGTGTGCTTATTCATCAAAACGAATGTGCCGTCAATCACGGTTTTGTTTTGAATTTCTTCGTAATAATCTTCGCCTTCACCTTCGTCCGTCCACACGCTCCAGTTATACCAATAATCGTCATCACCATTGGTTTTTCTATAGCGCGTTTCAGCGAGCTTCACCGTCCACTTTGCAGCTTCATCCACATTTGAGGTTGTAAAGATATAAGGTTTACTGTAACCCAACATGTCGGCGCCATCATAATCGCCAAAAATCTGCTGATCCATAACGTATTCGCCTGTTGCGGCAAACATCAAAGCATAAAGTTCGTCGCCACTTTCGCTTTGTTCATCAACAGAAACGAACGTCACCATGGCAGCATCAGTCGCTGTACGACTAAGGTAGTTCCATGAATCCTGCGTGAAATAGCGGCCCTTGTCGTTATAATCAACATCGGCTACCAAAAGATATTCCACACCTTCTTCAATTTCATACACCATCTCATCGTGGCGGAACTGCTGGGCATGCGCCTGCTGCACCATCAACGTTACAATGCCCAAGATGAGCCATTGAAAGAAAATCCTTAAGTTTTTCATTATCTTTACATTTTTTCAATTTTGAGTGCAAAATTACAACATTTTTAAGAAACAGAAAGAGAAATCAACAGGCAAATGCACAACACGTGCTTACTTGCTGATTTCTCACATCTATTTTTGCAGCACAAAGAAAACGAACCGCTAACGATTAAAACCCGGGAATCACCCAATAAAGCGTTGGAAGCAAAAGCAAAGCACCAACAACAATCAGGAACAGAATAAACTTCCAAATAAACCTCACCCACTGCTCGTAAGGTATCTTGGCAATTGAAAGCACAGCCATCAACACGCCTGAACAGGGCGTGATCATATTGGTGAAACCATCGCCAAACTGAAAGGCCAGCACGGTGGCTTGACGCGACACACCTATCATATCAGAGAAAGGCGCCATGATGGGCATCGTCACTGCAGCCTTTGCTGAAGCCGATGGGATAAACACATTGATAAAGCTTTGAATGCCATACATCGTGAACAAAGCACCCTCGCGCCCCGTATCTTTAAGGGCATCCGCCATGGCATTGAGCATGGTGTCGATAACCTCGCCTTGCTCTAAAATCACAATCAAACCTGCCGCAAAACCAATAATGAGGGCTGCAGAAAAGATATCCTTGGCACCTACCATAAACTCCTGAGCAATGGTATCGGCTGAATACCCCGCACAATAACCTGAAACAAGGGCCAAGCCCATAAACAAAGCACAGATTTCTGGAAGATACCAGCCATAACCCATCGTGCCCACCACAAGAAACACGATACTAAACAAAAGCAAATTCAGAATAAACAAACGTGCGGAAGCACGCAATGCCAAGAAAGAAAAGAGCACAAAAGTGGCACTCACGCCCCACAGCAAATAAGGCATGACATATTGCGACTGACCAATCTTCACCACACACGAAGCAGCACACTGCACACAGCAACCCAGCAAGAGCAACGACAACACAGCCAAGCACGTCCATGAACGCTTCTTTGCCACGCTTTGATTAATAGTTGCGGCCATATCCTTTGCTACGTCGGCTGTATGCTCACCCTCATCGCCCGCTTGAGCGGGTTGTATCTTGTGGCGCGAAGCATACCACAACACAAAAACAATGGCAATGGTCATCAGCAGTCCCCAACATGCAGTGCGGTATTCGATGCCCGAAAACAAAGGGAGCCCTGAAAGATCCTGAGCAATACCAATGGTAAAGGGATTGAGCATGGCACCGGCAAACCCTACATGGGCGGCTATGTAAACCATGCACACACCCACATATTTATCATAGCCCAAAGACTTAGCCAACGGAATGACCACCGCCACAAAAGCAATGGTTTCTTCGCTCATGCCAAAAACAGCGCCAAACAAGCCAAAGAGCAACATAACGAGCACAATCACAATATTACCGACACCCACATGCTGTACCCATGAATAGCGTTCCAAACGCTTAGTATGAGCAATGAAGCGCATAATGCCATCGTCAACCGCCTTGGTTTGATTGATGATCCAAAACGCACCACCAATAATAAGCACAAAAGCAATGATACCAGCTTGACGGATAAAACCCTCATAAAGCGCAGAAAACACTTGCCACGTTTGCGGTTTACCATTAGGGATCAACCACGTTGAAAGCGCACAAAGCAAAAGTGCAAAAAAGAGAATAACGTAGGTATTGGGTACTTTGATTTTTTGCATAACTACATATTATTTTTTGTCGTTGTTCGAAAGGATTGCCCTATTTTTTTTGACTTCTTCACCTTCTTGTTTTTTCTAGGTAAAAAAATCAGTCCTTCTACCTTCTTGTTTTTCTAGAATTAGCGAATTAGAGATTTTTTTCATCAAAGACGCACAGGTAAGAGTCATCTACTGCCCCACCCCGTTGCGTCCATGTCGTTCACCTCAAAAAGAAGGGCGGTCCCTGATTGTCCGCCCCACTACGATCGTTCTACCGTATTTAAATTTTATTGATATATGCCACAATCCACTGCCCCACTTCACGTGTGCCATAATGTGGCGCACCTTGTACTTGTATTTCTGGGGTGCGCACCTGAGCATCAAGACTTGCACGTACGGCAGCACGCACTAAAGCGGCTTCTTCTGTTAAATTAAAATGCTCAAACAGCATCGCCACCGAAAGGATCTGCGCCAAGGGATTGGCAATATTCTTGCCCTTTGCCTGAGGCCAACTGCCGTGGATGGGTTCAAACACTGGCGTACCTTCGCCTGTTGAAGCTGAGGGCAGAAGTCCCATCGATCCCGTGATGCACGATGCCTCATCGGTGAGGATATCGCCGAAGGTATTTTCGGTAACCATAACATCAAAGAACTTTGGTTCTTGAATCATGCGCATGGCAGCATTATCCACATACATAAAGTCGGTGGTCACCTCTGGATACTGCTCTGCCACCGCCATCGCCACTTTACGCCACAATCGTGACGTGGCCATCACATTGGCCTTATCCACTACTGTGAGGTGGCGACGTCGGCGCATGGCAAGGGCGTATGCCACATGCAGGATGCGCTCAACCTCAGCACGCGTATAAACGCAGGTATCCAAGGCTTTGTCTTCGCCTTCTTCCTTCGTTCCGAAATACATGCCGCCCGTCAGTTCGCGGATACATACGAAATCAGCACCACGCACCAATTCCTCACGCAATGGCGATTGATGGAGCAGTCCTTCAAACGTTTCAATCGGGCGAATATTGGCATAAAGCCCTAAACGTTTGCGCATGGCTAAAAGGCCTTGCTCGGGACGAACCTTGGCATGCGGATCATTATCAAACTTCAAGTCGCCTACAGAGGAGAAGAGTACCGCATCTGCATCACGACACACCTCGTAGGTCGCCTGTGGAAAAGGATCGCCCACAGCATCTATGGCAGCGCCACCCACAAGGGCGGTGGTAAAGGTGATGTGATGATTGAATTTCTGGGCAATGGCTTTCATCACAGCCACGCCTTGTTCTGAGATTTCTGGGCCGATACCATCGCCCGGAAGCACTGCGATATGGAGATTCATAACTGTTTATTTAAGGTAGATTCTATGAGCGCTATGCCTTAGCGGCGCTGTTCAAAGGCTTTGATTTTATCTTGATGTTCGAGCAGGAAGTCTATATCATCGAGCGCATTCATCAAGCAGTATTTCTTATAGGCATTGAGTTCGAAGGTCTCCGAATGCCCTGTGGCTGAGTTCGTAATGGTTTGGTTGGGCACATCCACCACCACAATCGTTGCGGGATCACTCTGTATCGTTTCAAACAATTCTGCCAAAAACGTTTCGCTTACCTGAACGGGCAACACGAAATTATTCAATTCATTTTGTTTGTGGATATCGGCAAAGAAACTACTCACCACCACACGAAAGCCGTAGCCACTGAGCGCCCATGCCGCATGCTCACGACTGGAGCCGCAGCCAAAGTTCTTACCTGCCACCAGGATCTCACCGCTGTAAGTGGGGTCGTTGAGCACGAAGTCGGTTAGCGATCCATCCGCAGCGTAGCGCCAGTCACGAAATAGATTTTCGCCAAACCCTTCTTTATCGGTTGCTTTAAGGAAACGTGCGGGGATAATTTGATCGGTATCCACATTTTCCAGGGCGAGAGGTACGCATGTACTCTTTATTATATTGAATTTTTGCTTCATAGTTGGAGGAGCCTTCGGCTCGTTAAGAGGTTAAGAGGGACCTAAAGGTCCGTTAAGAAGTTAAGAGGAGGCTACGCCTCGTTGAGAGGTTAGGAGAGTTGAGGGGTGTAGGGGCCGATCCCCGTGTCGGCCCGTCGTCAATTCACTCATGAATCGCGCCATTCTGTGTCGGCCCGTCGTGGTGCCCCCCACCAATCGCGCCATTCCGTGTCGGCCCGTCGTCAATCAACAGTCCTATCTCATTTACAATTATTGCTATCCAGCAAACTGTTGTTGAGGAGTAACGGCCTGAAGGGCCAATAAGCACCCAGCCCAGGGCAACGC
>JAZKYK010000042.1:0-49484 GCA_045612125.1 Alloprevotella sp.
AGCAGTGTGACCAGCATTGGAGAGGCGGCATTTGGTTGGTGCGAGAGCCTGACCTCTATCACTATCCCCAGCAGTGTGGTCAGCATTGGAGAAAAGGCATTTCTGTTTTGCAAGAACCTGACCTCAATCGCCATCCCCAGCAGTGTGACCAGTATTGGAGATTGGGCATTTAATGATTGCGATAACCTGACCTCTATCACTATCCCCAGCAGTGTGACCAGCATTGGAGAGGGGGCATTTTATGGGTGCAGGAGCCTGACCTCAATCACCATCCCCAGCAGTGTGACCAGCATTGGAGATAAGGCATTTTTTTATTGCAGGAACCTGACCTCAATCACCATCCCCAGCAGTGTTACAAGCATTGGAAATGATGCATTTGATGGTTGCGCTAGACTGACCTCTATCACCATCCCTACCCACATCACGAATATAGACAAATTAGGTGTTCCCGAGGAAACTCGCATCATTCGGGAAAATGTTTAAGTAGTAGACTAATTAGAATCACACTATAATCAGGGTGTGGAGTTCTGTATGTTGGCCAAGAAGGCCGACTACTACAAAAGGCGCCTTCCCGAAAAACTGCATCAGTTCATTGTGGAGTTGGCGCCAGTGAAGAAGGCGAAGAAGTAACGATTAACGTTGAAACGACTAACACCCCGGAGCGCATGCTTCGGGGTGTGTCATTTCTTGATAGTAACAATATCAACGGAACGGATGTAGACCGTTAGCAACTGTGTTGTTTTTGCTGATGCGTTGACTTTAATAATCAACACAATGGACAGAACAGACATCATGCTCGCACAACAAAAAAGTTACCCCAATCTTTGAATTTATCTTCTAAAGTGACTATATTAGCGGTGTGAAATGAAAATCAAAAATTAAGATAAAAATAAATTTTTACAGAACCATTTTAATATTAGCATTATGAAAGATTCAGCAAAGTATTTAAAGCAGTATGCAGCGCTTGAAGAAGCGGCTAAGGCCGAGATTGTTGAAATCTTGTCCACTAACCCCACCGGGCGTTACATTTGGTTCAATTGCGAAATAAAAGAGGAAAATGAAGCCTATGATGAGAGCGTCATTAGAGTCATGGATGGCAATGGGCAGATTATAACAATTTGTGCCGTTGGCTTGAACGACGAAAATCAGATTGTTATCACTGACGCCGACGATGATTTTACGTGGTTTACACCCGATGAGTGGACTCACGCCTATTTGGAGATGTATGAGTTTGTGGTAAACAATCTGAAGTATGCCAAAATGAAGCCTTAAATTCTTTATTGGCACTTTTTAATTTAACAATATTTAATTATTTGTATCGTATTGAAATACAATGCGATACAAATTATTTTCATCGGCCTCTGCAGAGGGTGCGCCCATCCGTGTTTGTTTGTGACATCTGTTGGCGATCTTACGATTATGTTTTTTATTGCCACAAGAGTTAAAACCTGCCGCATAGACACAAAAAGTTGTGCATTCGGCAGAATAGCATATATTATATTTTGCCAAATTAAGGTTGTTTTGTATATTTGCGGCAAAATATAGCGTAATATGAGCAAGATTATTGGTAGAAAAAACGAATTAGACGAGCTTGAAAGATTGTATCATAGCGGACGCCCTGAATTTGTGGCAGTATATGGAAGAAGGCGTGTAGGAAAAACATTCCTGGTCAAGCAAGCACTGAAAGGTCGTATCACTTTCCAACATACAGGAGTGTCCCCTGTAGACCAAGATGGAGAGAAGAATCTAATGAGAACACAGTTGGAAAGTTTTTATTATACACTGTTAAGTCATGGTCTGGAAGGCTATGCCAAACCAAAATCATGGTTAGAAGCTTTCTATCAATTGGAGCAATTGTTGATAAAGCTAGATGATGGTAGCAGACAAGTAGTGTTTTTAGACGAACTCCCCTGGATGGACACTCCTCGCTCGGGGTTCTTGTCAGCATTTGAAAGCTTTTGGAATGGGTGGTGTAGCGGCAGAGACAATATGATGCTTGTTGTATGCGGTAGTGCCACTTCGTGGATTCTTGGAAACCTCTCTCGTAATAAAGGTGGTTTGTATGGCCGATTGACAGATGAAATTAAACTTTCGCCCTTCACTTTAAAAGAGAGCGAAGAGTATTTTGCAGGTGAGAATATCGAACTGTCGCGTTACGACATCGCACAGTCATATATGGTCTTTGGTGGCATCCCCTATTATTTGAGTTACTTCAAGAAAGGTTTAAGCCTCGAAGGCAATATGGATAATATTCTTTTTGGACGCAATCCACGCCTCAAGGATGAATTCAACCGCTTGTTTAATGCCATTTTCTCTAACCCCGAAGATTGTAAGAAAATCATCCGTCTCCTATCCAAAAAGCATATAGGATTTACCCGTGAAGAGATTGCTAAAGAGACGGGGCTACCATTGGGTGGCGGACTGACGGACACACTCAATGCCTTGGCTGAAAGTGACTTTGTTCAACGGTACAACCCATACGGTAAAAGCGGTAAAACGACACTCTATAAATTGATCGATAATTTCTGTTTGTTTTGGTTGAAGTATGTGGAGCCTCATAAGTCTGACACCGATTTTATGACAGAGAACATGACTTCAAACATTATGAAGTCGTGGCGAGGAGTGGCTTTTGAGGAGTTGTGTTGGCAGCACATAGGGCAAATCAAGCAGGCATTAGGTATTGCTGGAGTTGGTTCGACCATATCGGCATGGGGCGTAAAGGGAACCGATGAGGCCGATGGAGCACAAATAGATCTTGTCATTGTCCGAAATGACAATGTCGTCAATTTGTGTGAAATGAAATTTGTCGGAAGTGAATATGTCATTGATAAAGAAGAGGAGGCTAAATTGAGAAACAGAATTGAAACCCTTAAACACACCCTATCACCCAAACAGACTGTGCATCTAACAATGGTTACCACATATGGAGTGGCTTATGGGAAACATAGTGGTGTTGTGCAAAAGCAGGTTACGTTGGATGACTTGTTCTTGTAACTCTGTTGCCGAATCCGTGTCGTCCGTTCAATCCTTTAGAGAAAAGATTTACTTATCTTTGAGTGTGATAATAAAAAGCGTAGCATTAGTTGTTGCGCATAGACATAGAAACTGACTTATGAAAATGAATTGCAACGTGTCATTCCCAACTCTAAAAATCTATGCAACGGAGATTTCTCTTGAGTTAAATCAAAGTGTTGTTACTGCACTTGGGAATTATTCACAAACTGTGGCACAGAAATTTAATAATTTACAAGAGACGGATAACCCTGTGATTCCCTATACTTCGTTGACAGGAATTGATTTGCCCATTTTGTTATCTCCAGCAGAAGGCAAATCAAATGGTTGTGTAATCTTAGTTGGTGAGTCTCCCTTACGCAAGAAGAAATGGGAAAATTTAATCATTTCTACTCCTTTTGCCATAGGGTTTGAACCTAATTTAGTTAAGCAATGCCGACGCTACAAAAAGATTATTCAAAATATTATAGATGAGGGGTATTCTGTCTACGTGACGGATATCATTAAAATTTGGGATGTTAAAAAAGCTGGCAAACTTCCAATTTCGCAATTCGACATAGGTTTTTTAGGTAAAGAAATTCAAGCGCTTAATCCTCTCGGCGTGATATGTTGGGGAAAAAAGGCTCAGCGAAGTATGGAGAAAATATTAGGGACTAATTCTAATCTTAAGATTGTAGGCATACCTCACCCCTCTGCTATGAACACTGCATGCTGGAAGAGAAACTATCCAAATGATTGTGATGGCACCGAAAATTCTGTGGTAGAAAAAGCATCTGAAATCATTTTGACCAATATAAGAAATAATCCCTAACCGTTGTGAGTTGCCTCGCTGGTCAATAGGCAAACTGACGTAATTAAGAAGAAGTTGTAGTGCACTACACACTGTTATTCATTGCCTAAAAAAGTTGCCCCAATCTTTGAATTTTTCTTCTAAAGTGACTATATTAGCGGTGTGAAATGAAAATCGAAAATTAAGATAAAAAGAAATTTTTACAGAATCATTTTAATATTAGCATTATGAAAGATTCAGCAAAGTATTTAAAGCAGTATGCAGCGCTTGAAGAGGCTGCTAAGGCCGAGATTGTTGAAATCTTGTCTACTAACCCCACCGGTCGCTATATCTATTTCAATTGCGAAATAGAGGAAGAAGATGAAGCCTATGCCGACAGCCTAATTATAGTTATGGATGGCAACGAAGACGTTCTGCGTATTTGCGGAGTGGGACTAAATGATGACAACCAGATTGTGGTTATTGACGCAGAAGACGAAGAGAATTGGTTTGTTCCTGATGAGTGGACGCATGCTTACCTCGAAATGTACCAGTTTGTGGTCGATAACTTGGCGTATGCAAAGCAGGACCCCGTGCTCAATTAAACTTTTATGAAAAAAGTAACGATTACCATTGAAGGCACTATTCAGATTTGTGAATATGCCTCTACCTGCAAAGAGTTTTACGACACCTACTACATGACCCTTGGGTGGCATACCGTTGATGCGCTTTATGTGGACGGTAATGAAGAGGAGAACTTGATTAAGAAGAAAGGTAAGTATGTCAAGGTGGATGATTATTTCCACGACCTCTTCTCAGAAGAAGGCGACCATCCGCTTCCCGTAGAAGTACATTTGAGAGAAACTCACGGTGGTGACCGTTTTAGTTACACCATTGAGTTGGCAGATGATGAAACATTTGACATCAAGAAGGTGCAGTTGGTAAAGTCCGACCGCGAAATCGAATGTTGTCCCTATTTCATCCTGGCGCAACACATCCTTTATGACGGTAAGGAAATCAAGGTCAATGAAGCAGACGAGTATCTGACCACAGGTATTGACGGCAAATACTGTAGCGAGTACATCATTGAGTATTTTGATAACGACGATTAGGAGCATTCTTATGCTATTCTGGAGGCTTTGTTTTGTGGCAAATCCTCCTTTTTTTGGAAAATAAGAGTATTTCCGTAGGTCTTAGTATGTTCTGTGATAAAAAACTTTGCCTATAGGTCAAAAAAACGTATCGACTTTTCCCGTTTGCTACATTTTGAACTTTAAGATTTGGTGGAAAACGGCAAAATGACATTTTAAATTTAGTGGAAAACGGCAAAACTTAAAAAAACAATTGGTGGAAAACGGCAAAATCAAAAAAAACATTTGGTGGAGGAACATCAAATCGAAAATCATTAAGTGTTTCTTTTCCTCCGTTATCTGCAACTCCGTTAACCTCAAAATTTTGGCGGACAGCAATATTTTGAAAATAAAAGTAGGAGGAAAACAAAAAATTGTAATCCTCCTACTCGATTGGAACTATCGGGGATAAGTTCCGTTGTCTAAGGCTTAACGCACAATAACCTTAGCGTTTTCAATTTTTTTGCCGTTCTTAAGAACTGTTACGTTGTAGAAACCAGCGTCCATGCGCGATGTGTTCAAGCGAACGCCCTTATTGCCTGCGCGCAAAGTGGTACGTTGTACGACACGTCCATTCGTTGAGGTCACAACGACTTCGAGGTTCGTGTCAGCTTCTTTATCCAACAATTCTACGGTGATGGGTTCGTTGCGTTGAGGTGTGCGTGGCTCAATGCTGATGCCGCTCAGTTGCTGAACCTTTTTAATATCGCTGGTCTGAGTGTCGATTTCGTAAATGTCAAAATAACTTATGTAATCACCAGACGCTTCATCACGTTCAGAATATTCTAATTTTACATAATTCTTGTTGTTAAATTTGAACAAAAGAGGGGCATTGAACGTGTCATAGCCCGTGAAAGTGTGAAGAACATTTCCATCTTCGTTGACAACATTATAACCATTGGAAGAGAGGCTGTAAATAATCTTTCGTGCGTAAGCATATTCTTCTTCTCCATAATGACCGGATAAGTAGTCGGTATAATATATGGAACCTTCTGTATTTTCTTCACACATAGTAACAATAAATTCATACTTATCGTCATTGTTAAAAAAGTTCTGACTAACATAAATATCTGGATTATTTATTCCGGTTGCCAGATCTTCATAGGAAACATACTGCGGTATAGAAGGATATACATAGTCAACTACTTCCTTTACAGTTTCCCATTCTTCTGACAATGTAGCATAGCGATAGTATTCTGCACCAATTATAAGGCCATTTTGGGGATTATATGTAGTACCATATAGTTCCACTGTAGGGCGTTGTATAGTTGGAACCGGAATTTCATCAACAGGCTCAGCGGGAAGGAAATACAGACCTTCTATAGTGATAAAGTCTTCAGGCTTAATGTTAAATGCACCTGGTCCATGATCTGCTTCTAAAAGTGTATTATAATAGTCACAAAACTCTTCAAGGCTTTTACCTGTTTCCCAATAGTGACCTCGTCTTCCTTCTTCGTATTCATATACGAAGAGTTCCTCTGTATATCCATTTACTTTTCTTTCTTGGTAAACTGTTCTTGTTGGAATAGCAGGAGGAGTATATGAAATTTCTTTTTCTATTTGGAGATTGTCGTCTAACAATTTAAACAATATAGTTTCTTCTCCGTAAGAACGATAAGCATTTGATAAAAACAATTTTCCCTTTCCATCGCATTGCAATGAGCCTGGAATGCTCCAAAAATCAGCGTGACCATTATATTCTAAATGTATCTGTGCCGTAGATGGGGTTGCAGCTGTTGCTATAAGCAGCGCAACTGCTGATTTAATTAAATTGATAAAAGTTTTCATAAGTTTATGGTGAATTAATTATTGACTGTCTTACTCGCATGATGTTTTTCAGACGCGTTCCTGTTCCTAAACTCCTTGAGACATACGCACACAAAAAAGCGCGGAACTTTTAGTGTATTCTCTACCTAAGGTGTTTGGCGTTACCTAATTGACAGAATAACCAAAAGCCCACGCATGCAACGTGAGCATTTTGCTATATTCGTGTCAATATCTATAACAGTCGCCAAACTTTTAGGTAGACAGAATAAAGCTAAAACGCTTTTCCAATATGTTTAAAGTGTGCGTTTCGATTACACGCTATGTTTCATCGGCAAAATATGTGTGTTAGTTTGTTAATAATTGGGGTTGACCTCGCAAAAGTAGTTAATTTTCTTGAAATAAAATATAGAATGGTTGTAATTTATTTGTGATTACTGATTTTGCTTTCGAGCAATAAATGCGTGTGTGGGGCATTTTGCTTTTATTTTAGCTTGAAGGTTTATGGGAGGCATGTCCGATGTTCCGTTTACCGATATTTAGATGTTCCGAAATTAAAAGGCGTATAGGTCAATTTGCAGGCTGAAAACAAGTTTGTGTTGTTCTATAGGTCAAATTGCAGGCTGAAATTGTGGTATATAATTTGTCTGTATCAACTGACGCTATTATCTTTGCTCCGCAGTCTGAAGCATAGTGGAGCTCTGCTGGGGAGCAACTCCATGAGGAATAAGATTGTAATGCGTGAAGCATGTTAAATCAAATGGGGATTGTCCGTATGGACCGTCCCTATTTTGTTGCGGTTAAATATGCTACTCGCTATTCAATGCCAAGAAAAAACCATTTATAAACCGCTTGCGGTTTTCTTTATTCATACCACTATGATTGTTGAGATGTTTCTTTAAATCAGTTAATGTACCTTCTATCTTGTTGTTCGTATTGGGCATACCACTTACATGTTGGTATGTGAAAAGATATGGCAAATAGTATTCAATGCTAATTATTGCAGATCACGTTCGCTGATGGGTATAATACTTCTTTTTTTTTTTAGAGGATTTTGAGTGAGTTCATTTAGGAATGTCTTCCACTTTTCCTTCCATTCCTGAAAGTCTTTCTTAAAATCCTCTTCTTTAGCATCTTTAAGAGTATGCATCAGTTGCTGAAGTTTCTGTCCTACAGGTAGTTTTGGATTTTTTGTAATCTTGCGTCTAACAATTGCACACATGTGATAATGGCACATCTTATCTTGTAATTGGCAAACACTTTGAACAAACTCTGAATACCATCAATCACCATTCCATCCAGGATGTAGCCATTCTTTTCAATCTCATGAACAGCATCTACATAGACAGATACATGCTCGTGCGAAATGTGTTTCATGTAAAGAGGTTTACCGGTATTAGTATCTAATGCGGCTATAACACCGCAGTTGCGACCAAAATATGTAGCATCAATGTTGATCACGCCATGTCCATCTAATTTGGCGTATAGGTCAAATTGTAGTGGTCGTAGAATTGAGTATTTCAACTTCATGCCTACAAGATACAGAACCAACCAAATCTCCGAGGTCGCCCCACACGGAGTAACCTCGGGGATTTGGTTTGGGCGCATTTGAAAAAGGTTGTCCTGATTTTGGTTTTCTCTTTTTCGCTTACAATTCTTTCTTTATATCCCTAAATATCCAATTTTATTTGATACATTTGTTGCACCAAATCTAAATCATTTAAAACTGTTTGTTATGGCAAGAGAGATTATGCTAAAGTTCGTTGATAGTTCTTCAAGCACATGTGAAGTGACAGGAAGGGAGAAGGGTGATCGGCAGGAGTTTTACGTTCCACTCGCTTCTTTGCAATGCGGGAGTCTGGATTTTGAAAACAGATATGAGGACAACCATTCCGTCAAGGTGCTGGAGGTTGGTAAGGATTATGTCGTTGTAGAGGTCTTACATAGGTGGGGCGGCACCAAAGATGGTCCATACACAATCGCTTTGAACGGAAAACCTCTTTCATCCAGCTACTATTTTGGCGAATGGTCATATTCGTATGAGTTGGCTATAATCTGTAAAGAATAAGTCGCTCCTTACAATTCTAAAAATAATACTTCTGCGCATTCTGCTATTTGAATAAACTCGGGATTTACGCCCATTGCAAATGATTATGTAGAACTTATCTTAAAGAGGCTGTGTCGTAAGAATACCTACGACACAGCCTCTTTCTTTTTGGTTGTTCTCTTCTTGGGCTTGGCTCTTTTCTTTTGCGCCTTGATAATACGTTCCTTTTCCTTGATCTGTTGTTTCAGACTGCGAATCACATCGTCTAATTGCTCGTTGAGATCTTTATAAACAACAGTTTCTGAAGGCTGGATTTCTTCTTCGATAAACTCTTCTTCTGAGGTGTCTTCAAAATACTCTGCCCCCTCGCCTGTGAGCATATATCGGTCGTACATTTCATCCGTATAGTCATTGTCGTAATTGCTCATGGCCTGTTAAAAATTGTAAAAAATGTGAATAGAGTTGAGGGTTTAGAGTTGAGAGTTTAGAGTTGAGAGTTTAGAGTTGAGAGTTTAGAGAAGAGGATTTGCCTCGTTAAGAGGGACCTAAAGGTCCGTTAAGAGGTTAAGAGAAGCTTTCAGCTCGTTAAGAAGATATGAGAGTTTAGAGATGAGGGTTTTGAGATGAAAGATTAACTATCGGTTCTAATGGTTAACGTAGAGACGTTCCATTGAGCGTCTCCTTAACTTTCACCGTCTTGCTAAGGCCGCACGGTTGTTGTACTCTGTACTCTAAATTTCATTCCTGTTTTTTGGTAAAAGAATAGCGCCACAAATCTTTGATTTGTAGCGCTGTGAATTTAGTCTTTAAGTGGTGCCACCAGGAATCGAACCGGGGACACAAGGATTTTCAGTCCTTTGCTCTACCAACTGAGCTATGGCACCTTGCTTAATTGCGAGTGCAAAGGTATGCTATTTTTTTGATATAACAAATTTTATACTCTGTTTTTTATTATAATTCTTTATATTTCTTGTTTTTGTATTTGTTTTGAAATGCACGTTTTGCATAAAACTACATCAAATCTGTTTTTATTATTCCAGGTGCTTGTGTTTATCATGAATCAGAAAACCCCAAACTAAGGTAGGATTAATTTAACGCGGGTGCGCCAATGTAAAGATTTGGCGCACCCGCGTGTTTTTCTTGACGTAGCAATTTATTTCTACCCTTTAAAATTTGTAGCCAAGGGTGAGCATGAATTTATGTTGGTTCAAATCAACGCGCGCTGCATCGAGGCGGTTTTTGTTTGAATGCTCATGTGGCAGGTGGAAGGCATAAACATCGGCATGCTGCATTTGGTACACATAGGCACAGTCGGCGGTGAACTTCTTATAAGTGAATCCTAATCCGCACGAAACACGATGGGTCTCACTTAAGTTGACATAGTCGGTGTTTGTAGCGTAGTAGTAATTATCGCTGTCCAGGAAGTGATTCAAATAAGCAGAGCGTTCAAAGGGTGATGATACGTAGTTGTAACCAACTCTTAAGGCCAGCTGAGGAATCATTCTTAATTCAACACCCGTTTTAAAATTGTGGATGCCTTTCATAGAACGTTCTAGCTCATGACTTAATGCGTAATCCTTAATGAGTCCGTCTTCGTAGGTTACGTCAGCCCCCGATGCATCTTGATATTCATATTCAATGCCATAGGCCAGGGTGTTAGCTAAAGTGCCCCCCGCACTGATGTTAAAGCGCCATGGGGTTTCCACCTCGTAGTAATTGACGATGTTCATGGAGCGCACGGTGTAGTCCTGGCCGCCGCTGGCATAAGGGCTGTCCATATAGAGGTCGGTTGAAACATCTATTTTATAATTGACAGGTGTGTGAATCGAAGCCCCTACGCGGAATGAACTTTCTTCAAACGGACGCCAGATAAAGCCCAATGAGGCGCCATAGCCTTCGCCGTTCATGTGCTCGTCGGTGGTGTAGTAATAGTCGTTGAGCGATTGGTTGGTTGGGTTGATGATTTGTTCGGTGTAGTCGGTATAGCTTCGTTTGTCTAAGTCGTAATAGGTGGCTGTAACACCTGCATAGAATTGATCGTTGAAATTCATTGAGAGGTTGAAGTCCCATTGGTGTGCCCCACCCCACTGCACACGCTTATAGCTGTAGTTGTCGGCATCAGAGGGTTCGTAGCCTGTGATATTTCCTTCTTCATCGAAGATGGGGTCGATCATATAAGTGTCGTAGCCCAAATTGGTGAATGGTGTGGTGAGGTCTCGGTCGTTGTTGTTGTCGAGGTCGAGCCATCCGCCGGCGTATGCTAAGTCCATCATTTGCCAGGATTGCGACATGCCTCCTGTGTAATGGTTGGCCACGTTGATGTGGTTCTTGAAGTTTTTGGCTTTGTGGTAATTCACACCAAAATTCACGAACTCAAGTTTATCAAGTCCAAGATTTGTGGCAACGACAAAGCCCAATTGATCAAACGAAACTCGTGAGCGACCAATGCCTTGCATTTTCTCAGCATCGGGCTGGAGTAAGAAACTCGTTGTTGTGGCTACGTCATTACGACGGTAAAGTCCTGTGCCTGCTGGGTTGGTGCTCATTACAGAGATGTCGGCACCCAGAGCGCTCATGGCGCCACCCATCCCGACGAAACGTGCAGTACCGCTGAGGTCTCGTGCTGAGAGGGTTTCAATGCTGTATATGTCCTGTGCTTGTGAACTTATGGCGAACAGTCCCAACAAGCTTATTGTTATTTTTTTGATCATAGTCGTGAGGTTTTTGTCCGTTGCTTATCTTCTGCCTCGTCCGCCACCACCGCCACTGCCTCCTGCCGGACGAGATGAGCGTGAGGGTTGTGAGAAACTGCGTTCGCTGCGTGAATTTGACGGACTGCCAAATTGACGTTGTTCGCGTTGTGAGCGGTTGTTTCTAACGGATTGTTCGTTATTTTTCTTGTTGGATTGTTGGCGTTGGGTGCTTGTGCCAGTCTTGCGATCGTTTTGCTGGTTTACCCGATTGCTTGAGGGGCGTTTTTCAGAGCGTTTAGAATCAACGCTTGACGCGCGCTGTGTTGAGGGTCGATAATTATCGCGCACGTTAGGACGGCGGTGCGCCACGCTCGTTGGTTTTGAAGGCTTATGTCCGGGTCCCACGTGAGGTGGATGATAAGATGGGTGGTGGTAGCCGGGATGCCAATGATGTCCCCAGAAAGGATCGTGCCAAGAGTGGTGCCAAGCATAGTGGTGGTGCCAAGAGTGATGCCACCAATAATCGTTCCAGGCGTAGCTTCCACCCCAGCCTAAATGCCAATGCCAACTGTAGGGCGAGTGGTAAAAATAATCATACGAACTGTAGTTCCAAGGGTCGGCATACACATCAATGTAATCGCCGTAGAACGGACTACTCACGTAGGTCACGCCTGGGGCATGGAAGCGCACGATGCGTGCGGTGTAAGTGCCTGCTTCGTTATCATCTTCTTCCGTGTACGTGTCGTTGGGTTGGGTCGATTTGTCGTTTTTACCCCATCTGTTATAGGTGTCAACATCCATAACATCCTTTCGGGCAACGGTGCGATATTCGCTTTCTTCTGTTTTCGTGATGCGCTGTTCTTTTGCCTTTTTCTTTGAAGGCACAAAGTAAAGATCGTCTTGAGCGTAGGAGATGCTTGAAGTGCAGATCCAAAGACTTAAAACAAATAAAATCAATCTCTTCATGGTTCTTTCTTATTAATGGTGATGCCGCAAAATTACGGATAAAAAATGGTTTGGTGGTCATTTTTACGCATAATAAACGTTAACAAATACTTTGAATGGGCTTTGGTTGGTGTTCTGTTTTGCGGTTGTGCTGGTCTGGATTACCAAGATGTAAGGCTTTTGAATGACCTGAAGTTCTCAAAAAAAGAGTGGTCTTAACTTTTGTTGCAAGCGTAATAAATTCTGGTGCAGCCTTCTTGAAGCAAACGAAAATCAGTACTTTTGCAATGCCGATGGTCAATGATCAAACGATTTACCCTGCAATTTAACCCAGCTTTAACTCATGCATCGCCTACATTATTTCACGCATACCCCAAGTGTAGAAGTGCCCGAACGTTTCACTTATCCTTACTGCTACTTGCCCCATCCACTTGTGGCGCAAGCGGCAGATGAATTGTGTTCTTATTTGCAGACTCAAGCGCAATGGCAGGAGGAGTTGGATAAAGGTAAGATGCTTGGCGTATTGGTGGTTACCGATCAGGATGGAGCGCTTGGATTTCTTGCCGCGTATTCCGGACTGCTTGCGGGCAGTAATGATTTGCCATATTTCGTGCCGGCTGTGTATGATTTCCTGAAGCCCGACAGTTACTTTGTGCGCCATGAAGCGCTTTTGGTGCAAATGAATCAGGAAATTGCTACACTGGAATTTTCAGAGCAGTTAAATCAAGCGCGCCGAACCTATCAAGAAATAGGGCAATCAGCCCAGCAAGAATTAGAGCAGATGCGCCTGGCCCATCAGCATGCTAAAGAGCAACGATATGCTTTGCGACGTACGCCCCTATCGCCCGAACAGGAGGAACAGCTCATTAAAGAAAGCCAGTTTCAGAAGGCAGAACAGAGACGGTTGAAACTGCAGTGGCAAACCAAACTGAATGAAGCCAAACAATGCTTGATGCATGAGGAGCAGCGTATCCAGGATTTAAAGAGCAAACGCCGCCAGTTGTCCGACCATCTACAGCATTGGATATTCAGTCGCTTTGAATTGCTGAACGGTCTTGGCGAGACGCAGGATTTAAATCAAATATTTCGTTCCACACCAGCTGGAACACCCCCTGCAGGGGCTGGCGAGTGTGCCTTACCTAAATTGTTGCAATATGCTTTTAAGCACCAACTCACGCCACGTTGCTTTGGTGAATTTTGGTGGGGCGCTTCACCCAAGAATGAGGTGCGCCAGCATTTGAAGTTCTATCCTTCGTGCACCGGTAAGTGTAAGCCCATCCTGGGGCACATGCTTAAGGGGCTTGAAGTGGATGAGGCGCCATCAGATTTTTCGCGCACGCAAAATCATGCCGACCTGTCCATTCTTTACGAAGATGCAGAGATTGTTGTGATTCATAAGCCAGCAGGAATGCTTTCTGTACCGGGCTTGGTGGATGCCGTGTCGGCCTTTGAATTGCTTCAACCTACTTATCCCGATTTTCAAGTGGTGCATCGTTTGGATATGGCTACCTCGGGAGTCATGATCTTCGCCAAAAACCATGCCGCCCACTTTGAGTTGCAACGACAATTCATTAAGCATGAAGCCAAGAAAACGTATGTGGCGTTAGTTGAGGGTGTGCCTGCACAGGAGAGTGGACTTATTCGCTTACCCCTATCGCCCGATCTCAATGATCGTCCGCGTCAAGTGGTGGATGAAGAACACGGCAAGGCGGCTGTGACCTTCTTTAGAAAACTGAACACTACCGAGGTTAATGGCAGAATCGTTACGCGCATGGAACTGTCGCCGCAAACGGGTCGCACGCATCAACTGCGTGTACATTGCGCCCATCACTCAGGATTAGGTTGCCCCATCGTGGGCGATGAGTTATACGGCACAGCCAACAATCGTCTTTACCTGCATGCAGAAACGTTAACGGTGAAGCATCCGCAGAGCGGAAAAACAATGCGCTTTAAGGCGGAAGTTGGGTTTTGAGAGATGAGAGTTGAGAGTTGAGAGTTGAGAGTTGAGAGTTTAGAGATGAGAGTTGAGGGATGAGAGTTGAGGGATGAGAGTTGAGGGATGAGGGTTTAGGGTTTAGAGTACAGCTGCAGTGTGGCTTATTATTTCTTGACTTCGTCAAAGCGTCACCAATTATAGAAAATAAAACATAGGTTTGCGTCATTCAAACTTACCAGTTAGGGATATTTTACTTGATGATTTTCAATTTTAGCTATATAGCTATAAATAGTGATGACGCCAGGAGTGCGGCTTATGATTAAATTGAATGAATGTTTTCGTGTAAAAAGAAACAGGGGCAGCAACCATTGGTCGCTGCCCCTGTTGTTTCTTTTTATCTATGGGTTATTTTGATTTACTTCTTGAAGTAACGGTTGTAAAGACCTTCAAAGCCCTTGCCGTGGCGTGCTTCGTCCTTAGCCATTTCATGAACAGTGTCGTGAATAGCATCGAGGTTCAATTCCTTTGCACGCTTAGCGATGCGGAACTTATCAGAGCATGCACCGTTTTCAGCCATCATACGCTTTTCGAGGTTAGTCTTAGTGTCCCAAACAACATCGCCAAGGAGTTCTGCAAACTTTGAAGCGTGTTCTGCTTCTTCCCAAGCATAGCGCTTGTAAGCTTCTGCAATTTCAGGATAACCTTCGCGGTCAGCCTGGCGGCTCATTGCAAGGTACATACCAACTTCAGTACATTCGCCCATAAAGTGCGCGTTGAGGTCCTTTATCATTTCATCGTCGCAACCCTTTGCAACGCCAAGTTCATGTTCTGTTTCAAATACTAAGCCTGCACTTTCGTCAACTTCCTTAAACTTTGTTGCTGGAACGCGGCATTGAGGACACTTTTCAGGAGCTGTTTCACCTTCATGAACGTAACCACAAACTGTACAGATAAATTTCTTAGTCATAATCGTAATGTTTTAAATTGTTATTTTTTCTATGTTTAATTTCTTAATTTTGATGATGCAAAGATAAGCACGTTTTCTGGGATAATGCAAATTTATTTTGCGGAAAATGCTATAAACAAAATCTATTAAAAGATACGTTTTATTTATAATCTCTATAAGTTATTGATAGTGAGCGTATAGAAAAAACATGGGTTTTTCCTACGTTTCGTTGCTTATTGTTGCTTCTTCGTTTAACGCCTCCAAAAGGAAGCTCACAGGGCGAAAACCATCGTTGCCGGAAATCATGGCAGAACGGGGATTTTTCATCCATCCATTATAAATATTTGTGCCGCCATGAGCTAATGTCATAACGAAAGGCGACATCGACTCCCAAGCGCTCAGGCAAAGTCCTTCGGGGCGGTTCCAGCCATTAGCTATAAAGACTTGCCCCACGCGCATGTCGCACGGGTGTTCCATGGGATTTTCGTAAGCAGCAATTAAATCGTCGTGGCGCACTGCGCGCATGACGGTAATCTTTACCTTTTTCATGTTTAATCATTATGTAGGTGGGATCTGTAATTTATTCGAACAGATCTCACTTCTCATTGATGAAGTATGGATGCAGATTTACATTTTGGCTTTCGTGTAGCCTTCTTTTTTGAGCAGTTCTAAAACGGCTTTTCTGCAATCGCCTTGAAGGATGATTTCGCCATCTTTTTCAGTGCCTCCCGTTGAAAGTTTGGTGCGTAGCGTTTTCGCCAGATTGCGAAGGTCGGCTTCCGTACCCACAAAGCCTGTAATCAGCGTAACGGTCTTCCCTTTTCTATGAGCTGTTGAGAGACTCAGGCGTAAGGGTTGTTGTCCTGCAGGCAGGGTTTCTTGTTCTTCTTCAATATCGGCATCAGTGGTATAGCTGAAGTCGGGGTTCGTGGAGTAAACAACTCCTAAGCGTGATTTCCAATCAGACATGTTGAAGTGATGTTATGAGGGTGTAAGGAGCCTTGGGCTCGTTAAGAGGTTATGAGGTCGTGACGTTAAGAGTTTTAAAGCAAGCATTTAGGGCAAAAAACGTATGCCCTTAAAACTTGGGTTGTCTATTTCTTACGCCTACCGTTTTGCTTGGCATTGCGCGTTCCAAACCAATCGCCAATGACACGACCAACGGACTGGGTATTGGTGTTGGTGCCTTGCTTTTCCTTCTCGGTGTTGAGTTGTGGATAAGCAATGCGTGTATGGTAGGTGGTTTTAAGATTTTCGATCAATGTTTCCTTTGCAATTTCTATGTCTCGGAATGTTATTGGACTGTTTCTGAAATAGCCTTCGCTCAACTGCGTGTCAATGATTCTGTTCACCAAGTTGCTGATGCTTTCTTCGGTGTATTCCTTCAAACTACGCGATGCGGCTTCCACGGAGTCGCACATCATCAAGATGGCCTGTTCGGCTGTGAAGGGATTTGGTCCGGGATAGCTAAAGAGTTCGGTTTCTATGGCTTCTTCAGGATGTTTGTTTTGCCATTGGATGGCAAAGTATTTCGCCGTGCCCAGGCCATGGTGCGTGGTGATGAAGTCCTTTATTTCCTGAGGCAGGTTGTACTCGCTCGCCAATTTCAGTCCGTTCTTCACGTGGCTGATGATGATTTGCGCACTTTCTTCCTCCTTAAGATTATTGTGCGGGTTCAATGCTTTTTGGTTTTCGGTGAAGAACGCGGGATTATTCATCTTCCCGATGTCGTGGTACAGACCGCCTGCACGTGCTAAGAGTGGCTTTGCCCCAATTTTTCGTGCCACAGCTGCAGCGAGATTACTCACCTGGATGGAGTGGTTGAAGGTGCCCTGTGCTTCTTTCGACATGCGGTCCAACAAACCTGCGTTGAAGTTCATGAGTTCAATCAAACGCACGCTTGAGGTAAAGCCGAAGATGCTTTCAATGAAATACATGATGGGGTAAGCCAACAACAGCAAGCCACCATTGATGGCTAAGTAAATGTAGCGTGAGAAGTCGAAGTTGCGCACTTCATTGAGGTTGTTAAACATCAAGCCATTCATCAAGTCGTAAGAAAAGCAAACCGCCCATCCCACAAGGATATTTAGAAATGCCACACGCACAATTTGCGAACGGGCAGTGAGTTCCTTCAGCGCGTAGATCGTGGTGAAGCTCATGAATAGTTGCACCAAAACAAATTCAAACGCATTGTTGGCCACCACCGACGACAGGGCAGTGGTGAGCACTGCAGCGACCAGGGCAGAACGGCTGTCCACAAAGACTCTGACGAACATCGGCACAATGGCAAATGGAATGAGGTATAAGCTTGCTGAGAAAGCCGATTTGATGATATATCCCAAGATGGGGAACAACGTGACGAGCGTTAGGAGCAGGCATATAATATTATAGCGCAAAAGGTAGTCGCGACGGAACAGGTAAATGTAAGTGCTTAATGCACCATAGACGAGCAGCACCAAAATGAATTGTCCGCCAAGAATCCACCATGATGCCTTGTCTGTGCCGCCACGCTGCGAGAGCTCGTGCTTGAAGGATTCAAGGATCAATGCCTTTTCTGGCGTTACAATATCGCCTTGCGCAATGATGCTTTGTCCGGCTTGCATCAAACCCACATATTGTCCGATAGACGCTTTTTCGTCGTTTAGTTCCAAATCATTCTTGGCTTTTTCTTCAACTAGGTTGGCGTGCAAATACGTGTTGAGGTTGCAACGCGACATTTCCTTGCCAAAGTAATGGTTTGCGCCAGCGGCCATAATCCATTCGTAGGCGGTGCGTGTTGTGAATAAAGAGTCTAAAGACACTGATGAGGCTTGATAGTCATCAATGATTCGAATGCCGCGCGGATGCGATTGCGACAACTGCACCCAAGTGTAGGGTTGCACAATGCCGTGCTTGTACACCGCCTGAAGGAGGTCGCGAACAAGCACTACGCAAGCGGAGCTGACTCCCGTAATGCGCCCTTGAAGGATGTCCTGCTCAAAGGCTGTTAAGTTGTGAAGTCCCACGGAATCCACCTTTGAATAATAAGGTTGAAAGTGGGTTTCAATACTGTCGGTCAGGTATTGTTGCTGTACTTTAGAACGAAGCACGGGGAAGTCGAACTCAGCAATGAGCGTGGCATAACGCCACGGCTTATCTTCCGAATATTCATAGGTGAAGTTCGTGCGACTGCGCGGTGAGAAGTACAACAAAAGAACCATGAAAATGGCCATTGTCGTCAGATGCAAAACGATGGTGCCTTTGCGTAAATGTATGTTCGTGAAACGTGCCATAGCCTTATTATTTTATTACGTTTGTCTATGAATGCCAAAGGATAAAGCGATTCTTTGATATTCCTAAAATGTAAAGCAAATGTACTGATTTAAAACCATCTGACTGTGAAAAACCTCTATTTTCTTAGAAAACAAAGCATTTTTTTGTACTTTCTTTTGATGTGGATTAATTTTGCACAGAAATTCACATATCCTCCATAAAAAATAACAAACATGCAAGACATTCGCAACATTGCTATCATTGCTCACGTTGACCATGGTAAAACGACCTTGGTCGATAAAATGCTACAAGCAGGAAATTTGTTTCGTTCAAACAAACAACAGGGAGAATTGATTCTCGACAACAATGACCTTGAACGTGAGCGAGGAATAACAATTTTGTCAAAGAATGTGTCTATTAATTATAAAGGCACCAAAATCAATATCATTGATACTCCGGGGCACTCGGACTTTGGAGGCGAGGTAGAGCGCGTGCTTAATATGGCAGATGGATGTATTCTCTTGGTAGATGCTTTTGAAGGTCCGATGCCTCAAACGCGATTTGTGCTGCAAAAGGCGCTTCAAATAGGCCTTAAACCCATGGTTGTTGTCAATAAAGTGGATAAGCCCAATTGTCGCCCGGAGGAGGTGTATGAAATGGTGTTTGACCTAATGTGCGACCTCGATGCGACTGAGGAGCAGTTGGATTTTACCGTTATCTACGGTTCGGCAAAGCAAAACTGGATGGGACCAGATTTCAGCACGCCAACCGATTCTATTGATTATCTATTGGATAAGATTCTGGAGGTTATCCCTGCCCCAAAGCAGTTGGAAGGGACACCACAGATGCTTATAACCTCGCTTGATTATTCAAATTATACTGGACGTATCGCGATTGGACGCGTTCACCGTGGGGCTATTCGCGACGGCATGAACGTAACCATTGCGCACCGTGATGGCACATTTGAGAAGACAAAGATTAAGGAAGTGCATACGTTTGATGGCATGGGACGCGTAAAAACTACAGCTGTTGAAAGTGGCGATATCTGTGCTGTAGTGGGGTTGGAACGCTTTGATATTGGCGACACGATTTGTGATTTTGAAAATCCAGAACCTCTGCCCACGATTGCCATTGATGAGCCCACCATGTCGATGCTCTTCACCATCAATAATTCGCCTTTCTTTGGTAAGGAAGGTAAGTTCTGCACCTCGCGCCATATTGGCGAACGCTTGGAAAAGGAACTTGAGAAGGACTTGGCATTGCGCGTGAGCAAGACCGAGGGGGCCGATGCTTGGGTGGTTAGCGGTCGTGGCGTGCTCCACCTTTCGGTTTTGGTTGAAACCATGCGTCGCGAGGGATATGAATTACAAGTGGGTCAACCTCAGGTAATCTACAAAGAAATAGATGGCGAGAAATACGAACCTATTGAAGAACTCACGATAAATGTGCCTGAGGAGTTTGCCTCAAAGATGATAGATATGGTAACGCGCCGTAAGGGTGATGTGCTTTCAATGCTCACTATTGGCGACCGCGTTGATATTGAATTTACCATCCCTTCGCGCGGTATCATCGGATTGCGTACGAACGTGCTTACAGCATCGCAGGGTGAAGCCATTATGGCACACAGATTTAAGGAATATCAACCTTATAAGGGTGAAATCCAACGTCGTCAGAATGGTTCTATGGTTGCCTTAGAAACGGGTACGGCTTTTGCCTATGCCATTGACCACCTCCAAGATCGTGGTAAGTTCTTTATCTCACCTCAGGACGAGGTTTATGCCGGACAGGTTGTGGGTGAGCATATTCACGACAATGACCTTGTGATCAATGTGACGAAAGCCAAGCAACTCACCAATATGCGTGCATCAGGAGCCGACGATAAGGCGCGCATCATCCCCCCAATTATTTTCTCGCTTGAAGAGGCACTTGAATACATCAAGGAAGATGAATATTTGGAAGTAACGCCAAAGTCAATGCGTATGCGTAAGGTGATTCTTGATCACTTGGCACGCAAACGTGCCGGACGCGATGCATAATCCACATCAGTGCCCGTTTGTACAGATGCATACGACAATCCCTCCCAACGATACTTTTTTATGAGGATCGTGGGAGGGATTGTTGCATCTGTTGCAAAGATGCCATGTTATTTACCCATGGCCTTATCAATGCGTTCCTTGGCTTCAGTGATTTGTTGCAATTTCTTGGTTGCGGCTGCTTTTACCTCTTCGCCCAGATGAGCAACCTTGTCGGGGTGGTTTTCCACTACCAGTCGACGGTAGGCACGACGTACTTCATCGGCAGTGGCATCAGGTGTCAGTCCGAGTACGCGGTAGGCATCTTCAAGGGTGTCGCCACCAAGTGAGAGATATTCATCGGTCAACTCAGCGCGCAAGCCCAAAGCAACGACAAGTTGGCGTAAGGCATCCACCTCGACCTTAGCAATAATACCATCTGCTTTAGCTATTTCAGCAAGGAATGCAATCAACTGCAGGCGTTCGCTTTCAGGCATTTGAGACTTGATTTCGGCGCAGGCCTGAAGGATATTCTCGTGCCACGCCGCCTCGCCCTGTTGCTTGCGGTATTCATAAAGTTTAAGCAGAATGTCATTACCTTGTTGTTCGGCTATATCGCCAAAGGTGCGACGCAGGAAGCGGCGCATATACTCCATTTCGGAATGCATTATCTTGCCGTCGGCCTGAATCATGTGGGCAGCAAGCACCAGTAGCGAGAAGAAGAAACTGTTGCGTTCGCCTTGGTTTGAATCTTCTGAATGCGTTGTGGTATTATCGGTCAAGTGCTCATAAAGAGATCCCAGTGCAACGCCTGCCAATATACCAAGAGGACCACCAAAAGCCCATCCAAGGATGCCGCCAATCCATTTCGCTTTTCCCATATATTAATGTGGTTATTTAAGGTGTGTTCTATTTCCATTTTCCAACCAAAAGAAAGAACGCACCATGATTAGAAAACTGTGGGGTGAGTTGATAAGAACACGGTTCGAATCATTGATACCTCTCCCCACGTTTAATGAATGAGCGTGTCGGAATTTTAATGATGCCGACACGCTCTTACTTTTTATCGTTTATGGTGCTCCTTATTATTTAATAAGGTTCTTACCAGTCATTTCAGCGGGTTGTTCCAAGCCCATGATGTGGAGGATTGAAGGCGCAACGTCGGCAAGTACACCGTCTTCAACCTTTGCGTCCTTATTTTCTGTAACGTAAATGAAAGGAACGGGGTTGAGTGAGTGTGCTGTGTTAGGCGTGCCATCAGCGTTGAGTTCATTGTCAGCATTACCGTGGTCAGCGATGATAATGGTTTCGTAGCCTACAGCCTTTGCAGCTTCAACGGTTTCTGCAACGCAAGCATCAACAGCCTTTACAGCCTTTTCAACAGCTTCGTAGATACCAGTGTGGCCCACCATGTCGCAGTTTGCAAAGTTTACAACGATAAAGTCGTACTTGTCTTCCTTGATGGCTGCAACGAGCTTATCCTTCACTTCGTAAGCCGACATTTCGGGTTGGAGGTCATACGTAGCTACCTTGGGCGATGCAACGAGGATGCGGTCTTCGCCTTCGTAGGGTGCTTCGCCACCACCATTGAAGAAGAATGTCACGTGAGCGTACTTTTCAGTTTCTGCTGTGTGGAGTTGCTTCAAGCCCTTGCTTGCGATGTATTCGCCAAGTGTGTTTGTTACGTTTTCCTTGGGGAAGAGGATGTGAACGTTTTGGAATGAAGCATCGTAAGGAGTCATGCAGTAGAACTGGATGCCAGGGATGGTCTTCATACCAGCTTCGGGCATGTCTTGTTGTGAAAGAACGATGGTCAATTCCTTAGCGCGGTCGTTGCGGTAGTTGAAGAAAATAACTACGTCGCCTTCCTTGATGGTACCATCAACATTAGCGTTGTTGATAGGAAGTACGAATTCGTCAGTCACATCAGCGTCGTAGCTTTCTTGCATGGCTTGAACCATATCTGTAGCTTGCTTGCCCTTACCTTCAACGAGGAGGTCGTAAGCTTCCTTCACGCGTTCCCAACGCTTGTCGCGGTCCATGGCATAGAAACGACCTACGATTGAAGCAATTGCAGCACCATTGGCGTTGCAAACACCCTGGAGTTGTTCGATAAAGCCCTTACCGCTCTTGGGGTCAGTGTCGCGACCATCCATGAAGCAGTGAACGAAAGTCTTGTCCTGAATGCCATATTCCTTAGCCACTTCAATGAGTTTGAAAAGGTGGTCGAGTGAAGAGTGAACACCACCATTTGAAGTTAAGCCCATGAGGTGAAGGCCCTTGCCATTTTGCTTAGCATATTCATAAGCTGAAACAACTTCGGGATTCTTGAGGATTGAACCATCAGCGCAAGCACGGTTGATCTTCACAAGGTCTTGATACACGATGCGACCAGCACCGATATTTAAGTGACCTACTTCAGAGTTACCCATCTGTCCATCGGGCAAACCAACGTTTTCGCCTGATGCCTGGAGTTGTGAGTTAGGATAGTTTGCAAAAAGAGAGTCCATATAGGGCGTTTCTGTTTGGAAAATAACGTCGCCCTTGCCTTTGTTACCGATGCCATAGCCATCGAGAATCATCAATAATGCTTTCTTTGCCATAAATACTATGTGTTAAATGAGTTTTTTAGTTGTTGTATAAGTTTTTTACATTAGCGCACAGCGATGCATTCAATTTCTACAAGTGCATTCTTGGGCAATGTTTTTACTGCTACTGCAGAGCGTGCGGGGCATGTGCCGGGGAAGAATTCTGCATACACACTGTTCATGTCAGCGAAATCGGCCATGTCGGCAAGGAAGACGGTTGTCTTCACCACGTTTTCCATTGTAAGACCTGCTTCTGCAAGAATGTTTTGCATGTTCGTGAGCGATTGGCGAGTAAGTTCTTTCACGCCGCCTTGCGCAAATTCGCCTGTTGCAGGGTCAATGGGGAGTTGTCCGGAAACAAACACGATGCCGTTGGCTTCAATGGCCTGGCTGTAAGGACCAATTGCTGCAGGAGCCTTGGCCGTTGCAATTTGAGTTTTCATATTAGGAATTTTAAGATGAAGGCTATAAATTATTTTAAGAAGTCCTCGAAGTAACGGGTGATGCGTTCGTGAAGGTGAATCATATCCTTGCCCATCATGTTGTGGCCCTGACCGGGATACACGAAGTAGTCGGGCTGAGTGCCTGCGTCAGCGGCAGCACGAAGGAACGACATGCTGTGTTGCAGAATACATGTTGGGTCGTTGTAGCCCACGATTATCTGTAGGCGTCCCTTGAGGTTGCCTGCCTTCTTGAGGAGGTTTGAACCCTCATAGCCTTCAGGGTTTTCCTGTGGGGTGTCCATATAACGTTCGCCATACATCACTTCGTAAAGATTCCAGTCAATAACAGGACCACCAGCTACACCCACCTTAAATACATCGGGGTATGAGCACATAAGGTTTGTTGTCATGAATCCACCAAACGACCATCCGTGAACGCCCATGCGGTCGGCATCAACGTAAGGCAAGGTCTTGAGGTATTCCACGCCGCGTATTTGATCTTGCATTTCAACAACGCCCAGTTGGCGGTGTGTGCAGTTTTCAAATTCTAAGCCACGGTATTGTGAACCGCGATTGTCAAGGATGAAGAGGAGGTATCCCTTTTGGGCCATGTAAACCTCCCAGGGACGAGCGCCGTAGTTCCATCCGGCATTGACATTGTGGGCATGAGGACCACCATACACATATACCACTGTGGGGTATTTCTTTGTGGGGGCAAAGTTCACGGGCTTCACCATTCTGTAGTAAAGGTCGGTGCTGTCATCAGCGGCTTTAATGGTGCCGCAACTAAATTCAGGCACGTTAAATTCAGCCCAAGGTGTACCAGCTGTTTGGAGGCGCTGAGATTGAGGCTTAGTGGTGTTTACGAGGTCCACGCAACGGTAGGTTTGTGGTGCGCTCCATTGATCCACAAGGAAAGCGCCTGACGCTGAGAGCTTGGCATTGTGTGTGCCCTCGCCATTGTCCAGGCGGGTTAACTTGCCATTCTTGACATTGACGCTGTAAAGGTTGTGGCAGATGGGCGAATCAGCATTGGCTTTGAAGATGATGCTCTTGTTCTTGGTGTTAAAACCAATGAAATCAATCACTTCGTATTGACCCTTTGTGAGTTGTGCCAATTCCTTGCCTGTAGTGTCGTAGAGGTAGAAGTGGTTGTAGCCATCTTTGCGTGATTGATAGATGAACTTACTGTCGTCCCAAGGCAAGAACACGATGGGATTCATTGGCTCAACGTATTTGGGGTGTTTCTCCGTGAAGAGCACAGCTTTCTTTTCGCCAGTCTTCGCATTGTAGGCAATCAGTTCGGCTTGGTTTTGTGCGCGAGGCACTTCAATCACATAAAGCGTGCTTTCGTCGTTGCTCCATGCGATGTTGGTGAAGTAACGATCCACGGGGTTCTCGGTTTTGAGATACACCGTTTTAAGGGTCTTCGTGTCGTAGATGCCCACGGTCACCACATGGCTAGTCATGCCAGCCATGGGATACTTTTCGGGTGCCAGAGTTGCCACGCGTGGTGAATTGTCAACCAAGGGGAAGTCGGTGACCATGCTTTGGTCCATGCGGTAGAACGCCAACTTATTACCCTTAGGGCTCCAAAAGGTGCCTTTGTGAATGCCAAACTCATCGCGGTGCACACTTTGTCCGTAAAGGATTTCGCGCGAGCCGTCGGTCGAGAGTTGATGCATGATGCCCTCACCATCAGTGATGAACAGATTGAAGTTCTTCACGTAGGCTTGTGCCTTGCTGGCGAAGCAGAAGTCTTTTAAATCAGCGCCCTGCACCAACTTCTGGCTCCAAACGATGCTCTTCGCAGTCCAGTCGTAAATCAAATGGTGCGATCTTGTGTAAAGACTTACCCATGTTTTTTCAGCCGATGGGAATGTCACGTTGTACAGGTGGTGCACCTTTCCGTAGGTGTCTTCCTTAACCACACTTCTCAAGTCTTCCAACTTAAAAAGGGTTTCAAGGGGTTCGCTACAGAGGTTACCCTTCTTGTCGGCAAGAAGTCGTACTTCTTCCATTTGGAGTTCCACCAGGAGGTCGCCCCACCATTCCGTGTAGATTCGTGCAGGCTGAAGGTTATAGTAATTTGATCCAGCCCACATTAAGTCGTCCAATGTGAAGCTCTTTTTTTGTTGCGTCGTAGCGTTTTGTGCAGTCATCGCAAAAGGGAAGAATAACAAGAGGCAGATACTTGCCAATATGTTGATGTGTTTTTTGTTCATGGATTCCAGATTGTTGTTAATGGAAGTGTGAATTAGATTTTAAAAGCGTTTGCGTGGCTTTCGATCGTCCTTTCCCGCAAAGGGGCGTGCACCACCGCGACGCTCCTTGTTGAAAGGCTTTTTGTCGAAGTTTGGCTTGCGCTCGCGGTCCTTCGTAAATCGTTCTTTACGTTCTGTTGGGCGTTCGCCCTCTTCCATGCCCAGTAATTTTCTGCGACGTTCAGCTGCTTCTTGGTTTCTGACGAAGTCCTTGTGTCGCTGTTTGAGCAATTCATATTTGGGATCGTAATCGTCGTTGCGTTCAATGCTTCTGGGGCGGTCGTTAAATTC
Organism: Alloprevotella sp.; assembly: GCA_045612125.1. Lineage (GTDB taxonomy): Bacteria > Bacteroidota > Bacteroidia > Bacteroidales > Bacteroidaceae > Alloprevotella. Next base: position 26,093 of record JAZKYK010000042.1, read on the forward strand.
GCCACGTTCGCGTTTGAAACGTTTCTTTTCGCCCATCAGCTTAAGTTCGTTGGCTGTTTTTACTTCGCCGCCTTCAGCGCGGAAGTCCTTCATCTTGCCATCAAAAATAACGTATTTGCGTAGCTCGCAGTCGAGCGAACCATTGTAGAGTGGTGTCTTGAGCGAGGGGCGCATGCCGATTTCTCGGAAGAGGTCTTCCTTATAGCTAATGACGTGTGCCTCGCCACCCTGGAAGTTACGCTTAAGTTGTGTGCCAAGGATACTGTAAACTTCGTACAAATCCTCAGGTTTTAAGCGTTCGCCGTATGGTGGGTTGGTAATCATGATGGCAGGACTTTCGGGCTGTTGGAAATCACGAATGTCACGTTGCTCAAATTCAATGATGTCTGCCACGCCGGCACTTTTGGCATTGGCGCGCGACGCTTCAATGGCGTGGTGGTTCAGGTCGTAGCCATAGAACTTGTAGTCGAATTCGCGTTCCTGAGAGTCGTCGTTGTAAATGCGTTCAAAAAGGTCGGCGTCGAAATCGTTCCATTTCTCAAATCCGTATTGCTTGCGGAACACACCAGGGTAGATATTGCGTGCCATCAATGCCGCTTCAATCAAGATTGTTGCCGATCCGCAGAAGGGGTCAATGAAATCGCTTTTCATGTCCCAGCCAGAAAGTTTAATCAAACCTGCAGCGAGAACCTCGTTGATTGGCGCTTCAACACTTGCCACCTTATAGCCGCGTAAGTGCAAACTTTCACCTGAAGAGTCGAGCGAGAGCGTTGCATCGTCGGCTGCAATGTGTATGTTTAAACGCACGTCGGGATTGCTGATGCTGATGTTTGGACGGTCGCCTGTCGTGTCGCGGAAAAAGTCAACGATGGCGTCCTTTACCTTATAAGCCACAAACTTAGAATGGCGGAATTCATCAGAAAATACCACGGTATCCACCGCAAATGTCGTGTCGTTTGATAGATATTCGCTCCAGTTGATAGCACGAATAGCATCGTAAACTTCTTCAGCGCTCGTAGCCTTGAAATGCTTGATGGGCTTAAGGATTCTTACCACCGTGCGCAAGCAGAAATTTGCACGATACATCATTTCCTTGTCGCCTGTGAATGAAACCATACGGCGACCTATCTGTACGTTGTCGGCACCTAATTCAATTAATTCTTGTGCCAATACTTCTTCAAGACCTTGGAAGGTCTTTGCAATAAGTTCAAATTGCATGTAGTTTTATCGAATTTTGGCGCTATCCTTTGGTGAAAAACAGGGTTGCTTAAAAGGCGTAGCGCAGATATAGTATTCAGAAAGCAAAGTTACGTTTTTTTCATGGGATTAAGGGATAATAAAACGGACAAAATAAAAAGTTTGCCTTGCCAAAACGACTTTTGTTGCCATTGGCAAGGCAAACTTTGTGTAATTTGGAAGATGAACTTCAACATAGCCATGTTTAGCGCCCGGTGACAAGGCGCAAAATGCGGGGGCAGAATTTCTGAAGCAGTGCATAGCAGAGCACACAACAACCTACGATGAGCGCAGGCAGGAGGAAGTAACGCAACAGGTGCGCCCAGGGTGCATCCCAAGGTATGATGGCTTCCGATACTTTGATGCAGAGTCGTAATACGAGCACACTATGTAGCGCATAGATGAAGAAACTGCTACTTGACAGTAGGCGTGGCATGGTCCATCCGCGCTTTGCGCATTCGGTGCCCCAACGAAAGAGCATCGGGATTGCCGTGATGATGAAAAATGGAAGCAGGATGAACCCTACCCTTGTGTTTCCACCATTGTAATACACGGCGAAGGGTAGTATGGTTAATGCAATCAATCCCAGGGACTTTGACCAACGGTGTGCCCATTCAATTAAGTTTATGTCGTGGATGCTGAAATAAGCGCCGAGCGTAAAGAAGAACACGCCCGTAATGCTGATTGCACCCAGCGAATGTGGCACTTGGCTCACGTAGCATAGTCCGAGCAGCAACACCCCCCAGTGGCGCGTGTAGCGAACGTAGTAATAAACGAGCGGTGAAAGTAGCGAAATGCAAATCAGGTCGCGCAGGAACCAAAGCGGTGCGTTTGTAGGCCCCGAACGAATGACGGCCTCGCCAGCCAATTCACAGTATGAAAACCCCATTGCTCAAAGTCCCAAAGCCAATTCACTGAGGTGCACTGATTTAGGAATGCTACATCGCCCATGCCTGGTATCCAATTGCCCAGCAAACATCCGCCGAGGCGCACGGCAAGGCTGAGCAGATTCCATGCCACGTAAGGGATGAGTAGCGTGTGGATGCGGCGCACCGTCTTTTGTTGATAGGTTTTCAGGTTCCATTGCTTCAGGTTCAGGAAGTAAAGAAATCCGGATATCATGAAGAAACAAGGCACTGCCGTGTGTGTCAGCACGTTGGAGCAGGTGATTCTGACGATGTTGAAGAAGTCCATCGCCCCGAAGTTGGCATAGTCAGGCAGAGTGAGGGGCGGAGTGCCCACCGAGTGGATGAAGACCACAAAAACGGTGAGCGGAAAGCGCAACAGTTCAATGGTTCTTGACTGCAGGTCGGCAGCAGTGAGTGGTGTGGAAAATTTTGTGCTCATTCCAATTTGTATTATCGAATCCTCGTGCGCAACAGGTGCGCTTATGGCGATCGTTTCATTGTTAAGAGCGCAAATTTACGGTTTTCATTTTGATTCACAGGCGCGCAAGTTTACGTTTTTTCTGTAGGGACCGCTGATAGATTTGCCATGAAAATAAAAAGGGCAATGTGCTGCAAACATATTTTTGCAAACGTATTGTACAAGTTTGAATAACGTTTTTAAAAAAATATTTTGCTGATAACGTAAAAAAACTTACCTTTGCACCCGATTTCAAGGGAGAATCTTCTCTCGGGCTTGTAGCTCAGTTGGTTAGAGCAACAGACTCATAATCTGGAGGTCCCTGGTTCAAGCCCAGGCTGGCCCACTTCTAAAAGGCTTAATTCTAATGAATTAGAGCCTTTTTTTTATATCTATAAATAGGATCGAATCATTGCACACTTGATGATGTAGTGGACTATCTGAATGAAGAGCGAGAAAAACGGCAAACGATCGACTTCGTAAAGTTCTGTCGTGCATGGATAGCCTCAACTTCAATTATAATGCTCTCAAAGGCACTACAGCTGTAAATGCCTTTTTCGATTCGTTGGTAAAGAAGACATTGTACAACCATAATCATAACATAAGATGAAAAAAATATTTACATTAGTTATTTGCATAGCTACAATAATAGCTTGTACACCTCCACAACAATCAACCATCGACACCACATTGCAATCTAAGGTGGATTCTATTTTACAAAACAAGATGGCCGAAATCAATGCAATTTCAGGTCAAGCCATTGTTATGGACATGGAAGGTAAAGTCAAAGCAATGGTTGGTAATGCCAAGAAGCAGCCTTCATCCTTAATGCATGTCATTTCTTTGCATAAAGCATTAGAAACAGGTAAAGTGCATTTGTCTGATACGGTAGATACGGAAGAAGGAATAGCTATCATCAACGGTGATACCATTAAAGACCATAATTGGATTAGAGGTGGATATGGTAAAATTACATTGAAGCAAGGTTTGGCTTATAATTCAAGAATAGCCGTAGCTAAAGCAATACAAATGGCAGGTGTTGAAGCCACAGATAGTTTGGTTACTCCGCTTGAAATGCTAAAACTATTTAATGGCATTATCAAGAATGACAGTTTAAAGTTAGCTTTTAGATATTGCATTACAGCCGGATTGGGTAGAAAAGCCTCATCAGACAAAGTAGAGGTTGCTGGACTTTCCGGAAGAAGAACCATATCAGACAAGAGTCCAGAGAGATTTGAATATGCCGTTGAATTTATTGGCTATTTCCCTGCTGATGAGCCTAAATATTCCATTATTGTGAGCATGAATAAAATAGGATTGCCTGCAAGTGGTGGTCTAATGGCTGGTCGTGTTTTCAAAGATATCGTTGATTGCATGAATAACCATTAGTCTAATTTCATAATTAAGGTGAAAAGAATTAAGAGAATCCGTTAGCTATAACATTGTTTGGATTTGTGTTAAAAACAAGCATATTGATTGTTAAAACTGTGTTGTTTTTTTAAAATTCTTGCCTCTTTTTGTTTTATTTCTTGTATGTGATTGATTATTACATAGATGAGATTTTTTAAGGTTGTAAAAGGAGGGGAAAAGTGCCCGATACTGTGCGAAAACTGTAATTTTTTTTCAATTTTCGCACAGTATCGGCATCTTTTTAGAAGAAATATCCTATTTTTGCAGTGAATAAACAGTTGAAACTATGGGACAGGTTATAGTTGGAAGAAAAAATGAAATAGCCCAGATAGAACAGTATTATAAGTCGGGCAAAGCAGAATTCATTGCTGTTTATGGAAGGCGACGTGTCGGAAAGACATTCCTTATACGCCAGTATTTCAAAAATCAGTTTGCATTTGATATGACCGGTGTAATGGAGGGAAGTAAATCAGAACAGATGACCGCATTCCATACAGCCCTTAAAACATATGGATATAAAGGGTCTAAAAATCAAACTTGGATTGATGCATTCTTTGCTTTAAGACAGTTGTTGGAAACCAAAATAGAGGAAGGTAAACGTTGTGTGGTGTTTATAGATGAATTACCCTGTCTTGATACTCAAAAAGCTGGTTTTGTTAATGCACTTGGTCATTTTTGGAATAATTGGGCTAATTGGCAGTCTGAAATAATGCTGATTGTTTGTGGATCTGCTACGTCATGGATGGTAAGAAATATTATCGATAATCATGGTGGACTTCACGATCGCATAACGCATGAGATACATTTGCATCCTTTCACTTTGAGCGAAACTGAGGAGTTCTTTGAGAAGAATGGTTTTGTATGGAATCGTCTAAGTATTATTCAAACATATATGGCTATTGGCGGAGTTCCTTACTATATGAGCCTGTTCGATCGTAAAGACAGTCCAGCTACAGGATTGGACAGATTGTTCTTTAGCGAGAATGCCGAACTTAAAAAGGAATACCGCAGACTGTTCTCTTCGCTGTTCAAAAACCCTCAGCCATATCTTGAAATAATCTCTTTACTTGCAAAGCACCCCAAAGGTCTGACCCGAGAAGAAATTTGCACTATGCTAAAGACGAACAATAACGGCAGATTGGGTGATATGCTAATCGACTTGATTTATTGTGATTTCTTGCGTAAATACAATGTTAGAGAAAAGAAAATAAAAGCAGCTTCGGGAATCTATCAGCTCGTTGATTTCTACACAATATTCTACAACTTTTTTGCATCAAAAAATATAGTAGAGGAACATTTCTGGACTCGCAATATAAACACACCGGAGATTAACACTTGGCATGGACTTGCGTTTGAAAGGGTATGTAAAGCACATATGCAACAGATTAAGAAATCACTCGGCATTGCTAGTGTTTCTACCGAATTCTATACCTGGAAAAGTAAGCGAACGGAAGATGGAGCGCAAGTAGATATTATTATTGATAGAGCTGATAATACCATCAATATATGCGAGGTGAAATATAGTGAGGATTTATATAGTCTTGATAAAGAAGAGTTCCTAAAAATCCAAAATCGTATCAATGCATTTAAGGAGGTAACTGGCACACGCAGTAGCCTGATTCCTACAATGATTACCACATTTGGTATGAAAGATGGTATGTACAGCGACCAAATCATAGCGAAGGTTACAATGGATGACCTCTTCCACTCCTAATTTTTCTTTCGCACGAACAAAAAAATAAGGCGTATAGGTTAAAAGTAAACCACCTTACTCATAACTCTTAGCTATGGGTTTGGTGGTTTAATTGTTTATTGATGTGAAAAGAATAAGGTCCATCACTTTTCAATTGATTTTGGGTGATATGAGATGTGGTTCGGGATAGTTTGAAATAATATAGTTTGAAATAATATAGAAATAGCAAAGATAAAAACGAATATTAATAAAATATATGTACTTTTGTCTGTTAACATTATGAACCTTTAAAAATAGCTGTATGTTTAATTATTTTAGTTTTATCTATTTGTTTATCAAGAAAAAAGTGACCAAAAGAGGTTTGAAAATTGTATGTAATTTCTTGATTTTTCTTTTATGTCTAAATGTTGTTATAAAATGGCATACGGTTCCAACTATGCAAGATGAAATAACAATTATTGATTTTTATACAGGAACATCAAATACCAATGACGATAATCATATATTTGAAATAAAGATTCAAAGCCCTTATTATGCATTTTCAACTAAAGATTCAGCTGAATCAAAAATAGGATTTAAACTTACAAAATACTTTTCAGACAAGGACCTATATATAAGAAACCCTTTACGAAGTACTTGGTTTTCATTTTTGGATAAGACAAAATATAAGGAATATGTAAGGAATATTGATTCTGTTCGATATCTTTACTTAATAGATATTACTAAAACTATAGATATAAATCCTTTAAGATTTGTTAATTCTGATACAAAGTTTCTTGAAGACACGTTGTATCAAACTGCAGATGCTGTTAGTGTTGTTAGAGATGACTTGATTTACAATGGGCAAAATCTTTTCTTGAAGGAGTTATTAGTAAAATGTGGTAGGAAAAACTCAACATTTGATCCATTAGTGTGTTCATCTTTAAAACAAAAAAGAACATGGCGTTCATATTTTGATTTACATGATATAGCTCAAATGTATTATCAATTAAAAGTTCATAAATTGCCATTAAGAACAGATAGTGTTACCCTTACAATAGATTTTGGTGGAGCGACTAGATTTGCTGGCATCTACCCTGCGCCAGATGAAACCAATGTTTCAAGTATAAAATTTACAAATCAGAATAAATTGAAACTTATAGAAAAACAAGGGGGTATTAAATTGTATTGTCAGTTTCTTGAAACATCAGGGATACAATCAGCGAGAATATATATATTATCAACAATTGCAACCTTCTTCTTTGGGTTATTTGCAAAAGGACTTCTAGAAACCGACTATAAGAGCATATTTCAATCAATAGCATATATATTTAGAAGAAAGAAGAATAAATCATAGTTTATAGATGTATTCTTGGATTTTCAAACTTAAACTGTTGTGTTTAAAACAAAAGGTTGTTTGTCTGGATTAATCTCTGTTTTTCCTATTTTTTGGCAAATAAATATTTCAAATATGTTTGAAGAATTGCGGTTTTGGGTAAAAAGTTGCACAATTCTTTGTGGTTTGTGCAAAAACAAACCTAATTTTGCGCTCGAATTTGAAAAACGAGTAATCATTGGCGTTGGCTTTTCCTCGCCGCAATTTTAAAAACATGAAACAATTTATTTTTTCAATCCTCTGTGCGCTCACCTTTTCATTGACAACAGTGGCGCAATCGTTGAACGACAAAGCCGATAATATCGTAGGCGAATACCTCACTGACCGTGGTGGTTCTAAGAGTAAAATTCGAGTAACTAAGGCTCAGGATGGTACTTACACAGCACAAATGTTTTGGGTGGAGCATCCTTTGGATAAGAAGGGTAATAAACGTAAAGATGTGAAGAACCCCGATAAGAGTTTACGCAATGTTGATATCGACAAGGTGGTTATCGTTAAAGGCTTGAAGTACATCAAAGAAGATAAGGAATGGGGTGATGCAAAGATTTACGACCCTTCAAAGGGAATCCGCGTGAATGTAACGGCTGAGTTTGAATCGCCAACAAAACTCAAACTCCGTGGCACAATCCTTGGCATTGGCACCACATTGTATTGGACAAAGATTAAGTAAGACATACAATATAGGCAGGGTCTGCCTATAAAGCAAATGGAAGCGGGTGAACCTACGAACAAAAGGTTTGCCCGCTTCCGTTGTGTTATAAGTTGTGAAATACGAGCCATTATTTTGTTGGTCAAAAACAAAATTCATACCTTTGCGTATGTTGCGAAGAATGCTTCTGCAACGTATCATGTACTTTTAATTAATATAAGAATGAAAACACTATATCTGCTTGATGCCTATGCTTTGATTTATCGTGCGTACTACGCTTTGATTCGCGCGCCACGCATCAACTCCAAGGGCGAAAACACTAGTGCGATTATGGGTTTTGTCAATACTCTGGCCGACTTGCTCAACAATGCTAACCCAGATTTAATCGCCATTGCCTTTGACCCTGCTGGGGGCACATTTCGCCACGAGGCTTATCCCGAATACAAAGCACAGCGTGAAGCCACGCCCGAAGCGATTCGTTTTGCGGTGCCCATTATCAAAGACATCATTAAGGCCTTTAATATAGCGATTCTTGAAGTGCCCAACTACGAGGCCGACGATGTTATTGGTACCGTGGCCAAGCAGGCGGCTCAGGCAGGGATGCAGGTGAAGATGATTACGCCCGACAAGGACTATGCGCAGCTTGTTGCTGACAATATTGTGATGTGTCGTCCTGGTAGTGGTGCTAAGGGCATGGAAGTTTTGGGCGTCAACGAAGTGCTCGCCAAATATGATTTAACCCATACCGAGCAGGTTATTGACCTTTTGGCTTTGATGGGCGATGCCGCCGATAATGTGCCTGGTTGTCCCGGTGTGGGTGAGAAAACTGCGGTAAAACTCATTAAAGAATATGGCAGTGTTGAGAACTTAATTGCCAATGCCCATCAAGTGAAAGGCGCTTTAGGCAAGAAAGTTCAAGAGAACACGGAAGCCATTAAGTTTTCAAAATTCCTGGTCACCATTAAAACCGATGTGCCCATGGATATTGATTTTGATGCTTACACCCGAAAAGCCCCCAATGAAGCTGAGCTGTTGCGCATCTTCGAGGCCTTGGAATTCCGCTCTTTGGCCAATCGTCTTTTCCCCAATATGTTTGCGGCACCTAAGGAGGTGCAGCAACCCAAAGCTGCAGCGCCCAAGCAACTTGATTTGTTTTCGTCATTGGAAATAGAAGAACCAAAGTCCGCTGCACAAACAGATGTTGCGCCCGACCTCTTCTGTATGGACTCCTCATCGGCTTTGGACACGCTTTCAGCCCTCCCCCATACCTACAGTTTGGTTGATACTCCTGAAGCGATGGACGCCCTTTGTCAAAAGCTTTGCCACACCGCAGTTGTGGCGTTCGACACGGAAACCACCTCAGTAGATGCCATCGTGGCGCGCCTGGTAGGGATGAGTTTTGCCACAGCACCCGGCGAGGCGTTTTATGTTCCTGTACCTCAGGATGAGGCTGAGGCGAAGGCTGTCGTTGCGCGTTTTATGCCGTTCTTCATCAACAACACAATTGAAAAAGTGGGTCAGAACATGAAGTACGACCTCATCGTGTTGCGTCGTTATGGTGTGAAGGTGGCGGGCGCTCTGTTCGATACGATGTTGGCCCATTACGTGGTGCAACCCGAGATGCGCCATAACCTCGACCTCCTGGCAGAGATTTATTTGAAATACCGCACCATTTCTATTGAAACGCTCATCGGTGCACGCGGGCGCAACCAACGTTCTATGGCAGAACTGCCTCCTGCGCAGATCTGCGATTATGCTTGCGAAGATGCCGATGTGGCATTACGCCTCAAACCCATTTTAGAAAAGGAAATGGCTGAGCATGAAGTGGCGGAAGTGTTCAAAACCATTGAGATGCCCCTGCTCCCCGTGCTTGTTGACTTAGAGCGTGCAGGTGTGCGTATTGATATGCAAGCGCTTAACCAAACGGCTCAGAAGTTTAATGAGCAAATGCAAACGCTCGAAAACGAGATTTTTGAGATGGCGGGCCATGCCTTTACGCTAACTTCGCCCCGACAAGTAGGCGAAGTGCTTTTTGGCGAACTTCAATTGTCCTCAAAGATTAAGAAAACGAAGACCGGGCAATACTCCACTTCAGAGGAAGAACTTGAGAAGTTGAAGTCCAAACACCCCATTGTGGAAAAGATCCTGGAGCATCGAGGACTTAAGAAATTACTTTCAACCTATGTTGAGGCTCTTCCCAAATTGGTGAATCCCGAAACGGGGCGCATCCACACCTCGTTTAATCAAGCGGTGACCGCTACGGGGCGTTTGTCGTCGTCAAATCCAAACTTGCAAAACATTCCTATTCGCGATGACAACGGTAAGGAGATTCGTCGAGCCTTTATCCCCTACGAAAACGAAGTGTTCCTTTCAGCCGACTATTCGCAAATCGAGCTCCGCATTATGGCCCACCTTTCAGGCGATAAGAACTTGGTGTCGGCCTTCTGTGACGGACACGATATTCACGCTGCCACAGCCGCACGCATCTTTAAGAAACCTTTAGAGGAAGTGACCTCCGATGAACGTCGTAAGGCCAAAACCGCCAACTTCGGCATTATCTATGGCATTTCAGCTTTTGGATTGGCTGAGCGCATGAATGTGAGCCGCACCGAAGCCAAGGAATTGATTGAGGAATATTTCAACACCTATCCCGACGTAAAAACGTATATGGACCAAAGCATTGAAAAGGCGCGCGAAAAGGGATATATCGTGACCGACTTCGGACGCCGTCGTTATCTCAGCGATATCCATTCTGCTAATGCCGTGGTGCGTGGTTATGCTGAACGCAATGCCATCAATGCACCGATACAAGGCACGGCAGCCGATATCATAAAGTTGGCTATGGTGCGCATCTCGCAACGCCTGGCAGCGGAACATTTAAATGCCACCATGATGCTACAGGTGCACGACGAATTGAACTTCTCTGTGCCTCAAGAGGAGGTGGAACAGGTGAAGCAGATTGTTGTTGAGGAAATGGAAAAGGCCTACAGCATGAAGGTGCCTCTCGTTGCAGAATATGGTCTTGGCGACAATTGGCTGGTTGCGCATTAATTTGAAAAACCATCGATGATAATACCTTTAGGTAAGTCCTAAAAATTAGTTTTTTATTTTTGGTAGATTCCGAGCTTGGTCGCAAATCAATCCAAATTCATTTATAGAACCTACCTTTAAAAATTTGAATACCATGAAAATGATTAACATTCATTGCGTCAATACAGGATGCACGCATCAAGTGCCCATGGGCTCTAACCTTGAGCAAGTCTATGAATTGTTGAACCTTAATATGCCCTATGGCTGTACCAGTGCCAAGGTAAACAATAAAGCCGAAGGACTTCATTTTATCCTGTTCAATGATAAGGATGTAGAGTTTTTGGATATCACCTCGGCTTCAGGTCGTCGCACCTACACCCGCTCCGTGTTCTTCGTGCTTTATAAGGCCGCACGCGATCTTTTCCCCGATGCGACCCTGCGCATTGATACGCCTGTGAGCAATGGCTACTTCTGCCATTTGGATTTGCCCGGTGGCATTACTGCCGACCAAGTGGTGCAACTCAAAGAACGGATGCAAAGCATTATTGATGCCAACATACCGTTCCACCGACTCACGTGCCACACCACCGAAGCGATTGATTTGTTTAGAAAAGAAGGGTTGGAGAACAAAGCCAAACTGTTGGAACATTGCGGTCGGTTGTACACCCACTATTACACACTTGATAATGTGGCGAACTATTTCTATGGTTCATTGCTTGTGCGTACAGGTCAAATCTACCTCTTTGACCTCATTCCTTATGGCGATGGCTTGTTGATTCGCTTGCCCGACCCCAAGGAACCCTCAGCGTTGCGCCCTGTAACCCCACAGCCCAAGATGTTTGATGTGTTCCGCGAGCAACATCGCTGGCAGCAAATCATTGGCGTTTCAACCATTGGCGAATTGAATGAAGCCTGCAGTAAGGGTTATACCAACGACTTGATTAACGTGAGTGAGGCATTGCAGGAAAAGCGCATCAGCCGCCTGGCCGACCGCATTACAGAAAATCCAAACCTCAAGGTGATTCTCATTGCTGGACCCTCGTCAAGTGGTAAGACAACCTTCTCAAAGCGCCTTAGCGTGCAGCTCATGGTGTGTGGTTATCGCCCCGTGCCCATTTCGCTCGACGATTACATTGTGGACCGCGATAAAACTCCGAAGGACGAGAAGGGGGATTATGACTACGAAAGTGTTTATGCCATGAACATTCCTCTATTTACAGAGCAGATGAATGCACTTATTCAGGGTAAAACCGTGGAATTACCCCGCTACGACTTCCCGACAGGAAAGAGCGTCATGAGCGGTCATGTAGTAACGCCAACTCCCAAAACCATCTTCATCCTTGAAGGCATCCATGCGCTTAATCCCGAACTGACCAAGGATATTCCAGCTGAAAATAAATTTAAGATTTATGCTTCTGCGTTGACAACGATCCTGCTCGACAACCACAATTGTATTCCGACTACCGACAATCGCTTGTTGCGCCGTATCGTTAGAGATGCCAAGTACCGCAATTGCCCAGCGATTGAAACCATCCGCCGTTGGCCCAGTGTGCGTGCCGGTGAAGAGAAGTGGATCTTCCCCTTTCAGGAAGAGGCCGACGTGATGATCAATACCGCCATGCTCTTTGAGTTGGGCGCTCTGCGTGAGCAAGCCCTGCCTTTGTTGGAGGAAGTGCCCGAATCGGCTCCCGAATACAGCGAAGCCATTCGTCTGCGCAAGTTCCTGTCCTACCTCAATCCTGTTTCCATTCAGGGCCTCCCACCCACGTCGTTGCTGCGTGAATTCCTTGGGGGCAGCACCTTCGTGTATTAAGGAGGGATTTATAGATATAGAAAGCACAAGAAAAGGGGTGTCGAAACACGTTTCGACACCCCTTTTCCTATGATTGTCATCTTATGATTTTCACGATTAGCACTCTTTTTGTGCTTGGTCGTTATTAATCAGTTCAAGCAGTTTTTCAACGGCATCCTCCGTCGGAATATTCTTTTCCACACATTGCTTTCCGCGGTACAAACTCACCTTTCCACGTGCTGCACCTACGTAGCCATAGTCCGCATCAGCCATTTCGCCAGGTCCGTTTACGATACATCCCATAATGGCGATCTTAAGGCCTTTAAGGTGTGCGGTAGCAGCTTTGATGCGTGCAATGGTTTCTTGCAGGTCGTATAGCGTACGGCCGCATCCCGGACATGAAATATATTCCGTCTTTGTGGTGCGTTGGCGTGTGGCTTGTAGAATACCGAAGGCTGCATCGTCAATGCGTGCTAAAGACAGGTTCTTTTGTCCCTTAGGCGGATTGTTGAACAAGCAAATACCATCGAGCAGGCGGTCAAAGAGCAATGTGCCACAGTCGGCAGCCGCGCGGATCTGGAAGTCTTCCAACTGGCCTTCTGCAAGGGCATAGTGCTGGAATGCGATGACGGGATGTGTGAATCCTTCGTTCCACAGTTCATGAATCAACGCACGTTGTTCGCCCAATCGGTTGGCGTGGTTGCTTTGTGCCACAATCACCACCTCGTCGTGTTGGCGCAAGAACGCTTTGACCTCGGGCGTGAGTCCGGTGTAGGTCAAGAACAAGAATTTCAAGGGTGCGTTGCATTGTCCAACCATGGGTAATACTGTGGGGGTGAAACAAGGGAACACGAGTTCTGCCTCAGGCGTCCATGCGTGTAAGTCCACCAAGTAGCCTACGCCTTCTTTGCGTTCCTTGGGCAAAGTGCTGCCACAGTATATATAATCGGGTGTCACTGTGCCGAAGTCATCTTCGCCAGCCAAACGGCATGAAATCACCACGGGTTCGTGGTTTCCTCCGATGTTGCGTACGGCATGTGTGGCGCGGCGCTCAGGGTGCAACCAATCGAAAGCCCCACAGGCTTTAGCCGTAATGGGTTGGTGGTTGTTGCGTTGTTCAATAACGTAGGATGCCAGTTTGTACGCCACCGGAATTTCGCATGCAGGGTCTTCGCTCAGCGAAACGCGCAAGGTGTCGCCAATACCGTCGGCTAAGAGGGCGCCAATACCGGCTGCGCTCTTGATGCGTCCGTCCTCACCTTCGCCAGCCTCTGTCACGCCCAAGTGCAATGGGAAGGTCATGCCCTCCTGGTGCATTACGGCGCAGAGCAAGCGCATAGACTGAACCATGACAACGGTGTTGCTGGCTTTGATTGAGATGACCACATCTTTGAAGTTTTCCTTCACGCAAATGCGCAGAAACTCCATGCAACTTTCCACAATACCCTCGGGCGTATCGCCATAGCGACACATGATTCTGTCGGAGAGCGATCCATGATTAACGCCGATACGCAGAGCTGTGCCGTGTTCCTTACAGATATTGAGCAAACGCACGAAACGTTCTTCCAATCTCTGCAATTCTGAAGCATACTCTTCATCGGTATATTCCAATGATTTAAATGTACGCGCAGGGTCAACGTAATTCCCAGGGTTTATTCTTACTTTTTCAACAATGGTAGCAGCTACGTCGGCTACGTTTGGATTAAAGTGCACGTCAGCCACCAAGGGTTGGTTGAATCCTTGTTCGTTGAGTGCCTTTCTGATGGGCTCAAGGGCACGCGCTTCAATGGTGCCTTGTGTTGTGAGTCGCACGATGTCGCCCCCAGCTTCAATAATCGCTCTGCATTGCGCCACCGAACCTTCAGTGTCGGTGGTTGCTGTTGTTGTCATGCTTTGCAAACGAATGGGGTTGCCGCCGCCAATGGGGCGGTTGCCAACAACTACTTCATGTGATTTTCTTGGGGTGTAGTTGAAAAGTTCAAATCCACAATGAAAGTAACGCATAATGAAAAGGGAATATGTGGAGTAGGCCATGCCATAGCCTACTGCTTTTGATTACACTTTGAATTTATATTGGATGGTTGCCAATTCTTCGTTAGCCTTTACAATCTTTGTTTTAAGATTTTCCTTGTATGCAGCCAACTTTGCTGCCAAGTCTTTGTCGCTAAGCGCAATCATCTGTGCTGCCAAGATAGCCGCGTTGAGCGCACCATTCACGCCTACTGTTGCCACTGGAATACCGGGAGGCATTTGGATGATTGAAAGCATGGCATCAAGACCATCGAGCATACCCTTGATGGGCACGCCAATAACAGGGAGGTTCGTGCTGGCTGCAACAACACCGGGAAGTGCAGCGGCCATACCTGCTCCAGCAATGATGACCTTCAGGCCGCGGCCTTCAGCCGACTTTGCAAAGGCTTCAACTTCTTGTGGGGTGCGGTGTGCTGAAAGGGCATTCATTTCAAAGGGAATTTCCATTTCATCAAAGAACTTTGCTGCTTTTTCCATAACGGGAAGATCGCTTGTGCTTCCCATGATAATGCTTACGAGTGGAGTCATGATTTATGAGAGTTGAGAGTTTAAAGTTTAGAGTTTAGAGAAGGGGCTTTGCCTCGTTAAGAGGGACCTAAAGGTCCGTTAAGAGGTTAAGAGGAGCTTTCAGCTCGTTAAGAAGCATGAGGGTTTAGAGTTGAGGGTTTAAAGTTTAGAGAAGAGGCTTTGCCTCGTTAAGAGGGACCTAAAGGTCCGTTAAGAGGTTAAGAGGAGCTTTCAGCTCGTTAAGAAGATATGAGGGTTTAGAGTTGAGAGAAGAGCCTTTGGCTCGTTAGGCGGTTAAGACGTCAGGATGGTCAGAGGAAGGATTAAATAATAATTGAAAATCCGCAGAACCATCCGATGATGGCGCTGTTCAACAGTTCGCTCATGGAGTGCAAGCGCATGTAGGATTGTATGCTTGCAATGAGCCCAGTGTGGAGTATCGCGATACACATCCAGAATATAGGGTTAAAATGGAGGGTAATGCCCAAAACCATTAGGAGACCTACGATGGCGCTTGCTCCTGCCACGTGTGTGCTGATGTTAAACATGAAATTACACAAGATGCTTATCGCCATCAAGATGATACATGTGTGTATGATTTGAATGGTGAAATAAGGCATGTGGATGCTTTTCATAAACGACAGCAGCAGCGTGTAGGAGGCCAGTGTGGCTAAGAATGGCACGAAGCGATGTTTCCTTTGATACACTTCGTCCTTGCTCAGTCCTCGAATGCGTCGATAAATAAATATCAGAATAAAAGGAATGCACACAGAACAGATATAAATCATGCCCAGCACCATGGCTTTGTGTTGCCACATCAATAACCTCAAATGGCTCAAGCTGAAAATAATGATAAAGGCCAAGAGCGGCAGGAATGATGGCGAGGTGAGGCGTGAGAAATATCGTACTGGTATAAGTAGAAATTTATTCATGTTGAGCGGATGGCTACTTTTGTTTTCTCAAGCGTTTTTCTGGAATATTAAGGCGGTCGCGGTATTTGGAAATGGTGCGTCGGGCTATGGGGAAGCCGGCCTTCTTCATTTCGGTAGCCAATTCCAAATCTGAAAGTGGGTTTTGTTTGTCTTCCTGATCCACAATCTCTTGCAGTTTCAGTAGGGCAAGGTGTGCCGATACTTCAGTGCCGTCGTCGCTTGTGAAGGCCTGGATGAAGAACTTTTTAAGGGGGTAAATGCCAAAGGGCGTTTGAATGAATTTACTGCGTATCACTCTTGATACTGTGCTCACTGATATATCCAGTTCTTGAGCGATGTCGTCCATTTTAAGCGTGTGCAGCAAGGAGTCGTCGTCTTCATTGAGGAAGAAATCCTTTTGGACGTCCACAATGGCTTTAGCCACGTTGTAGAGCATGAGCTTGCGCAGTTTTACTTTGTTGATGAAGCTTCGTGCCGCCTCTATTTTACTTTGAACGAAAAGCAGTTGCTCCTCCATCTGCTTGGATAGCTTTGTTCGATCACGGTTGAAGTCCCTCACCGTTTGCAGGTATGAGGGGCTCACGCAGAGTTCAGGCACATTGCCATTGTTCATGCTTAAAACCACCTCGTCGGCATCGTTAATCTCCACAAAGAAATCAGGCATAACGGTGGGCGCACCCGCTGCTACGTCGGTGTTGAGTTGATTGCCTGGTTTAGGGTTGAGGCGCATGAGCAATCGTTTAAGGGCATCAAAGTCCTCGTCGTTGAGGTTTAAGCGTCTTTTTAAATCTGACCAATTAAGCGTTGAAAACAAAGCGAAGTGGTTGTCTAATGCTTGTATGGCTTTGCCCTTTAAGGCCACTTCATCTGACCAGGCTTTTACTTGCAGCAGTAAGCATTCCTGCAGGTTGCGCGCTCCAAGACCATGGGGTTCAAACTGTTGCAAGATATGCACCAGTTTTTCAATATGTTCAATGGTGGTGTCGATATACAGCTTGAAGCTGATTTCGTACATGATGACATCAACATCCTTCGTCAGGTATCCATTGCTATCGAGCGAACTAATGATGTAGCGCATGATTTCTTGATCGGTTTCGTCAAGGTCATAGTCGTTCATCTGTTCAATCAATGTTTCGTAGAATGTTTGTGTGTTGATGGCTGATATTTCATTAACGATATCGGCGGCATAGCGTGGCTCTGTGCTCACGTAGTCCGATAAATCCAACCCATCGTCATCTCGTGGTGCGTCGTCGCGCCCCATGTCATAGTCGGCATCGCGCCCCGTTTCTTCAGATTCCCCTTCTTCGGTGTCCTCATCGTTGGGTTCGTCGTTGGTAAAGGTATCTTGTTCTCCCTCATTCCATTCATCGCGTTCCTCAAGTGCAGGATTGTCGTCCATTTCCTTTTTCACTGTTTCTTCAAATTCAGCCAAGCCCTCCTCAGCAAGCAACGTTGCCGCCACTTGCAATCTATGCAGAGTTTGCACCATGTTCTGGGTCTGCTCTTGATTGTGCTTTTGCTGATGTCTGGTTGTGTTTTTCAAGTGAAAAAGTTTTTTTAGGGGGGGTGATTGTTGATTATTTCTGGTGTCGTTCGCCTGGTTGTGGTTGCCCATCGCTATACGACAGGACAACCAGGTTTTGTTTCGCGGTCTAAAGTGAGTACAGAGAGTGAACCATCGAAGTTTTCAGCCGAGAGGATCATACCTTGGCTTTCGATGCCTCTGATTTTGCGTGCGGGGAAGTTTGCGATGAAGCAAATTTGCTTGCCTACCAAATCTTCAGGTTTGTAGTGCTGTGCAATACCTGAGAGGATGGTTCTGTTTTCCAAACCGTCGGCAATGAGGAACTTCAGGAGCTTGTCGGCCTTGGGCACGCGTTCGCATTCCAGGATTGTTCCTACGCGGATGTCAAGCTTTTCCCACTCTTCGAAAGTCACATCGTTCTTGATGGGCTTTGCTTTGAAGTGCTTTGCTTCTTCAAGCTTCTTTGCTTCTTCGTTTTGCTTTTTGATGTCTTCAAGGCGAGCGAGTTGCTTTTCAATGGCTTCGTCTTCGATCTTATCAAAGAGTAATGCAGGTTCAGCCAATTGATGTCCTTCCTGAAGGAGGTTCATTTCGCCAAGGTCCTTCCAGGTGAATGCGGTTAAGTTCAGCATTTGGCGGAGCTTTTCCGAGCTGAAAGGCAAGAATGGTTCAAAGGCAATGGCTAAGTTAGCCACCAATTGCAATGAAAGGTGCAGGATGGTCTTCACGCGTTCAGGGTCGGTCTTCACCACCTTCCATGGTTCGCTGTCGGCCAAGTATTTATTACCAATGCGTGCCATGTTCATGGCTTCCTTCTGAGCATCGCGGAAGCGGAAGGCATCCAACAAGCGTTCCATTTCAGCCTTAGCGGCCTGGAAATCCTGAAGCATTTGTTGGTCGGCTTCAGTGAGTTCACCTAATGCAGGTACTACGCCCTCGTAATATTTCTTGGTGAGCTGCAATGCACGGTTCACGAAGTTGCCATACACCGCCACCAATTCATTATTGTTGCGTGCCTGGAAGTCTTTCCAAGTAAAGTTATTGTCCTTTGTTTCGGGTGCGTTGGCTGTGAGCACATAGCGGAGCACGTCCTGCTTACCAGGGAAGTCCACCAAGTATTCGTGCAACCACACCGCCCAGTTGCGAGATGTTGAGATCTTGTCGTCTTCAAGGTTCAAGAATTCATTTGAAGGTACATTGTCGGGCAAGATATAAGAACCCTCAGCCTTAAGCATGGCGGGGAACACGATGCAGTGGAACACGATGTTGTCCTTACCGATGAAGTGAATCAAGCGTGTGTCGTCCTGCTTCCACCACTTTTCCCATGTGTCGGGAAGAAGTTCTTTTGTGTTTGAGATGTAACCGATGGGCGCATCAAACCACACGTAGAGTACCTTGCCTTGCGCACCTTCAACGGGCACGGGAATACCCCAGTCAAGGTCGCGCGTCACGGCACGTGGGCGCAAACCAAGGTCTAACCAACTCTTACATTGTCCGTACACGTTTGGACGCCATTCCTTATGGTCTTCAAGGATCCACTTTTCCAACCATTCCTGATGGTCGTTTAAGGGCAAGTACCAGTGGCTGGTGTTGCGCTTCACCAAGGGATTTCCTGTAGCAGCGTTGTAAGGATTAATGAGTTCTTCGGGCGAGAGTGTAGAACCACACTTTTCGCATTGGTCGCCATAAGCCTCAGGTGCATGGCAACGAGGACATTCGCCCTTGATGTTACGGTCGGTTAAGAACTCTTGTGCTTCTTCATCGTAGAATTGTTCGGTTTCCATTTCCACGAACTTACCTTCATCATAGAGCTTACGGAAGAAGTCCGAAGCATGCTTCTTGTGTGTGTCGCTTGTTGTGCGTGAATATACATCGAACGAAATGCCGAAACCCTCAAACGAATCCTTAATCAAATTATGGTAGCGGTCCACCACGTCTTGCACAGTAATGCCTTCCTTCTTAGCACGGATTGTTACGGGCACACCATGTTCGTCCGAACCACCAATAAAGAGCACTTCTTCGCCCTTCATGCGCAAGTAGCGCACATAGATATCGGCAGGTACATACACACCAGCCAAGTGACCAATATGTACACCACCATTAGCGTATGGTAAAGCCGAAGTAACTAAAGTTCTGTTAAATTTCTTCATGTATTTTATGTTGTTTTATTATTTTTATTCTACAAACTGCAAAGTTACATTTTTCTGTGCGAATACGAGCTTTAGTGACTAAAAAACGATTAACGATTAGCGATTTCGCTAAGCGAAGACAACAAGTCTACAAGACAAAGAGTCAACAAGTCACCATTCGGAAATTTAAAGTCAACGAGTTGCCATCCAGATTAATCGCATGGTAAGTACAAGCGTAGCGCGTGCAAAAGTCTGTGTTAGTCCGTGATTATCCGTGGGTAAAAAAGCAAGAAGAGTGTCATTTGTGGGCTTTTTATTTCATCTCACGCAAAGTCGCAAAGGAACGCAAAGAATTTGATTCTGTGGTATATTTGCCCAATTGCTGGGGCACACCCTTCGGGGTGCATCGATGGGGTGCATCCGAGTCCGGGGGGACTCGCTAACGCTCGCACGCCCCGGTTATCGAGCGGAGACACCTTCGGCGTCTTTTGCCATGCGGCACCTTAACGGGCTGAAGGTTCAATGATGATGATACTTTAAAAACGCTTGATTTTCCTTTTTGTGCAGTAAAAACGCTGAAATCTTTCCATTTTGTGCAGTGAAAGCGCTGAAAATTTTCCATTTTGTGCAGTGAAGGGTTTTTTAATTGAAAGTTTTTTCTCATCTTTGTAACACAAAATCAGAAAGTTATGGACATAAGGCAAATATTATACGACCAGAAGGAGGAAATATCTAGGTTGGATACCAAGTTTTTGTGCTCTCGTGTAGAGGAGAGGCTGTTTGACTTGCAGAGTAATTTGGCACAAGTTGTAATTGGTGTACGTCGTAGTGGCAAATCCACATTGTGCACTAAGGTACTTAAGGAAAGCGGCGTGATGTTTGGATATGTAAACTTTGATGACGAACAGTTGGCTGGACTAAAAGCTGATCAGTTGAACAATGTGATGGATGCATTGTACAAAGTGTATGGAAATATAACCCATGTGCTATTTGATGAAATTCAGAATATCCCTAAATGGCCTTTGTTCGTTAATCGTTTGTTGCGACAAGGATTGCGAATAGTAATGACAGGCAGCAATGCTAATTTGTTGTCAGGAGAGTTGGCTACGCACTTGACTGGCAGATATAATCAGATTGAACTGTACCCTTTTTCCTTCAAGGAGTACTGTATGATGCGAAACATAGATAGTGAATCGCTCTCCACCAAGGCAAAAGCCTTAAGATATACAACGCTTGAGGACTATCTAAAGCAAGGCGGTTTCCCTGAACTTCAAAAACTTAACAATCCCTATACCTACACGCTTTCGCTTTTTAAGGCGATTATACACAAAGATATCAGCAAGAGATATAAGGTGAAGCATGAGAAGACTTTGGCAGATATTGCAAATAGCATGCTAGATTTGTTTTGTCAAGAGGTGTCGTATACTCAAATACAAAAGCAGTTTGGGTTAGGGTCGCTACATACAGCTAAGAATTATATTCATTACTTGCAGGAGGCTTATTTGTTTCGTCTTTTGCCTTTGTTTTCTTTCAAAAGTTCAGAGAAGCAATCGCTTCGCAAATGCTATGCTATAGACCCAGCCTTCATTACCAACCACGAAGATTTTCTCCAAACTCCTAATTTAGGGTGGAGGTTAGAGAATGCAGTAGCGGTGGAATTGATGCGTAGGATGAACAGTGAAACAGAACAACTGTTCTATTTGCGTAAGCACAAAAGTTTTGAGGTGGACTTTGTTAGGACAAGAATGGGGCATGTTGAGGAATTGATACAAGTAACATACAATTTCCAGGATCCCACTACAAAATTGTATAATCGTGAAATAGGCGGACTGCTGAAGGGTGCTGCATATACACATTGCACCAACCTTACATTAGTGATGATGGATGGTGAGGAATGCACTATAGAACAAGATGGATACACGATAAATTGTGTATTGGCTATAAATTGGTTGCTTGCAGATAGAGTTAGTGATGTGTAAAAAATAATAGTCTGGTAAAAAATAAATTATCCGAATGGCTACACGCACTCACGTCTGTAAGCAAAGTCTGTGTAAGTGTGTTTTCCGTGTGAGACAAAAAAAGACAACGAGACAACAGGCATAGAACGATTAGCGAGTACGCCATCCAGAGGAATTTCAAGT
This sequence comes from Alloprevotella sp., assembly GCA_045612125.1. Taxonomy (GTDB): domain Bacteria; phylum Bacteroidota; class Bacteroidia; order Bacteroidales; family Bacteroidaceae; genus Alloprevotella. The sequence goes on from JAZKYK010000042.1 coordinate 47,908, forward strand.
CAATGAACAATGAGTAATGAGTAACAGCCTTTAGGATGTGGTTCTCATCTCTCATCTCTCAACTTCGCTAATCGTTCATTACCGCATGGCAAGCACAAGTGTAGCGCGTACAAAAGTCTGTGGATTCTGTGAATTCTGTGTGAAAAACAAATAACATTCATCTGTGTGAAATGATCTCTCAGAATAATCTGTTTGGGCACACAGAAAGCACTTACACAGACTCTGCTCACTGACGTGAGCGCCATCCGGCTTTTTATTTCATCTCACGCAAAGTCGCAAAGGAACGCAAAGATTTAGATTCTGTGGTATACTTGCCCAATTGCTGGGGCACACCCTTCGGGGTGCATCGATGGGGTGCATCCGAGTCCGGGGGTACTCGCTAACGCTCGCACACCCCGGTTATCGAGCGGAGACACCTTCGGCGTCTTTTGCCATGCGGCCCCTACAACTGATTGTTTGCATTCATCCGTGCCTTTTGTCGGTGGGCTTTTGCACTTTCAGCGCGGACTCGTCCTCGCGATCACACCCAGGGTGTCGCTCACTGCGTTTGCTTGCCCTGGGGTGGTAGCTTGTTGGGCCTTCAGCCAGTTTAGCTAGCGCATGGTTGCACACAGTTGTGAGTAGGGACGCAATACACCAGCGTCCACAAACCGCATGGTTGTAGGGGCCGATCTCTGTGTCGGCCCGTCGATAAACACGTATTATTTATGCCCACGGATGAACACAGATCCATCTGTGATAATTTGTGAAATTTGTGGGAAATAAAAACTTTGCGTGAGGTATAAAACCAACTGCGGACACTGGTGTTTTGCGTCCCTACCAGCAACATAAAAACAGGGAAATGACGATAGGTGCGTTGGGTGACGACGGGCCGACACGGAGATCGGCCCCTACACCTAATCGTTTGCGTTCATCCGTGTCATTTGTGGATGGCCCGTTGACTCGTTGTCTTGTTAACTCGTTGTCTTGTTGACTCGCTGTCTTGTTGTCTTGTTGTCTCGTTGACTTGTAGACTCGTTGACTCGTTGTCTTGTAGACTTAAGAAACCTCATTGTCATAACACACCCTTCAGGTGGCTTTGATCCTTTTGCCCATTTTTGAAAAAAGGCAAAATATCAAAATGTCAGAAAAAAGGGGGTAAAACTATCATTTTGTAAAGTTTTTAAAAATCGCGTTGATCCTTTCGGTTTTTGGCACGGTTTCTGAAATTTGGAATTTTCTGGAATATATAGTAAATTTGTGTAGAAAGTAGAAGGGGGCCTCAAAGCCCCCTTTTTTCGTGTCAAAAGGATCAAAAATATTGCGAAATTTGGTTTGATGTCGTTAAAATTTGGTTTGATGTAGTAAAAATTTAGTCGGATGTAGGAAAAATTTCCCGCCGAGTCGTTCGCCGAACCTCCACTTTTGTCCCCACGAAGCGCGTTTAACTTTTTTATATAGTCGTCCCTTAAAAATCCATTTTCAGAGAAATTCTATCATTAATTAGGATTTCTCTGATTTTTTGTATAAGCCACAAAAGAGCTCTCATTGCTCTTTTGAAGTTATATGCAGCAGCTGCAAGAATAACATTCACAGAA